>DASZBS010000071.1:0-2889 GCA_035943995.1 Candidatus Elarobacter sp. | reverse complement strand
ACGCCGTCGCCGGCCGCATCGCAGTTCCCGGCCGCGTCGTCCGCGGCGACGTACATGCTTTCCAAGGTCAGCTCGTCGCCGTCGAACGTGCAGTACGGCCCGAACGACCAGGACGACGGCGGCTGGAGCGAGCTGCAGCTGCCGGTGCTCCAGCAGTGCGGGAACGGCGCGCTGGCGACGGACTGCAAAGTGTGGACCTTCTCCGGCCAGACCGGCTCCGCGGCGGCCCGCTCGCCGCGCACGCCGATCGTCGGCTCGCGCCCGCCGACGCTGAACTTCTGCCGCGACGCCGCGGCGTACCCGAGCGATCTGGGCCGCCCCGCCGTCCCCGTGACGAACCTGAGCGGGACCATCTTCTCGCTCAGCTACAGCGGCACCAAAGCGCTCCCGATCGTGACGTTCGCAACGCGCGCGTGGAACGTGCAGATCACCAACAGCTTCTCGGCCACCGCGAGCTCGGCGCCCGCCATCGGCGTCACGCCGACGGTGACCGACACGCCGTCGCGCGGGTGGCTGCTGTTCTTCACCTGGAGCTGGCCGGCCGACGTGCTGCTGATGCCGTTCGACATCAACGAGATCCAGCTCGCGGCGTCGTCCTCGCCGCTGGCGATCCCGCCGGGCACGTCCGCACCGTTGGGGGCGTTCGACTGTCTCGCGCGCCCGATCACCGCGACGTCGGCCCTCGGCGCGGGCTTCGGCTTCAGCGCCGACCTGAAATCGTCGAGCGTCACGTCGACCGGACCGGAGCTGAACGTGCCCGTCTACACGAGCGCGACGCCCTCGGGGAACGCCGTGCTCTACGACGACCGCGGCGCGACCGCCCAGACGCCCGTTACCTGATCAGGGTTTCGACGGCACGACGTCGCGCTGCGGCGGCGGCGGGATCGCCGCGACGATGCTGTTCTGCTGCGGGTCGTAGTGCTCGCCGTTGGTCGCGTTGAGGACGCCGAACACGACGTACTCGTGCCGCTTGCCGGGATGCCGGCCCGTCACGCCCAGGCCTTCGCCGTCGTAGACCACGAGGTGCGGCTTGCCGTCATCCCCGGTCGCGAGCGCGTAGCGCAAGCGCGGTCGCTCCGCCGGCGGGGCTTTGGCGACGGTCGCGTCGAGCTCGCGGCGCTCCGCTGGGGCGAGCGGGATCGCGCCGGGCTGGCCGATCCGCGGCACCGGCGCGTTGGCCGGTCCCACCGGCCGGGGCGCAGCCGGGGCCGGCACGGCGGAACTCGCGGCTGAGGCAGCCGGCGCCGTCGCGGTGCTCGACGTGGTGTGCCCGCCGCAGCCACACAGCAACGCCGCGGCGATGACGCTCGCGGCGAGTCGGAAGGACATGGTACCGACGGTTCACCGGCGCGCGGCTTGACGCCTCGGCGTACACTTGAGAGTGGATTCCTCGTTAGGTGAGGCGTCCACACGCAGATACGCCGCTGCCCGGAAAGGTCGAGAGACCCCGACGTGGTTGACCAGGCTCCGCCGAATCAAGGCGGCGCTCAACGCGGCTGACACGGAAGGTTCGCTTCCCTGTCGATGGCGTGTGGTGCTGAAGCTCGACGTTGAGGACGTGATTCGGCGCTGCGGCGCATGAACGCACCTTCACGCGGAGCGGCCGGACGGGGGACACCCGTACCGGTCTTTTTTTCGGAGAGGGGGTGAGCAGATGGCGTTCCACGACGGCTTCGTCTCCCAACTCGTCGGCCGCTCCGCGGTGGTCGACCGCGACGGCGCGCGCCACAGCGTCGGGCGCATCGCCGACTTCGTGGTCGAGCATCCCGAGGACACGTTCCCGCGCGTGGACGCCGTCGCGGTGAAGACGCGCGAAGGCCGCAAGCTCGCGCCGATCGCGACGGTGCTCGAGATCTCCGACGACGGCACCGTACTGCTCTCCGCGCCGCCGACGATCGACGCGCCGCCCGACGACCAGACGCTGTACCTGGTCGAGGATCTCTTCGACAAGCAGATCGTCGACGTCGACGGCCGCAAGGTCGTGCGCATCAACGACCTCGAGCTGGCGCGGACCGCGGGCGCGATCCGCGTCGTCGCCGCCGACGTCGGCGTGGCCGGGTTGCTGCGGCGGCTCGGCGGCGGGCGGATCGCGCCCGGGCTCATCGCGCGCATCCCGCGCTCGCTCATCGCGTGGGACAACGTCGCGCCGCTGCACGATCTCAACCCCGACCAGATCCGGCTTTCCGTCAGCCAGCACCGCTTGTCGCGCATGCGCCCGTCGGATCTCGCCGGGATCATCAGCGAGCTGTCGGCGCAAGACGCGGCGCGCGTCGTCGGTTCGCTCGCCGACGAACAAGCCGCCGATGCGCTCGAACATCTCGATCCGGACCGGCAGCGCACCGTGATCGACGACCTCGGCACCGAGCGCGCCGCCGACATCATCGAGGAGATGGACTCCGACGACGCCGCCGATCTGCTCGGGGAGCTGTCCGCAGACCGTCAGCAAGAGCTGCTCGCCGAGATGGAGCCGCAGACGGCCGACGAGCTGCGCGAGCTCGTCGCGTACGACGAGGACACCGCGGGCGGCCTGATGACGACGGACTATTTCTGGGTGTATCCGCACCGCACGGTGACGGCGACGATCGCGAAGATCCGCGAGCTCGCGCCGGAGACGGAGTTCATCTACTACCTCTACGTCACCGACCAGTCGCAGCAGCTGCTCGGCGTGCTGTCGCTGCGCACGCTGCTGCTCGGCGCGCCGGACGCGACCATCCACAGCATCATGGACACCGACCTCGTGACCGTGCGCTCCGACACGTCGGCCGAAGACGTCGCCGCGACGATCGCGCGCTACGACATTCTCGCGTGCCCGGTCACCGATGCACACGGCACGATGCTCGGGCTCGTGACCGTCGACGACGCGATCGACGCGATCATCCCCGAGCGGCT
>DASZBS010000070.1:0-1745 GCA_035943995.1 Candidatus Elarobacter sp. | reverse complement strand
GATCGCGGTATCGCCCGACGACGGCACCACGCCCGAACAGCTGCTGCAGCACGCCGACGAAGCGCTGTACGCCGCGAAAGAGAGCGGCGGCAACAGCGTGCGCTGGTACCGCGACGGCGTGAGCCAGGAAGTGCGCGCGCGGCGCGAGTTCCGCGAGCGCCTGCGCGACGCGAACTTCGAGCGCGACTTCATGCTGTGCTATCAGCCGATCGTCTCGACGTCGACGATGCGCGTCGTCGGCGCGGAAGCGCTGGTGCGCTGGCGGCACCCGTCGCGCGGCTGGCTCACGCCGCGCACGTTCCTCGATTTCCGCGGCGGCGCGATGGCGTCGTCCGCGCTGGACGTCAAGGTGATCCGCGCGATCGCCGATATGCTGCGCGCGAAGAGCGACCGGCTCGACGCGCGCATCCACGTCAACATCTCGAATGCCAACTCGGTCGTGTGGTCGGAGCTCGAAGCGATGATGCGCGACATCGAGGACGCCGCCGACCGGCTCGCGCTCGAAGTGCGCGAAGCCACCATGCTGGCCGACACCGACGCCGGCGGCTCGTTCGTGCGCCACGCGCGCCGGCTCGGCGTCCCGGTCGGCCTCGACGGTTTCGGCGCCGCGCCCACCTCGCTCGCCGCGATGGCGTCGCTGCCGCTCGATTTCATCAAAGTCGACCGCCGCGTCACCAACCCCACCTCCGAGGACGGCCAGTGGAAGCGCTTGGCGCGCGCCGCCATCGGTGTCGCGCAGACGCTGCAGATCCGCACGATCGCCGACGGCGTCGAGGATCGCGAGCAGGCGAAGTGGCTCGTTGCCAACGGCGTCGAGCAGCTCCAGGGCTATCTGATCGCCCAACCGATGACGGCGCCGGACTTTGCCGACTGGCTTCGCTCGGGCCGGTCCGGCGTCCGCGACGCCTGGTAGACTTGTGGCCTCTGGACGAGGCCCCAAGTCCTCCCTGAGCTGCGCTCAGGTCCGAAGACGGAGTTGTTTAATGGCCTCTGGACGAGGCCCCAAGTCCTCCCTGGGCACGCCCAGGTCCGAAGACGGAGTTGTTTAAAACGCGGGCCATAGGTCATGTAAAGTCTAGGCCAGTTTCCTCGTTGTCATAGGGCGCTCGCCTGGTTTTCGGGTACCTTCGCTGCGAAGTCGAACAAGGAAGGAGCCTGACGACCGAGTGGAGCGAGTCATGATCCGTAGTGCGATCGCTTTGAGCGAGCCGCAGTTCACCGTGCGCGAGGACCGCTCGTCGGGGGCGCTGGGCTATGCCGCGGACGTCTTCGCCGCGATCGCCGGCGCCGATCACTACGTGGTGCGCACGTTCGTCGACGGCGCGCCCGCCGAGCGCGACTGCCCGGAGGCCGATCGCGACTGGGCCGCCTTGTTGCGCGATCTGCAACTGCGCGACGAGCCCCTTCCGTCGCTGGTCGTGCGCAGCCGCAGCGGCGGCGCGATGTTCCTGGTGTTCGGCCGCCACGGCGGCCCGCTCGCCGTGATCCGCCTGCACGTCGACGGTACGCGCGGGTTTCGCCCGGCGCAGATCGCCGAGACGCGGCGCTTTCTCGACGAGCACGGCGCGGCGATCACGCACTGGATCGTCGACGGCGCCGCGCCCGGCTGGCGGCGCAGCAGCGCGCCCGTGATGTTCGTGATCGACGCGCAACTGCGTCCCGTGCTCGCCGAGGAGCCCGCCGTCGACGACTCGCCGCTGCACGCGCTCTACCGCCCGCGCGACGGCCAAACGCCGCCGCTGCTC
>DASZBS010000069.1:0-37099 GCA_035943995.1 Candidatus Elarobacter sp. | reverse complement strand
TCGCCGAGCACGAGGCGATCGCGGCCGCCGTCGTGCGGCGCGATGCGGCCGGCGCGCGCGCCGCGATGCGCACGCACCTCGCGCACACGCAGCGCGACCTCATCGCGATCACGGAGGCTCCATGACCAGCATCGACGCCCGGCTCGTCCGCGACACGCTCGACACACCCGCCATCGCGGACGTCACCTCCGCGGCACGCGCAGCGCTCGCTCCCGTGATGGCGCGCGCTGGACTGCGTGCCGGCGCGCGGGTCGCGATCACCGCCGGCAGCCGCGGCGTGGCGCGCATCGACGCGATCCTGCGCGGTGCGTGCGACGCCGTCCGCGACGCGGGCGCGACGCCGTTCCTGGTGGCGGCGATGGGCTCGCACGGCGGCGGCACGGGCGACGGGCAGCGCGCGATGCTGGCGCACCTCGGCGTCTCCGAGCGCAGCGTGGGCGCGCCGATCGAGAGCGAGATGGACGTCGTCGAAGTCGGTACGACGGCCGCGCACGGGATCACCGTCGCGTGCGACGCGCGCGCGGCGCGCGCCGACGCGATCGTGGTCGTCGGGCGCGTGAAGCCGCACACCGACTTCACCGGCACGATCGAGAGCGGCGTGCTCAAGATGATGTCGATCGGCCTCGGCAAGGCGATCGGCGCGGCCCGCTACCATGCCGCGTTCGCACGGTTCGGCTACGAGCCGATTATCCGCGAGGTCGCCGGCTTTCTGCTGGAACGCCTGCCGATCGTGGCGGGGCTTGCAATCGTCGAAGACAACCGCGGCGGAACGAACGCGATCGAAGCGTTCGCTCCGGACGCGATCGTCGGGGGCGAGGAGCGCTTGCTGCTCCATGCGCGCGAGCTCATGCCGAAGCTGCCCTTCGCGGCGCTGGACCTCGTGATCGTCGACCGCATGGGCAAGAACTTCTCCGGCACCGGGATGGACACGAACGTCACCGGCCGCGCCGTCAACGGGCGCACGCAGAAAGTGCCTGAGCCTGTGATCAAGCAGCTGTACGTGCGCGAATTGACGCCGGAGTCCGGCGGCAACGCCACGGGCATCGGGTTGGCCGACTTCTGCACGCGCCGCCTCGCCGACGCGATCGATTGGGGCGCGACGTATCTCAACGCGCTGACCGCGGCGCATCCTGCGACCGTGCGGCTGCCCGTCGTGTGCGACAACGATCGCGATGCCATTCGACACGCGCTCAACGCCGCGGGCGTGGAGGACGCGGCGCACGCGCGCGTCGTGCGGATCGGCGACACGCTGCACATCGAGACGTTCGCGGCGTCCGAAGCCGCGCTCGCGGCGATGCGCGACGACGGGCGCTACGCGGTCGGCGAGGCGACCGGCGCGCTCGCGCTCGCCGGCGACGATCTCGTGCCGTTCCACGGCGCGGCGGCACTGGCCTGATGCGTGTCCTCATCACGGGCGGGCTCGGCTTCATCGGCGCGTGGACGGCGCGCGTGCTGCTCGACGGCGGGCACGACGTGCGCACGTTCGACGTGCACGGCGAGCGCGCGCTGTTCGACGCGATCGCGGGCGAACGCGGCGCGCGCGTGGAGCACCGCACCGGCGACATCACCGACGCGGCGGCGGTCGATGCGGCGGTCGACGGCTGCGAGGCGGTCGTGCACCTCGCGGCGGTGCTGATCCCGACGGCGCGCAAAGACCCGCTGCTGGGCGCGCGCATCAACGTGATGGGGACGCTGCACGTGTTCGAAGCCGCCAAGCGCAGCGGCGTGCGCGGGATCGCGTTCGCGTCGAGCGCGGCGGTGTTCGGGCAGGACGACGGCATCCATCCCGAGCCGCGCACGCACTACGGCGCGTACAAGCTGTGCAACGAAGGCTGCGCGCGCGCGTACTGGGACGACGCGGGCATCCGCAGCGTCGGCCTGCGGCCGTCCACCGTGTACGGCCCGGGCCGCGAGATCGGCGTCACCGCCGACCCGACGCTGGCGATGCGCGCCGCGGCCGAAGGGCGTTCGTATACGATCCGCTTCACCGGCGCGACGGGGATGGACTACGTCGAAGACGTCGCGACGATCTTCGCGCGCGCGGCGACGGAGACGCCCGACGGCGCGCACGTGTTCAGCCTGCAGGGCCAGCTCGCGCGCATCGACGAGGTGGTCGCCGCGATCCGCGCGGAAGTTCCCGGCGCCAACGTCCGCGCCGAAGGGCCGGAGCTCATGTTCGCCGCGGAACTCGACGAAAAGCCGCTGCACGCGCTGTTCCCGGGCTTCGACCGCACCGCCCTGACGAACGGCACGAAAGCCACGATCGCGTTCTACCGCCCGCCGTCGACATAGGACATACCGCCATGTGGAAATTCTTCGAGCGCTTCGGCAAGCGCGAACCGGCACTGCCGCCCGCCGACGACAAGCACGGTGCGCTCGACGCGGCGCTCGCGGCGCTCGACGAAGGCGAGTCGGAGCGCCCGCTGCCGACGCTCGTCTGCCGCCAATGCGGCTTGCAATACGCCAACACGGGAACGTACTTGCAGGGCGCACGCTGCCCGGCGTGTCACCCGCCGGACTAATACGTCGAGCGGCCGCCGGAGAGATCGAACACCGCGCCGGTCGAGAACGAGCACTCCTCGGTGCACAGCCACGCGACGAGCGCTGCGATCTCGTCGGGGGTGCCGAAGCGGTTCATCGGAATCTTCGAGAGCATGTACTTGATGTGCGATTCGGTCATCTGCGCGAACATCGGCGATTCGACGGCGGCCGGCGTGACGCAGTTGACGCGGATGCCGGTCGTCGCGAGCTCTTTGCCCAGCGACTTCGTCAGCGCGATGACGCCGGCTTTGGAGGCGCTGTAGGCGGGCGCGTTCGGGTTGCCTTCTTTTCCGGCGACCGAGGCGATCATCACGATGCGGCCGTAGTCCGCCGCGCGCATCGTCTCGACGACCGCCCGCGCGCAGTGGAACGTACCGGTGAGGTTCACGGCGAAAACGTCGCGCCAGGCGTCGAGGGGGTACTCCCACGTCGTCACGTTGGGGCCGGTGATGCCGGCGCTGGTGACCAGGATGTCGATGCGACCCAGCGCTTCGAGCGTGGCGTCGCGCGCGCGCTCGACGGTCGCGTAGTCGCGCACGTCGACCACTGCGGTGTGCGCATCGGCGGGGACGTCTGGTGGCGCACCCTTCGACAGGCTCAGGGTGACATCATGAAGCGCGTCGGCGCTCGCGTCCCACAGGCTTAGGCGCGCTCCGGATGCAAGAAGACGGCGGGCGATCGCGAGGCCGATCCCCGACGCCCCGCCGGTCACCACGGCGACGCGGCCTCGTACGTCGAGTTGGTTCATAGCCGGAGCGTATCATGAACGACAAGGTCCATGGGTCGTAGCACGACGGCGACGCCGTCGCCCGAACGACAGCTCGTGACATTCCTCGCCAAGTACACGCCGGAGATCGTTGCTCAGACGGAGGCGGTGCTCGCGAAGATGCGTGCTCGGCTGCCCGGCGCCGTCGAGATGGTGTACGACAACTACAATGCGCTGGTCGTCGGCTTCGGCGCGGACGAGCGTCCGCGCGACGCGGTCTTCTCCATCGCCGTGTACCCGGACCACGTCACGCTCGTCTTCATCTGGGGCGCCGGCCTGTTCGATCCCGGCAAACTGCTGCGCGGCGAAGGCAATCAGGTTCGCCACATCAGGCTCGACGGCCCGGAAACCCTCGATGCCGCGCCGGTTCGCGCGCTCATGACGGAAGCGCTCGCGCGCTCCGCGCGACCGTTCGACGAGACGCGGCCGAACCGGATCGTCATCAGAGCCGTCGCGGAGAAGCAACGCCCGCGACGGCCCGGTTCTCAGCCTCATCTAAGAATCAACAGCGACGGGAACAATTCGCCTCATCGCGAAGGCACCAGTTGCTAGCTTATGTCGCACGCGAACGCTCGGGATTTGATTTTCATCGTTGGGATGCATCGCAGCGGCACGTCGGCGCTCACGCGCGTGCTGTCGCTGTGCGGCGCCGCCCTGCCGACTACGCTGATGGCGCCGAATAGCGGTAACCCGACCGGGTACTGGGAGCCGCACGACGCGATGGAACTCAACGACCGGTTTCTGCACGCACGTTCGTCGTCGTGGAGCGATCCCGGGCTCACGTTTCGCTCCGCCCCGCGCGATCACGCCGGCTTTGCGCGTTACGTCGCGCTCATCCGCGACTTTCTGTGCTTGATCGACGAGTTTCTGGAGCACGGATTCGCCCCCGGCGGGCCTGTCGTGATCAAGGAGCCGCGCATCACCGCGCTGTTGCCGTATTGGCTCACGGCGGCGGCGGAAGCCGGATTCGCGCCCAAGGTGATCCACATCTTCCGCAATCCGGCCGACGTCGCGTTATCGCTTGCCGCGCGCGACGGCATGGCGCTGGACCGCGCGTGCGCGCTGTGGCAGAAATACAACCTGCTGGGCGAGCACGACGCGCGCATGGTCCCGCGCGCGTTCGTGTCGTACGAGACGCTCATCGAGGACTGGGAGAGCACGATCGCGCGCTGCTCCGCCGAGATCGGGGTCGGCGTGACGGTCGACGCGGACGCTCGGCGCGCCGTGGAAACGTTCCTCTCGCCGCAATTGCGGCACCACCGGTCCGGCAAGATCGAGGGACACGCGATGGCGCAGGCGCAGCGCAAAGCGGTGCGGCTCACGTACGGCGCGTTGCAGCGAGCCGCGGGCGGTACGCTCGATACCGCGGTGTTCGATTCGCTGCTGCTCGAGTATTCCGCGCGCTGGGCGAGCGGGACCGACCGCCACGAGCGCGACGTCCGCCTCAGCCCGGCCGCCACGCCGATCTCCGCGTAAGCACGGCGTGCTGCGCAGCGCGGAATGGTTCGGTAAGCGGGATCGCGACGGGTTCATCCACCGGAGCTGGATGCGCGCGGAGGGCTTCGCGCCCGACGTGTTCGACGGACGGCCCGTCATCGGCATCTGCAACTCGTGGTCGGAGCTCACGTCGTGCAACGTGCACCTGCGGCGCGTCGCGGAGTCGGTGAAGCGCGGCGTGTGGGAGGCCGGCGGTTGGCCGCTGGAGTTTCCGACGATCTCGCTCGGCGAAACGTACATGCGCCCGACGACGATGCTGTTCCGCAACCTGATGAGCATGGACGTCGAGGAGTCGATCCGCGCCAACCCGATCGACGGCGTGGTGCTGCTGAGCGGCTGTGACAAGACGACGCCGGCGCAACTGATGGGCGCGGCGAGCGTCGACCTGCCCGCGATCATGGTCACCGGCGGGCCGATGCTCAACGGCAAGTACCGCGGCCAGGACATCGGTTCGGGCACGATGGTGTGGCAGTTCTCCGAAGAGGTGCGCGGCGGCAAGAAGACGTGGGACGACTTCTTCGAAGCCGAAGCCGGCCAGTCGCGCAGCAACGGCCACTGCATGACGATGGGCACCGCGTCGACGATGGCGAGCGTGGCGGAGGCGCTCGGCATCGCACCGACCGGCAACGCGGCGATCCCGGCGGTCGACTCGCGCCGCTACGCGCTCGCGCAGATGAGCGGGCGGCGCATCGTGGAGATGGTGCGCGAGGATCTGCGCATGTCGAAGATCCTGACGCGCGAAGCGTTCGAGAACGCGATCCGCGTGAACGCGGCGATCGGCGGCTCGACGAACGCGGTGGTGCACTTGCTCGCGATCGCCGGCCGCGCCGGCGTGCCGCTGGAGCTGGACGACTTCGACCGGCTCGGCCACGACCTGCCGTTGCTGGTGAACTTGCAGCCGTCGGGGCGTTTTCTGATGGAGGACTTCTACTACGCGGGCGGCGTGCCGGCGGTGGTGCGCGAGCTCGGCGATCTGGTCCATCGCGACGCGCTGACCGTCAGCGGCAAAACGATGGGCGAGATGACGGCGGACGCGCCGTGCTGGAACCGCGAGGTGATCCGGCCGCTCGGCGAGCCGCTCAAGGAGCACGCGGGGATCGCGGTGCTCCGCGGCAATCTTGCGCCGAACGGTGCGGTGATCAAACCGTCCGCGGCGACGGCGTCGTTGCTGACGCACCGCGGCCGCGCGGTGGTCTTCGAGACGATCGAAGATTTCAAAGCGCGCATCGACGATCCGGATCTCGACGTCGACGAAACGTGCGTGCTGGTGCTCAAAGGCGCGGGGCCGCGCGGCTACCCCGGCATGCCGGAGACCGGCAACCTGCCGCTGCCGCCGAAGCTCCTCGCGAAAGGCGTGACCGACATGGTGCGCATCTCGGACGCGCGCATGAGCGGCACGGCATACGGTACCGTCGTGCTGCACACGTCGCCCGAATCCGCGGTAGGCGGCCCGCTCGCGCTCGTGCAAAACGGCGATCAGATCGAGCTCGACGTTCCGAACCGGCGGCTGGAATTGCTCGTCGATGCGGCAGAGCTGGATCGGCGCCGCACCGCATGGCGCCCGCTGCCGCCGGCATACGAACGCGGCTACGCGAAGCTCTATACGGAGCACGTCCTCGGTGCCGAGCGCGGCGCCGACTTCGACTTTCTCGTCGGCGGCAGCGGCGCGAGGGTTGCGCGAGAGATGCACTGAGCGCATTCCGATGAACCGGAATGTCGTTCCGAATGCGACCGTGGCGCTACCGGACCGGCCGGTCGACGGCGGCTCGCGGCCGCGTTTCTACGATTTCGACGACGGCGTGACGCGGCTGGTCAAATGGCACCCCTCGGTCCATCTTTATGAGAAGGGCTGCTACAACGAGCTCATCGCGTCGCGCCTGGGGCGGCTTATCGGCGCGCCGCTGCAGCGCGGGATGGTGGTGCACGTCGGCGACGACGTGATACCGTCCGACCAGCGCGCCGACGGAGCCGTCGCGGGATTCCACTTCGCGACCATGCGCATGCCGGGAAGAAACTTTCGACCCGCGCCGCATTATGCCGGTATCCGGAACGGAAGCGAGCTCCCCGCCGCGGCCGTCCTCCTGGCGTGGCTCGCCGTCGGCGATTCGGAACGCAACATCTTCCTTCACCACAAGATCGTGACGAATCGCTTGGGCGCACAGCGCCGGTCGAACCGCTTCACGCTGATCGACATGGGGATGGCCTTCGGCACGCACCATTGGACCGCGGCCGACATCGCCGTGCCGCACACGTCGTACGAGCTTCCGCGCCACATGCTGCCGCATCTGACGCGCGCGAACCTGGCGCCCGCGATCGCGCGGCTGAAGGCGCTCGGCACGCACGACATCGCCGCCTGCATCGCCGACCGTCCCGACGAATGGGCGATCTCGACGGCGGAGGTCGCGGCACTCGAACAGCGGCTCATCGCCGGCCGGGACGCGATCGAGAGCATCCTCTACTCGGGAAACCCGACGATACCGCGACAACCCGCGAGTCACACGACTTTGGGTGCGTAGTTCTCCCGGCGGCCGATCGTTTGCGAGGCCATCGCGGATTTGGCGGCACGCGCCCAAGGCGACTCGCACGTGCCGTCCGACTCCGCCGCCTCCACCTCGGATTGCACGTCGAACAAGAACTGCGTGCGCGCGAACGTCTTGGAGCTGACGACCGCGCCCGCATAGACGTCTTGCGCGAGCTGGTGATCGCACCCGTGCCACACCGACTTCGTGCGCTTGTAGCCGTCGAAGGCGCGATCGTCGAACGCCGCCGCCAGCTTCTCCGGATCGGTCGTGCGCGCGGCCAGGATGCGGTCGGTCAGCGCCATGATGCCGCCGTAGCCGTAGAAATGGCGTGCGGACACCGGCGCGTTCGTCACCTTGTGGATCCGCGACGCCAGCTTGCGCGAGGAGTCAGACGCGTACGGCGTCCATAACACCGAGAACGTCGCGCCCGCGATCGCGTCGAGCGGCACGACCTTGTAGTAGAAGTCCTCGAGGTTGATCCCCGCGAGGTGCATCTGCTTCTGCATCCCGAACGCGACGAATTGCTTGATCGAGTTCGCCGCGTCCTGGCCGCTGTTCGCGAGCACCAGCACGTCGGCGCCGCTGTTGCGGATCTTCGTGAGCGACGGCGAGAACTCGCTCGTGCCCAGCGGCAGCACGTCGTGGCCCACTTCCGTGCCGCCGGCGCGCTTGAGCGTGTCCGAGAGCTGGTTGTACGAATCGCGCCCCATGCCGTAGTCGGACTGCAGAAAGTACCACTTCTTGCCCAGCGCCAGCAAACGGTTCGCGAGCGGGCGCATCACCATGCGCGCGTTGCAGCCGTAGCGATACGTCAGCCGCGTCGCCTTTTCGCCGGTGAGCGTCGAGTCGAACGGGCCCAGCGTCAGGTTGAAAATGCCGAGATCGTCGACGAGGGGCGCGATCGCGAGCCCGATCCCCGACGACGTGCCGCCGAACAGCACGTCGACTTTCTCTTCCGCGACGAGGCGGCGCATCTCCGTCGTCCCGACCGCCGGTTTGGACGCGTCGTCGCCGAAGACGAACTCGAACCGCACCCGGCTGGTCTTGTTGACGTCGTCGAGCGCGAGCTGCGCGCCGGTCTTGTGCAGCGCGGCGATGTCGGCGAAGACGCCGCTGAACGAGTCGAGAAATCCGATGCGGACGACGGGCTTGCCGGCACCACGCGCAACGGACGGCAGCGCCGCGGCGCCGGCGGCGGCCAAACCGGAACGCAGCACCTGCGCACGAGACGGTTTCGAGCTCTGCAACATGGCGGGCGCTTCTCGGCTCGGTCCGGCGGCCCTTTCCGCTCAAGGGTCGCCGCGCCGACCAAAGAACTGCCCCGCATGGCGAGCACCGCGACTTCGAGCACGTATCGCGCCGACCACGTCGGGAGCTTCCTGCGCCCCAAGGAGCTGCTCGACGCGCGGCACGCGGGCGCCGATCCCGAAACGCTGCGCGCGATCGAGGACCGCGAGATCCTGCGCATCCTCGCCAAGCAGCAAGAGCTGGGCTTCGAGATCTTCACCGACGGCGAGTTCCGCCGCGGCGGCTTCATGACCGACCTCACCGACGCGGTCGAAGGGTTCGACTCCGAAGCGGGCATCGCGCGAACGTGGAACGCCACGAGCACCGCGACGGGCGTCGCGCCGAGCGCCGTGCGCGGCATCGTCACCGAGAAGCTGCGCCAAATGCGGCGGCTGACCGAGCACGAGACCGTGTTTCTCGAGCAGCACGCCCCCGGCCCGATCAAGATGACGCTGCCGAGCGCGACGCAGTTCCCGGCGATCGCGTACAAAAAAGGCATCAGCGAGCGCGCGTACCCGAACCACTCCGCGTTCTTGGCGGACGTCGTCGACATCGTGAAGGCGGAGACGCGCGCGCTCGCCGAGGAAGGCGTCGCGTACATCCAGATCGACGCGCCGCGCTACAGCTACTACCTCGACCCGAAGTGGCGCGAGTTTCTGCGCGCGGAGTTCGGCGAGCCCGAGGCGCTGCTGGACGAAGCGATCGCGGCCGACAACGCGTGCTTCCGCGCCGCGCGCAAGCCCGGCGTGACGCTGGCGATCCACCTGTGCCGCGGCAACAACCGCAGCCAGTGGTACGCGAGCGGCGGCTACGACGCGATCGCGGAGAAGCTGTTCCACGAGCTCGACGTCGACCGCTTCCTGCTCGAGTACGACGACGAGCGCTCCGGATCGTTCGAGCCGCTGCGGCTGGTGCCCAAAGGCAAAACCGTCGTGCTCGGGCTCATCAGCACGAAGACGCCGCAGCTCGAAGATCAGGCGGCGCTGATACGCCGCATCGAAGACGCGAGCAAGTACATCCCGCTGGAGAACCTCGCGCTGAGCCCGCAGTGCGGGTTCGCCTCGATGGCCGAAGGCAACCTCATCACCGAAGCGGATCAGTGGGCGAAGCTGCAACTCGTCGTAGCGACGGCGCGCAAGGTCTGGGGCTGATCGCGAGGCTCCGCACGAGGCCGGCCGCCGCGTCCAGCGTCGCGCGAGCACGCCCGATCGTGTCGCGCGTGATGTCGGCCATGCGCCCGTCGAGCCGGCCGGAAAGCGCGTCCTCTGCGGCTGCGACGATCGCAGCGGCATCCGCCGCTTCGGCGCGGTACACGTGCGGCCAGCCGGTCGCGCCGATCAGCGCGCTGACTTTCGCGCCGCCTTCGATCTGATCGACCGCGACGAACGGCACGCCGTGGCGCAACGCGAGCATCGCGCCGTGGAAGCGCGACGTGAGCACCAGATCGCACGCCGCGTACTGGGACTCGATCGCGGCCGGCGCGATCCCGGACCGCTGCAGGTGGTTCTCGATCTCCACCACGCGGCCGCAGCGGCGTGCTGCGAGTTCCCGGGCGGCTTCGCGCACGATCACCGACGTCCGTTCCGCCAGGCAGCGCTGCGGTTCGTACTCGCTCTGCGGACCGCGCAGGACGATGCCGACCGTGAAGCGCGGGTCGCTGCGCGCGACTACCGCGGCATCCGGCGGCGCGGCAATCGCGACGTCTTCGAATGCCGGCGCGCGCCCTTCGCGTGGAAGGACGCGATCGAAGAGGTCGGCGTAGTTCGCGTGGCCGGCCGGAAACAAGCTGACCGCGACTCCGAGCTTCGGTTTCGCGGCGAACCGTTCGAACAGCGCTTGCGTTTGCGGATGGCCTCGAATGATGGGGCCGCACACGAACACGAGACCGTCGAATTCGTCCGGCCGCGCGTAATTCAGGTCGACCCGCCGGCTGCCGGCCACCTCCACGTCGTGGGCCGAGGCATGCGACACGGCATGGCCGTCGCCGGCCAGCCGCGCGACGACGCTGCGCATCGCAAGCAGATCGCCGATCGTTCCGCCGGCCTCGAACGATCCGTACCACGCGACCAAGACGGTTCGCGCACCGGCGTGCATGCTACGCGTGCACGCGGAGCGCGCGATCGCAAAGATAGCGGATCACGGAACGCTCCGGATACGTGCCGGGCGATATCTTGTGCGACAACTTCAGCACCGGAGTCGTCGGTTCGTCCACGAATTGCCGGTCCGCGTGCGTGACCGGTGCCCAGAGCTTCGCATCATACGGCTCGTAGCGGTGCGCTCCGCACGCGAGAATCTCGGGCGTCGCATCCCAGACGGTTCGCCATTCGGCGTCGCCGTCGTAGCCCGCGCCGAAGAGGTAGTGAAACCAGAAGTATTCGTCGCGCGCCGAGCGGCCCGTCCAGTACGCGCGCGTGCGCTCCGCCCATCGCTTCACCAGCACGTTGCCGGGCGCTGCCGCGAGGAACCAGCTCGAGATCATGCGGTCGGGCCCGGGTTTGGCGAAGGCGAAAAATCCGGTCGCCGCCGTCGCGCCGGGAAGCCAAGCGTCGAGCGGCTTCAAACAATACGAGGTGCCGTCGGCCCACACGCCGCCGTGGCGCTCGAGCAACGCGATCCGCACGACGTCGCTGAGCGCTTCGGGCGGTAGGGCCGGCGTTTCGGTGACGAACCGCATCGTGCGCTCGTCCAGCACGGCGGACAGCGATGCGCGCGTGAGCGGCTGAAACGACCAGGCGGGGTTGAGCGCTTCCCACGTCCGGCGGCACGCCGTCACGATGTCGGGCGCGTGATCCCAGCCCTGAAGCCACAGCGACCAGATCGTGCGCGGTATCGTGCATTCGTCCGAGCCGGGTCGGTGCATGACGCTCTAGTCACCGCCGTTCGGCGCGCTTCCTCCACGACGTTCGCCGTTCGCTGCGCGAGGCGCCGCCGCGAGGAACGGACGCGTGTGCCTGGTACGTCACGGTATGATGAATCGCAAGATCGCGGCCGGCTGAATGCCGGCGACCGAGGCTGTCGCGCGGTATGCGCTCGCGCTGGATGCTGCAAAGCTGGCGCCCGCGACGGTCGAGCACGCGAAGCAGGCGGTGCTCGATCTGATCGGGATCGCGGCGCGTGCGCGAGCCGAATCGGATACGGCGAAGATCGTCCATCGTGTCGTCCGCGAGCTCGACGCCGGCGGCAAATCGACCGCCGTGGCCTACGGGCCGCAGTTCTCGCCCCAATGCGCGGCGTTGTTGAACGGCTGCAGCTTTCACGCGCTGGACTTCGACGACACGCACGAGCTGTCGTCGCTGCATCCCGGTGCGCCGGTGATCGCGGCGGCGCTCCCGGTCGCCGAACAGCAGGCGGTCAACGGGCGTTCGTTGCTTGCCGCGATCGTCGCGGGCTACGACGTGACCGTGCGGCTCGGGATCGCCGTCCGCCCGCACGTGCACTACGCGCGCGGCTTCCACCCGACGGCGACCGCCGGCACGTTCGGCGCGACCGCGGCCGTCGCACGCCTGCGCGGCGCGACGCCGGCGACGCTCGCGAGCGCGTTCGGGATCAACCTGAGCCAAGCGGCGGGATCGCTGCAGTTCAGCGCGGACGGCGCGCAGACGAAGCCGCTCCAGGTCGGCCTCGCCGCGCACAACGCGGTGCTCGCGGAACGTTTCGCCGCGGCCGGTCTGCGCGGCCCGGCGGAAGCGTTTGAAGGCCGCAGCGGGTTTCTGCACGCGTACTCCGACGGCGCGGACGCCGCCGACATCCTGGACACCTGGGACGGCGTGCACGAGATCGACCGCACCGCGTTCAAACCGTATCCGTGCTGCCGGTACATCCACAGCGCCGTCGATCAGCTCGCCGAGATCGTGCGCGAGCATCGCCTGACGCCGGATGCGATCGACGAAGTGCGCATCGGTTTGCCGGCGGCGGGGATGCGCCTCGTCGGCGATCCGGAGGAGGCGAAGCGCCGGCCGCGCAGCGTCGTCGACAAGCAGTTCAGCATGTATCACGCCGCCGCCGCGACGATTCTGTGGGGCAGCGTGCGCTGGGACGACTACGCGCGCCCCGACGATCCGCAGCTCGCCCGCCTCATCAAACGCATCAAGGTGAACAACGATCCGGAAATCGAGGCGCTGGCACCGCGGATGGCGTCGAAGGTCGAGGTCGACGCGGGCGACGTGCACGAACGCCGCATCGCGGCGAGCCCGCGCGGCGAACCGGACCGCCCACTCGAATGGGACGAGCTCATCGCGAAGTTCAACGATCTCGCGGCGGTCACATGGGACGCTGCGCGGCGGAAGCGAATCATCGACGCGGTTCGCCGGCTGGAGCGGATCCCCGACGTTCGATCGCTCACCGCCGAGCTCGGCGCGGACCAGAAGGTTTGGATCAAGCTCGGATGATCGCGCGCCAGTCCGTCGTCGAGTTCGGGACTCGCCGGGTCCTCGTCGTGGCCTGCGTCATGCTCGCGACGCTGCTCCAAGTGCTCGACGCGACGATCGTCAACGTCGCGCTTCCGACGATTCAAGGAAACCTCGGTGCGAATCTCGACGAAGGCGCTTGGATCGTCACGGGCTACATCATCGCCGCGGTCATCGTCATCCCGCTCACTCCGTGGCTGCAGACGCGTTTCGGCCGCAAGCGCTACTACGTTGCGGCGATCGCCGGCTTCACGGTGACGTCGGTACTGTGCGGCCTTTCGACGTCGCTCGACGAGCTGATCGTGTTCCGCGTGCTCCAAGGGTTGTGCGGCGGCGGCCTGATCGCCACCGGCATCGCGATCTTGCGCGACACGTTTCCGCCCAAGCAGATCGGCTTGAGCCAGGCGCTGGTGTCCGTCGGCGCGGTCGTCGGGCCGAGCATCGGCCCGACGCTCGGCGGCATCCTCACCGATGCATATTCATGGAACTGGATATTCTACATCAACATCGTCCCCGGCATCGTCGCGGCGCTGCTCGCCGCCCTCTATATTCGCGATCCCGAACCGACGCGGCGCGCGCCGGTCGACGGCGTTGGGCTCGGGCTGCTCGCGCTGGGCCTCGGCTCGCTGCAATACGTCTTGGGCGAGGGCGAACGCAACGACTGGTTCGCCGACGGTACCATCGTGCTGTTCACGCTGCTCGCCGTGTGCGGTATCGCGGCTTTCGTGCTCTGGGAGCTCTACGGCACGAAGCGCCCGATCGTCGACTTGCGGATCCTCAAGAACCCGACGGTCGCGGCCGGGTGCCTACTCGCGCTCGCGCTCGGTTTCAATCTTTTCGGAGGGATCGTCCTCGGGCCGCAGTTCAACCAATCGATTCTAAAATTTACAGCGACGCTCAGCGGCGAGTCGGTACTGATCCGGGCGATCGCGATTCTCGCGGGCACGCCGCTCGCGCTGATCGCTCTGAGCCGGTGGCACGTAAGCCCCCGCATCCTACTCGGTATCGGCTTCGCCGTCGTCGGCATCGCGAATTTTCAGCAAGCCTTGGTGACGACGTCAACGGCCGACTTCTGGACGTTCGCCTGGCCGCTCGCGCTCGGAGGCCTCGGTTTCTCGCAACTGTTCGTGCCGCTGAACGCAACGGTTCTCGGGAGCGTCCAAGGCGCGGACACGCCGAAGGCCGCATCGCTGCTCAGCCTCTGCCAGCAGCTCGGGGGCTCGATCGCGACCGCCACGCTCATCACGTTGCTCGACCGGCGCGCCGCCGTCCATTACTCGGCGTTGGCGAGCGATGCGGTGCTTTCGCGGGCACCGGTCGCAACATTCCTCCACCACTCGAGCGCCGCGGTGCTCTACGGCACGATCGTCAGGGAGGCGCAAACGTTGTCGTTCGCCGATGCCTTTTACGTGATGGCGCTCATCACGGCGATGCTCTTGCCGCTCGTCATCCTCCTGAGAGTGCGGAGAATTGTGCCGGCTCCGGTTCCCGCATCCGGGAGTCCTGCCCCGAGGCCCGCAGCGTAGACAGCTCTTATCACATGCGGAGGCCCGGCGGCGTGGTCCCTCAATAAAACGACGAGCCCGCCGACATCGGCGAGCTCGTCTTGGCACTCTGCTCCTGAGGAGTTTACCCCTTCGAGGCGCTCACGAGTTTGCCGCCCTTGTCGACGACGATCTTGATGAGCTCGCCGGCGGTCGTCTGCACGGTCTTCACCGTATTGCCGCTCGCATCGGTCGTCGTTTGGCCGACTGCCGGGAGCTGCAGCACGTTGCCGATGATCTTCGCGGCGGCGCCGCCGGCCGCTCCGGCAAGACCCTTCTCGACGATGTTGCCGGCGGTGTCCACCGTATGATTCACCGTTTGGCCCAGCGTGTTGACGGTCTGCGAAAGGAATCCGCCGGAGGCGAGTGCGGTGTTCGCGATGCCGCCAACGGTGCCGACCGTCGTGTCCACGGTGGACAAGAGGCGGTCGACGATCTGCGGATTTCGGTCGAGCGTCGTGAGCGTGCGGTCGATGATGTACGCGACATTGTCGAGGCGAACGCGCAACAGAACGCTCGCCTTGACGCCCTTGATCGTGAGCTTCACCTTGTCGATGCCGACATCGACGCCGGCCGTGAGCGACAGCAAATTCGCGAGCTTCGCATCCAAGTTGACGTGCGCTTTGAGGTTGTCGACTTGCAAGTCGATCGACTCGACCGACAGGTTTGGAATCTGAAGCAGGACGTCGGGATCGTTCGCGCTCGTGCGCGGCGGCGTTGGGTTCGGGTAGTTCGTGCCGGCAGGGCGCGCCGGCGCGGGCGTCGCCGTCGGCTGCGCTTGCGCAACGCGCTCCTGCGCGGAAGCGGCGAGCGGCAGCGCTGCGAAAAGTGCTGCGAGCGCGACGCCGTAGGCGGTCTTCACGATCATCGTTTCTCCTCGTCGCTTACGGCGCGACCTGAATGTGCTGCGATAACGCGGCTTAGCCGCGACAAGTCTCCATGGAACTGGCCAACTCCGCGAACGCCGCGTACGATGACGGTAATGTGCGCGGTGGTCAGTGCGACGCCGACGCGGACGAGCACCGGCCGGTCGAGACCCACTTGGAGCGAGGCCGAATAGGGTCCTTGATCGATGCGGCGTTCCGTGATGTTGAGGTTGATACGTTCGTCACGCGTCGCAACGGCCGGTTCGTCGGCGCTCGCCGCGGCCGGTTGTACGAACGCGCTCGCGAGAGCCAACGCCGTGGAGCAGAGGCGCGCGATCAACGGCGCGCCGCGGGTGTAGGCGACGGCGAAGCGACCGCATTCGTAGGGTCGACGAAGCGCGACGCGGCGCGCAGTTGGATCCGCACGTTGCGGTACGTGACTCCCGACTTTGGATGCGCCGGGAGATTCGTGCGGACGACGGTGTACCCGCCGACCTGATTGACGCCGGAAACCTTGACCTTCGCATTCTTTGGGACTACCGTATAATGGATGGACTGAATGTGGACATCGGCATCGAGTACGACGTCCGCGTCGGCTGACGGGGGCGGCGTACCACGCACCGTCGTCGTCGTCGTGCTCTGCGCGAGCGACGGCCGTTGCCCGACGATGACGCAGGACAACGCCAAAACCACGGCTCCGGCGCACCGAACGCACTTCACGTCCGCCCTATTCCTTGAAAGCCCGAACTATAAACGCACGCCGTCAAACGCCGCAAATCAGCGGCTTTGCACGATAAAGAACGCCCCGAGCACCAACGCTGCGATCGCGCCGAGCCCGGCGAGCGTCGGCGATACGACGAGTCCCAACCCGATGCACGTCACCGCCAGCGCGGCCCAGATCGGCAGCGGTGAGCGCGTGGTGAAGGTGCCGACCAGCTCGCCGGCGCCGTCCGAGACCTTCGCGTCGTCGCGGTCGCCGTAGAGATCGGCTTCGCGTTCCGCGACGATCATGTAGCCCGCGACGAAGATCAAGGCGAACGCCATGAACCCGAGCAGGAACGTGCCGACGATCTCGTGCGCAACCAGCCAATACGCGATCGCGATGACGATGGCGAACACCGCGGAGCTGACGAACAGCCGCAGCCCGATCATCATCGCGGCGTCCTCGCTGCGACTTCGGGATAGTGCGCGTCGAACACCGGGCGTTCGCTGCGGATCGGCGGCAGCGTATCGAAGTTGTGCTCGGGAGGCGGCGAGGTCGTCCACCACTCCAGCGAGTTCGCGCGCCACGGGTCTGCACCGACGGGCTCGCGCTTGATTGTGGAGACCACCACGTTCCAGCAGAACACCAGCACGCCCGCAAGCATCACGTACGAGCCCAGCGTCGCGATCATGTTCAGCTCGGGGAGCTGGCCCTGGTTCGCGTAGGTGAATACCCGGCGGGGCATGCCGTCGAGTCCCAGCAGGTGCATCGGGAAGAACGTCACGTTGAAGCCCACGAACAACAGCCAGAAGCACCACTTTCCGAGCCCCTCGTGCAGCTTGACGCCGAACATCTTGGGCCACCAGAAGAACAGCGCCGCGAAGATCGCGAACAGGCTGCCGCCGCCCAGCACGTAGTGCATGTGCGCGACGATGAAATAGGAGTCTTGCGCCTGGAAGTCGATCGGCGGGGAGGCCACCATCACGCCCGTGATCCCGCCCAGCAGAAAGTTCATCAGGAAGCCGATCGAGAACAGCATCGGCGTCTGGAACGAGATCGAGCCGCGCCACATCGTCGCGATCCAGTTGAAGAACTTCACGCCCGTCGGAACCGCGATCAAGAACGACACGAAGCTGAAGAACGGGTTGTTCACCGCGCCGGTGGTGAACATGTGGTGCGCCCATACCCCCATCGACAAGCCGGCGATCGCGAACGCGGAGATCACCAAGCCCGTGTAGCCGAAGATCGGCTTGCGCGAGAACACCGGGATGATCTCGCTGACCACGCCGAAGTACGGCAAGATCATCACGTACACTTCGGGGTGCCCGAAGAACCAGAACAGATGCTGCCACAAGATCGCGTTGCCGCCGTGCGCGGGATCGAACGCGTGGCCGCCCAGGTGCCGGTCGACGAACAGCAGCAGCAGGTCGGCGGCCAGCGCCGGAAACGCCATGAACACCAGCAGCGACGTCGCGATCATCTCCCAGGTGAAGATGGGGATGCGCCACATCGTCATCCCGGGCGCGCGGTAGATGAACACGGTCGTGATGAAGTTGATCGACGTCAGGATCGTGGCCACCGACACCAAGAACACGCCGACGATCCACAGGTCCTGACCCAGCCCGGTGCTGATCTTGATCGTGGCGAGCGGCACGTACGACGTCCAGCCCGCCGCGGCAGCGCCTTCGTTCGTCGCGGCGCCCGCGAAGATCACGAGCCCGCCGAACAAGAACATCCAGTACGACAGCGCGTTGAGGCGCGGGAACGCCATGTCGGGCGCGCCGATCTGCAGCGGGATCAGGAAGTTCGCGAGCCCCAGCGCGAACGGCGCGACGAACAGGAAGATCATCGCCGTGCCGTGCAGCGTGAACAGCTGCGCGTACGTGTGCGCCGACACCACCGTCGCGTTGGGGTGCGCGAGTTGCGTGCGGATCACCACCGCCAGCAACCCTGCGACGAAGAAATAGCCGAGGCTGGTCGTGAGGTAGAGGATGCCGATCCGCTTGTGGTCGGTGCTCGTGATCCAGCCCAGCAGGTCGTTGCGCGGCGGCGCCGCGGCGACCGGCGCGGCGGCGGCGCTCACGACGAGCCTCCGCGCCGCCAGCGCGCGTACTCGTCGGGCGGCACGACGCGCACGCTGAAGTTCATCAGCGCGTGGTCGAGCCCGCAGAACTCCGCGCAGTGGCCGAGGAACGTCCCCGGCTTGCTCGGCCGCAGGTCGAACGAGCTCGTGCGGCCGGGGATCGCGTCGCGCTTGAACAGGAAGTCCGGCACCCAGAACGCGTGGTTGACGTCGCTCGACGTCAGCACGATGCGCGTCGTCTCGCCGAGCGGGATCACCATCTCGGGCGGCTTCTGCGCCGCGCCGTTGATCGTGGGACCGCCGTCGTACGCGAACGTCCATCCCCAGCGGTACGCGTTCACCGCGACCGTCACGTCCGGCTTGGGCACCAGCGCCTCGACGTTCGCCTCCGCGCGGTACGTGTACACGAACAACCCGATCACGAGGATCAACGGAATCACGGTCCACGCGATCTCGAGCGGGTTGTTGTTGCGGAACTGCGGCGGGAACGCGTCGTCGCCGTCGCGCTTCGGCCGTCGCCAGCGCACGATCGCGAAGAGGATGAGTCCCCACACGAGCAGCGCGACGGCCAGCCCGGCCAGCGCGAACAGCACCCAATCCGATGCGAGCACCGACGACTGCGTCGTCGCAGCCGCCGGCCACGTCTGGCCGTGCACCTCGCGTTCATACCCGGTTTTCGCCCGTCCACTTGCGGGGTAGGGGTCCCGCATGCGGTCCGTTGCGGTCCGTGCTCACCCGCTCGTGTTCGGGGTCGTCGTGTTCCTCGCGTCGGAGTCGATGCTGTTCGCGGGTCTGCTCGCGGCATGGTACGACTTGCGCGGTTCCACGATGCCCTGGCCGCCGACCGGCACGCTGCTCGACACGGGCGGCGCGACGTTCGGCACGATCCTGCTCGGCATCGGCAGCGTCACGATGGGCGTCGCGCAAGCCGCCGCGACCAAACGCCGGCGCGGCGTGGCGCGCGCGATGCTCGTGCTCACGCTGTTCTGCGCGCTCGCGTTCATCTACGTCGCGCTGCACGGCTGGGCGAACGCGAACTTCCGCGTGGACACCAACGCGTACGGCACGCTGTTCTACGTGCTGACCGGCACGCATCTCGCGCACGTCGTCGCGGGCGCGATCCTGCTGAGCGCGCTCTCGATCTTCCTGCGCCGGCCCGCGTTCACGCGCGACCGCCACGCCGGCGTGGAAGCGATCGCATACTACTGGCACTTCGTGTTCGCCGTGTGGCTCGCCGTGTACGCGACGATCTACCTCGTTCGATGAAGAACGCCGCGCTCGTCGTCGCGATCCTCGCCGCGTTCGGCTGCGTGGTCGTCGCGGCGCTGCACGGGAACCCAGCGCTGCTCGGCGGGCTCGCCGCGCTCAGCGCCGCGGGTATCGCGGTCGCGGCGGGCGCCGCCGCCGTCGCGCTGCGCGCGCCCGACGATCTTACCGAGCCACGCCACATGCGCGGCCCGTCGGCGCCGCCGCCGCTGCCGGACGACATCATGTCGCGGCGCGGCGTGTTCGGGCGCTTGTGGTGGCTGGCGTTCGCGTCGTTCGGCCTGCTCGCCGTCGTGCCGCTCGTCGCGCTGGGCCGCCGGCCGCGGCGCACCGGGACCGCATGGTCGAAAGGCGCGCGGCTCGTGACGCCGCAGGGCACGCCGCTCAAGGCCGACGATCTGGTGGTCGGCGCGGTGGAGACGGTGTTCCCCGAAGGCAAGCTCGCGTCGCCTGAATCGGCCGTGCTGCTGGTGCGCGTCGAGACCGACAAGCTGCGCCTGCCCGCCGAGCGCAGCGACTGGACGCGCGACGGCAACGTCGCCTACTCGAAAGTCTGCACCCACGCGGGCTGCCCCGTCGCGCTCTATCGCAAAGCGAGCCACGAGCTGTACTGCCCGTGCCATCAATCCGTGTTCGACGTGCTCGGCGGCGCGGCACCCGTCTCCGGGCCGGCGACGCGCGCGCTGCCGCAGCTCGCGCTCGACGTCGACGGCGACGGGTACCTGATCGCGCGCGGCGACTTCACCGACCCGGTCGGCCCCGACGAGTGGTGGCGCACGATATGATCACGCGGCGGATCGGGCGCTTCTTCGACGAGCGGCTCGGCAGCGATTCGTGGGTGCGCACCGCGTTCGCGAAGATCTATCCCGACCACTGGTCGTTCTACCTCGGCGAGTTCGCGCTGTACTGCTTCGTGCTGCTCGTCGCGACCGGCGTCTGGCTGACGTTCGTGTTCGATGCGACCGAAGCGGGCGCGTTCGACTCCGTCGTCGCGCTCGGCCGCACCGCGCCGGCCGGCTATTTCATACGCCAGGTGCACCACTGGAGCGCGGTCGTGTTCGTCGCCGCGATCGTCGTGCACATGGGGCGCATCTTCTTCACCGCCGCGTACCGCAAGCCGCGCGAGATCAACTGGGTCATCGGCATCCTGATGCTGATGCTGGCGTCGATCACCGGCTTCACGGGCTACTCGCTGCCCGACGACGCACTCTCCGGCACCGGGCTGCGCATCTCCGACTCCGTGTTGCTGTCGATCCCATTCATCGGCGGCTGGGCTGCGGGCGTGCTCAACGGCGGCAGCTACCCGGGCCCGCTGCTGATCCCGCACCTCTACACGTTTCACGTCTACTATCTGCCGGTAGCGATCGCGGGGCTGCTGTCGGTGCACCTGGCGCTGCTGGTGTACCAGAAGCACACGCAGTTCGTGCGCGACCCGGCGCACGTCGTCGGCCGGCGTTTCTGGCCCGACTACGCGCTGCGCACGCTCGCGGCGTTCTTCGCGACGGTCGCGGTGGTGTTCGTGCTCGGCGCGTTCATCGAGATCAACGCGATCGAGCAGTACGGCCGCTATCACGACTACGTCATCACGAATCCCGCGACGCCCGACTGGTACGCGGGCTGGCTCGACGGCGCGCTGCGCCTGGGCCCCGCGATCGAGTGGAAGATCTTCGGGCATCCGATCCCGCCGGTGTTCTGGCCAGGGATCGTGCTGCCGGGTCTCACGTTCACGCTGGTCGTGGCGTGGCCTTGGATCGACAAGCTCGTCACCCGCCGCGACGTTGCGACCGACGTGCTCGTTCCCGCGAGCGCGGCGCCGTGGCGCGTCGGCGTCGGCGCGGCGCTGATCACCGCCGGGATCGTGCTGACGCTTGCCGCGAGCGACGACCAGCAGGCGCGCACGCTGCACGTCAAGGTCACGGCGCTCGTGTGGCTGTACCGCATCCTGTTCGCGTTCGGCAGCGTCGGCGCCGGGCTGATCGCCGCGCTCTTTGCGCGCGAGCTCCGCGCGCGCTACGACGAGCGCGGTCAAGAGGCGGAGCGCGTCGTCGCGCTCGTGCGCACGGCCCAGGGCGGCTTCGAGGAAGAGACGCCGGCGGCGGAGCCCGCGGCGCCGCTATGACGACGATCGCGCTGGTGCTGCTCTCGGTCGTGCTGTACGCGTGGGGCGTCGTGCGCGTGCGCCGCGCCGGGCGCGCGCTCGCGATGCGCGCGATCGTCGCGTTCGGCGTGGGCGTCGTCGTCGTCGCCGCGTCGCTACTCGGCCCGATCGACGCGCTCGCCGACGCGTCGCTGGCGTGGCACATGGTGCAGCACCTCGCGCTCGTCACGGTCGCGGCGCCGCTGCTGCTGCTCGGCGCGCCGCTGCGGCTCGCGATGGCCGCGCTCCCCGCGCGACCGGCCACGGCGCTCGCGCGCGCGCTCAACTCCACACCCGTCCGTGTGCTGACGCACCCGGTGTTCGCCTGGATGCAGTTCGCGGTGGTGCTCTACGGCACGCACTTCTCGCCGCTGTACGAGGCCGCGCTGGAGAACGAAGCCGTGCACGCCTGCGAGCACGCACTCTACATGGCCTCGGCGCTGATCTTCTGGACGCCCCTGCTCGCGGTCGCACCCGCGCCGCACGCGCCGCCGCACCCCGTGCGCCTTCTCATGCTGTTCCTCGCGCTGCCGATGAGCGCGTTCCTCGGCTTCGCGTTCTACGTCACGCAGCACGTGCTCTACGCGCACTACGCCGTGCACCCCGGCGCGCTCGACGACCAGCTGAACGCAGGCGCGGTGATGTGGCTAGCCGGCGGGGGGCCGCTGCTCCTCGCGCTGCTGTGGTGCGTCGCGGACTGGGGCGCGCGCGAGCGCAGGCTGGAGTCGGTCGTCAACGGAGGCCCGGTGTGATGCTGCTCGCCGCCGCCGCCGCCGGCGCGATGCTCTACACGCAGTTTTGCTCGTCGTGTCACGGGACCGATTTGCGCGGCGGCGTGAACGCGCCGCCGATCCGCGGCGTAGGCGCGGCGAGCGTCGACTTCTGGGTCGGCACGGGCCGCATGCCCGCGGCGGTGCCGTGGATCGAAGAAGGCCACCGCAACACGCAGTTCACGCAAGATCAGATCGACGCGATCACCGCGTACGTCACGTCGGTCGCGCCCGGCGGCCAGCCGATCCCGCGCATCGACGCGACGGGCAACGCGCACCGCGGGCGCACGCTCTACGAGCAGAACTGCGAGCACTGCCACGGCGTGTACGGCGAAGGCGCGTCGATCGGCGCGAACGAGTGGGCGCCGTCGCTGCACGAAGCGAGCTTCGTGCAAATCGCGGAGGCGATCCGCATCGGCCCAGACCAGATGCCGGTATTCGGCAAGAGGCAGCTCGACGAGCACGCGCTGAAAGACGTCGTCGCGTACGTGTGGTCGCTCGACGACGAGACGGCGCAGCAGGCGGTGCCGCTGCGCAGCAGCGGCCCGGTGCCCGAGGGCCTGTTCGGCTGGCTCGCCGTCGCGCTGCTCAGCGTGTTCGCGTTCGCGTACTCACGCGGCGCGAAAGGCCGCTAGCGGTCGTCGCGCAGGTACGCGTCCGAACCGTTCAGCCAATCTTCGCGCGGCGGCGAGAAGATGTCGATGTCGATCGTGTCTTCGAGCGCGTACGCCGAGTGCGGTACGTTCGACGGGATCACCAGCACTTCGCCCGCGTGCACGACGACTTCGCGTTCGCCGTCCTCACCGAGCTTGAACTGCAGCGCGCCCGCGGTGATGTAGGTGATCTGCTCGTTGTGGTGCGCGTGCTTGGGGACGAGCTCGCCCTTCGCCAAGCGCACCTCGGCGATCATCATCGAGTCGCCGGTGATCAGCCGGCGCGTGATCGACCCTTTGAGCTTCTCCGCGGTCATGTCTTCCCAGCGGTAGTGGGCCGGCGTCTTCATGTCGAGCATCGGGCAGACTTCCCGGTCGGGCGGTCGGGGGCCTAGCTTTTTCGTCTCAAGTAGCCGCTCGGGTTGAGCGTCATGAGGAACCGCTCGCAGCGCCGGTCGACCTCGAAGTCGCCGTTTTCCGCGAGAAACTTGGTAACCGCTTCCATCGGACCGGGGCCGAACTCCGGGAACGTGGGGTGCCCGTTCACGTTGGTGTCTTCCACGATGAGGTAATCACCCGCGTGCACGAGCGGCGCATAGGCCACGATCTCGTCGTACACGTGCACGGCCGTGTGATCCGAGTCCAGCACGACCATCGCGCGCGCACCGCCGACCATGCCGTGAACCGTGGCAACGATCGCCGGGTCGGTGCTCGATCCCGACACGTACGTTATCCGCGGGTGCTGCGGGCGGTTTGCCTTCGTATCGTCGTCCACGTCGGTGTCGACGTCGACCGTGATCACGCGGCCGTGATTCAGCTGATCGAACACCATCGCGAGGTAGAGCGCGCTGCCGCCGTGCCACGTCCCCGTTTCGACCACGACATCGGGTCTGGTCCGCACGAGCAGCTCTTGGTACATCCAGAGGTCGGACGGACACTTCAGCGTTTGATGCCCGAACCAGCTCAGGTTGATCGTATCGCCGCCGCCTCTGAACCAGCGGGTGTAGTACAGGTCGTGGAACTCCCGGATCACCTCGGTTTGCTCCGATGAAAGCGGGGGCTGGTCGCGGTCGACGATATGGGTGCCGACGACGTCGGTCATGCGCGTCCGATCTCGTTCACGAAGGTATCCAGCTCGGGCCGATACTGCCTCAGCCGGACGGCGACCTGTTCGGACAGGGCCGGTCGCGCACGCGCGACAACTAGCCCGGCGTGGACAACGACAGCCGCAGCGCGGCCGGCGGGGCCGTCGCGATGTACCTGGATCTCATCAAACGGTGCTTGACCGACTTGATCTACGAGCGCGACGGGGTCAGCCTGGACGGCGCGCCGTTTGCCGCCGAGACCCGTGCGCACGGCCGCGACTGGCCGGTGCGCGCGCACACGATGATCGGTATGCGCCGGCTCGACAACCTGCAGAGCTGCTACGAGACCGTGCGCCGCGACGGAATCCCCGGTGACCTGATCGAGACGGGTGTCTGGCGCGGCGGGGCCACGATCTTCATGCGCGCGCTGCTCGAAATCTACGGCGACCGCGACCGCACGGTGTGGGTCGCGGACTCCTTTCGCGGCCTGCCCGAGCCCGATCCCGAGCACTACCCGGCCGATGCGGGCGACATCCACCACACGGTGCGCATACTCGCGGTCCCGCGCGCGGAAGTCGAGCGGAACTTCGCGGCGTACGGGCTGCTCGACGATCAGGTCCGGTTCGTCGAAGGCTGGTTCCGCGATACGCTACCCGCGATACCCGCCGAACGCTTCGCGATCGTGCGGCTCGACGGCGACATGTACGAGTCGACGATGCAGGCGCTCGAAACACTGTATCCGCGGCTGTCGCCTGGCGGGTTCCTGATCGTCGACGACTACGGCGCGGTGCCGGGCTGCGCGCGCGCGATCGAAGACTACCGCGCCCGGCACGGCATCACGGAACCGGTCGAGAAGATCGACTGGGCCGGCGTATTCTGGCGGCGACGCTGAGCGCCGTCAGCATCTTCGCTGGAAGCGGCACGAACGCACGCCGCGTGAACACGTCGTACCCGTTCGCTTCGATGCGGTCGAGGATGCCGCGGTACAACGAGAACGCGAGCCGGACGGTGTAACGCGACGCCGGCGCGAGCAACGCGATCCCGGGTTCGGCTTCGGCGTACATCGCGCGGACGCGGTCGATTTGGTACCGCATCAGCGCGACGAATCGTTCGTCGACCACGGACGCCAGAATGGCCGGCTCCTCGCAGCCGAAGCGGCGTACGTCTTCCCCGGGGAGATACATGCGGCCCAGGCGGGCGTCCTCGCCGACATCGCGCAGGATGTTCGTCATCTGCATGGCGCGGCCGAGCGCTACGCCGTAGCGCGCGGCGTCCGGCGAGCGCGTGCCGAGGATCGGCATCACGAGCAGTCCGACGGTGGATGCGACGAGGTAACAATACTCGCGCAAATCGTCGTACGTCTCGTAGCGGCGGATCGTCACGTCCATCCGCGCACCGCGCAGGAGATCGAGCGCCGGCTGAATCGGGATCGCGAACCGGCGCGCGGCGTCGGCGAACGCAACGAAGATCGGATCGCTTGCCCGTCCGTCGTACGCGTCGAGCAGCTTGCGCTCCCAGGCGCCGATGGCGTCCAGCCGCTCGCGCGCGGGCGCGATCCGGTCGACGATGTCGTCGGCGGTCCGGCAAAACGCGTACACCGCCCACACGGCGCGCCGCTTCGCCGGACTCAAAAACAGTGCGCTCAAATAGAACGTCTTCGAGTGGACGCGCGCGATCTCACCGCACGCGCGGTAGCAGCGGGCCAGGTCGTGTGCGCCGACTGGTTCGAACGCCGGCGCCGAAGCCGGCAGCGACACGGCGCCGCCGCACTCAGGCGCCAGCACGCGACTCCGCCAGGACCGCGTCGACCGCGAGCTTCGCGCTGCGCACCGCGCCTTCGATGCTCGCGGGAAACTTCGTGTCGACGTAACAGCCCGCGAGGAACAGGTTGCGCACCGGCGTGCGCGAGCCGGGCCGCATGCGCTCCGCGCCGGGGCTCGCGCGGTAGACGCTCTTCGGAACGCGCACCAGCTTGGCTTTGACGAGGTGCTCGCGCGTGGCGAGCGGGTACAGCTTGCCGAGATCGCGCATCACCGCCTCGATCACGGTCTCGTCGTCCTGCACGATCAGCTCGTCGGCGGGCGCGACGCACGCCTCGATGAACGACTTCCCCGACCACTCGTACCCCGGCGAGCCTTGACCGAGGTCCGCGTGCACGCCCAGCAGCGTCCCCGGCGAGAACATCAGGTTGGTGTACGCCGAGATCGGCCGGTCGAACCACAGGTGCGCGTTGATCACCGGCGAGCTCTGGAGCTTGCCGACGCCGTGCACCATGGGATCGCGCAGCATGTCTTCCGGCAAGAGCTTCTTCGCGTCGTGCACGGGCGCCGCGAGGATGACGTGCTCGGCTTCGAACGTGCGGCCGTCGCGCGTGCGCACGCCGGTGCAGCGGTCGCCCGCGAACAGCAGCTCGCCCACGGCGGCGTTCGTCTCGATGCGCGCGCCGCGCTTGCGCACGTGCTCGGCGAGCGGCTCGACGAAGCGCGGCCCCGGCGGCCCGTCGAGAAATCCCGCGCGGCTCGCATCGCGCGTCGACGCGAAGTAGGCCATCACGCGCAGCATCGCTTCCGCCGAGATCTTCTCGACCGGCGTGAAGTTCAGCGCGAGCGCCATCGGCGCGAAGAACGTCGCGAGCATGTGCTCGGACATGCCGCGCTTGCGGTGCCACTGCGCGTACGTGATCTCGTCCTGCGCGTCGGCGTAGCGGTGGTCGCGCATCAGCACCGGCAGCGTGCCCTTCGCGAACAGCAGCTTCTCCCAGTGGTTGAACACGTAGCGCGCGTTGAGCACGGCGCCGATCCCGTTGAACGGCGACGGCGCGTCGACGAAGCGAAACTCCTCGAACACCGGCACGCCGTTCCAGCGCGGCGAGAAGTTCGGCGGCATCGCCCAGGTCAGCGTGTGCGGCTGCCACAGCACGTGGTGCGCGATCCCGACCTCCCGCAGCAGCGCGTGGAGCGCGTGGTAGCCGCCGAAGAACGCGTGCAGGCCGGTTTCGAGGATGTCGCCGTCGCGGTCGCGCCACGACGAGAGCTTCCCGCCGAGGATCGGGCGCTTCTCGAGCACGACCGCGCCGCGGCCGGCCTCGGCGAGATACTGGGCGGCGGCGAGCCCCGCGGGTCCGCCGCCGACGATCAGCGTGTCAACCATCGCTCTCTCAGACGCTCGAAACGGTCGCCATGTCACCCGAGCCTATGTCACCCTGAGCCTTATGTCACCCTGAGCCTGTCGAAGGGTGCGCCACGATCGCGACTCATGCTTCGACCGGCTCGGGGTGACACAAGGGTAGACCCCGAACTCTTTGAGGTCCCCCTCCCCGCTTGTTCCGCCCGCGAAGGTTGTAGCCCCCGCCTCATGTCCGCCCAGATCGACATCAGCCCCACGACCAACATCAGCGCGCTCGTCACCGAGCTCCCGATCGCCGAGGAGGTGCTCACCGAGTTCGGCCTGCACTGCGCCGGCTGCGGGGTCAACAAGTACGAGACGATCGAGCAGGGCGCGAAAGCCCACGGCCTGCGGGCCGAGCCCATCGTGGCGGCGCTGGTTCAGGCCCGGCTCTCCGGCCGCGTGCCGACGATCATGAACGAGGACCGCCAGCCCGCGCGCCGGGCACCGGGCGCCTTCGCGCGGCGCGCGCGCTTCACGTACGTCGTGCCGATCATGTCGGGCAAGGGCGGGGTCGGGAAGTCGCTGACCACCGCGCTGCTTGCGGTCGGCCTGCGCCGCGCGCACAAGAAGGTCGGCATCCTCGACGCCGACATCACCGGCCCGTCGATCCCGCGCCTGTTCGGGTTGACGCAGCCGCTCGGGCTCGAGTCCGATCCGTCCACGCCGCCCGGCCAGCAGCCGAAGCCGCTGATGGTGCCGGCGATGTCGCGCTCGGCGATCGAGATCGTCAGCTCGAACCTGCTCACCGACAAGGAAGACACGGCGATGATCTGGCGCGGCCCGATCCTCTCGGGCGTGATCCGCCAGTTCTACGAGCAGGCGCTGTGGTCGGACCTCGACTACCTGCTGATCGACTTACCGCCGGGCACGTCGGACGCACCGCTCACCGTGCTTCAGTCGCTCGCGGTCGACGGCATCGTGCTGGTGACGATGCCGCAGCGTCTCGCGACGATGATCGTGCGCAAGGCGGCGAACCTCGTGCACCAGCTCGGCAAACCGATCGTCGGCGTTGTGGAGAACATGTCGTACTTCGTCGCGCCGGACACGGGCAAGCGCTACGACGTGTTCGGCCCGTCATACGCCGATCAGGTCGCGGAGCTGGCCGGCGCGCCGGTGTTCGCGCGCCTGCCCATCGACCCGAAGCTCGTCGCGTTAGCCGACAACGGTCGCGTCGAAGAGATCGACGACCCGGTCGTCGACATCCTGGCGTCGCAGCTCGAAGCCGCGATGGCGAAGCGTCCGTCCAAACCGGCGGAGACGATTTCACTGATTTAAAACGGGACTAGTTCTGGTCTTATCGAACATGTGTTCGATACGATGCTCAACAGTACCCCTTGCGCCTTCCTCGCGCTTCGAACCGTCGCTTCTGGCGATACCCGACATGGATCGCGTATATTTGCGCACATGGGTCTTGAAGTATGTGGACGAGAACGGCGCGGTCGTGTCGTCGGATCATAGCACCCCGCGCGTCTCTTCGCCGAAAGACTGGATTGTATGAGTAAAGGGTCGTCAATCGAATGGACGGATTCGACCTGGAACCCCGTCACCGGCTGCACGAAAGTCAGCCCCGGCTGCGACCACTGCTACGCCGAGACGTTCGCGGAGCGCTTCCGCGGCGTGCCCGGTCACCCGTTTGAGCGTGGCTTCGACTTGACACTCAGAGCTGAGCGTATCGTGCAGCCGCTCGAATGGAAGAAGCCGCAGCGCGTCTTCGTAAACTCGATGAGCGACCTGTTCCACCGCGACGTACCGGACGAATACATCATCGCGGTTTTCAACGTCATGAAGCTCGCTTCGGAACACCAGTTTCAAGTGTTGACGAAGCGCGCCGAACGATTAGAACGCTTGAGTTCGCGACTCGCATTCGGCACCAATGTGTGGGTCGGCGTGAGCGTCGAATCGCCGAGTTACTATTGGCGGATCAAACATCTTGAGCGCGTTCCGGCCGCCGTTCGTTTTCTTTCGTGCGAGCCGCTACTCGATGCATTGCCAAACCTCCCGCTCGAGGGCATCGACTGGGTGATTGTCGGCGGCGAGAGCGGACATGGTGCACGACCGATGGCCGAAGAATGGGTTCGTGCGATTCGCGAGCAGTGCTCCGCAAAGGACGTGGCCTTTTTCTTCAAGCAGTGGGGAGGCCGGCAAAAGAAAAAGGCGGGGCGACAATTGGACGGCCGCACTTATGATGCTATGCCGGGCGCGAGAGCTACTTCGGGACGTAGACGCCGTCGAACAAACCGGGTTGCTTGAGTATCTGACGCACCTTTCGGGCGCGGCGTTTCTCGGTGTGCTGCTCGAACTCCAGTGGTAGCGCAATAGGCTTTGAACACTCAGCATGCCAGCGCATCTCATTCTTCTCGGTATCGTACGTTCCGAAGCCGTTCGCTTCGGCGTGACGCAGCACGGTCTTTAGCTGTGCTCTATTGAGCGCGCACTCTTTGAGCCCGAGCATTGCCTCGAACGCGACAGTCGTTCCCGCGAACAGCTTGTGGAGCTGGTCGGTGATAGTGTCGCGGTCCGCCGGTTTAAGCGCTGTACGCGGCTTCTCTCGCGGCATGGTTGACTCATACACCTTCGCGAATGCGTCGCTCCCCTGTTTTGAATGCGTCAGGTGGATGAGGTATCGTACCTGTGAGTCACTCGACCGAAGCAGGTACGCTTCTCTGAACTGGAACGAGTGACCGAAGGGCCTGACGTACCGGATGGCCAGATCGCGCATTTGTTCATCATCCGACATCGCCGACGCCGTTAAGGCTCCGATGTCCCACAACTCATCGCCGTACAACGCCGTAAGCGTCGCCCTCAGCGAAATTCGAGTCTTCGGGGATCCGTTGACGCTATAGATGGCGTCGCGCTGCCTCTTGATCCCGCGCACATCGAGATTGATAACGATCTCCGGCCCACGCCCTACGAGCAACGGCCCAAGCGCCGACTTCGGAATCGTCTTCGTGCCAAACGGGTCAATCCACCATAGGCTGCAGTACCGGGAACCGTTGGGTTTGCGCGTCTCCTCCAAGATTGGCACAATCTGCGACACGAAGTCTGCGGCGATGATCTTCACGTCGACATAGTCCGGGTGCACGAGCGCGTCGTCTCGGAACTCTGCTACCCGCACGCCAAGTCGCGCGCACGCCTTAGGGTCGATGTCGATCAAGCGTACGCTCACGCGCGTCGTCGGATAGTCACGCTGAACATTGCGCGCGTGAATACAAGCTTCCACGGCCGTCCCCGGTATCTGATGACGTGGACTCTCGGAACTAAGGTGGCCGCCGGCCCCCGCGAAACCGTCGATCAAAAATACCCGTGACGCGTCGACGGTGCCGCGCGTTCCGGCCCTTGCGATGATGCTCAGGTACTTTCCGAAAACCTGCCGCATGACGTCGAGCTTGTGCTCTGTTTGCTTGTGAAGTTCGACGAACTTCGTTTCGTTTGTGTGCATGCGAGTCGCAGTCGCGCCATTTACAACTGGTATCGCCGCTCTCGCGCCATCCGGCGCGTTGTGTGCCTCCGGCTTCGGGTGCGGCCCTAAGCCGTTACCATCGGTTGAACGTCCCACTGTTATTTCGTCCTTTGTGGGGCCACGATACAACAGGCAATGTGTCCAGGCTCGCGGCTCCCGGGTATGCAGCACTTTCCCGCGGAGATCGCCTCGCCCTTGAGAATAGCCTGTGGGCGCCTGTGGATAACTGTGGAATCTGTGGAGAGGCGAAGGGCTTTGGATAAGCCTCTTAAGCCCCTCCGTCTGCACGCGCCCCCGACTTCGGATAACCGGACGCGGCGCATATCCTAGCGCATGGAAGACACTCCTAGGCTCCGGATTTACACTTTCATTTGCTCCAATCACGGGCCGCGCATGTCGATATCTGTGTCCGAAACCAAAGCGTTCGCTGCCGAGCGCTGCACGGATTGTAACAACTGGCTGCGCGTCGATAAGAGCGAACCGAGGCCGCGAAACTTCCGACGCTGAAATGTATCTCCATGTTTGGTCGGCTTATCGGTGCCGCTCTGGCCCTCGTGTTCGCGTCGCCGTGCCCAGCGATGGCTTCCCGGAGGATCCAGCCCCGCGCTGCGGTGCATGCCCCATGTACGAAGCGCCTCTACTGCGGAGTCGTCCAATGACGTCTTGTCAAACCGGAACGGGCGAGACCTTTCAGCGAGATCCCGGCTGGCGCGTACGTCAATGAGTCAGCCCGGCCCCGCTCCAACAATGCCGCAAAATCACGCTCCCGCGCCGGTCACGGCCGAATGCTCACGAACGTTTACCGATCCACATGATCACGAAGCCTGGCCTGAGCGGCGGTAGATTCATCGCTGCCTACTGCGCACACGAGTCCTTGGCAGTTGCGCGGTGACGATTTGGTCGATGGATCGGGTTTGTGGTTACGCGAAGAGGTTCGCGAGTTCGGCTTCAGCGCCTAGCGCGATAGCGACCGAAGCCCGCCTTACCCGTGCGCTCGAGCCGGCTGATCGTCGCTAATGTTACTCCCGTTGCCTTCGCCAGATCGGCCTGCCGAAGCGAACGCGCAAACCGCAACTCTCGGACCTATGCCCCAACCATGCGACAGACATCTCGCGCAGAATACAGCCTCGGATCGAAAAATCGCACGGTAACACTCAATTTCCGGTTTAGTATATCATTTGTCTTAGTTTATTCCCGCGCCGGTACCCTCACCTCCGACGAGCTTTTGGCTTCGGTACCACGAGCCGCGGAACATCATCGGGCAGCTTGTCGACGTCAAGGCGATCGACGCGGCCGCCCTTGTGCACCAAAAGGTATGTCGGCTTTGGAGCGCTCGCGAACCGTTTCATCATTCGAGGGAGTGCTGGCATGAGGTCTTGCAGCATTTCTTCTGCCGTAACGTCTTGCCGCCCGATGAAAATTGCATGTGCGCCGCTGGCAATGATCGCGCGGACTTCCGCTGGATCACGACGAATCCGCTCGTCCTTCGTGAGCACCACCCAGCCGTTTAGCCCACACGCGTGCAACCAGACCGTATCGTCCTCGTCGCGCGCAAAGTGGTCATCGTGGACCTCGACGTGAATTCCGGACGCGCGTAAGCCGGCGGGGACCTTCTGTGATCCCAGGCTTCGGTCGACGAAGATAACCCCAGGGCTAGGCTGCGGAGAGGAGGCCTTCTGCCCTGACCGCTTCTTCAATGTCCTCCGACGAAACCCGATAGTCTTGGGACAACTCGTTCACCGACTCGCCCGCGTAGAAACGCTCCGCGATGATAGACGTCGCAATCCCTGTTCCTGAAATCACCGGCTTGCCGAATGATACGAACGGGCTGATCTTAACACGCCGGCTGTCATCGTCACGGTCGCGCATCAGCGGGAACAACGCGATGGGCCGCTCGTCAGAACCCCACTCGATCCGCTCCAAGTCCGCCATGATCGCGTCCATTTGCGTTTGCCCGCCCCGCGACGCGTTGAGTGAGGCCAGCGCTGACTGCACGAAAAGATCGACGCCGTCGGTCTTAAATTTCTGGAACGCTAGCGGATGCTCCACTTGGAATGCACGCTCGACGTAGGCGATCGCCTCTCGTATCTTCGGCAGTGCGATCATATAGCGACGTCGCATAGCATGGAGTACGAACGCTTCCGTAAGGTTCACAAAAGACAGGTAGCCGCGTGTAGGAAGCGCCAGAACCGGTCGAAAGTTGTCCTGCCCGTAGGCCCAGGCGCGCAGCGTCGATACCGGCATGCGTATGTACTGCGCGGCATGCGGAATGTCGTAGCGCGGCTCGGAAAGCCTCGGATCTTCTGAATCGCTCATGATGGCCTCCGATCGGCACAGCGAAGGCGTGAGATGCTATCGTACCCTGTGTGACCGCAGAACCCTCTCGATCGCCGACTCACCGTCCCCAAGTCTTTCCGGGCCCGTATTTATGGCCGTTAGGACATCGAGGTCGCGTCGCTAGAGATCGGAGTCGAATCTCGTCACTACGGTGGCCGCGCAAGCCGGCTGACGCCGAGACTATACGACCGACGCTCTCGAGCGCCGATCTGGCCGATTCACTGAAGCCGTTTTCGCTTATATTTGCAAGAAAAAGATGCTCCTGCCCAGACATTTTGGCCGATCATGTGGCCGATCATTCCGGATCGGTTCGGCCAATCATTTCCGCGCATACTTATTAGGGAAAATTTCCATCTTTCGCACGTTGATACGAACGCATGTTCGTGCTATAATTACTTCGTAGCGCGAACTTCGCGCGTATCAAAACAAAGCGGCCCGGCCGGTGATAGCACACCGACCGAGCCCGTCACCCGATGAGGTTAGCATCGAATGACTATCACCGAGTTCGACGCATTCACGTCGAGCCCTCGGCGCGGATTTTCCGTCGCCGCATACTGTCCGTTTCGTCGCCGCGGGGCGGTGGCATGATGGCGTCGCCAACCGAGTTCCACGCCTCCATGGCCGACGTCACGAACGACGAGCACCAGAACATGGCCGGCTTGGTGCAGGATAACGACTTCAACGCCGACATCGTCGTCCGCTTCCTGCGCGACAACGGAATAGATGCGAGCGTCGACGAGTCCACCGGCGGCTTTCGTTTCAAGCTCGCGGACCCGGCACGCGAGTCGGACGTGACCTTCGCCTGTGTCTGCCTACGTGCGTCGATCAGCTACGCGATCGAAGCCGCCTTCTGGTGCATCAAGGCGAAGCGATGATTGCGAAGCATCGGCGGTCGCCGGCAGAACCGCTGTCGCCGCGCATCTTCCGCCTCCGAATCGCACGCGGCTACAGCATCTACGAGCTTGCGAAAGCCGCCGACGTCTTTGCGGGCACGGTTCAACGCCTCGAGTCCGGCAAACCCGTGGACAAGCGCGTCATGCCCGCCCTCGCATCTGCCCTCGACGTGCCGCTTTGCCGGCTCGTGTGCGGCGAGCACAGCTGTGCCGAACGAGCCTGCGTCCACCACGTCGGCCAGCCGCCGCGGGCTTCCGCGCGAGGAACGCGTCGCCGCGCGTCGCAGGAGAGTCCATGATCGCTTCGTCCGTTCGGCTTCATGTCGTCCGCGTGGTCGCGGCGTTGTTCGTCCTGTCGCTTGCGCTCGGTGCTCGAGCCGGCGCCGATCCCGCCGGTGAGCGCGCGGCGTCCGCGTACCTCGACGGCATCCGCTCGACGCCGCTCGCGCTGCGGCGCTTCATGCAGGATCTGCCCAAAGGCGCCGATCTGCACAACCACGCCTCGGGCGCGGTGTACGCGGAGCGGCTGATCGACTGGGCCGCCGCGGACGGGCTATGCGTCGACCTGACGTACACGATCACGGCGTGCACGAGCAACGGCAACCCGATCGCGAACCTCCTGCCGCTGACGACCGCGCTCAAGCAGAACGGCTACCGCGACCACCTCATCGATGCGCTCTCGATGCGCTTTTTCGTGCCGCGCACGGAGTCGGGGCACGATCACTTCTTCAACGCGTTCGGCAAGTTCGGCGCCGCGACGTACACGCACGGTCCGCAGATCGTCGCCGAGGCGGTGCGCCAAGCGGCCGAAGACCACGTCGACTACCTCGAGCTGATGACGACGTTCGGCTATGGGCCCGCGTGGAGCGCGATGCTCAAAGACGTCGCGTACGACCCCGACCTCGACAAGCTTCGCGCCGCGCTGAGTGCGAACGGTCGCTTCGCCAAGGCGGTGGACGAAGCCGCGGGCGAGTTGCAAACGGTGGAGACGCAGCGCAACGCCGCACTGCACTGCGAGCGCCAAGGCGCCGCGCGGCCGCCCGCGTGCGACGTGCAGCTGCGCTACATCGAGCAGGTGAGCCGCAACTCCGACCGCGTGTCGGTGTTCGCGCGCACGATGGTCGGTTTCGCGCTCGCGCGGCGCGACGAGCGGCTCGTCGCCGTGAACTTCGTCAGCCCCGGGGACGGCACCGTCTCGGTGCGCGACTACGCGCTGCACATGCGCATGATCGCCTACCTGCACCGCACCATCGGCGACGTGCCGGTAACACTGCACGCGGGCGAGCTCACGCTGGGCCTCGTACCGCGCGCGGTGCTCGACGATCACATCGACCTCGCGGTGAACGTCGCGGGCGCGCGCCGCATCGGCCACGGCGTCGACATCGCGTACGAACGCAACGAGCCCGCGCTGCTCGCGACGATGGCGGCGCGCCCGGTGCTCGTGGAGATCGCGCTCACCAGCAACGACGTGATCCTCGGCGTGCGCGGCGCGGAGCACCCGATCAGCCTCTACCTGCGAGCCGGCGTCCCGATCGCGCTGGTCACCGACGACGAAGGCGTGTCGCGGATCGACCTGAGCAACGAGTTCGTGCGCGCCGCGCGCGACTACGCGTTCTCCTACGCCACGCTCAAGCGCTTCGTGCGCAACAGCCTGGAGTACGGCTTCATCAAGGGCAAGAGCTTGTGGGACGATGAAGCCGCGGGCCGCCCGGTCGCCGCGTGCGCGGCGCTCCCCGCGACGGATGCGTGCCGCCAGTTCCTCGCCGCCAACCCGCGGGCGAGCATGCAATGGAAGCTCGAGCGCGAGCTCGATACGTTTGAAGCCGGTCTCACGGCGGCGCCCGAGGCGCGCCGTTGAGGCGTACACCGGCTTGGGAGATCGCCGCGTTCGGGCCCGGAACCGTCGGACTCGAGCGGTCGCGCTAGCACGCACCACGTGCTGCGCGCGCATGCCTAGATACTGCCGCGATGCGGCGACGTCGGCAGCCGACAGCATGCCAGGTCGCTGAGCGCGCGCGCGCGCGACGTGCCGTGCGCAAGCGCACAATCAGGACCAGTCAGGCAAAGCTCATCATTGGCGCTTGTGGACCATGAAGGAGACCGGCGTCTCGTGCCGTACAGGCGGGAACTCTGGCGACAGCGGCAACGACCGAATGCGCGTCGCTATCTCATTGATGTTCTGCATAGACGGGTGTTGGAGCGGCATGCAAACGAGTGATGTCTACCTGTCCGCGATCGAGCTGACGATTCTGCGGTACATTGCGCTCGGGTTCCAAAGCAAAGAAATTGCGATAGAGATCAAACGGAGTAAACCGACGGTCGAGATCTACGTCCGGTTCTTGTGCGCGAAACTCGGCGCGCGATCTCGGGCGCATTTGGTAACGTGCGCTTTTCGAAACGGCATCTTGCAGGTAGACAAAGACGGAACGCGCGCTTCGATGAGCAACGCCGACGGGATCGCGCACAAAGCGCAAGAGGCGTCCTGAAATTCTTGACGCTTAGCACTAGTTATAATCGCCTTGACACTCGCGCGAGGCCGCAAATACACTTGCCGGGCACAGCGTGCCGCTGCGCTTGCGCAGGCATAGCACTACAGGCTTGCAACGCAAATGCCTGAGTAAACGTGCACTACATTGAAAGGGTCATACCATGTCTGATCTCCGTGAAATGTTGAACACCGTCGGCGAGGCCGACAAAGCCAAGTCGGTAGACCTCGTGACGCTGACTGCGCTGGTCGAAGCGCAGATCGATGACGTGCTTGGCGGCGGCTACTCGCAATACGGCGGGTACCACGGCAAGTCCGTGCAAAACTAAGAGAAGAGCTCTTAGGACGCACCTCGCGCTCGGCGATCGACACGCTTCGAAGCCGAGCTCGAGGTGCGCAAATTCATCGTAGGCCGCACCCTCGCCCACCTCGTGAGTCGCCTGGAGCGCCGTTACAGCATGCACCTAGCCGAGCAAGACGTCACCGCACGAAAGCCGAGAACGTTGAAGACGGACTTCCTGAGCGTGGTGCTCAAGGTCGCCGAACGCTGCAATCTCGCGTGCCCGTACTGCTATTTCTTCTTCGGCGGCGACGACAGCTATCTCTTGCATCCGGCCTTTATCTCGGATG
>DASZBS010000068.1:0-11710 GCA_035943995.1 Candidatus Elarobacter sp. | reverse complement strand
ACGATGCGCCGCGCGCAGTTCAGCGTCGACCTGAGCCATGAGGTCCGGGCCGCCTTCGGGGTTAGGTCCGAACGACACATGACCGATCTGCAGAAAAACGCCACCCTCCATCTCCTGGATCCTGGCCCCATTCACGATTTCCTCAATCAAGAAGTCGGTCAGCACAAAGTCTAGTCGCCGCGCCTCCAAACGTTGGCGGAACAGCGCGCGGATGCGGGCTTCAAACGGCGAGTCATTGACCTTCTCCATGAGGGCAGCCTCGCTACGCGTAGAGGAGCGCGGATTCCTGGACTCGGACGAAGCAGCATGTCGCGCTCTTCAAAGTACGCCACGGAGGAAGAGTGGAAGGCTGCCAAGCGAGCCCACATGGCGGCCTATAAAGAGCGGCACAAGGAAGAGATTGCGGCGAAGAAAGCCGCCAAACTCGCGGCGAAGGCGCACCTCCGCACACCCAAGGGCGGCTACTTTCTCAAGTTCACATCTGTTGAGGAGCAGCGGGCGGCCGCACGGGCTCAGTCAGAGCCGTCTGTCCGACGAGCACAGGCTAAGATAAAGGCTAGAAACGCCGCCGCACGTGCAAAAACGTTGGCCGCCGCTACCGTTTTCATCCGAGCGGTCCCGCCGCTTCTCGGTTCCGCGGCCTCGGCTATTCGCACACGCTTGTTCATCGCGCTCTGTGAACACGGACCAATCACGATGCGGGACGTCGGCCGGTGTATCTCAACAGCAGCCATTAGCCCGCGCGAGATTGCGATGGAGCATCTGGTGGCTCAAGGGATTGTGGTGAAGGTCCGAACGCGCAGTGTCTTCACGTACTATATGAATCCTGGACACCCGGCCCATGCCGAGATGATGGCGTTTGGGCGGAGACTTGCGACTCGTTGGCCCTCTCCCGCGAGGCCAACACGCGACATCGACCAGGTCGCCGTCCCGGTCGGTTCCACCGTCCCATGCGAATTATTTGGCCGGGAAGTCCGAACGCGTACCCTGCTCCTCATCGCCGTTTCCGGCGGTATGTCCCCTGCCCACGCGCACAGCGCGGGTCTCATGGTGAGCCGGGATGAGATCGACAGGACGCTTCGCGGTGCCCAACGGCAGGGACTCGTCGCACGAGAACCCGTCCCTACCGGCGCGGGCGCACGCAAAGGGCAACCCCGGAGATACTTCCTCGATTCAGACTTCTTCGCATATCGGGAATTCCGGGCGCTGTTGTTCGCCCTGACTGCCACGGTCCATCAAGACATCGCCGGACTGGCCAGAGCCGTCGCACGGCGCGACCCCTACATCGCCCGTCATCTCGCGCGATACGACCGGGAAACGGCGCACCTTCGGCCGGCCTGAGACGAGTCGTGCTGTATTTTAATTCGCCCAATACTGTATTCTATTTACGGGAGCCCCTGACGGCTCTGACGCTGGTTTGGACAATTAGGATACAGATCGACTGAAACTCGATACAATTCTTGTATTCTGTACTACCTCCCGACATGCGCAAGGCCGGGGTCGGGTTCGATCTCGCCATCGCGCTGGCGCTGCTCGCGACCGACGAACAAATCGCCGCCGGCGTGCTCGGGGATTATGTCGCTTGCGGCGAGCTCGCGCTCGACGGCAGCCTGCGCGCGGTGCCGGGCGTGCTCGCGATGACGCTCGCCGCCGAGCGCGCGGGGTTTGGGCGCATCATCGTGCCCGACGCGAATCTCGCCGAGGCGGCGCTGGTCGACGGGATCGACGTGTACGCGGTGCCCACGCTGTGCGACGCGGTTGCGGTCGTGCTGGGCCACGGCGCGAAGTTCCGCCGCCGCGGCACGACCGTGCTCGACGCGGGCGACCGCGCGGCGTGCGGCGATTTCGCGGACGTGAAAGGCCAGACGGTCGCGAAGCGCGCGCTCGAGATCGCCGCGGCCGGCGGGCACAACGTCGTGCTGGTCGGGCCGCCCGGCTGCGGTAAGACGATGCTGGCGCGGCGGCTGCCGTCGATCTTGCCGGCGATGACGACCGCCGAGGCGCTCGACGTCACGAAGGTCTACAGCGTCGCCGGGTTGCTCGGCGCGCGCCCGCGCGTGATCGCGACGCGCCCTTTTCGCGCGCCGCACCACACGGCCAGCCGCGCGTCGCTCGTAGGCGGCGGCTCGATGCCGCGGCCCGGGGAAATCTCGCTCGCGCAGCACGGCGTGCTGTACTTGGATGAGCTAGGAGAATTCCCGCGCTCTACGCTCGAGGTGCTGCGACAGCCGCTCGAAGAGGGCACGGTCACGATCGCGCGCGCCGCCGGGACGCTCACGTTCCCCGCCCGGTTCACGCTGGTCGCGTCGATGAACCCGTGCCCCTGCGGCTTCCGCGGCGATCGCGGCAGCGACTGCCGCTGCGACGACGCGGCGGTGCAGAAATATCTCGCGAAGCTATCGGGCCCGTTGCTCGACCGCATCGACTTGCACGTCACCGTGTCGCGCGTGTCGTTCGACGAGCTCGTCCAGACGCGCGCGGCGGATGCGTCGGCGGCGATCCGCGCTCGCGTCGAAGCAGCGCGGTCGCGGCAATCGGCGCGGCTGCGCGATTCGGGCGCCGCGACCAACGCTGCCATCGCGCCGGCCGACGTTCGCAGCTTGTGCGCGCTCGACGCTCCGACGCTGGAGCTGCTCGGAAGCGCCGTTTCGCGCGGAACGCTGAGCGCCCGCGCGTTCGATCGCGTCGCGCGCGTCGCGCGAACCATCGCCGACCTCGCGGACACGGAGCGCATCGCGCGCGAGCACGTCGCCGAAGCGCTCGTCTATCGCGGCGGCGATCGCGGCCCGCGATCGATCTAGCTTGCCGTTATGTGGCGTATGTCATTGACGCCGAGCACGCGTCGGATACCGCGCACGATACTCTGCCACAGCGACCGAGAGCGGCGCGCCGCCGGCTGGACCGGCGGGGCGTCCATGAGCCGGGCGGCGATCGAGACGCATTCGTCACAAATGTGGACGCCCGGACCGGCCACCAGCTTCGAGACCTCCGTGTCGGTTTTCTTGCAGAACGAGCAGCGCAGCTTCCACAGCTTCATCATGTCGGGCTCCCTGTTCTGGCGATAGACACTTCGCCGCCGCGATCGCCATAAACCCGGTTGGCGCTGCTCAGCGATTTCTCATCCTAGGCCGCTACCTTGCCGGGGGTGCCCAGGTTTCGCGGCGCGAGCCCTCCCGCGCGACGACGACGGCAAGGTCGCACGCGCCCGCGTCCGCACGGCGATGCTGAACACCGCCGCCGGAAAAAACTTACACGCCGTTTCTGGTAAGCGCGCCGTAAGCGGCGAATGCGCACGATGGGGCGGACTATTTCCAGAATTCGGGGTTGACGATGGCCATTCGCATGCTGATCGTGACCGATGGGACTCGCTTCGGCTTCGGACCGGCGAGCACGGTCACCGAGACGTTTACGCTCCAGACCATGATCGGCGCGCTCAATGCCAGCACGTCGCCGCACATCCAGGTCGAGACGGCGCACCGCCACGGCGATCCGTTTGCAACGTTCACCGCTCCGTTCAACTTCGTCACGAGCGTCGCCGACCTGCGGGTGTACGACGAGATCTGGATGATCGCAGACGAAGGGCCGGGTGCCGACCCCGGTACGCCGATCGGGGCCGACGAGTCGGCGAAGATCTTCCAGTTCATGGACGCCGGCGGCGGCGTCTTCGCGGTCGGCGACCACGCCGGGATCGGTTCGCAGATGTGCGGCACGCTGCCGCGCGTGCGCTCGATGCGCTTGTGGTTCGCGTCGGCCGTCAACCCGGTGGGCGCACCCGCGAACCATCCGGTGAGCGGCCCGACTCGCGCCGATACGGTGCAGCCGACCGTGAACGGTTTCTTCTTCGACAACCAGTCCGACGACATTCCGCAGACGATCGCGCACCAAGGCGCGGAGCATCCCATCCTGCAATCGGCGAGCGGTCCGATCACGAAGTTTCCCGATCACATGCATGAAGGCGAGACGGTCGCCGGATGGAGCGGCTACGATTTCACCCAGACGCTCACGTTCAACGGCTACTCGGCACGAGAGTACCCGACCCTCGACGGGACGCCGGTCCAGCCGCGGGTCATCGCCAAGGCCCACGTCATCGCCGGCCATGCCACGCTGACGGAGGCCGACTACAGCGGTCCGACGGGCGGGCCGGACATGTCGATGACGATCGCTCAGGACAATGGCGTCCTGAGCGTCTACGACGGCTTCAACGCAGGCGTCGGTCGTGTCGTGACCGGCTCGACGTTCCATCACTACATGGATCTCAACTTGATCGGCGATCCCGTCGGCAGCATGCTGAGCGGCGCCGACACGCGCCACGGCTTCCAGTTCAACCCGCCCGGCGTGCTCGACGGGATCAAGACGTTCTTCGTCAACATGGCGGTCTGGCTCGCCGGTCCGAAGCCGGCGATGACGCTGGCGGTCGACAAGAGCACGTTCGGAAACGACGAGGTCGGAGCGACGCCGTCCGGGCAGTTTCCCGACGCGCTGTTCGTGATCGTCGACGGTCTCAAGCCGAGCCAATTCCCGGGCGGCGGGATCGGCATGCTCGGTGCGAGCCCGATGGTGGCCGCGTGGGCTCCGACGATCCCGTCCCCGCGCGCGGGCATCACGATCACGGCCACGTCGGTCGCGTCCGACGCGCCGCCGCTCATCGACCGCTTCGGGCGGTTCACGTTCGCATACGAGGTGAGCTTCACCGATGCGGCCGCCGCGTTCGGCTACCCGAGCCCGCCCGACGAGCTCGTGCTGCCGATCGCCGCGACGCTGCCCGCGCCGGGCGGCGCGCTGAACGCCTCCGCGCTGCTCGAGCTGGTCAAGAGCGCCGACCCGTTCTTCTCGAACCTCCACGACGGCAACACGACATCGTGGCTGAGCTCCGACGTGCGCGTCTTTCACCTCAACCAGGACGAGTCGCTGTTCGGCGTCGGCCCGGTCGGCGCCACGCCCGATGCGGCGCGCACCTTCGTCAACACGCTGGCGGGCACGATCACCGACGCGCAGTTCACGAGCCTGCCCCACGACGAGGAAACCTCGGCGCTGAGCCTGTTCGAGAGCACGCTCCTGATACCGACGAAGAAGATCTTCAACTTCGCGCTGGCGCGTGTGCGACTCAACGGGACGTCGGCGTCCGCGACGAACGCGCGCGTTTTCTTCCGGCTGTTCCAGTCGCAGACCGCTGCGGCGCTGACGTACCAGGTCGACGGGTCCGGCGTGCCGCTCCGCGGGTTCCGGCAGACGACGGGTCCGGCCGATAGCCAGAAGATCTCGCTGCTGGGATGGCGCGACGACGCCGGAGAGCTGATCTCCGTCCCCTGCTTCGCCCACGTTCGCCAGCCGGACACGTCGGCGGCGAACAACATGACGCATCAAACCGATCCGACGAACGCGCGCCCGATCAACCCCATCCCGGGCCAGACGGTGCACGCGATGTTCGGGGCGCTGCTCGATACGAACCTACCGAATGCGTTCCTGCCCACGACGTTTCCGCAGGCGAATCTCGACGGCCCGTTCAGCGGACCGCTCGAGCCGATCTCCGGGGCGGTCCTGCGCGGCGTCCACCAGTGCATCGTCGCCGAGATCGTCTACGACCACGCGCCGGTCGTCCCCGGCGCAACGCCGGCGACGTCGGACAAGCTCGCGCAGCGTAACCTCGCGTTCACCGTCGTCGCGAATCCCGGCGCGGCGGGCTCGCGTACCGCGACGCACACCTTCGACGTGCGGCCGACGCCTGCGGCGCTCGCCGCGGCGAATCGCCCGGACGAGCTGATGATCGACTGGCGCAACGTCCCCGCGGGAAGCGTGGCCTCCATCTATCTCCCCGACGTCGCAGCGGCCGACGTCATCGGGCTCGCGTCGTCGCTGTACGCGACGCACCAGCTCGACATCGAGGACCCGCACACGCTGCGCTGCCCCGCCGCCGGCGTCACGTACCTGCCGCTGCCGGCGGGTGCCGGACGCAACTTCGCGGGCCTGTTCTCGGTCGAGCTGCCGGCGGGGATCAAGAAGCGCCAGCGCTTCGACATCGTCGTGCGGCAACTGACGACGGTCGACGCGCAGCTTGCGGCGACCCCGGTCGCCGTGACCAACGCGAGCACCGGCGCGAAGGGTGGGCGCGTGGAACGCACGTGGCGGCGCGTCGTGGGGGCGTTCCAGATCGCGATTCCGGTGAGCACGAGCGGCGCGATGCTGATTGACGAGCAGCGCACGCTCTCCGTCATGCGCTGGATCGCGCAGCGCGTCAGCGCGAACGATCGTTGGCATCCGGTCCTCGGGCGGTACCTGGAGCAGCTCGCAGGGCGCGTGACGGCGCTCGGCGGCGACGCCGCGGCGGTGCCTCCGACACAGGACGGCACGTGGCCCGCGCTCGTGAAAGCGGCCGAAGAAATCGGCGCGCACGACGGGACCGCGGACGGCGAGCACGACGGTGACCACCACCACCGCGAGCACACGGCCACGGGAACGATCGAGCGCATCGGATACGACGCGCAAGGGACTCTCACGACGTTCGTCGTGCGAGACCGTGGAGGAGAGCTGCGCCGGTTCGAGCTGCACCACCGCTGGTGGTGGTTCTTGCTGGGCCGCCGGCGCAATGTAGGACGCGTCGTCCGGTTTGCCTGGCAACGACACATCACCGTGACGGTGATAGCCGCATCGCACCCACCGCACTGCGCGCTGGAGATCATCCTGCACCACCGCGAGCGCTGACGGAGGCCCTACGCCGTACGAGCGCTTCGTCCACGTCGCAGTTGCACCGCCGGCCGCAAGTCGTTCCGGCAACAGGGAATGCCGCCGCCCACAAGCTAAACCGCTCAGCCGGAGAGACGGTCTCGCCTTTCGACATCAGTGCGGGTGACACGTATGCTCAGTTGGGTCAACTTCCCGATTCGCGCCGCCCGGACGTGGTCCGCGCACGTCGCCGTGCTATCGGCCGGGGCCGCGCTCCTGCTCGCGGCGCAGCCCGCACGAGCCGCAGATCCGCTGAGCGGTCTCACCGCGGCACAAGCGGCCGAGCTTTCCAAGAGCAAGCCGCCCGTCGTTCTGCCCCGCCGCGTGCCTGAAGGCTATCGGATCTATGCGGCTCACGTCGAACGCGCCTACTACGGCGTCTTCTACCAAGTCTTCTACTCCGACGGCACAAAAACGTTCGTCGTCGGAACCGAGGCTTCGGTCACCGACGTCTCACCGAAGAACGAATTCCGGCCGACGGGGGACGCGCTGCGTTCGCCGTTCCTCGGGACATACCGGCTGACGGAAGGTACCATCAAGGACTACAACATCGGGTGCCTTTCGCACACAGCGTTCACGTCCAAGCACGATGCGGCGACGTACGAGTTCATCGCCTGCAACTCGCTGACGGCGGCGCAGCTCACGGACGTCATCAATTCGGCGCAGCCGATCTCGGCGGTTCATGCGTCGCCTCCGGTGCGCACGCCCGACTCGCTCTTGTCGAGCTTGTCCGACGCACAGCAGAAGAGCCTTCAGACGATGCCGATGCCGGTTGCGTTGTTCTCGTACGTGCCTCCGGGCTATCACATCGTCGCGGTCGAAACGTCGATCCAGAGAGGACCAGGCGGCATAAACTATCACGTGACGTACGGTGACGGCCGTGGGACGATCAAGATCGAAGGAACCACCGGCGGTTTGGGGTCCTCGGATCTCCCGATGCAACGACTCAGCATCCCGGTTCATTCGCTGCTCCTCGGCGAAACGACCCTCGTCGCAAACAAAGGAGGCGACGAACCGGATTGCATCACTCACTCGGTCGAAGCGCTGTCGATCGACTTGCAAGGCGGATACTTCGTGAAGGGCTGCCACGTGCGGCCGTATGAGTTGAAGCGCGTGATCGAGTCCGCGCGCCTGGTCCGCCCCTGGTGAATCGCGTCGCGCGCGGCGCGATCCGCGTCGCATTCGTCGCCGTTGCGCTGTCCGTTGCGCACGACTTGGCCGGCGTTCGCGATGCGAACGCACCGTATGCGGTCGACGACGAGCTGATCTACCGCCTCTTTGCCGCCTCGCGCGCCGCGATGCTCGCGGTTGCAGCATCACTTCTCTCCCAGGAAGACGATGATGCCGATTCGACCACGCTCGGTATCGGGCTGATCGGGCTCGCGGCGAATAACAACTGGTTCGACTACTCCCCGGACGATCCGCTGCTGTGGCCGGCGGCGGTCGCGAATTATGCGGGCATCGGGATCGCGTTCGCCGCTTTCTTGATCTTTCTGCTTCGCACGTCGGCGTGGCGCCTTGGTCAGCGCGTACTCGTGACCGTCGCCGCCGCGGTCGCGATCGTGATCACGCTGCTCGGGTTGGCGGTGCCGATCCTTACCGTCGGGCCGTGGTACGAACCGACGCTCGCCTTCCGGGCGAACACGGCCTATTGGCTCGTTCAGATCGTTGTGTGTTGCGCGTTCGTCGTGATCTGCGTGCGCTCGCTCTCGGCGAGGCGCGCGGACGCCAAAGGCACGGCGATGACGACGCTCGCAGGCTTTCTCACGCTCGGGATCACGACCACCGTGCACGGCGTCTCGCATGTCGTACTCAAAGGCGGCGAGCCATGGCAGCCCGCCGCGGTGGACGCCGTGGGGCAGTGCGTCTTCGCCGTGATGCTCGCGCTGACGGCCTTTCGCAGCCCGAGCAGCGCCATCGGGAGGGCGGCGCGCTGGACCGGATTCGGCGGCCTGATCGCGCTGGGAATACCTCTCGTGGAGAACTATTTCCACGAGCAATTCGTCGCATTGCATCTCGACCACATCGGAGCCTTCGGCGGCGATGAAAACGGGCGCATGATCTTCACGGTCGTGAGCGGTGTCGCATTCGCGCGGCTCGACAAATCGCTGGAGCATGTGTTCGGAAAGGACGGCGACGACACGAAGACGGCATCGGTGCGGAACGACTCCGTCGCACAGGACGATTTCGCGGTCGCCATACGGTGCGCGCTCGACGATCTGCAGCGCCGGCTCGACGAGGCGCGGACGCCGGGGTCCTTCGCCGTCGACGCGATCCGCTTGGAGATGAATGTGTGGATCACGACGACGCCCGCCGGGACGGTCGGGTACCGATTCGTCGCTCCCGACGACACTGCGAATCCCGCGACGGTGAGCAAGCTCGTCCTCGACTTGTCCCGACACCGGAGCGACGCCTAGCGGATCCGCACTACCGGCGCAGCGTCACGGTCGTGCGCAGCGCATACAATATTCTCGTTGGCACACTCTCGTCGCTTTGACTCGTAGTAGCGAGCTCAGATCATGTGCGCCGCGCCCCATGCCGCAACTCATCCACCGTCGGCACGTGATCGAGCGGCGAGAGGTCAGGCTTCTTAAACATCGACGTGTCACCGACCATCAAGCGGAAGAATCCCTCGATAGCGTGGAATGCACGCTGTACGATCTTCATAGCGCCGTATTATACCTTATCGCCGCTGGTGGTGTGTCCGACGCGATCATTATGGCCAGAAGGACCATGATAATGCTGCTGTTGCCCGAGTCGCGCCATCGGGCGGGAGAGTCGTACTGCGCGAATGATGTCCCGTTCCTCGATAGCGTCGCACAGCTATTCCCGAAATCGGTCTGTCTCGCCCGCGAGATCGGCGCGGCGCAGCAAACCCATGAAGTGCAAACGAGGACGCTGACGAACTAGGCGTATAGCTCCGGCAGCGCCGCATTCTTCGTCACCTTCACGAAGGCCGTGTGAAACGCGTAATCGCTCAGCAGGAATGCGCGCCCGTCCGCGCATTTCTGTGGCAGTACCATTCGTAGGAACGTGCGGCGTCTTCGAGATAAAGAGCAGATGTCTGATGTCTGCTAAAAACACTGAACCACCTCGCCTTCTTCAGCGCCTGGCACTCGGGATCGTGCTCGTCTGCGGCGTTACCGCCGTCTGCACCGGTGCAGCTCACGGTCCCGTCGTGCTGCCGAATGGCTGGGTGCTGAATCCGCCCGGCGGTGCGGTCGTCACGACGGGGACCATGCCGCAGGGGATGGCCGCCTCGCCCGACCGCTTGCTGATCGCGGTCGTTGAATCGGGCTACAGTCCGGCCACGCTCGGCGTGTACCGGGTGCCGGATCTTGCGCGCGTCGCCTCGATCGCGCTCCCGGGCGCGTTCGGCCGACCGCTCTGGCGAGATGCGACGCACGTGCTCGTCGCGGGCGCGAACGCGGACGCGCTGCTCGACGTCGATGTCGCGGCGCGAAGCGTGCGGCGCATCGGTTTCCCGAAGGGCTCATATCCGGCGCTGGTCGCCGCAGCGGACGACGGTGCGACGTACGCGGTCGCGACCGACGGCGACGGCGCGGTTCGCATCGGGACGCTGGACGCGATCGGAACCGCACGCGCGATCGCGATCGGCGCGCACCCCGGCGGGCTCGCGTTCGGCGACGGCGCGGGGCAAGTGTTCGCGACCGTTCGCTCGCGCAGCGAGGTCGTCGCCGTCGACGTCCGCTCGCGGACCGTCCTCCGTCGCGCTGCCGGCCTCCACCCGTCGGCGCTGGCGGTGCATGCCGGCGCCGTCTACGTCGCGGAGACCGACGCCGACGCGGTCGGCGTGTTCGACGCGCGCGACCTCCGCCCGATCGCAACGATTCCGGTCGGCGACGCGAATACGTCGTTGCACGCAACGGGAGTGTCGCCGAACGCGCTTTCGGTTGCCGGCGATTCGATCGTGGTGAGCCTCGGCGCAGCGAACGCCGTCGCGATTCTGCGAAACGGCCGCGTCGCCGCCCGCGCCGCGGCCGGCTGGTATCCGACCGACGCGCTTGCCATCGGCACGCGCCTCTACATCCTCGACGGCAAGGGCGAAGGCACGCATCCGAACGCGGGATATCGCATGGGGCGACATGACGATCGTTCGTACGTCGGAACGCTCGAGACCGGGTCGTTGCGCGCGTACGATCTGCCGCGCGACGGCGAGCTCGCAGCGAACCCCGTCGGGGCGGACGGCTGGAACGCCACGCCGCCGCCGTCGGTGGTGCGTCCGGGAGGACCGCTCCGGCACGTGTTTTTCGTGCTCAAGGAAAACCGTTCGTACGACCAAGTTCTGGGCGACGTCGCGGCCGGCAACGGTGACCCGAAGCTGGCCTGGTTCGGCGCCCGGGTGACGCCGAACCAGCACGCGATCGCGGCGCGCTTCGGGCTATTCGACAATGCGTACGCCAGCGGCGAGGTCAGCGCTGCCGGACATCTGTGGGCCGACGCGGCGTTCGCGAACGATTACGTCGAGCGATTTTGGCCGCCGTCTTACGGTAACCGGCGCGATGTCGACGACCTATCCGGCGGCGACGGTCCGCGCGTTCCGGCCGGCGGCTACCTGTGGGACGCGGCTCGACGCGCGCACGTGTCGTTCCGCGACTACGGTGAGCTCGTCGATCCGGGCAAAGGGCGGGGCAGCCCGTGGATAGCCGACGTACCGAGTTTGCGGGGCCGGTTCGATCCGCTCTACGCGGGGTGGAATCTCGACGTCAGCGACCTCGACCGCGTCAAGGAATGGCGGCGCGAGTTCGCGGCGTTCGACCGAGCCGGAACGCTGCCGCAGCTCGAATTGATCTGGCTGCCGAACGATCACACCTCCGGCAGCAAACCCGGGAAGCTCACGCCCTCCTCGTATGTGGCGATCAACGACCGGGCCGTCGGCGAGATGGTCGACACGCTGTCGCATGCTCGCGCGTGGAGCTCGTCGGTCATGTTCATCATCGAGGACGATGCGCAGGACGGACCCGATCAC
>DASZBS010000067.1:0-5314 GCA_035943995.1 Candidatus Elarobacter sp. | reverse complement strand
CGAGCGCGGCCAGGTTCTCGCCAAGCCCGGCTCGATCAAACCGCACAAGAAGTTCAAGGCTGAGGTCTACGTCCTCTCCAAAGAAGAGGGCGGCCGTCACACCCCGTTCTTCGCGAACTACCGTCCCCAGTTCTACTTCCGCACGACCGACGTGACGGGCACGATCAAACTGCCGGAAGGCGTCGAGATGGTGATGCCCGGCGACAACGTCCAGATGGACGTCGAGCTGATCACGCCGATCGCATGCGAAGAAGGCCTCCGCTTCGCGATCCGTGAGGGCGGAAGAACCGTCGGCGCGGGCGTCGTCACGACCGTCGCGGACTAAGTCTGCAGTTTCAGAGATAGAAGAAGATGTCGAAGCAGAAGATTCGGATCCGGCTCAAAGCCTACGATCACCGCGTGCTCGATCAGTCGGCCGAGCGCATCGTCGACACGGCGAAGCGCACCGGCGCGTTCGTCAGCGGTCCGGTTCCGCTCCCCACGGAGATCAACCGGTTCTGCGTCAACCGGTCGCCGCACGTCGACAAGAAGTCGCGCGAGCACTTCGAGATGCGCACGCACAAGCGCCTGATCGACATCCTCCAGGCGTCGCCCAAGACGATGGACGCGCTGATGCACCTCGACCTCCCGGCCGGCGTGGACATCGAACTGAAGGCGTAGATCGTGGCGCACCCTTCGACGAGCTCAGGGTGACACTGACGGGCCCCGGTGAAACCGGGGCTTTTTCTTTTGCTCTCGGGCGAGCAGCGAGGCGCGTGCGCTTTGGAGAAGCAGACGTGCATGCCGACGGCCATTGACGTCAAGTACGAGCGCTCGTTCAACGGGACGGCGCGTCGCATCTTCGAGCTGCTCACCGCGATGGGGACGGCCGAGGACCGGGTGTGGCCGTTTCCGTCGCAGCCGTTCATGCGCAGCGCCGGGCCGCTGACGCCGGGCGCCACCGAGGAGTGGCACGGGCCCATCCACGCGGTGCTGGAGGAGGTCGAGCCCGAGAAGCGGATCGTGTGGCGGATCGACAGCCCCGGCGTCGAGGGGACTCACACGTTCGAGCTGGCGGCGGAAGGGCGCAAGGTGATCGTGCGCCACCGGCTCGCCGCGACGCTATCGGATACCGACGGGCGCGTGGTGTGGAAGCGCTACGAGGAGCCGCACCAGCGCGCGATCGAGGGGCTCTTCGACAAGCTCGCCCGCGTCCTCAAACGCTAGGCGCGCGCAGCGGCGGCTATTGCTGCTGCTGTTCTTGCTCCTGGTCGACCGCGTCGCCCACGGCCGCGCCGACGGCGACCGCGACCGAGAGCGTCGCCGCTTCGGCGCCGCGGTACAGGCCGCGGGTCGGGCTGACGTCGCCGTAGTCGCGCCCGAGCGCGACGAGCACGAAGCCGTCGTCGACGAGGCGTTCGTTGGTCGGGTCGAAGCCGACCCACCCGAACGGCGGCAGGTACGCTTCGGCCCACGCGTGCGAGGCGTCCGCGCCCAGCGTCCCCGCGACACCGCGGAAGATGTAGCCGCTCGCGTAGCGCGCCGGGATGCCGCGGCTGCGCGCGAGCGCGATCAGCACGTGCGCGAAGTCCTGGCAGACGCCGGCGCGCGCGGCGATCACGTCGGCTACGGTGGTGCGCACGTCGGTGACGCCCGGCCGGTAGCTGAAGTTGCGGTGCAGGTAGGAACCGGCCGCGAGGAAGTACGCGGCGAGGTCGTCGTCGGGCGCAGCGATCTCGCGCGCGAGTCCGGCGACGGCGTCGTCGACCCGCACGTACGGCGTCGTCCCGCGGAACTCGGCGAGCTCCGGCATGCGCGGGTCGGCGTCGAGGTCCGCGGCGCGCACGGCGCGCGTCGGACCGTTGCCGTTCGCCGGCAGCGTGACCACGTGCGAGCGCGCGACGATGCGCAGCTCCGTGTGCTCCGGCACGATCGCGAAGTGCTGCACGTCGTTGCCGAACCGGTCGACGTACGAGAACACGCGCGACGACGGCGTCACGTCGAGCACGTAGCCCGTGCAGTACTGCCGCAGGTTCGTGCGCGGCTGCAGGTGGACGACCGTGTAGCTCTCCGTCACCGAGCGCGGGTACTCGTAGATCGTCTCGTGCTCGACCGTGTACTCCACCGTCTACACCGCCAGCGCGGCGACCGGCGTGCGCGGAAAATAGACGCGCTGGATCGCCGCGACGAGCGCGTCGAACGTGCCGATGCTGCGTCGCGCGAACGGGTGCAGGCCTTCGGCGAACAGGTCGTCGGCGTCGGCGAAGTTGAACGTCGCGCATAGCCGGCCGGCCTGTTTCTCCGCGTCGTCGGTGTACGAGCGCGCGGACGTCTCGGAGAGCCGGTGCAGCGCCGCGTGGATCTCGTTCGCGCAGAAGTTGAGCGACCGCGGAAAGGTCGCGCGGAACACGATGAACGCCGCCGCGTCGCGCGGGCTCTGCAGGTGCCGCGCCACGCGCGCGAACGGGAAGCTCGCGCAGCACATCTCGAGCAGCCGCTGCCATTCGGGCCACGGGTCGTCGAGCGATTCCGCGGTCGAAAGGATGCGCGTGGTGAGCGCGCCGCGCTCCAGGAAACGGCCGAGCTGCATGAAGTTCCAGCCGTCCTCGTGCAGCAGCGTCGCGGCGGTGACGCCCGCGATCGCCTGGCAGCGGTCGCGCACGCGGCGCAGCATGCGCGACGGCCCCTCCTCGAGGATCGAGTCGAGGTCCTGCGAACGCACGTCGAGGTAGAGCTCGTTGATGTGCTCCCACAGCTCGGTCGACAGCTCGGCGCGCAAGCCGATCGCGTTGCCGCGCGCGGTCGCGATGCACGACACGATCGACGACGCGTTCCGCTCGTCGAAGATGCAGCGCGCGAGCGCTTCGGTCGCGGCCGACTCGCCCAGCGTCACGCTGTCCGGATCGGAAAACGTCGAGATCGCGATCGCGGTGCGCCACGAGCGCTGCGACCACGCGCCGCCCGCGTAGAGGTCCATCGAGCGTGTGTAGGTGACGTCCAGCACGCGCGCGACGGTTTCCGCGCGCTCGACGTTGCGGCTCAGCCAGAAGAACGACTCCGCGAGCCGGCTAAGCATCGCCGTCCTCCTCGGCGAGCACCCAGGTGTCTTTGCTGCCGCCGCCCTGCGAGGAGTTGACGACCAGCGAGCCTTCGCGCAGCGCCACGCGGGTGAGCGCCGCCGGCGGGACGTCCACCTTGTTGCCGTACAGCGCGAAGGGGCGCAGGTCGACCCGGCGCGATCGCAGCAGGCCGCCGATCAGCGTGGGGTGGGAGGACAGCTCCACGACCGGCTGCGCGATGTAGCTGCGCGGCTCGGCTTCGATCTTGCGCGCGAACTCTTCCCGCTGCTGCACGGTGGACGCGGGGCCGATGAGCATCCCGTAACCGCCCGAGCCGTTGGTGCGCTTGACGACGAGCCGGTCGAGGTTGCCGACGACGTGGCGCCGGCTGACATCGTTGGAACAGTCGAACGTCTCGACGTTTTCCAGCAACGGTTCCTCGCGCAGATAGAAGCGGATCATCTCCGGTACGAACCGGTAGAGCGCCTTGTCGTCGGCGACGCCCGTGCCGATCGCGTTCGCGAGGCCGACGTTGCCGGCGCGGTATGCGTTCATCAGGCCGACGACGCCCAGCGCGGAGTCGTGGCGAAAGTACAGCGGGTCGAGGAAGTCGTCGTCGATGCGGCGGTAGAGCACGTCCACGCGCTCGAGCCCGCGCGTCGTCTTGAGGAACACGCGGTTGTCGACGACGATCAAGTCGCGCCCCTCCGCGAGGGGAACGCCCATCGTGCGCGCGAGCATCGCGTGCTCGTAATACGCCGAGTTGTAGATCCCCGGCGTAAGCACGACGACGCGCGGCTCGTGCGCGCCGGGCGGTGCGGCCTCGCGCAGCGTGCGCAGAAGGCGCAGCGGGTAGTCGTCCACCGGCTCGATGCGATAGCCGTCGAACAGCCGCGGGAACGTGCGCTTGAGCACGTCGCGGTTCTCGAGCACGTATGAGATCCCCGACGGCGTGCGCACGTTGTCCTCGAGCACGCGCGGCGTCCCCGTCTCGTCGCGGATCAGATCGATGCCGCTGACGTGGACGTACACGTCGTTGAGCACCCGCACGCCGATCATCTCGCGCACGAACAGATCGGACGAGTACACGAGCTCGCGTGGGATTCGCCCCTCGCGCAGGATGCGCGCGCCGTGGTAGACGTCGTTCAGGAATGCGTTGAGCGCGCGCACGCGCTGCTCGACGCCGTTCGCGATCCGCCGCCACTCCTGGTGGGAGAAGATGCGCGGGATCGGATCGAACGGAAAGATGCGCTCGGTGCCGGCGGCTTCCGCGTACACGGTGAACGTCACGCCGCGCCGCAAGAGCGCCGCGTTGATCGCCCGGACGCCGTTGACGAGCATCTCCGGCTCGACCGAAGCGAGCGTGCGGGCGAGCGGCACGTAGTTCGGGCGCGGTCCGGCCGCGTCGAAGAATTCGTCGAAAACCTCTCCGACGTCGGGGCGCTGCACGAGCTCGAGCATCAAACGGTCCCCTTCCCGGCCTGCGGTTCGCCTCCGTTCGACACATGGCCAAAGGCCCCCCGACGGCGGCGTAAAAAGAAAATGCGTGATGGTGAACGCCGCGGCAACGCTGCTGGTCCGGGTCGGCTGCGAGTTCGTGTACGACACAGGCGGCCCGGCACCGGCGATCCTGCTCGTGCGCCCCGAGGACGCCGGGCACCGCGTTCGCTCGGAGGCTTGGCAATCCGAGCCGGTCGTCGCGTATCACGACTTTCGCGACCTGTACGGCAACCGAGCGCGCCGGCTCACGCTGCCGGAGGGCCGCGTGCGGCTGCGCTACGACGCCGACGTCGAGATCTCGCCCGAACCGGCCGACACCGATTGGAGCGCGCGCCAACTGCCCGTCGAGGAGCTGCCGGACGACACGCTGGTGTACACCCGGCCGAGCCGGTTTTGCTTGTCCGACGAGCTTGCGAACGAAGCGTGGGACCGGTTCGGCGACACCGAACCCGGCTGGGCGCGCGTGCAGGCGGTCTGCGACTGGGTGCACGGTGCGCTGGCGTTCCAATACGGTACGTCATTTCCGAACACGACGGCGCTCGATGCGCTGCGCGCCGGCACCGGCGTGTGCCGCGACTACGCGCACCTCGCGGTGACGTTCTGCCGCGCGCTGAACATCCCGGCGCGCTATGCGTTCGGTTACTTGCCCGACATCGACGTTCCGCCGCCGACGTCGCCGATGGATTTCTGCGCGTGGTTCGAGGCGTATCTGGGCGATCGCTGGTGGACGTTCGATCCGCGCAACAACCTGCGGCGCGTCGGCCACATCGCGATCG
>DASZBS010000066.1:0-97481 GCA_035943995.1 Candidatus Elarobacter sp. | reverse complement strand
CGCGTGGCCGCTGCTGCCGTTCATCGTTCCGGTGTTCATCGTGGCCAGCATCGTCTACGCGTTCAAGGTATGGCAAGGCGACGACGTCGACGTGCCGCTCGTGAGCGACTGGGTCGACGCGCGGCTGCCGGGCGGCACCGGCTCGCCGCAGGGCCAGAGCTGATCTAGGCCGGCGTCTTCGCCGACGACACCCACGCTTCGACGTCCTCCGTGCGGCGCGGGATCGCCGCCGAGAGGACGTCGACGCCGCTCTCGGTGATGAGCACGTCGTCTTCGATGCGCACGCCGATCCCGCGATAGCGGGCCGGCACGGTCAGGTCGTCGAGCTGGAAGTAGAGTCCCGGCTCGACCGTGAGCACCATCCCCGTTTTCAGCGCGCCGAGCTTGTACGTCTCGGCGCGCGCCGCCGCGCAGTCGTGCACGTCGAGCCCGAGCATGTGGCTGACGTTGTGCAGCGAGTAGCGCTTGTAGAACAGGTTCTCGTCGCGCAGCGCTTCTTGCGCCGAGGCGAGGATGCCGAGCCGCTCGAGCCCCTGCGCGAGCACCTGCATCGCCGCGCGGTTCGGTTCGAGAAAGTCGTTGCCCGGCTTGCACTGCGCCAACGCCGCGTCCTGCGCGGCGAGCACGAGGTCGTAGATCGCGCGCTGTTCCGGCGTGAACGTGCCCGAGATCGGCAGCGTGCGCGTGATGTCGGCGGTGTAGAGCGACTCCGCCTCCACGCCGGCGTCGAGCAGCAGCAGTTCGTTCTCGCCGACGGTGCGGTCGTTGCGCGTCCAGTGCAGCGTGGTCGCGTTGGGCCCGGTCGCCGCGATGGTCAGGTAGCCGACGTCGTTGCCTTCGACGCGCGCCCGCGCGTTGAACGCGCCTTCGATCACGCGCTCGGTGTGCGCGGTCGGGAGCGCGCGCACGACGTCGTCGAACGCGCGGTGCGTCGCGTCGACCGCGCGCCGCATCTCGCGGATCTCCAGCTCGTCCTTGATCAGCCGCAGCTCGGAAAGAAATGCCGCGAACGCCGTGTCGCGCTCCGTTTGCTCCGGGAGCGCCGCATCGAGCGCTGCGTCGAGCGCCGGATCGACACGGCGGACGACGCGGTACGGCGTTTGCGTCACGGCCGCGGCGAGATCGTCCTGCAGCGCGCTCAGCGGTTTGGTGGCGACGCCGTACCGCTGGGCGGTCGGCTCCAGACCGAGCCGCGGGCCGACCCAGAGCTCGCCCTTGGCCCGGTCGGTGAAGAACGTCGCGTCGGCCTTGCCGGGATTGGGCTCGCAGTAGAGCGTCGCGGCGTGGCCGTCGCCCGCCGGCGCCAGAACGAGCACGTTTTCCGGCTCGTGGTTACCGGTGAGGTAATAGAAGTCGGTCCCAGGGCGGAAGCGGTGGTTGGTGTCGTTGGCGCGGACCTTCTCGTGGCCGGTCGGCACGACGAGCGTCTCGCCGGGGAACGCGCGCGACAGCGCCTCGCGCCGGGCCGCGAACCGCTCGCGCCCCTCGACCGGGCTCGCGGGCGAGCTCGGCGCGGTCGCCCAGCCGGTCACCATGAAGCGCAGGAGGTTCTCGGGGGTGCTGCTGTCGTGGGCCGCGGCGGGCTGATCGCTCATGTCCCTGGATTCGGCGCCCCGGCGCCAGCCGTCCTGGGGTCCGGCAGATCGAGGGCATACAGCACGTTCGCGACGTCGTCGTCCGCGCGCTCCGGCATCCCCACGACCGCATCGACGCGCTCGAAGCCGAGCGCTTCGAACACCGCCGCGCCCGCCTGGTTGCGCGGGTCCATCGGCGCCCACGCATGCTGCACCCCGCGCCGCAGCAACAACTCGACCACCGCCGCAACGGCTTCGCGTGCGAGTCCGCGGTGCTGGAACCGGTGCGCGACGATACAATGCGGCACGCCGGTGCCGTCGCCGAACCGGAACGACGCCACCACGATCCCCGCAGCGCCCGTGCCGTCGCGCATGACGAGCGCCCACACCCACTCGTCCGTGCGCACGAAGCGCGCGAAGCGTTCGCGCAGCTCGGCGCGCGTCGCCGGCGGCGTCTCGTCCGCGAGATATACGTACAGCGACGGGTCGCGCAAGCCCGCGTACAGCGCATCCGCGTGACCGGCGCGGATCGGCTCCAGGCGCATGCGCGGCGTCTCGAGCGCGGGGAAGCCGCGGACGCCCGGCCGCCGGCGCACGTACTCGTGATCGAACCAGCGCACGCCGCCGATCACGTCGTCCGACTCGCGCGTCTTCGTGCGGATGAACGCGAGCCGTTCGATCAGCGCGAGCGACGCGCGATTGCGCACGTCGATCACCGCGTGCAGCTCGCCGACGCCCGCGCGAAACAGGTGCCGGATCATCGCCTCGACGGATTCCGCGGCGAAGCCGCGGCGCTGGTGCGCGCCGAGGACGAGATAGCCGATCTCTGCCGACGACCGGTCGTCGCGCACCGTCGCCTGCACGTAGCCGGCCGTACCGCCGCCGTCGCGCCGCACCAGGATCCAGTTCAGCCAGCGAAACGTCCCGTCGGGCGAAACCCCCTGCGCGAGCCGCACGTAGCGCTCGCGCAGCGACGCGAGATCGCGCGGAGGCTCGTCGGTTTGATATGCGTAGAGCGACGGCTCGCGCAAGCCTTCGAACATGCCGTCCGCGTGCTCCGCCCGGATCGGCTCGAGCAGCAACCGCTCCGTCTCGAGCGATGCGAACAGTGCGACGCGGCGCCGGGGCTCAGGCCGGCGCACGGACCTCGCGGGCGTACCGCTCCAAGAACGCGCGCGCGACGGTTTCGTGGTCGACGACCGGCGCGGGGTAACCGTGGCCGGCGAACAGCGGCAATTCGAGCTGCGGCTCGGGGTGCGTCACGACGAGGTCGAGCAGCGCGGAATCCGGCAGGCCGGCCAGCTCCGGGATCCAGCGGCGCACGTAGTGCGCGGACGGGTCGAACCGGCGCGCCTGTTTGAGCGGGTTGTAGATGCGCGGGTACGCGGCGAGATCGGCACCGACGCCGGCGATCCACTGCCAGTTGCCGGCCGCGAGCGCGGGATCGTCTTCGATGAGATACCGGTCCCACTCGTCGCGCCCGATGCGCCAGTCGACGCCGAGATCGAAGCACAAGAACGACGCGGCGATCGCGCGCACGCGCGGGTGCATCCAGCCCGTCGCGCGCAGCTCGCGAATGCCGGCGTCGACGAGCGGAAAGCCGGTGCGGCCGCTGCGCCACGTGTCGAGATGGCGGTGCGCGCGCGCGAACGCGAAGCCGCGCATCTTCTCTTGCAGCGGCTCCTCGCCCGCGGACTCGTGATACCACCCGAGCTGCAAGAAGAAGTCGCGCTGCGCGAGCGAGCGCAGGTAGAGCTTGAGCGACGTGCGCTCTTCGACGAGCAAGAACGGGTCGGCGGCGCGCGCGCACGCCGCGCGCACGACCTCCCGTGCGGCGATCGTGCCGAACGACAGCGCCGCGGCGAGCCGCGACGTCTCGCCCGCAGCCGGCACGTTGCGCGCGACGCCGTACTGCAGCGCCGGTCCGGCGAGGAACGCGTTCAGCCGGGCGCGCGCCTCGTCCTCACCGGCTGCGCCGTCGGCGTGCGCCTGCGAGCCGAACTCTTCGGGGATCGGCAGCGGTTCGCTCGCGATGTCGACCGCGGCGAACGTCGCGCTGCCGGCGTCGTCGACGGGGACCAGCGTGCGCCAGCGCGCATGGTACGGAACGAACGCGCGGTAGCCCTCGCCGCGATGGTGGCCGGCGGCGGCGTCTTCGGGTGGGACGGCGGGCGCGTCGTGGACCGGCAGTGCGCGCAAGCCCGCTTCTTCGAGCGTCGATTGCAGGTCGCGGTCGCGGCGGATGCTCTTCGCGTCGTAGCCGCAGCTCCAGCCCACGACGTTCGCGCCGACGGCGCGGGCGAGCGCCCGCAGCGCTTGCCCCGGATTGCCGCGCCGCACGATCAGCGCGCTGCCGCGCGCGCGCAGCGCCGCGTCGAGCGCGCGCACGGCGGCGCAATAGTACGCCGCACGGCGCGGCGAGCGGCGCAGGCGCGTCAGCGAGACGCTGTCGACGACGTGGACCGCCACGATGTCGCCGTGGCGTGCGGCGGCGGCCAGCCCGGCGTGATCGCTCAGGCGCAGATCCCTCGAAAAAGCGAACACTGCCCGGGCCACGTCCAGGGCGGCGTTCACTGCCGCTCCGCCCCTGTCCTAGCCTTATAGTGTTTGGACGAACGCGGCGACGTCGGCGACGTCTTTGGCGCTGAGCGAATCGGGATAGAGCTTGGGCATCGGCGACAGCGGCTCTTTGATCCACGCGACGGTCTGCGCGTAGTTCTTGCGGCTCTTCTCGTTCTTGAGCGACGGGCCGGCGGTGCCTTGGGCGCCCGTCTGCCCGTGGCACGCGGCACAGCTGGCGATGAAGATCGTCTTGCCGTGCGCCGCGTCGCCCTGCGCCGCGCCGGACAACTTGCTCGCCGCCGTCGCCGCGCCGGCGGAGGTCGCGGCCGGCGCGACGGGCGCCGTCGACGACGAGCGGTCGCCGCCTTTCGCGCATCCGGCCGCGACGAGCACGGCAAGCGCGCCGGCCGCGAAACGTGCGAGCGGCTTCGACAACATGACGGCTCGGTTGCGGGCGCTCGGCTTGGTATCCACGTGCGAATCGTTCACGCGCCGACGGGAGTTCGCCCTCCGCGCTGCGTAGACGAACGGCGTGAGCCGCGTCTTCATCCGTTACGCGTTGCCGCGGGACGCCGAGCGGCTCATCGCGGAAGGCGTCGTCGGCGGCGCCACGCCGAGCGGCGAACCGTGGCCGGCGCGCGTGCAGAAGTGGCTCGCCGAACAGAAGGCCGGCCGCCGGCTCGTGCTCATCGCCGAAGACGTGTCGGGGCTGCTCGGCACGGTGCAGCTCGTGTTCAAGTTTCCGGAGGGCTACGCCGACCGCGAAGCCGCCAACGGGGTCGACGTCGCGATGGTCGAGACGCTGCGCACGCGCGCCGACGCGCCGCACGGCGTCGCGACGCAGCTCATCACCGACGTGCAAAACATCGCGCGCAAGCGCGGCGTGCGGACGCTGACGTTTCTGCTGGGCATGGGCGACAACCGCGGGATCGCGCAAGCGAAGTCGTGGGGGTTCGAGGAGTTCCGGATCATGCCGGAAGCGGGCCGGATGCTGGCGTTCTTCCGGAAGTCTATCGAGTAGGTGCCGGTCAGCCGCCGATTTCGCTGAAGGCGCGCATCATCGAGGCGGTCTCGCCCAGCACGAGGTGGTGGCGTTCGGGCTTGACGTGCATGGAAGCGCGCAGGATGTCGACGATGGCCGGCTCGCCGCCCCCGCCGCGCAGCGGGGTGCGCAGATCGATCATGTTGTCGCCGAAGAGGCAAAGCTTCAGGCGGCCGTCCGCGGACAGGCGCACGCGGTTGCACGTCTCGCAGTAGTCGTGCGCGAGCGGCGAGATGACGCCGACCGTGCCGGGCGCGCCGTCGTACGCGAACGTGCGCGCGGGGCCGTTGCCGTGCGGGTTGGGGACCGGGCGCAGCTCGCCGAGCGCGCCTAGGCGCGCGAGCACCTCGTCGGAGGACACCCACGCGTCGCGCTGCAGCTCGACGTTGTCCGTCACCGGCATCACTTCGATGAACCGAATGTGAACCGCGCGCTCGCGCGTCAGCGCGGCGAACGCTTCGAGCTCGTCGTCGTTCGCGCCGCGCATCACGACGCAGTTGATCTTCACCGGCGTCAGGCCGGCCGCGATCGCCGCTTCGATGCCGGCGAGAACGCGGTCGAGGCCCGGGCGGCGCGCGATCGCGGTGAAGCGGTCGTCGTGCAGCGTGTCGAGCGAGATGTTCACGCGGCGCAAGCCCGCGGCCGCGAGCGCGGGCGCTTGTTCGGCGAGCAGCAGCGCGTTGGTAGAGAGGGCGATGTCGTCGATGCCGGGGATCGCGGCGATCATCGCGACGAGCCGGTCGAGGTCGCGGCGGATCAGCGGCTCGCCGCCGGTGAGGCGGATGCTGCGCACGCCGATGCTCGCTGCGGCGCGCACGATGCTCGCGATCTCCTCGTAGCTGAGGATGTCGGGCTTGGCGATCCACGGCAGGCCCGCTTCGGGCATGCAGTACACGCAACGCAGGTTGCAGCGGTCGGTCACCGAGACGCGCAGGTAGGTGATCGGGCGCCGGAAGGCGTCGACCAGCGGCTGCGCCACTGCCTCGATGAGGTCGATCATCTCCGCCTACGGTTCCCGCCCATGTCATGCTGAGCCTGTCGAAGCATGCGCCACGATCGTGGCTCACCCTTCGACAGGCTCAGGGTGACATTTGGCGGCCTAGTCTTTGAAGACGGAGTCGTTGACCGGGACGTTGATCTTGTAGTTCGCGAACGTCGAGCTCACGTCGGCGTTGTAATGCGGGATGTCCACCTTGCCCGTCTGCGCCTTGACCAGGTAGTTGCCGTTGATCTGGTCGTACGTGTTGGCGAACTTGATCGAGCCACCGCCTTCGCTCTCTTTGTAAACGTACGTCATCTCGCTCACGGTCGCGGTCTTGTCGTCGACCTTCACGTCGACGTGGTCGATGCGGCCGTTCTTCTTGCGCACGAGCTTGAACATCGCGATCGAGCCGTCGTCGCTGGTCTTCGTGTACTCGTAGAGCTTGGGCCAGTCGGACGGCGGCTCCATCTGGCCGACGACCTTCTTCAGCTGGCCGGCGAGCGCCGGGACCGACTGGAACTGCACGGCGTTCTTGTCGGGGCGCTTGTAGTACGCTTTGCCTTCCAGCGTCGGGCTGAGGTACGGGAACGTGTTCATCTTGATGGCGACGGTGACGTCGGCCTGATACGTGTTGAGCCCGTTGTTCACGTGCTGCATGCGCGCGAACAGGTCGTCCTGCGCGAACGCGGGGATCGACGGGACGGCCAGCGCGGCGAACGCGGCTGCGGCCAGGAGTGCGAAAGAACGGCGGTTCGGCTTCATAGTTACGGAAGGTTGAACGCCGCCACGGGTGCCGTCGGTTCCAGGGCAGCGGCTACTTCCTCGGCGACCGCCGGGTCGGTTTCGCGGGCGGCCGCCGACCGCAGCGCTGCGTGCGCCTGGGGCGAACCGATGCGACCGAGCGCCCACGCGGCGTGGCCGCGGACCAGCGGGCTCGCGTCGTCGCGCAGCGCCTCGGCGAGCGCCGGCACGTCGGCGCGGTCGAGGCCGTTGCCCAGCGCGACCGCCGCGTTGCGGCGCAGCACGCTCGCGCCTCGCCAGCCCATGGCCGTCCGGCGAACGGCCTTGAACGCGGCCCCGCGCAGGCGCAGCAGCGCGTGGAGGTCGGGCGCGGCCGCCTCGCCGTTCAGCGGCGCGGACGCCTCATCGCCGGCGCGGCCGGCGCGCACGCTCGGCGGGCAGGCGTCGTTGCAGAGGTCGCAGCCCCACACCCACGTGCCGACCAGCGGGCGCAGCGCGCGCGGGATCGGGTCGCGGCGCTGGGTGAGATCGCTGATGCAGCGGGTCGCGTCCATCGTGTAGTCGCCGCGCAGCGCGCCGGTCGGGCAGACGTCGACGCAGCGCGTGCACGCGCCGCACGACGTGCGCAGCGGCGGATCCGGCTCGAGCTGGAGCGTCGTGACGATCTCGCCGAGGAACACCGCCGAACCGAGCCCCTTCACGATGAGGCTCGTGTGCTTGCCGATCCAGCCCAGCCCGGCGCGCGCGGCGAACGCGCGCTCGGCGAGCGGTGCGGTATCGCACGCGACGCGTGTCGCCGGCGCGTCCCCGTGCGTCGCGCGGGCGAGCGCGTCGATGCGCGCGGCGATCTCGTGCAACAGCGCCTGCATGCGCCCGTGGTAGTCCGCCGACCACGCATACGCCGACACGCGGCCGCGACCGCGCCGCTCGCGCGGCACCGGCGTCGCGTACGGCACCGCGATGCACACGACGCTGCGCGCGCCCGGCAGCAGCGTCGCCGGGTCGCTCGCAGCGTCGGCATACGCACCGTCGTACGGCCACGTCGCGACGTCGCCGCGAACGATCGAAGCATGCATCCGCGCGCGCGTCTCCGCGTCCGCGCCGGCGCCGGCGATGCGCACCGCGCCGGCGCCGCACGCGCACGCGATCGATTTTACCGCCGCGGCGAGCTCCGCGGCGCTAGAGCGTCGGCAAGCCTCCACGACGGCGTTTGACCGGAAATGCTTCGTCGATCGCCGCGATGTCGGCGGCGTCGAGGCGCAGGTCGCCGGCACCCGCGTTCTCCTCGACGTGCTCGATCGCCGACGACTTCGGGATGGCGAAGTTGATCGGCTCGCGCGTCAGGAAGGCGAGGATGACTCGATGCGGCGTCGCGCCGTGCTTGCGCGCGATCTCCCCGAGGACGCGCGCGCCGGGGCGGTCGGCCCAGTCGCCGCGCCCGAACGGCGTGTAGCCGACGATCGCGATGTCGTGCTCGCGGCAGTACGGCGCCTCGTGCGTTTCAACGGTGCGCTCGCCCAGGTGGTAGAGCACTTGGTTGCACGCGATCCGCTCGGTCTCCAGCGCGACGCGCGCTTCTTCCAAGTCGGCGACCTCGAAGTTGCTGACGCCGAGCGCGCGCGTCTTGCCGTCGCGCACGAGCTTCTCCAGCGCGCGCATCGTCTCGCCGACCGGCGTGCTCCCGCGCCAGTGCAGCAGGTAGCAGTCGAGATAGTCGACGCGCATCCGTTTGAGCGACGCTTCGCACGCACGAATCGTGCCGTCGTACGACGCATTCGACGGCAGCACTTTCGAGACGAGGAACAGCTGCTCGCGCGGCAGGCCCGCGATCGCCTCGCCGACGAGCCGCTCCGCCGCGCCGTCGCCGTACATCTCCGCGGTGTCGACATGCACCATCCCCAGCTCCACGCCGCGCCGCAGCGCGCGTTTCGCTTCCTCGGCGCGCGCGCCGCGGGTGGGCACGTTCCACGTCCCCTGGCCGATGATCGGCACGTCGCGGCCGGTCGGTCCGAACGCGCGCGCGATCACGCGGAGCGTGACTCCGTCATGGCAGAAAGTCCAGCGGCACGGCGGCGTCCTTCGCCGACAAGCGCGGCTCGCCGTCGAGCGGCCATCGCACGCCGATCCGCGGGTTGCGCCAGCTCACCGCGCCCTCGGCCTTCGGATCGTACGGCACGCTGTTCTTGTAGTACACGATCGCGTCGTCGTCGAGCGCGAGGAAACCGTGGCCGAAACCTGCCGGGACGAACAGCTGCTTGTGGTTGCGATCGGTCAGCTCGAAGCCTTCCCACTGCAAGTACGTCGGCGACTCGCGGCGCAGATCGACGATGACGTCCCAGATGCGGCCGTACAGGCACTGCACGAGCTTCGCCATGCGAAAGTCGTAGTGCAGCCCGCGGATCACGTTGCGCGCCGACCGCGAGGACGAGTCTTGCGCGAAGCGCAGGTCGAGCCCGAGCGCGGCGTACTTCGGATCCGACCACGTCTCCTTGAAGAAACCGCGATCGTCCTCGTACACGTCGGGGACGAACACGCGCGCCTCGGCGAACGTCGTCGGGAAAACCTGGATCAGTTGGAGCCGCCCTTCGTGAGGAGATCGACGAGCCGCAGCCCGAGCTTGTACTGCGCGGTCCAATCGGCAGGCGCCGTCGTCGCCGCTTCGGCGCGCGCGCTCGCGAAACCCGGGACCGCGTCGAGGTCGCCGGCGGTCGCGAGCACGTTCAGCAGCGCGGTTGCCGTCGTTGCGTCGCGCAGCACGTTCGCGTTGTAGGAGATCTGCGCTGCGGCGAGCGCGATCGACGCGCGCTGACCACGTGGCGTCGCGCCGCCGATGATCGCACCGAGCAAACGCGTATGCACGGCTTGCGCGGCGCTCGCATCGAAGCTCGCGTCACCGCGCAGCTTCGCGCGCAGGTCGGCGACGTCGCGCGCACGGTCGGGGGCGATCGCGCGCAACCGCGCGGCGTACGCGTCGACGAAGCGTTGCGCGTCTGCTTGGGCGAGCCACATTCGGCTCTGCGCGAGCTCGCGAACCGTCGCGGCGGCGACGCCTAGCGCCGCGTCGCCTGCGACGTCGTCGGTGTACGCGAGCGTGGCGAGCGGCGGCGGCGGCGCCGTCGCGTCCACTGCCGTGACGAGGTCGTGCACGAACTGCGGCATGGCGGACGGAAACTCGACGACGCCCGACGGGCGTGTGACGCTGCGGATCGGAGCGATGTCGAGCGGGAGCGCGCCCGCCGGGATGCGCGCCGAGTGCCGCACGAGATCGAACACCGGGCCCCAGCTGAGCCGTTCCGTGAGCCCGCTCGTCGCCGCCGGCAGGAACACGTCCTCGACGCCCGCGTCGAAGAGCGCGGCCGCGCGCGCGTCGTCGGCCCACATCGGCTCGGTGCTCTGCGTGTTGTTGTACCAGCCGAGCGCGGGGTCGAACGCGTCGCGGTCGCCGTCGTTCACGTACGCGCGCAGGCCGGTCGCCGGATGCGGCCCGGCCGCCGGGACGTTCTTGTAATCGGCGTCGGTGCCGCCGTGCTTCTGCAGAAACGCTTCCGCGTCGGCGCGGCAGCGCGCGTGCAAGAGCGCGATGCCGCACACGCGCGGGTCGCGCAGCACCAACAGGCTGCGGCCCGCCGCTCGCCCGCGTTCGAGCGCGTCGCGGTCGTCGGCCCGCGCGGGCGCCGGCAGCAGCACGAACGCGGCGGCGGCGAGCGCCGCTGCGAGGGCGGCCTTAGAACAAATCGAACGCCGCGTCACGGGCTGCGAGCGCGAGAAGACCATCGCGCAAGTGATAGACCCTACCGAAGCCCGCCTCCTTGAGGCGCTCGGCCGCCCAGCGCGACTTCGTGCCGACGCGGCAGGCGACGACGTACGTCTTGGCGGTGTCGAGCTCGTGCATCCGCGCTTCGAGCACGGTCGCCGGGATCGAGATCGCACCCGGGACGTCGCCGAGCGCGCGCTCGTGGAGGTCGCGCACGTCGAGCAGCAGCGCTCCGGCGCCGAGCGCGTCGTCGAGCGCGTCGAGGCCGAGCTCGGGCACGGTGCTCGGTGGGGCCGTGCGGTCGGGGATGCTGCCGACCTCGGTGATCGTCGGCGCGTCGCCGCACAGCGGGCACTCGGGATCGCGCGCGATGCGCACGTCGCGCACGCGCGCATCGAGCGCGTCGATGAGCAGCAAGCGCCCGACCATCGGCGTGCCGATGCCCAGGATCTGCTTGATCGTCTCGTTGGCTTGGAACGACCCGACCATCCCCGCCAGCACGCCGAGCACGCCGCCCTCGCTGCACGACGGCACGAGATGCTCCGGCGGCGGTTCGGGATACAGACAGCGATAGCACGGGCCGCCGGGCGCGCCGAACACCGAGAGCTGTCCGTCGAAGCGAAAGATCGCACCGTGCACGTCGGGCTTACCTTCGAGCACGCACGCGTCGTTGACGAGATAGCGCGTGGAGAACGTGTCGCTGCCGTCGACGACGACATCGACGAGCCGCACGAGCTCGCGCGCGTTGCTCGCGTCGAAGCGCGTCGCGAGCGCGTCGATCGCGATCTGCGGGTTGAGCGCGCGCAAACGCTCGGCCGCGCGGTGCGCCTTCGGCGCGCCGACGTCGGCGGTGTCGTACAGGATCTGGCGCTGGAGGTTCGTCACGTCGACCGTGTCGTCGTCGACCACGACGATGCGCCCGACGCCCGCGGCCGCGAGATATGCGAGCACCGGCGAGCCCAGGCCGCCGGCGCCGATCACCAGCACGCGCGCGCGCGCCAGCCGTTCCTGCCCCGCGAGCCCGACCTCCGGGATCAAGAGATGCCGGCTGTACCGGCGCAAGTCGCCGCGCCCCGCCATCGTCTCCATCGTGCGGTTAGAGCGGCGCGTCGATGAGGGGAGTTGCGGTGCTGTCGGGCGGGGGCGCGGCGGCTCGAGGGTGCAGCGCGTTGAGCCACTGGAGCACGGGCGTGCGGCTGTTGTCGCCGGCGAAGGTGTGGTCGCTCGCGACGGTCGCGAACGTCTTCGGCTCGGCTGCGCGTTCGTAGAGCTCGCGCACCGATGCTTGCGACACCATGCCGTCACGCTCCGCAGCGACGAACAGCACCGGGCGGCCCGCGAGGTGCGGCAGTGCTTCGTCGACCAGCGGCTGCCACTCGTGCGCGATCTCCGGCAGCGCCAGGCCGTCGACGTACGACGAGCGCAAGTCGACGACGCCGCGCGCCGCGAGCGCGTCGAGCACGCTCGGGCGGCCGTAGCCCGTTGCGATGGAGATCGCGCCCGCGAGCGAGGGATCGCGGCCCGCGACGCAGAGCGCCGTCGTCGCGCCCATGCTGTGGCCTAAGGTGTACACCGTCGTCGCGCCGCGAACTCGCGCGAAGCGCACGACGGCTTCCATCGCGTCGAACAAGTCGAACGCGCTGCGCAAGCGCCCGCCGCTGGCGCCCAGCTTGTGCCCGGGAAAGTCGAGCGAGAACACGCCGAAGCCGTGACTGGCGAGGAACGCGCACAGCCCGTCGAGGTTTTGCTTCGAGCTGGAGTAGCCGTGGCCGGCGACGATCGTCACGCCGCGCGCGCGGCGCGGCTCGTACTCGAGCACGGCGACGTGATTCTCTCCGGCGTCGACACGGTGCAGGGTGACGTTCACGGCGGGGCGTTCGCGATCCAGGCGGCGGCGCCGTCTTGGTAGATTTCGCGTTTCCACACGGCCACGCGTGATTTGAGCGCGTCGATCGCGTAGCGGCAGGCGTCGAACGCCTTGCCGCGATGCGGCGCTGCAACGACGACGGCGACCGAGGGTTCACCCAGCGCAACGCGGCCGGTGCGGTGCATCATCGCGATACCGAGCGGGCCGAAGCGGTCGCGCGTCTCGCGCGCGATGTTCTCCATCTCCGGGACGGCCATCGCATCGTATGCTTCGTACTCGAGCGCCGCGACCGGGCGCGGGTCGCCCGGCGATGTCTCGCGCGTGGTGCCCAGGAACGTCACCACCGCGCCGTGCGCATCGGTTTTCACCCCGCGCACGAGCGCGTCGACGTCGAGCGCGCCGGCCGACAGACCGATCACGGATCGCGCGTTTCGACGGGCACGATCAGCCGCCGCCGACCGGCGGGAGCAGTGCGATCTCGTCGCCGTCGCACACCGCCGCGCCGCCGTCGGCGAGCCCGCCGTTGCGTGCGAAGCGCGTCGACGCGCGTAATCCGGCGAGCTGCGGCGTGCCGGCGGCCAGGTGCGACCACAGACCGTCCAGCGTCGTGCCGCTCGGGACGGTGACGAGGCGCTCGCCGAAACCCAGCAGCTCGCGCAGCCGCGCGAAGGCCAGCACGCGGGCCGTGACGACCGCGGCGCGGTTCGACGTCTCCGTCACACGCCTCCGATGTCGGTGGTGTAGCCGCGCTCTTTGAGCCACGCGCGCGACTCGTCGTGCAGGCCGAGCAAGTCGATGCGGCCGCAGGTCAGCTTGTGCACGAGGACTTCCCAGAAGTGCCGCTCCTGCGCGTAGACGTCGTCGGGGATCTGGTTGTGCTTGCGGGTGAACTCGCGAAGCGCTTCCCAGTCGCGCTTCGCGAGCAGCGTGCGCAGCTCGCCGTCGTACTCCGGGCTCGGTGCCGCGGGCTGCATCGTCACGCCGACTTGCGCGCGCTCGGCGGGCAGAAGCGCTCGATGGCCAGCGCGACGCCGTCGCGGTCGTTCGGCGCGGTCACGTAGCGGACACTCTGGCGCACTTCGGGCAGCGCGTTGCCCATTGCGACGCCCGTTCCGGCCCAGCGCATCATCGGCACGTCGTTGCGCGAGTCGCCGATCGCGAGCACGCGTTCGGCGGGCACGCCGAAGTCGGCGCACAATTGCGCGAGCGCGTTCTTCTTGCTCGCGTTGCGGTTGAGCACCGCGCACTCCACGAAGTCGAGCCACGTCTCGTGGCGGAAGCTCAGCGGCAAGTCGCCGAACTCGCGCTGCATGCGCTCGACGGACTCGCTGCCCAAAAAGCGGATGAACGTCGGCGCCTCGGTGAGGATCTCGGCAAGCGACGGCGCCTCGTGCCAGCCCGGACCGCGCATGTCGTCCATGTAGATCTGCGAGCCCTGCAGGCGGTAGAACGCCTCGCCGACGTACACGGCGATCGCGAGCCCTTCACGCTCGGCGAACAGCACCATGTCTTTCGCGTATTGCAGCGGGACGGGGACGTGGAGCAGCGTCCTGTTCGCGCCGAAGTCCTTGGTCAGCGCGCCGTGGCAGCAGATCACGGGCAAGTTCAGCCCGAGCTCTTTGGAGACGCGGATCGGCGTGTCGACGCCTCGTCCGGTCACGAGGACGACGCGAATTCCCGCGAGCAGCGCTTCTTTGACGGCGGTCCGGTTGCGCGCGCTGATCGTCTCGTCCGGAGCGAGCAGCGTTCCGTCGAGGTCGAGCGCGATGAGGTCGATGTTCGGTGTTGGCGGCATTCCTATGATTCTTCGGCCGGTACGATACCCTCGGAGACCCCCGAGGATGCGCCTCCCGTGAGAGGTCATGGATGCGCAACGGCCGACCCGTCGAATACGTTGACGGGACATGCGTACCTCCGTAGCGGTCCTCGCGCTCGTCCTCGCGAGCGCCGCAACCGCGCTCGCGCAACCCGCCCAGCGGTGCTCGCGCGAGACGTTCCCGGTCGGCGGCCAGGCCGTCGCCGTGACGGTGTGCGCCGGCGCGCCGGACAGCGGCAAGACCGTCGCCGTCACCGAGACGTTCAAGAACGCGGCGACCTCCTTCAACCACACCGCCTCGATCGAGGTGCTCAAAGGCGCCGCCGCGTCGCGCGCGACCGACGACGTGTCGCTGGCCCCGCTCGGGCTGCAGTTCACGTTGCACATGACCCTCGCGTACCGCGACGCGGGCGTCGTCATCGAGCACGCGTTGCTCCTGCCCGGCGCCGTCCCGCTCAAGTAGCCCCGCAACCGCCCCGCGGCGGACCGGTTCTAGGGCACAGAAATGCGGTGTCGACGCTCCTGATGTCCTGTACCAGCGTGGCCCCGGAGCTCGACGCGGCAGGTCGTGCCCGGTACGTCACGGACCACCTTCCGCCCGGCCTTTTCCGGGTGCCCGACGACGCCGAGAGCGCGGTCCCCTGGCGCGTCTCGCCGGTGCCCTTCCCGCTGGCTCCCAAGACCGTCGCCGCCATCGAGTCGCTCGGCAACGACTTGCTCGCTTTCTACCGAGCGCTCAACGCCCTCTACCTGCGCAGCGCGCGCGGCACCGCGCCGGCGTTCATCGCCGAGGAGCTCGACCGCGGCAAGCCCGAGCAGATCGTCAAGCTCGCGCGGCAGAACCGCTTCAAGCAAGACATCCCGCGCGTCATCCGGCCCGACCTGATCCTCACGCCCGACGGCTACATCGCGAGCGAGCTCGACAGCGTACCGGGCGGCATGGGGTTCACCGGCGCGCTGGCGCACACGTACTGCGAGATCGGCAGCGACAGCATCGGCGGCCCCGACGGGCTCCCGCAGCGCTTCGCCGAGATGCTCGCATCGCTCGCCGCGAAGCCGCATCCCACCGTCGCCGTGGTCGTGAGCGCGGAGTCGGCGGACTACCGGCCCGAGATGACCTGGCTCGCCTCGCGCGTGGACGCGCTGGGGCTCGCCGACGTGATCGTGTGCGCGCCGGCGGACATCGTGTTCACGGAAGAAGCGCTCTTCGCGCGCCGCGCCGACGGGCGCGAGGCGAAGGTCGACGTGCTGTACCGCAACTTCGAGCTGTTCGACCTGCTCAACATTTCGAAGCAAGAGTTGATCCTGTACGCCGCGCGCCACAACCGCGTGCGCATCACGCCGCCGCCCAAAGCGCATTTCGAAGAGAAGCTGAGCTTCGCGCTGTTCCACCATCCGGGGCTGCGGTCGTATTGGCGCGGCGAGCTCGGCCCGGCGGTCGACGAACGGCTGCTCGGGATCTTCCCGCGCACGTGGATCGTCGATCCGCGCCCGCTGCCGTGGCAGGCCGCGATGGTCGACCTGACCGCGAACGGCGCCCCGGTGCACGACTGGTCGCAGCTCGAGGATCTCGGCAAGAGCGAGCGCGACTACGTGCTCAAACCGTCCGGCTTCAGCGAGCTCGCGTGGGGATCGAAAGGCGTGAAGATGGCCAACGATCTCACCCGCGAGGGCTGGCGCGAGGCGTTGCAGCAGGCGCTCGCGTCGTTCGAGCACACGCCGTATATCTTGCAGCGCTTCCACAAGGGCAAGCGCGTGCGCGTCCCGTTCCTGTCGCCGACGACCGGCGAGATGAAAGAGATGGACGGCCGCGTGCGGTTGTGCCCGTATTACTTCGTCGTCGGGGACGAGACGCGGCTGGGCGGTATCCTCGCCACCGTCGCGCCGGCCGACAAGCGGCTGATCCACGGGATGAGCGATGCGATCATGGCTTCGTGCCGGATCGCGGACGACGGCTTCTGAGCAGCGCCGACGCGGCCGACGCGCAAGGTTGGAGCCTGGCCCGCCATCGATTGGTGTCGTTCGGCTCCGCGGGGGTCGTCGGTGTCGTCGTGTTCTTGGCGCTCGCGCCTACGTGGCTCCATGGGGCGACGCGCTTCGTCGCGGCGTACGATGCGGCGATGTTCACGCTGCTCGGGTTTCTTTGGCTGCGCGCGCTGCACGCCGACGCGCGGCTGACGCAGGCCCGCGCGGCGCTCGACGATCCCGGCCGCAACGCGGTCACGCTCATGGTCCTTGCGACGGTCGTGGTGGGGCTCGTCGCGGCGATCGCGATCATCGGGCACGGCCCGCTGGTCAAAAACGACACCGAGAAGTGGGTCGCGTACGCGCTCGGCGTGCTCGCGATCGGCGCGGGCTGGTTCGCCGTTCACACCGTCTACACGTTTCGCTACGCGCACATGTTCTGGTTCGACGAGGATCAGGACGGCCAGCCCGGCGGCTTCAACTTCCCCGGCACGGAAGATCCATCGGATTACGACTTCGCGTACTTCTCCTTCTGCATCGGCACGTCGTTCGCCGTGTCCGACCCGCAAGTCACCGAGACGCGCGTGCGGCGCGAGGTGATGGTGCACTCGATCATCTCGTTCGCGTACAACTCGGTGATCGTCGGCATGGTGATCAACCTGTTCGCGGGGATTTTTTCGGCCCCGAGCGGGGGCGGGAAATAGGCGCCGCAATTTTGTCATGCTCAGGGTGACACTGAGGGGACGATTACGGTAGCGCTGCCAGAATCGTGTCGATGTCGTCCCGAGTGTTGTGGCCGTGGGGGGCGATTCGGATGCCGGTTGGGCGGTAGGTCGTGCAGATTTTGGCTTCGTTTAGGCGTTTGCCTAGCGCGACCGGGTCGACGTCGTCGCGGCTGAACAGCACGATGCCGGATTTTACGGCGTCGCTCGCGCGGTCGCTCGCGACGGTGTAGCCGCGCGAGCGCAGGCCTTCCGTTAGGTGGTCGGTTAGCGCGAGCACGTGTGCCGCGATGCGTTCTATGCCCGCGGTCGTGAGTAGGTCGATGGACGTTGCCAGCGAGAGTGCGCCTAGGAAGTTCGGCGTGCCGCCTTCGTAACGCGATGCGTCGGGGGCTGGGGCTTGCGTGTAGTCGAGGAAGTCCCACATGTCCGCGACGGAACGCCAGCCGGGGAGGCGCAGCGCGACGCGGTCGAGCAGATTCGCGCGCAGCCACAGAAAGCCCACGCCTTGCAGCGCCATCAGCCACTTCGCGCCGCTCGCGTAGAGCGCGTCCACGTTCGTCGCGTGCACGTCGAGCGAGAACGCGCCCAGGCCCTGGATCGCGTCGACGGCGAACAGCGCGCCGTGCGCGTGCGCGACCTCCGCGAGCGCGGCGAGATCGTGGCGGTAGCCGTCGTCGAACGTCACCCACGATACCGCGACGACCTTCGTGCGCGACGAGATGTACCGGCGCAGCACGTCGGGCGTCATGCGCTCGCGCGGGGCGCCGATCAGCGTCACCGTCACGCCGCGCTCCCGCAGCGCGAGCCACGGATACGCGTTCGCGCCGAACTCGTTCGCGCCGGTGATCACCTCGTCGCCCGCGCCGAGGTCGAGCCCCTGCGCGATGACGGTGGCGCCGTCACCGGTATTGCGCAACACCGCGATCTCTTCGCCGCGGCCGCCGACCAGCGCGGCGATGCGGCGGCGATACGCCGGCATCGCCATCTCGCGCGGCGCGGTGCCGAGCACACCGCACGCCGCGTGATCGTCGATCATCGCGTGCAGCGCGTCGCGCGTCGTGACCGGCAAGACGCCGACCGCCGCGTGGTTCACGTAGACGAGCCCCGGCGCGAGCGCGAACGCGTCGCGCGCCAGCGGCGCCGTTTCCGAGCTCGCGATCAACTCGGGCTGGCGTTGACGGCGATGTCGGCTTGCGTTTGCGCGGCGTTCACGCGCACTTTGGCCTTGGCGACCTGCGTGATGAACGTGTCGAGCGGTACGTACCAGTCGCCGTTGCGCTTGAACGTCTGGCCGCGCATCGTGACGGCACCGTCGTTGACCAGCGCCGTGCGGCTGCCGTCGGTGAAGCGGCCCGTGACGCCGTGGATCGTCACCACGACCGCGTTGCCCTGGAACGTCAGCAATCCGTCGAACGATTTCACCAGCGGAACCACGTTGGCGTACACGACGCCGTTGTGCGACACGGCCACGCCGCCGACCCGGTCGACCAGGCGGCCGTCGAGCGTCAGCTTCACGTCGTGGTCCGCGGCGAGCGCGGGCCTGCTGGGCGCAAACAGTGCGAGTCCGAGGGCGAGGGCGGTCAGGAGTTTTTTCACGAGTAGACGTCCTTGGTGTGCCAAGCAATGTTCTGGGCCCGGTCGCCGACGCGCTCGGTAATCGAGATCACGAAGAGCAAGAGGGTGCCCGCCGGTACCGTACCCGGATCGCGCTGCATCTCCGCCTGGAGGGCCTCGATGCCGCTGCGGTAGAGGGAGTCGACTTCGTCGTCCCGCTCGATAACGTCGTCGGCGAGCGCGGCGTCTCCCTCGCGGTAGGCGCGCATGACGTCCTGCAGCATCTCGTAGGCCAAGTTCGCGATGCGGCCCACCTCGACGCTCGCCGGCCGGACCGCGACGTCCGACAGCTTGATCGCATTTTTCGCGATGTCGACCGCGTAGTCACCGATCCGCTCGAGGTCGGTGACGATCTGGAGCATGCCCGCGATGTGGCGCAGCTCGCCCGCCACGGGCTGCTGCTTCCAGATCAGCTCGATGCACGCCGTCTCGACGCGGCGGCGCGTGTCGTCGATCTCGTCGTCACCGGCGACGACGTGGCCCGCGAGGATGACGTCGCGCCGCTCGAGGGCTTGCATCGCGGATCGAATGGCGTCGGAGACGAGCGCGCCCAACCGGACGACGTCGAGGCGCGTGTTCTCCAGCGCCTGGTGGTAGGCGGTTCGCATGGCATCCTCACCATAGCAGAGGGAGGGCCGGACTCAAAGCCCGCCGTAGCGCGGCCCGCCATGCAAACGATCCTTCTCGAACGCGACGGCGCCGTCGCTACGGTGACCTTGAACCGGCCTGCCGTATTAAATGCTCTTAACCTTCAGATGCTCGACGAGCTGAGCGCGGCATTCGCGCACCTCGGCGGCGACGACGCGCTGCGGGCGGTCGTCCTCACCGGCGCGGGGGCGAAAGCGTTCGCGGCGGGCGCCGACATCGGCGAGCTCAACGCGCTGGCCGGCGCGCACGCCGGCGAAGCGCAGGCGCGCAAAGGGCAGGCGCTCACGCGCGCGCTCGAACGGCTGCGCGTGCCCGTGATCGCGGCGGTCAACGGCTTCGCGCTGGGCGGCGGGTGCGAGCTCGCGCTGGCGTGCGACATCCGCATCGCGAGCGAGAACGCGAAGTTCGGGCAGCCCGAGGTGAACCTCGGCATCCTGCCCGGCTACGGCGGCACGCAGCGCACGACGCGGTTGCTCGGCGAAGGCGCGGCGATGTACCTGTGTCTGACCGGCGAGATGGTCGATGCGCAGGAAGCGCTGCGCATCGGGCTCGTGCAGAAGATCGTACCGCTCGACGGCTTGCTCGCCGAGGCGCAGCGCATCGCGAATCTGATCGCAGCGAAAGCGCCGCTCGCGATCGCGGCGACGAAGCGCGCGGTGAGCGAAGGCGCGTCGCTGCCGCTCGACGACGCGCTGGCGCTCGAAGCGCTGCTGTTCGGTCAGTGCGTGACGACGGCGGATTTCAAAGAAGGCTCGCGCGCGTTTCTCGACAAGCGCACGGCCGATTTTCAAGGCCGCTAGGCATCGGGATCGGGGCGCGGGCTAGAGCTTCGCGGTGGTGCGGGCGCCGCCGTACTTCGCGACGGCCTCGGCCATCTCGCGCTCGATGTCGGGGTCGAAGCCGACCCACCGGGCGCGTACGCGGCCGGTTCCGTCGATCGCGACCATCGTCGGGTAGCCGCTGACGCCGAAGGCATGGGCGACGATCGTGTCCGGGTCGAGCACGACGTCTTCCATCTTCAGCTTGGTCGCATAGACCCGAACGAAGCTCGGCGCCTCGCCCACGTCGACTGACACCACGTCGACGCTCGGGTGGGTGCGGCGGAAGCGCTGGACCAGCGGGATCGAGTCCTTGCACGGCTCGCACCAGGTGGCCCAGAAGTCGAGGAAGACGAGGCGGCCGCGGTGCCGCGAGAGGTCGAACCGGCCGCCGTCAAGGGCGGCCAGCGAGACCGGCGGTGCCTGGACCACGTCGCGGTGGAGGCGCGGCAGGACGAAGAATCGGGCGACCGCGGCGAGGACGACGATGACGGCGAGGACGTCGAGCGCGCGCGCTAGCCGGCGGCGCAGGGAGTGCGGTGCACCGTGCACCGCACGCGAGGGGTGCATCGCTCCGCCGGTTCCGCCGCAGGGAAAGCGCCCCCTGCGACCGCATCCCACGCACGATGCCAACGAGCCGGGCGCCGTCCGCCACCATCGACGCGCGCACCCTTCCCGCGCAAAACCGCAGCACGCGAATCTTCGAAACGTTCGATAAGCTGCCGGTCGGCGGCATCCTGGAGCTCACCGAGGAGAGCGATCCCCGCTCGCTGCGCAACGAGTTCCAGCAGTACCGGCCCGGCCGCTTCTCGTGGGACTCGCGCAACCTGGGCAGCGGGCGGTGGACGATCCGGCTCGAGCGCATCGACGAGCGCGCCGACACGGCGACGTTCTTGTCGCACACCGCACCGTTCGCCAACGCCAAGCAGTCGACGATCAACGATCTGTCGACCGTCGCGACGGAGCGCTCGTACCGCACGGGCGAGACGATCTTCGACGAAGGCGAGATCTGGCCGTACCTCGGGTTCGTGCGCAGCGGCAAAGTCGTGTACACGCTGCTCTCGCCCGACGGCAAGACGCACGCGCTCGGCGAGCGCCTCACGCACGACCCGCTCAACGAGTCGGGCACGTTCGACGGTGGCGGCGCGACGACGCGCGCCGAATCGCTCACCGATTGCACGATCGTGCTGGTTCCGTCGGAAGCCGTGCTGCACGCGGTGCGCAACGACAGCGAGCTCGCGCTGGGATTTCTCGCCGCGTCGTCGCAAGCGCGCCGCCGCTCGATCGACACCATCGCCGACCTGGCGTTCGCGCACGTGCTGCAGCGCGTCGCGAAGTTCTTGATGTCCTACGCGCCCGCGACGACCGGGATGACGCCTGGGTTGCCGGGCGTCGAGAACCTGTCGCAGGCGCAAATCGCCGCAGCCGCCGGCACCGTGCGCGACATGGCCGCGCGAGCGCTGATCCGGCTCAAGAACGCGGCGGCGGTCCAACTCGACCGCGGGCGCGTCCGCTCGATCGACCGGATGCGTTTGGAAGCCTTTGCGCACGGGGTGCAGGCGCCTCCGGTTTAATACGGAGAAGAGACGTCCGATGCGACGTCTCTCCTTCACCATCGCGGCGGTGCTGCTTGCTGCGTGTCCCGTGCTGGCGGCCGGTGCCAAGCTCGCGTACCCGCCCGCGCCGCGCGGCGCGGTATCCGACAACTTTTTCGGTACGGCCGTCGCCGATCCGTACCGCTGGATGGAGGACGTCGACGCGCCGCAGACCACGAGTTGGGTGAAGGCCGAAGGTGATTTGACGCGCGCGTATCTCGATGCGATCCCGCAGCGCACCGCGATCCGCGACACGTACCGCAAGCTGATCGACTATCAGAAAGTCAGCGCGCCGTACCATCAAGGGCAGTGGTGGTTCTTCTCGCGCAACACCGGTCTGCAGAACCAGAGCGTGCTGTACGTGCGGCGCGGCGAGAACGGGACGCCGCGCGTGCTGCTCGATCCGAACACGCTCGCCGCGGACGGGACCGTTGCGTTGGCCGGGCGGTCGTTCACGCACGACGGGAGCTTGATGGCGTACGCGACGCAGTCGTCGGGCGCCGATTGGCAGACGTGGCACGTCAAGGACGTCGCGACGGGGCGCGACCGGCCGGACGTCATCCAGTGGAGCAAGTTCTCCGGCGCGGCATGGACCGGCAACGACGGCTTTTATTACGAAGCGTACGACCCGCCCAAGCCCGGCGCCGGCAACGCGACGCTGAGCGCGCTCGGCGCGGAGAAGCTGTACTTTCACAAGCTGGGGACGCAGCAGTCCGCGGACCGGCTGGTGTACACGGCGCAGCCGGATCAGTTCATCAGCATCGGCCGCACCGAAGATCAGCGCTACGACTACATGTATCTGTCCAAGGGCGACGGCAACAGCTTCTCGTGGAAGCGCGCCGCCGAGCCGGAGTCGGCGCTCAGGCAGGTCTTCGCGCTCGATCCGAACGTGAATTACGGGCCGGTCGGGGACGACGGCTCGCGCGTGTACGTTCAGACGAACCTGAACGCGCCCCGCGGGCGCCTGACGTGGCTGGACCTCAACGACGCATCGCACACGCTGCACGACATCGTCCCGCAGTCGGCCGATGCGATGGAGGGCGTGTCGCTGCTGGGCAACCGCTTCTACGTGTCGTACTTGCACGACGCGCACTCGGTGGTGAAGATCTACGCGCTCGACGGCAAGCAGGTGGGCGCGATCGACCTGCCCGGGATCGGCAGCGGCGGGCAGCCGGGCGGGCATCGCGCCGACCGCATCGTGTACTACGGGTTCGCGTCTTACACGTTCCCGAACACGATCTACCGCTACGACACGCAGACCGGCAAGAGCACGGTCGCGATTCGGCCGAAGATCGCGTTCGACCCCAGCGCGTTCGTCACCGAGCAGATCTTCACGACGTCCAAGGACGGCACGCGCGTCCCGGTGTTCGTGACGCACCGCAAGGACATGCCGCTGGACGGCTCGACGCCCACGATTCTGTACGGCTACGGCGGGTTCAACGTCTCGATCACGCCGGGCTTCTCCACGGCGACCGCGCTGTGGCTGCAGATGGGCGGCGCGTACGCGGTCGCGACGCTGCGCGGCGGCGCCGAGTACGGCGACGCATGGCACGACGCCGGCCGGCTCGCCAACAAGCAGCACGTGTTCGACGACTTCATCGCGGCGGCCCAGATGCTGATCGACAAGAAGATTACCTCCACGCCGAAGCTGGCGGCGAACGGCGGTTCCAACGGCGGCTTGCTGGTCGGCGCCGCGATCACCGAACGGCCGGACCTGTTCGGCGCGGCGATCCCGGAAGTGGGCGTGCTCGACATGCTGCGCTTCCAGAAGTTTACCGTCGGCAAGGCCTGGGTCACCGACTACGGCTCGGCGGACGCGTCGGCGGATCAGTTCAAATACTTGTACGCGTACTCTCCGTACCACAACGTGAAGGACGGCACGCAGTATCCGCCGACGCTGGTGATGACGTCGGACCACGACGACCGAGTGTTCCCGGCGCACTCGTTCAAGTTTGCGGCGGCACTCCAGCACGCGCAAGCCGGCGACGCACCGGTGCTGCTGCGGGTGGAATCAAAGGCCGGCCACGGCGCGGGCCGTCCCACCGAGAAGATCGTCGACGAGGTCGCGGACAGGTTTGCGTTCTTGGTGAAAAACCTGAACTTCACGCCGTCGCTGTAGCCTCGTCGAAATCGCCCGCCGGCGCGGTGATACAATGCAGCCATGGACTCGTTCGTGCTGCGTTGGCGGGCGTTGTGGTGGGGCCGCGTGTGGGGGCCGGTGACGGTGCTCACGCTGGCGTGGTCGATCGGCGCCGGCCTGGGCCTACGCGCCGTGACACCCGACTTCGACCGTCATCACACCGTGTATTGCGTGCCGATTCCGCCCGAGCCGCTGATCGCGTCCCCCGCGGACCTGCGCACGCTGCCCGTGCGCGCCCTCATCGCAGCACCACTGGGGCTGTACTCGTCCGGCTTGCAGTTCGCGCTCTTGGCATTTCTTGTCGTGCTGATCCCGGCCGCGATGTTGCAGCAGGGTAATGCACGGCGCGTGCTCAGCGTTCCCGTGATCGGCGTGCTCGCGCTCCTGCTCCTCGCCGGCGGCTGGTCGTTCGAGATCGAAGAAACGGCGCGCACGAATTCGCTGCCCGCGCTGGCGTGCTCGAACTGACCATTCGCGGTAGGCGTCGAGCTCGGGCGTCCAGCACTCCAGCGTCGTGAGTGTTCAGTGCTCAAGCTGCGGCGCTCAGGATGACATGGCAGGCTCCGCCCGTTTGGCGGTGACGGCTCCGGCAGAAGCGCGGCGTACTTCGACGGGAACTCCGCTCAGGGCCGCGTTGCCCGTGAGGTCGTCGAGACGGGCGGGGTCGGTGAGGTCGTTGAGGCTGGCGCCCGGTTTTTGCGCCGCGAGCGTTTGACCCACGCCTGCGCGCGCATGGCCGAAGCCGTGCGGTAAGCTGACGACGCCCGGCATCAGCGCGTCGGTCAACTCGGCCGGCACGGTTATCGCGCCGACGGCGGAGCGGATCTCCACGCTGTCGCCCGTTGCGATGCCGCGTGCTTGCGCGTCGTGGGGGTTGATCATCAGCGTGCAGCGGTCCGGGCCGCGCATCAGGCGCGGTGCGTTGTGCATCCAGGAGTTGTTGCTGCGGAGTTGGCGGCGGCCGATCAGCACGAGCTCCGCGATCGGTGCGGCGAGCTCCGTTTCCAAGCGCGCGAGGTCGGCGACGAATGCCGGCGGGGTGAGCTTCACGCGGGCGTCGGCGGTGAACAGGCGGTCCGGTAAGCACGGTTGCATCGGGCCGTAGTCGATCCCGTGCGGGTGTTCGTGCAGCTCGTCCAGGCTCGTGTGGTACGGGCCCGCTTGCAGGCCGGCGTCGAGGCGTTCGCGCGGGCTCTTGCCGGATTTGCCCGTCATGCGCAGGCGCAGCGCCTCGAAGATCTGCCAGTCGTAGCGCTGCTCCGGCGCGATGTCGAACAGCGCTTCGCTATAGCGCGCGGTGTTGCGCACCGCGAAGTGGTGGAAGATCACGTCGTAGTGCTCGACTTCCAGGCCGGTCGCCGGCGGCAGGATCACGTCGGCGTGGCGGGTGGTCTCGTTTACGTACGGATCGACGCAGACGATGAAGTCGAGCTTGCTCAGCGCGGTGTCGAGCTTGGTGCCGTTCGGCGTCGACAGCACGGGGTTGCCCGCGACGGTGATGAGCGCGCGCACTTGGCCGGGGCCGGGGGTGAGCATCTCGTCCGCCATCGTCGCGACGGGGAACTCGCCGTCGAACTCCGGCAGATCGCGCACGCGCGACCGCCAGCGGCCCGCGTACGCCGTGCCGCGTTCGGCTTGCTGCAGCAGGTCGAACGCCGGGCGCGGCCACATCATCCCGCCCGGTTCGTCGAGGTTGCCGGTGATCGCGTTGAGCGCGTTGACCAGCCATTGGCAGAGGCCGCCGAACGACTGCGTCGACAAGCCGATGCGGCCGTATGCGACCGCGTGCTCGGCGGCGGCGAACTCTTGCGCGATGCGGCGGATCGTGTGTTCCGCGATCCCGGTGCGCTCTGCAACACGCTGCGCCGGGAACGCGCGCGCCGCGGCGCGCAGCTCGTCGAAGCCGTCGGTGAACGCGGCGAGCCGGCCGAGATCGGCGGCGCCGGATTCGAAGATCGCGTCGACGATCGCCAGCAAGAGCAGCGCGTCGGCGCCCGGGCGCACGAAATGGTGCTCGTCGGCGATGTCGGCCGTCTCGGTGCGGCGCGGGTCGATGACGACGACGCGTCCGCCGCGCGCTTGCACGGCTTTGATTCGCGAGCGCATGCCGGGCGCGGTCATGATGCTGCCGTTCGAAGCCAGCGGGTTCGCGCCCATGACGAGGAAATAATCGGTGCGGTCGACGTCCGGGATCGGCAGCATCAGCGGGTGGCCGAACATCTCGACGGCGGCGCGGTGATGCGGCAACTGGTCGACGCTCGTCGCGCTGAAACGGTTGCGGGTGCGGAACGCGCGCAAGAAGCCGCCCGCGCTCAGCGTCGTGCCGCTGTTGTGCACGTTGGGGTTGCCGAGGTAGATCGCGACGGCGTCGTCGCCGTGCTCGGCGACGACGGCCTTCAGGCGCTCGACGACGAGGTTGTACGCTTCGTCCCAACCGATCGGCTCCCAGCGGTCGCCGGTGCGCCGGACCGGCATCTTGAGGCGGTCCGGGTCGGCGTGGAGGTCGATCAGCGCGTTGCCCTTGGGGCAGACGTGGCCGTGCGAGAGCGGGTCGAGCGGGTCGCCGCGCAGGTCGGTGATCGCGCCGTTCGCGACCGTGATCTCCAGGCCGCAGATCGCCTCGCACAGGTTGCACGCGCGGAAGTGCTTGCCGTCCCGAATCGCCGTCATTCGCACGACTTCGCGGCGGGAAGGACCTTCTCCGGCGGCGGGAGCGCCGCCACGAAGGTTCCGGCGGCTTTCGGGTAAGTCGCGCTCGATGTGGACGCGCGCGCGGTCGATCGTCGCCGGCGGTTTGATCGTGCTGCTCGCCGGCTGCGCGACCGCGCGCGCGAGCGTACCGGCACAGCGCACCGGCGGCGCGCTGCCGGCGGCGGCGGTGGTCCCGCAGCCATTGTACCTTCAGGTGAACGACGACGCGTTTACGTGGCCTTCGCGCGTGCGGATTCGCGCGTCGACCCCGGACGAACGCGGCGGCGCCGAGATGCTCCGTGCATATCTCCGCGCGAACGGCGTCGCGGTGAGCATCGTCGGCGGCCGAACGGGCGCCGAGGTCACGATCAACATCCCCGGCGCCCCCGGTTCGCCCACGGGCCTCGAGGGCTACGCGCTCGCCGTGTCGCGCAGCGAGATCACCATCGTGGCGCAGACACCCCACGGCTTGTTCTACGCGTTGCAGACGCTCGAGCAGATCTCGGCTGGATCCGGCGGGCGCTTGGCGTCGCGCGCCGTTTCGATCGTGGACCGGCCCGCGTACCGGTGGCGCGGCATTCATCTCGACGTTGCGCGGCATTTTTTCCCCGTGCCGGTGATCGAGCGCTACATCGCCGTCGCCGCGCGCTACAAGCTCAACGTCTTTCAATGGCATCTCACCGACGACCAGGCGTGGCGGTTGGAGAGCAGCCGGTATCCGGCGCTCACCGCCGGGACGCTGCATTACTCGCGCGACGACGTGCGCCGAATCGTGGCGTACGCGGCGCGCCGCTACGTCACGGTGGTGCCGGAGATCGATCTGCCGGGGCACGCCGGCGCGGCACTGCGCGCGTACCCGAAGCTCGCGTGCGCGCACGAGACGCTGTGCATGAACGCGGACGGCCTCGCCTTCGCGCGCAACGTGCTGGCCGAAGCGGCGGCGGAATTTCCGTCGCCGTACCTGCACGCGGGCGGCGACGAGGTTCCCCCGCCCGCGCTCACGGCGCAACCGCGGTTCACGCATGACGTCGAGCGTTTCGTCGAATCGCGCGGGCGGCGGTTCGCCGGCTGGGACGACATCCTCACGCCGCAACTCTGGCCGCGGGCGCTTCTGACGGTCTGGACCTCATCGAAGCGCGCGGCCGCGGCCGCGCAACGCGGCAACGACGTCGTCGACGCGACCGGTGCGCTTCATTTCGACGCCGTGCAAGGCGATCCGGCGCAGGAACCGCGCGGCAGCCCGCACGTCGCGACGCTGGAACAAGTCTACGACCACGGCGTGATGCCGCGCGGGCTCGACGCCGCCGCGGCCGCACACGTGATCGGCACGCAAGCGAACGTCTGGACCGAGCGCATCGCGACGCCGGATCACCTCTTCTTCATGACGCTTCCGCGCGAGCTCGCGCTCGCGGAGAACGCCTGGACGCCGCGCTCGCGCAAGAGCTGGGCCTCGTTCCTCGCGCGGCTGCCCGCGCAGCTCGCGTGGCTCGACGCGCACGGGTACGCGTTCCGCATCCCGAACGCGGCGTTCGCGCTCACGGGCGGCCGGACGGTGTTCGAATCCGTCCCGGGGCACGTGCAATCCGTGCGCGCGTGGACGGCTGCGACCGCGGTGACCGTCTCGTTGAGCGTGCCGCTCGACGGCGCCGTCGTGCGGTATACGACCGACGGAACGGTGCCGCGTGCTACATCGCCGGCGTATCGGCTGCCGTTCACCGTCGCGGTGGGGCGGACGGCGGTCGTGCTGCGCGCGGCGGCGTTTCTGCACGGCCGCACGGGCGCGGTCAGCGAGTGCGCCGTCTCGCGCGTCTCCGCGGCGGCGCTCCGCACGCATCGGAGCGCGGCGAAGTCGTGGAGCGCGCTCGTCTCGCCGTGATCTCGCGGTGCAGCGACGCGCTCAGGACTTTCGCTCGCGCCGTTTCGACGGTGCGGAGTCGATCGTGACGACGTTGTCGGGGCGCTCGTCGTCCGGCGACAGCGTGCCGTACCGCGCTTTGTAGTAGGAGTCGCGCAGGTGCGCGAGCTTCATGTCGCGCGCGATCGGTTCGTCGTCGCCGCGGTACACGGTGACGCCGCGGAACAGCAGCACGTACGCGCCCAGCCGCAGACGCTTCCAGTCCGATACGGTCCAGCCGTTGGGCGACATGATGGGGAAGTCGTACGGCGGCAGCTCGTCCTTCCCCGCGCCGAGCCGCTCGAACGACACGCGAAAGCCCTCGCGCTGGAAAATCTGTTCCTGCAGATCGGTGATGCTCAACCCAGGGCGGCGTGCCATTCGGTGCTAGAGCGTTTCTCTGCCGATGCCGCCGTGGAGCTGCTCGTCGATCTCGGCCTTGCAACCGGCGTGCCCGCACCCGCAGGTGATGATCGCGGGGTCGCGCCCGTCCGGGGAGTCGCAGTACGGGCTGCACACCGCGTCCGCCAGGGGGACCTTGCACAGGCACGCGAGGTTGTCGCACCGCTTGGAGTCGTCGTTCATAGCGGACCCTTTCCCAAACAGGCCTCCCGTCTCTCGGCGGTGGTGCCGCACCCGGCCGCTTCTGCTATGCTCTGCCTATGCTACGCACCGACCAGGCCCGCGTGACCCGATGACGACGACGCTCGCTGCCGCGAACGACACCGTGCGCGCGCTTCGCGCTCGCGCGGTGAACGTGCCGCTTCCGAAGCCGTTGTTGACCGCGGGCGGCGCGGTGACCAGCGCGCCGCTCGTGCTGATCGATCTCGAGACCAGCGCGGGCGTCACGGGGCGCGCGTACCTCTTCTGCTACACGACGCTCGCGCTGCGCGCGACGCTCGCGCTGCTCGATGAGCTTGCGCCGGTCGTCGCGGGGCTGCCGCTCGCGCCGCGCACGATCACCGCACATCTGCAAGCGCGCTTCCGTCTGCTCGGGCCGCAAGGGCTCACCGGGATGGCGATGGCCGGCATCGACATGGCGGCGTGGGACGCGCTCGCCGTGGCGCACGACGTCCCGCTGTGCGTGCTGCTCGGCGCCGAACCGCGTGCGCTCGCGGCATACGACAGCCTCGGCATGATGAGCGCCGAGGACGGTGTCACCGAAGGGCGGCGCAGCGCGGCCGCCGGCTTTACCGCGGTGAAGTTCAAGATCGGCTGGCCCGACGCCGAGACCGACGTGCGGTTCGTCGATGCGGTGCGCACGGCGCTCGGGCCGGCGTGCGAGATCATGATGGATTACAACCAGTGCCTGGATCGCGGCGAGGCGATCCGGCGCGGGAAGCTGCTGGAGCGGTTCGGCTTGCGCTGGATCGAAGAGCCGTGCCGTGCGGACGACGATGCGTCGCACGCGATGGTCGCGCGCGCGCTCGACACGCCGATTCAAATCGGCGAGAACTGGTGGGGACCCAACGACGCGGCGCGCTCGCTCGCCGCGGACGCGTGCGACGAAGTGATGCTCGACGTGATGAAGATCGGCGGCGTGACCGGCTGGCTCGACGCCGCCGCGCTCGCCGCGCCCACCGGGCGCCGCATCTCGAGCCACCTCTTCCCGGAGATCAGCGCGCATCTGCTCGCGGCGACGCCGGCAGCGCGTTATCTCGAATGGCTCGACCTCGCGTCGCCGATCCTCGAAGACTCGATCGCGCCGTCGGGCGGCACGCTGCGCGCCGCCGACCGGCCCGGTACGGGGCTGCGGTGGAACGAGGACGCGGTACGGCGGTTCGCGCTGAGCTAGGACGTGTGCGCGAGCGCGGCGGCGTCCCAATGCGCCGTGCGCGTTCCGGCGTCGTAACCGCTGTGCAAGAACGCGAGCAGCGCTGCCTCGGGATCGCCCGACGTGCGAACGGATTCGTACGGGAGCACGCCCATGTGACCGCTACCCGCCGGCGCCCATGACGCGCCGGCGGGCGCCAGCGCGACGGTCGTGAGGTCCGGCGGCTCGGGGGCGGTGTAGGTGTAATACGTCGGTGCGGGGACGTTCGCGTCGCCCGGCCAGAAGCCGAACGCGATCACTTCGTGCGAATATGCTTCGCGCTGCACGGGATCGGTTTTCGGCGGCCCGCCCGCGCGGTGCCCGGAATAACGCCCGAGCGCGAGGTCGAACCCGTGCCAGAACAATTGCACAGGTCCCTGTTTGCCCGCGAACTCACTCGCGAACGTTTCGAAGACGATGGTGGTCCAGGCGATCGCGTTCCAGAACCGGCGCACCGCCGCGGCGTCGTACGCGTGGTGTTCGCGATCGTCGGGAAACGGCGTCGTCTGGCCCGGAAAGCCGTACGGTTTTGCGAGGATGGGGACGTCGATTCCGAACCGGCTCAGCGCGCCGCGCAGCGACGCGTAGAACTCCGCGACCGACAAGCCGTCGCGCAGCGCGAACGTTTGCGGTTCCGGCGCCGTGCTCGCCCGCACGATCGTGCGGTGCTCGACGACGTCGAGCTCGATCTCGAAGAACGTGTCGCCCGCGCGCAAGAGCTGCGTCTTGAAGCCTTGCGCCGTCGGCCGCAGCGTGCAGTTCCACCAGTGATTGCGCAGCGCGCTCGAGCGCAGCGCGATCTTCCCGACGATCTGGCACCAGAGGTGCAGCGTCGTCTTGGTCGGCTCCCAGGCGGCAAACGGCAGAGGTTCGAGCAGTGCGGACGTCATCGTAGGCTTCGACGTCCGGCGAGACCGCGTGGTTTCGCCGCGGGGCTCTCCTCCCGCGCGCTGCCGGCAATACGGCTACTCGACGAAGCTCAGCGCCGAAAAGTTGCCCAAATGAGGCGACATTGAGGTCATCCCATCACCATCATGGACGGCCCGACCTCACCGCATCGGCGAAACGAACTTTCTGAAAGATTCCACCGCCCCAGCGGACCCGCCTTGGGTATACGGCGTTTCGGCGCACAAGCGTTTCTTAGCGTCAGGTTGCAGGGTGGCGAATGGCTCGCTACGCTTCCGAGGGAAGGCCGCTTCGAGGTCTCGTGTGTTTTTTGGCACGCGTGATCCAGTGAGATCGTCGATGATATCCCACCAATTCGCAGCGGTCAAATTGGGAAATTCCGCGCGTGAGGAAAGCTTCAATTTTGCGTAGAGAATATTCGCGCCGCAAAGCGAGGTACTCCGGGTAATGCTGCGACCCAAGTCGGCGCGTAGATTCGCATTCGAAAGATCTGCATTGCTCAGGTCGGCGCCATTTGCAGAACCCTCTACGACCGAACCGCTTAAGTTGATCCCTTGAAGGTCGGCATCGCGAAGGTCCATGTCGAACACGGCGATTCCCGAGGCATCGAAGTTTCTCAAATCGGCACCCGGCTGCCAAAGCAACGCGCGCAACACATCGACGCTTGCGAGAAACGCCGGCGCCTGAGCATAGAACTCGCGTCGTGCCTGCTGCCAAGGGTGCTGCGACTCCTCATGGACGCCGACCGGGCCCCAGTCCCCGAGTTCCGCATATACGAATTGGCTGAGACAGTCTCTGTGAACCTGCTGTACGCTTTGGGGCAAGTCCGGTGCATATTGGCCTGCGGCGTCGCGCGCTTCGCCGGATACCATATAGACATTGCACGAGGGACAAGCCACCGTGTGAGCCTTGTCGACATTCGCGTAGTGGAACATCAGCTGGATTGCAGATTTTCGGAGTTTCTCGCGTGTTACGATGTTGACGTCGCGAACGTGGTTGAATGCGGGCATCCCGGCGTAGACAAGATCCTGGACGATCGCTCGTCTTGTCGTCGGATCTTGTTCTTTCAGCAACTCGTTGGCCAGTAACTCGACGGTTTGATCGGAACGGTCGGCCCAAGGCCTCAGGAATGGCCGAAACCCGACGATTGCTCCCAGTTTGGCGCTGCCACCTTTTGAAAACTCATCTGTGAGCTTGGTGTAATTCTCAAATGCATGCTGCTCGTCGGCCGCATAATTGAGGGTATGGTTCAAAATCAGCCCGGCAAAAAGCGTGGCGAGCCCCACGAATAGAGGGACGAAAGTCGAGATATGCCACCAGCCAGTGGTTCTCTTGATTTGTTGAATTTCGAGTCGAAGCTTGTCTGCTTCGAGCCGGTTTGTGGCGCGCGCGGTTTCGACTTCCAACCGCAACTTTTCGAGCTCCAGAGCCGCGCGTTCGGTTTCCTGCGCGGATTTAACGACCGGCGGCGACTCACCGTCCGTTGGCGTCACGTTCATTCTGCCGATTTCCCCTCACGCCGCATCACTGAGGACGCTGGTTTCGACGCTCGAAGGCGCTTGCCTTGTATAACAAAATGAACGCCCGGAGAGCACATGCTCTTTCCAATGACCGCTCGCCGTTGCGAGCACGGCTACCGCGTCACTCGTCAAGCAGCCGCGGCGTCGTAGGTTTAGTGCGACGCTGGGAACGTCTGGCGTTCGATGCGCAGGCCGGGGCCGAGGATCAGCGTGACGTCGCCTTCGGGGAGCGGTTGACGATCGGGGGCGTGCAGCTCGCGCGGCAGCGAGCCGGGGGCGACGGCGATCGTCGCGCCGGGCGCGAGCGGGAGCTTCGGAAACATGAACGTTCCGTCGGCGGCGGTTTCGACGGTGCTGCCGTCCGGTTCGATGGAGATCGTGATGCCAGCGAAGCTCGCGTCCGGGGGCCAGACGGCGCGGTCGGATACGACGACGCGGCCGCGCACGGTGCGGAACGGCCAGAGCGGCAGCGTAACGCCGTCACCCGGCGCGTCGATGCGAGCGCCGACGTCCGGGGAGCCGCGCGTTCCGTCGTCCGTCTCCACGGCGAAGACGTGCGGGCCGCGCGTGACGGCGACGTGCGCGACCGGCGCGCCGGCGAGCTGCGACGGAACGCCGTCCACGAACAGCCGCATCCGCGCGGATGCGTCGCCGCCGACGTGGATCACCGCGTCGACCATGGGGACCGACGGCTTGCGGCGCGCCGGAATCCCCATCGCGAGCCCGAGTCGCACGGCGTGCGCGGTGGCGCCGGCGGGACGCACGGTGCCTTCGAGCATGAGCAGCGGCGTGACCGGCACCGACAAGCCCGCGATCGGTGCGATGCGGCCGGCGCTCGGAAAGCCGACGCCGCCGATGACGTTGAGGCCGCGCCGCGTCGTGCGCAGCGTCAGTGCGGCGTCGCGCGTGCCGGCCGCGGACGTCGCGGTGAGATCGAGGACGGCACCCGGGAACGCGAGCGTTCCTTGCACGCCGCCCGCACGTTGCGGTCCGGGTACCGAGTATGCTTGCAGCGACGCATTCGCCGACTGATATGCCAAGCTCGCGGTGAGCGTGCGGTCGGACACGGATGCCGACGCGAGCAGTCCGTGCGTGCGCGTCGAGATGCCGACGAACGGCGCGAGCGGTTGTCGCGGCCCCGTTGAAAGCCCCACGACGGCCGTCGTCGCGGCACTCAGCTCGCGCCCGATGTCGACGTTCACGGGCGCGTCGTTCGGACCGAGCGGTAGACCGCGCGTCGCGTACGCTGCATCGGCTTCGAAGAACGTGCGGCCGCGCGTTCGCGCGGCGAAGCCGATTCCCACGCCCTTGTCGCCCGCGAGCACTTCGGTCGAGAAATCGCCCCACGGGTGGCGCGCGCGGCGCAGGCGGCGCACGATCGTCTGGTCGTACGCGCCGTTGCGCCACACGGTGGCGATCGTGGTCGAACCGCCGTGGAGCGCGTCGCCGAACGTCATCCCCGTGAGGTCCGTGCCGTCGGCGAGCCGTCGTCCGGCGAACAGCGTTCGATCGCCGCGGCCCAGCGCGACGCCTTCGTACACCGTGCCGCGGAAAATCGTGCCGCCGAGCGGATCGGTCAGCATGCCGAGCGCGACGTTGCGCTGCGCCGAACCGACGATGACCGTCGCGTTGGGCGTGCCGAAATCGTTGACGCCGGACGACGTGAGCGCCGTCTGCAGCGTGCCGCTCTTCGTCTCGCTCGAGATGTGCAGCAAACGCGTCGAACCGACCCGGTCGAGCGCGAGCACGATGCGGCCGGCCGTCGCCGAAGCCGGCGCGGTGTCGTCAAGCCGGCGCACCGCGCTGCGCGGCGTGGGACTCGGCTGCGGCGCCGGCGGCCGCGCGATCTCCACGATGCGCGCCGGCGTTCCGATTTGCGCGGGCCGCACGAACACGAGCGCGCCGTTCGCGCGTTCGCTGCGAACGCCGAAGAGGCGCGTGACGTCGGCCGCGTCGAGGTACAGCCTGCCGCCGCGGCTCACGACCGCTTCGGCGAACAGCAACCGGGACTCGCCGTTCTCGCGAATGATCCGCGAGCCGGCGGTCACGACGACGCTGCGGTCGTCGCCGGAGAGCCGCATGCCGTCGGCCAGTGTGACGACGCGCCATCCCAGCGCGTTCGCGACCACGTCGAGCGGCACGAGCGGCGTGCCCGCCGCGCGCTGCACCCCGATCGCCCCCAGCGAGTCGCCGTCCACGCGAACGGTGAGCAACGCGACGACGCGCGATTGCGCGACATGACGCAACTGCTGGACGAGCTTTGCTTTGCCGATCGCGCTGCCGGCCAGCGCGGCGTTGCCCGCCAGCGCGATGAGGACGCCGGCAGCGACGAGCCGGCGGCCCATGCGCATCGCGTTCACGGCGCGTTCGCCGTGATGCTCATGAGCGCGTTCGTGTACGTATCGGCGGTGAACGACGACGCGTCCGGCGTGCAGTCGAGGTAGAGGGTGACGTCGAAGTTGATCGAGTTGTTGCTGTTCGCGGCGACCGTTCCGCACGTGACCGCGCTCGCGGACAGGCGCACCAAGCCGCTCGACGTGAAGATCCCGCCGGGATCCGACGTCGCCGTGCACTGCGCTTGAAACGCGGACTGCGGTATCTTGTTGCCCGCGGTCCCGTTGATGAGCGGCGCGGTGATCGTGACGGTGCCTTGCAGCGGCGACGTACGGATGCTCAAGGCGTATGCGTACGACTGGCTGCCAGGCAGCGCCACGTTGCTTAGGCCGGGCACGGTGAAGGTGATGTTGCCCGAGTTCGACGTGGTGAACGAGAAGATCTTGCCGGACGCCGCCTGCGCCGGCGCCGCGAACGCCAGCGTCGCGAGTACCGCGGCGATGATGCCGGCGACGCGCGCGCGCATCAGCGCACCGTGAAGTCGGTCGTGCCTTCGATCAGCGTATCGCCACCGTAGTCCACGGTGAGCTGGAGCCGATACGTGCCGGGAAGCAGGTCGCGCAACGTGCGCGTATAGAGCCGCGGTTCGCCGCCGAAGATCGCCGGCGTGCTGTCGTCGCGCTGCTGCACGATGCGGCCCGCCTGCCCGACGAGCATGCGGACCTGCGGGCGAACGTAGTTGCGGCCGTCGTTCACCAGGCGCGCCGTGAACTGGACGCTGCGGTCGCCGGCGTCGACGACTTTGAGGCTCGTGAGCTTGAGATGCCGGCTCGGCGCGCCCACGGTTTCGTATGCGAGGATGTTCGCGCCCACGCCGAACGACTGCGCGCTCGGGCTTCCGGCGGGCGTCGCGCGGACAAAGTAGCCGCCGCGATAATCCTGCGGCGCCGCGGAGAATCCCGTCGGCAGCACCAGCGACAGCGTCATGCGCCGCGTCTCGCCGGGCTCGAGCGTGAACTCCGACGCGGAAAGCCGCAGGTGCGGGTTCAGTGACAACGCGCCTTCCGTTCCCGGGCGTTCGCTCTTCATGGCGCCGTCGAGCGTCGTGCGCCAGTCGATCTGGCTCGCCGTCACGACGGCTTTCTCGCTGCCTACGTTCTTGATGGTGACCGGCGTGCTGACTTGGCCGCCGGGCGCGAGCGAGAACTGCACCACCAGCGGCTCGACGGAGATCTGCAATCCCGGCGCGTCGGCGCGGCTCGCGGACGGAACGAGCGCGAGCGCGAGCGTACCGGCGAGCACGAGTGCGAGCGTGCGGTTGAGCACGCTCGCACACAGCGACGAACGCATGCGGCTCAGTTGGCGGTCGCGGTCGCCGTGAACGCGCCGTTCGTGTACGTGTCGGACGGAACCTGACCGGCGTCGATCGAGAGCGCGAGCACGAGGCTGTAGTTCGCGACGATCGTGCCCGTCCACGACTGGCAGTTGACCGCGGACGTCGAGAGCGCGGCAGCCGACGCGAGCGTTCCCGCGGTTCCGGCGAACGTCGGCGAGCCGGTCGTTCCGCCGGTGCAGGTCATCGTCAGCGCGGAGGCCGGGATCGACGCGCCGCCCGAGCCGGTGATCGCCGCACCGGTCAGCGAGACCGACGTGCCGCCGGTATCGGCCTTGGTCGAGCGGAAGCTGCCGGCCAGCGTCGCGGTGTTCGTGCACGCGACGACGCCCGCGACGGTTGCGCCGACGGCGCACGAGATGTTGCTGCCGGCGCTATACGTGACGCCGATCGTGGCTTGCGTGGCAGCCGTCACCGCCACGGTGACCGTGGCGGTGTTCGAGGCGGCCGCGGCGGGTGCCGCCAGCAAGCCGATCCCGAGAGCGGCCGCCGAGACGCCGGCCAGAATGCGCTTGACCATAATGGAAATTTCCGTCCTCCATGAAGGCGAGCGCAAAATCTACGTCCGCTTTAAGAATGTCGGACGCTCGCCCGCCCCTCAAGAGGACAGAAACGCGAACTTTACGCGAAACGGCGAAGTGCACGCCTCGAACGGACGCGGGGTACGACTATTGTCGGCCTCACGCGCGAAAACGTGAGAGCGGCGGCAACGAGTAAGACGAACATTGCGAACGCGGCGATCCAGGGCGATCTGGCCTCAGCGCAAGCGGAAGCCCGCAGCACACTCAGTCACGCTCGAGCGCAAGTGAGCCGTGCATTCGGGCATAGACCTGAGTGAACTCGGCGCCCAGCAAGAACGTGTACGCCGAATAGTACATCCATAGGAGCAGGATGACGACGGACGACACGCTGTCGTACACGGATCCGACGGGACGTAAAGCGTGATAGGCGCCGAAGGCGATTTGGCCGACCGCAAAGACGATCGCGGTCGAGGTGGCGCCGACCCAGATATCGCTCCAAGCGAGCTTGGACCGCGGTAGCCATTTGAAGAGCGCGCCGAAGGTCGGGACCAGGATCGCGGCTCCGCCGATTGCTGCGATGATTGGGGCGAAGGGTACGCCGACGCCCGACTCGTTACCCGAAGCGCGCGCCATCGCGAAAAGCGCCGAACCGGAAAACAGGAGCGCGAGGAAAAGCGCGATTCCCAAGGCGGAAGCAGTCCCGGACACGAGCACGTCGCGCGTTGTCGTCCAGAGGCTCTGCGACGCGGTCGACTCCGACGTCGACCACATCGCCTGCATCGCGTTTTGCATCGCATACATGAACCGGGAGGCGGCGAAGATCGCGGCGACGACCGCGACCGCGATTGCAAGCTGGCCATGCTGGCCGGCGTTGCTGGAACTGACCGAGCGGCGCCAAACATGATAGCGCCTGTTCCGCCGGCAAGGCCGACAAGCGCTTGGAACGCGATCTGGATCGACTCATTTGCACCGTGAAGTGACGCGCCGACCACGAGAATGCTGCCGTTGATCAACGCGGCAACATTGAGCGCGATGAGCGTCTCTTTGAAAAAGAACCGACGCAGTCGTGGTTTCTCTAAACGAATACGTCGTACGCAATGCCGTCGTCGGGGCCGAGCCAACGGTGCGTCAAGCGAAGGCTGGGGATGTAACGTGGAGTCCGGCGAAGAAGCACACCGGCGAAACATCGGCAGCACTGATATGGACTGCATTCTTGTCGAGCTCAAGGAGCACCGTGAATGAGGCCGCCAGCGCCTACGTCTGATCACTCCTCCAAGAAGGAGAGCGTGAGCACGGCAACGTCGTCGATCGGTGTGGCGTCGCCCAATACCTGATTGGCGATGAACTTCGCCGGATGCGCTGCCCCGCATCGTACCGATTCAGCGGCCGCGGCCAGCAATCGACTTTCTCCATCGATCAGGTCGTGGTCGAACTCGATCAGCCCATCCGTGTACAGAACCATGGTGGACCCGAACTCGTACGCGAACTCGTGCGTCTTGATGCGCGGCGGCATGTGCTCTTCGACGCCGAGTGGGAACCCATGGTTTGGGAGGACCTCTGCTTCTCCGTTCGCCCGCGCAAGGATCGGCGGGTGGTGTCCTGCCGATGCGTAGGTGACGGTGCGGCGCGCGACATCGACGATACCGTATAGGGCCGTCGTGATCGATACGTGGTGGTTGTTGAGGAACAACACGCGATTGGCCTGGCACAGGACGGTTTCCGGCGCCGGATCGCCTAGGCACGCGGCGACGAAGATTGCCTGTTTCGCCTCGCCCATCTTCACCGCGGCATCGACGCCGTGACCGCAGACGTCGCCGAGCGAGAACCCGATCCGGCCGTCGGGGAGCTCGAAAACGTCGTACCAGTCGCCACCGATCTTCTCCATGACGTTCGCGGCCCTGTAGAGCGTGTCGAACACGAGCCCTTTCACGGTCGGAAACTTCTTCGAGAGATAGCCTTTCATCATGGCGTCCACCATATGGGTGTTCGCCTCGACGGCAATCTGCCGATCGTGGATGTCCGTCAGCGTGCCGAACCATTTAGCGATCGCACCGTTCGAGTCGTAGAAGGGGCGAGCGCGAACGGCGAACCAACGATACGAACCGTGCTCGCCGCGAAGACGCACGACGGAATCCAGGACGGTTCCGGATGCCAGGGAGTGCGCCCAATCCCGCGTGATCGATCTCCGGTCGTCGATGTGGACGCTGGGCATCCAGCCCCATCCTACCTCGGCTTGGAGCGCGCGCCCCGTGTACGCCCAAAGCTCACGGTTGTGCCATTCGACCTTGCCGGCCGCGTCCGCAATCCACACGATGCAAGGCAGGGCTTCAGCGAACGTTTGAAACCCTTCGACCGCAGACTGCTCGGGATATTGCGTAGCGACGAAATTCATGCGTGGTGCTAACGCAGTACCGCGCTAGCTCGTCTCCAATACATCAATGGGCGACAGAATTTGAGGCGTGTCGGAAATCGCGCCCTATTCGGAGCGCAAGGCGGGCTATGCGGACTGTTGCGCGTTCTCCCAGCCGCGCTCTCGCGCGTACGTCGACCGGGCCGCGTCGACCGCGGCGTCGAGCGCATCGTTTAATGCGAGCCGACACGCGCAGCTGCGTCCGCGGTCACCTTTGCACCCGTGCGCGTCATGCCCCTCGACGGAGTGAAGGCATGGGCAAAGCACGAGGTAGATCATTCGGCCGCGGCGAGCGCGGTCGGGTCGGACACGATGTGGAAGAGCCGCTCGAACTGGACGATGCCCAGCACCTTACGAATGTTCGGTGATTTCACGATCAGCGTCACCCGCTGCGGTCCCGCGCGCTTGGCGACCCGCGCCAGCTCGTTGAGGACCGAGGAGTCCACGAGCCGCACCGCGCTCATGTCCACGACGCCGGGCCCGTCGAGCGCATCGAGCGCGTCGCGGACGCGGTGAGCCTCATAAAGGTCCAGATCGCCCGAGAGGACGACGACCGGCGGCGCGTGGCTGTCGGCGAAAATCATGGTCGCTCCAGCGTCATTGAGGCGTCCCAGCGCATGGGTCTAGGGGAGGAACCAATCGTAGGGGAATTCGGGTCACCTAGGCTGTACGGTTTCGGACGTCGGCCCCGCTGACGACCGTGCTACGATCGGGGAGAGCAGCTAGCAAACGGACGGTATGAAGCGAAACGGATCTGCCACCACGACGCTCCCGACTCCCGAATTGCTCGGAGAGAACCTGCTCCTGCGCCATCTGACGGGCGCGGATGCCGACAGCGTTCTGAGCCTGGGCGAAGTCGTGCGCTTGAAATTGCGGCAAAAAGTCTACGCGGCCGATGCCGAGATCGACCGGGTCTATTTTCCTCTCACCTGCGTGCTTTCCGTGGTGGCGGAGATGCAGGATGGCGGCATGATCGAAGTCGGAACGGTCGGATACGAAGGCGTTTCGGCGATCCCCCTGATCCTTGGTGCCACGACTTCGGAGAACCATAGTTACTGTCAGGTGCCGGGCGATGCAATCGTGATCTCGGCGCGCATGTTCGAGCATTTGACGCAGAACAATCCCGAGTTCCGGCGTCTGCTCAGCCGGTATCTGCAATCGTATATCAATCTCTTGGGTCAACTCGCCGCATGCAACCGCCTTCACAGCGTGTACGAGCGGTGCGCCCGTTGGATCCTCATGACCCAGGATCGGGTGCGGTCAGATGCGATTCAACTGACGCAAGAGTACCTGGGAATGATGCTCGGAAGCCGGCGTTCGGGAGTGGCCATCGCGGCCTCCACGCTCAGGGCCGCCGGTTTCATCCAGTATGCGCAAGGCACCATAACGATCTTGGATCGCCCCGGCCTGCAGGACGCGTCGTGCGAATGCTATGCGCTCGCGCAGGAGCAATTCGGCGTGCTTAGCCGAAAAGTAAAACTCGCGTAGCCGGCAAGGGCGCGGCGCGAACACTCAGTCACGCTCGAGCGCAAGCGAGCCGTGCATTCGGGCATAGACCTGAGTGAACTCGGCACCCATCAAAAGCGTGTACGCCGAATAGTACATCCACAGGAGCAGGATGACGACGGACGACACGCTGTCGTACATCGATCCGACGGGACGCAAGGCGTGATAGGCGCCGAAGGCGATTTGGCCGACCGCAAACACGATGGCAGTCGAGGTGGCGCCGACCCAGATGTCGCTCCAAGCGAGGTTGGACCGCGGTAGCCATTTGAAAAGCGCGCCGAAGATCGGAACCAGGATCGCGGCTCCGCCGATTGCTGCGATGATTTGGACGAATGGAAATCCGACGTTCGACTCATTACCCGAAGCGCGTGCCATCGCGAAAAGCGCCGAACCGGAGAACAGGAGCGCGAGGAGAAGCGCGATTCCCAAGGCGGAGGCAGTCCCGGACACGAACACGTCGCGCGTCGTCGTCCAAAGGCTCTGCGGCCCAGTCGACTCCGACGTCGACCACATCGTCTGCATCGCCTTTTGCATCGCATACGTGAACCGGGAGGCGGCGAAGATCGCGGCGACGATAGCGACCGCAATTGCGAGCTGGCCGTGCTGGCCGGCGTTGCTGGAACTGACCGAGCGGCCCAGGGCCTGTGCGTTGCCGCTCCCGATGACCAGTCCGAGCGGATGCGCGAGCAGCGCGAGACAAGCGCGTTCCTGGCCGAAGGCGCCGGCGAGGCGCACGACGATCAGGGTGATCGGCGCCGCAGCAAGGGCTGCGAAGGCCGTCATCGCGCCGGCGAAAATCCAACCACCGTCCTGCGACCATTCGGAATACGTTCGTTTCGCAAGCGCGAATATCTGCAGAGTCATCGCACTCCTCCGCTTCGAGCTCAGCTCGGCCACAAGATCGGTTGTGCGATCAGCACGGCGTCGAAAGCAACGCACGGTATCGCGGCGAATACCGCACCGAGATAGATTGGGCGGGCAAGTGGCAGCCCGCGCAAACGATATGCACGTCGAAGTTCCAGAATGAGTGGAACGATAACGACCGGCAACATGAGCGCGAGCGCGACTTGCGACCACACAAGCAAACTGGTCGCGCTGACACCGGCCAGGAGCAGGGCGCCCGACGGTGCAAGGGTCAACGCCCGTCGCACGAGCGGCGAAATCTTCCACGGGGAAAACGCTCGGAACACGTAATCGCCCGACAGAGTCGCCGTTGTCGATGCAGCAATTCCAGTCAGCAGAAGCGCGGCGCCGAACATGATGGCGCCTGTTCCGCCGGCAAGGCCGACAAGTGCTTGAAATGCGATCTGGATCGATTCATTTGCACCGTGGAGCGACGCGCCGACGACGAGAATGCCGCCGTTGATCAATGCTGCAACATTGAGTGCAATGAACGTCTCCTTGAAAAAGAACCTAGCGCGGTCAGCCCGTTGAGCCTCGTCGCACGATTCGCAGTTCTTCAAGACAAGAGACGAGTGCAAGAAGAGATTGTGCGGCATGACCGTTGCCCCTATGATCGCCACGACCACGAGAAGTGCGGAAATATTCGGTATCCGTGGTATGGTTCCCGCTGCGACAGCGGCGCCGGATGGATGCAACACGTATACTTGGTATGCAAAAACCAGCGCGACGGCGCCGATCGTGAACAGCAACATCGACTCGAGCACTTTCGAGCGCCGGCCGCCGAAAAACAAGATGAGCCCGACGATCGTAAGGCCCGATGCGACGCTCGCAAGCATGCTCCAGTGCAACAGCATTTGGATGCCGAGCGTGATGCCGGTGAATTCGGCAAGATCGGTTGCGATGGCGGATCCTTGGAAAACGAGCCAAAGCATCGACTTCACGCGCGGCCATTGACGCGCGATCGCGCTCGCAAGATCTTCGCCGGTCAGCACGGCAAGTCGCACGACTGCGACCTGCAGTGCCATCGCGATGAGATTTGCGAGGATGATCACCCAAAGTAGCCTGAATCCAAAAGTCCCAGCCGCAAGATCGGTTGCCCAGTTCCCGGGATCGATGTATCCGATGCTGACGGCAAACGCGGGCCCGAGAAGCGTCCACCACTTTGCTCTGGCGAGGGCAGGCGGAGGAGACACGCGCGAGACGATCGGAGCGAACGCACGGAAAGGCAATCGCTGGAGCTGGACGTTCACGCGTAGCCTCCGAAGGGACCGGTTGACTTGCGCTCTACGGAATCAGGACGCGAGCAAACGGTACGCGATCACGGACCGTTTGCACGCGCCTCGCCGAAGTCAGTGGCGAGATGGAGCGCCGCCCAAAAGCGTCGCCGTTACGTGGCAGACGTGGTTGAAGGCCGCCATGATGAGCCCAGCTCTCCGATCGATCAGATGCGAAGTTCGCGCGTCACCGAACTCGCTGCGTACGGCCGCGCGCCGGCGGCTACGCACAGGACACCTGAGGACCAGCCGGCGTCCGGTAGATGACGTGGCTGCCATCGATCTGGCCGGCGCCGGGATACGTGATCTTTTTCCCGCCGAGGCTACCGCCGACGATCCCCTTCTTCTTGAGCACGGCGTAGAACTGGGCCATGGTCGTGAAGAGTGCAGGCGCGAATGCGATATCGTTCGCGGGCCGCATTCCCAGCGCGTGGTTGGCCAGCAGTCGATGCTCAGCTTCCTCGGCTGCGAATTGGAAATTCGCTTTGACGAGGTCGACGCGTCGTTCGCGCGTCAACGTGCGCATCCCGGCCATCGCAGAGGCGATCGCGGCATCTTCGAGCTCCACGAGATCTGCGAAAAGAGCAAGCGGGTCTCTGAGCAGCTTCGGATCGGCGAGGTAGAAGGTGCCGGTTCGTGGCTTGCCGCCGGCTCGAAGGAAGAAGTCGAGGTGGAATTGTTCCTGCGCCCGCACGTTCGTGAGCACCTTGATCGTTGCGGGCGGGATCGGTGGGCTGTAGGAGCCGTTCGCCGCAGCATCGAGCACCGTCCCGATGAGCGTTACCCCGAAGGCTTCGTTCGTTGCCGTGATATCCAAGACGTCCTGGACGCGCTCCGGTTTTCCCGAATCGGCTGCGGCCATAGCCCCCAAGATCCCGTGCGACTGGGCAAACATGAGGCCGGCACTCGTGGCACCGGCGCTCAGTAGCAGCGCGCGACGCGACATATGCGGGCTCGCCGCTTTCTCTTTGTCGTTCATGATCGGTCCCTTTCGTGCAGCCGTTACGGCTTGAGATGCTTGACGCCGGTATTGTCGATGGAGCCGGGCCCGGGATAGGTGATCTGTGAGCCGCTGCCGCCGATGAAACCTAACTGCTTGAGCTCCGCTGCCGCAGCGCCGACACTTGCGAATTTTGCTTTCTGGAATGCGACGTCGTTCGGGGGACCCTTGATCAGCCCGGCCTCGACGGCATAAAATCGGGCGGCAACGCGGTGATGCGCTTCCACCGAACCGATCGCCAGGGCATGCTGAACCCATTCGACCTCGCCGAGAACGGCGAACTCCTGCGCTGCGGCGAGATAGGCCGCGATGAAGAGTTCCTCGAGCACGATGAGGCTCTTGAGAAATGTCGGGACGTCGGTTGTGATTTTCGGGTCGGGCAGCGAAAAGGTCGTCGTCAACGGCTTCGCCCCCGACGCGGTGAGAAAAGCGTAGTGCGCTTGCTCCTCCGCGCGCGCCGCTGTGATCGCCTGCTGCTGCTCGGCGTTGAACGCGAGACTTCCGTTCGCAGCGTTCTCAAGGGCCCCACCGAGAACGGTCACGGCGAACGCCTCCGCCGTCGCGAGTATGCTGATGATCTCTTGAAGCGACTCACACGCGGCGGCTGCGCCACCTCGCGCGGCCACCTCGGTCGATGTGAGCACCTGGGTTGATGACATGCCTTGGCTCCTTCTGCGTCGACTGAATGATGCACATCTACAGCCACGTACGCCTAACACATAGCCTCAGATGACGAGAGGGAATAATTTTTTCACCGCAGCACAATTTTTTTTCGCGCGCGTCATCTGAGCGACTTCATGAGGCGTACACTGTTATGCGGTTCAAGCCAACGGAAGATCCCAATCGCGATACTCACTTCGCATACGCGCCCTGATTCATTGATACTCATCGTCATGCGGGACACATCGCTCACGAACGCATAGCAGCGAGCAACCGTCTCTTACGTCGAGCGCACCTCGGAGGTCGGCTAGATGACTGCGTATTCGTACGGCGTCGAGAGCGGGACCACGATGATCCGAAGCAGTCGGACCGCCATCGCGGGCGACTTCAAAAGGACTCGGAATCAATGCGTTGAAACCGCTCGACATGCGGTATGCTCCAACGTTGGATTCGCGACGGACGACGATACTCTAGCGCGCGCTTTTGCCGCGCGCGATCAAAGAGCGCTAGCGGAAGTCTACCGCCGGTACGCTGCGACCCTCTATGCGGTGGCCGTTCGAGTGCTCGGCGTAAAGCAGGACGCGGAAGATTGCGTCCACGATACGTTGTTGCGAATTTGGTCGAGACCCGACACCTATCGCAAGGAACGCGGCACGCTCAGCTCACTTCTGATCGTAGCAGTGAGGAATGACGCCCTGTCCCGCCGTCGCAGTGCAGCCAGGCATTCGAAGATCGAGCACCAAGCCGGAGCCCCGATCCTCGTGGACGATTTCACCGCGGCGCTGCCGGACTACGTGGAATGTGCAAAGCTATGGTCAGCACTGGAAGCGCTTGCACCGGATCTGCGCGCACCCATCGTTCTTGCATACATGAAATATCACACGCACGAGCAAATTTCAAAAGAGTTGAATGTTCCTCTCGGTACGATCAAGAGCCGGCTCATCATCGCTCTTCGCAAACTCCATGAAGAATTGATAGCTGGAAAACAGCGTGTGTGATGGATCATATCGGCCAAAACGCTGAGCTATACGCGCTCGGCGCATTGAGTGAAGCTGAGCGCGAGCAAGTTGAGGCTCACGCTCGCGATTGCATTTCCTGTATGAAGCTACTTGGAAACGCGGAGCGAATCGTTTCGGACGTCGAGCTTGAGCTGCCGCCGCTAGACCCGCCGCCTCGCCTCGAGGCGCGAATTCTGAAATCGGCTCGTGACGGCGTCAAAGCAGAGCGGACTCGGCCAATGCAGAACCGCGGCGCCTTGATGGCGCTGCTCGTCCTCGGCGCCGTGTCACTCATCTTGGGGATCCGAAATTTGCAAGCGGACAGACAACTTCGCGGAAATGGTGCGATTCTGGCCGCCTTGTCAAGCAACGAGTTCGGCTACATCTCATTTCGCGCCGGCGATACTGCCGCACCCATTGCCAAGGCAATCTGTGAGGAGAACGGCAAATGGATCTATCTCATCGTGGCCAAGCCGAGTCCGGATTTAACGTTGTACGGCGAGCGTAACGGGCACCGAGAACTGCTGGGCCGTCCGGTAAGTGAAGGACAGTCCGCGACGCTTTTCGTGGAGAGGCCGGGCAAGTTCACTGCGCTCCAGCTGATCGCAGACGGCCGGGTGGTTGCGGAAGCGAAGACTCACTATCCGAAGTAGGCCTCGAGACTTCTTCAGCAGTTCCGGAGTCAGGCAACGCCGTGGCGGGGTCCGAAACCGTACAGCCTCGAGGTCCCTCTTTGCAATAGAATGAGTCTTCCTACCCTGGACAACGTGCTGGGACGGCTCATGACAATGTGCGACCATGATTTCGGCCGGTAGCCAAGCGGCTCCATCGACGTCCTCTCGAGCGGGTTCGACCCGTAGGATCATCTTCGAGACGGACGAGGACAAGGTCGCAAGCGGCTTTTGCGCGCGCGATCAAAGAGCGCTTTCAGACGTCTACCGCCTGTACGCAGCGAACCTCTATGCGGTCGCCGCTCGCGTGCTTGGCGTAAAGCAGGACGCCGAGGATTGCGTTCACGATACCCTGTTGCGTCTTTGGTCGACGCCGAATGCCTATCGCAAGGAACGCGGGCCGCTCAGGTCGCTTCTGGTAGTGGCTGTAAGAAACGACGCCCTATCCCGCCGGCGCAGCGCCGCCCGGCACCGTACCATCGAGCAGCGAGCAGGAACGCCCGTCGTCGAGGCCGATTTCACGGCAGAACTCCGGGATCACGTCGAATGTGCAAAGCTTCGAGCAGCGCTGGAGGCACTTACAGCAGACCTGCGCGAACCCATCGTGCGGGCCTACATGAACTATCAGACTCACAACCAGATATCGAAGGACCTCAATGTTCCGCTTGGGACGATAAAGAGCCGGCTTATCATCGCTCTTCGTAAACTCCATGAAGAATTGACTGCCGAAAAGCAACGTGCGTAGTGGATCATATCGGCGAAAACGCTGAACTCTATGCCCTAGGCGTGCTGAGCGAACACGAGCGTCGGCGGACGGACGATCACGTCCGGCAGTGTATTCCGTGTACGGAGCTGCTTGGAAATGCCGAGCGAATAGTCGCGGACATCGAGGGTGCGATGCCGCAGCGAGATCCGCCACGGCGCCTCGAGGAGCGGATTCTGAGGTCAGCTCGCGCTGTCGAAATACGCCGGCAGAAGCGCCCGGTGCAGTTTCGGCCCGCTCTAGCGGCGTTGGTTCTGCTTGGCATCTTGTCATCGCTGCTCGGTTTTCGAAGTTTGCAAGTCGACGGACAACTTCGAAAAACCGAGGCGATCGTGGTCGCCTTATCGAGCGGCGAATTCGGCCAGCTCTACTTGCGCGCCGGCGGTACCACCGGACCAATTGCCAAGGCGATCTGTGAGAAGGACGGTAAGTGGATCTACTTGGTCGTCGCTAAGACGAGTCCCGACTTAGCGCTGTACGGCGAACGAAACGGACATCGAGAGATGCTCGGCCGTCCGGTAAACGAAGGAGAGTCGGCCACGCTATTTGTCGACCGCCCGGGGAAATTCTCTGCTCTCGCGCTGGTGGCGAACGGTCGGGTGGTTGCGGAGGCGAAGACGCACTATCCGCAGTAGGGCTTCATCGTTCGGCACCGACCGCGGGCAAGGACTTGATGTAGGCCGCGATCGCTTCGCGATCGTCCTCGCTCAATTGTGATGTGCTCCGAATGACGTCGGTCATGGGGCCGCCGAGGCGGTCGCCATCCGGGGTCAGGCCGCTGCTCAACATCGTGGCGATGCCGTGTTCCGGGAATTTCTTGAGCGCGGCCTGAGTTATGTTCGGAAAGCCCAAATTGCCGACCAGCTTGCCGTAGGCGTTGGGCGCGCCTGCGAAGCGCTTGCCGTGCTCGATCGCACCGAAGGCGTTGCGGGTGCTGTGACATTCGGCGCAGTGCTCTGGACCATTGACGAGATAGGCGCCGCGGTTCCACTGCGCCGACTGCGTCGCGTCAGGCTTGAACTCTTTACCGTCGAGGTAGAGAAGCTTCCAGCCGCCCATCAATCGACGAATATTCATCGGAAAGCGCACGTCCGCGTCTCGCACCTGACCCGACACCGCCGGCAGCGTCTTGAGATACGCGAGCAAATCGCGAAGATCGTCCGTCGTCATTCGCTGAAACGACGTATACGGAAATACGGGGTAGAGGTGCTCTCCGTCGGGAGAAACGCCCTTCTTCATCGCTGTGACGAACTGCGCCTCGGTCCAGCCTCCAACGCCATCTTTACTATCCGACGAGATGTTGGGCGCGTAAAAAGTGCCGAATTTCGACACGAGTCCGAGACCGCCGCCCAGGCGCGCCGTGTCGGGCTGCTTTGGGATGGCGTGGCACCCTTGACAGTTGCCCGCCAGGAACATCGTCTTCCCATTGGCGAGGTTGGGAGTATGCGGCCCGAGCTCGCTCGCACGCACAGTGGCCGGGATCGTCAGGAACCAGAACGCCGCGAAGCCCAGGACGGCAAACGTAGCCGCCAGGAAGAACAATTTGCGAATCATACGACTCTCCGCATTGCGCGCTCAGCTTGCCAGCGGCGCATCGACGATGGCCAAGCGGCTCTGACCCTGCCGAAACGTCACGGTCGTCGTACCGATCGCCGTGCGCAGCTTGCCGGGCGGCATCTTCTTGGGGCCCGCATGCGGAGCCGTACCCGGCGCCGGCTGGGGATATGCGGTCGCGATCGCGGTATGGAAGGCGACGTTCCCCTCGATCTTTTGCAACACCTGATGGATGTGGCCGTTCAAGACCGTGACCGATCCGAAGCGCTTCAGATGCCCCAGCGCAATGGCCGCGTCATCGGTGCCCCACCCCCAGGGCGGGTAGGCCGCCCAGAGGGGAACGTGAGCGAACACCACGATCGGCGTCGACGACGATCGGCCCCGCAGGTCGTCCTCGATCCAGGCGAGTTGTTCGTCGCCGAGCAGGCCAAGGCCGCCGGCCTTGGGCCCGGGGTTGTCCACATAGACGGACCCCATGTCGCGACCGCTGGTCAAGACATTCACCAGAGCCATGAAGTGAACGCCGCGGTCATCGAAACTGTACCAACCGCCGCCCTTGGTTCCGCGTCCGAAGCGTTCGCGGAATAAAGCGATCTCAGGGTCCAGGACATCATGCTCGCCCGGCACGTAGTGGGTGGTGAGCCGCGCTTGAGAGATGATCTGCAACGCGTCGTCGAATTCCTGAGGCTTTGAGAGGTGGGTGATGTCGCCCGTGTGGATCATGAACGCCGGCTTTGTCGGCATGGTCGAGATACGGCGGATCGCCTCTTCGAGCGTGCCCTTCACATCCGGATTGGCGGGCTTTTTGAAACCGATGTGGCTGTCGCTTATCTGCAGGAAGGTCAGGCTACCGTCCATCTCCGCGGCCGAAGCTTCACCGACCAGGCCCAGCGAATGGGGCACGCCGGCGGTGACGGACCAGAGCACGGCAGCCCCGGCCCAGGCGCCCATGCAATCCAGCAGTTTGCGGCGGCTCGGAGGAGCGTCGTTGCTGACCGGCCCGCTTCGGTCTTGATCGAATTCACCCATCGCCGCTCTACCTTCTCCGTCGTTCGAGGTTGAAGTCCGCTACTTATGTACGCTCATCCATGTGAGACTGGATGACGACAATCCATGAGTCCGCGCCGGGACGCGTATCGTCGCCTACTTTTGGCTCGCCAGTTTCGCCCAATCGAGCGGCAGCACGCGCGCGATCAGGGTAAAACCGCCTTTTCCGTCGGGCCTGAAGATCGCGGCCTCGCCCTCGACGAAATCGGCGCCGACGATGGATTTGATGTTGAAGCCGTGCGTCACGACGATCGTGTTGGTGCCGGTTGGGACCGGCGCCGCGACGAGCGGGCGCAAAGCGGCTGCGGCCTCCGCCGAGGTCGCGGGATTTTTCATGGCTTTCTCGCCCAGGCCCGCGTCCGTATCGCCGTGCCCGAACGCGAGATCGGCCGTGTCGCGCGTGCGACAGAACGGGCTCGATATCACGCGGCCGAGCGGAACCTGCATCGCGTCGAGCGCGCCACCGATCGATCGCGCCATCGTGCGGCCCTCCACGACCAGGTTGCGCTGCGTGGCGCAATTCGCCAGATCGACGCTCGGCGCGTCGGGTTTCGCCTCGGTCGTCGCGTGACGCATGACGATCACGTAGCCGCCATGCTTCAACGCGTCGACCAACGCTCGGCCGGCAAGCTCTTGTTGCGCTCCAACCTTGATCGGAGCCGCCGCCGAAACGATCATCGCCACGGTCAACAACCAGCGGGTCACCAGGATTCTCATCGAGCGTTGCCCTTCTTCGGCATTGTCACTACGATCGTACCCGTCATCTGCGTGTGGATCGTACAGTGATAGTTGAATGTTCCGGGTTTGGTAAACGTATGGGAAAAGCGCGCCTTTTCCCCAAGGCCGTGCGAATCGAACGTCCCGTCGATCGCCGTAGCGGTGTGCGTCTCGTCGTCGCCGTTCACGAAGACGACCGAGTCGCCGACGTGCACGTTTCCGAGGTTCGGCACGAACTTGTAGTCCTTGATGTGAACGGTGAGGACGGCCGGCTTCATCGGTTTCGCGGCCGAGGAATCAGCCCACGCGGGGGCCAGCGAGCCTAGGCCGATGAGCATGGTGAGAAGCGCGCGACCGGCGGCCGTCGTCGCTCGACCGCGCATTACCACGACCCGTTGGTCGGTGGCGCGAAGAGCCAGAGGGTACTTCATATCGGCACTACGCCGCCGCTCGCGGGTTTGGATCGACAAACTCGCTGAAACCGTCTTTCGGTCGTCGGTCGTCGGTCTAGTCGTCGAGCAGCGCCTCGCGAAACGCATCCCGCAGCAGGAGCGACGCACCGCGCGTGGTGAGCGCTTCTGCTTCACCGGGCGACAGCATCTCGCCGATCTCGGCGCGCGCGATCCGGCGACGTTCACCCGCGCGCACGCTCCCCAGCAGCTCGCCCCGCCGCCGGAAGGCATCGCTTGCGCCGAGCAACGTCGCGGCGCGTCGCGGCTCCCCCACGGCGTGCAGAGCCAGCGCGACGTCGTCGAGCCGCGCAGCGATCGGCGGCCGGTACGGCACGTCGATGATCGCTTCCCACGCAAAGCTTGCCTCGGCTCTGGCAGCCGCGAGACCGTCGCTGCGGAGGAGATGCGCAACTGCCTGCAGCGCCAGATCCGCCGTCGCTTCGCGATTGCCGAGCTTTTCCGCATCCGCGATCCCGAGCCGCGCGTAGGTGAGTCCGGCGCTGTAGTGCCCGAGCGCCAGGGCGCACTCCGAGAGGTTCGTCAACGCCGAGATCGCTTGCGACACGAGCCCGTTCGTGCGCGCCGTCGCGAGGCTCTCGGCGAACAGCGGCATGGCTGCTTCGAATCGTCCTTCGTCGCAGGTGAGGCGGCCCAGATTGTTCAGCGAGGTACTGATGGCGCGAGGATCGTTCATCGCACGTGCGTCGGCCAGCGTCGACTCGAATCGATCGCGCGCGACTTCGAGCTCGCCGCCGTCCAGCGCGGCCAGACCGAGGAGGTCGCGCGCGCGCAGTGTCCCCGAGGTATCGGCGATCGAGGCGTAGACGATCAACGCTTTCGACGCGTCTTCGATGGCCTCGGCGAGGCGCCCACGCCGATATGCGACCAATGCCAGACCCTCATGAAGCTTCGCCCGAACGCCGTTCGCCAGCAGTTCGCTTTCCGACTCGACCGTGCGCCGCAGCCAGTGTTCGGCTTCCACGAAGTCGCCGCGCGCCGCCCAAAACTCCACGAGCTGAGCTGCGATGGCCGCGCCGAGATAGACGTTCCGGCTAGCGCTCGTGGACCATTCGAGCGATTCGCGCAGGTTTGGGATCTCGAGCTCGAGATCACGCCGCGCGAATTCTTGATTCGACGGTCCGGCTGCGTGCGCGGCTGCCGCCGCGATCTCGTAGTAGTGAAGCGCATGACGCTGCTTCACGCTAGCGGCGTCGCCGCTTTGCGCGAGCTTCGCCGCGGCGTACTGGCGGATCGTCTCGAGCATGCGAAAGCGGGTCGCCGGCCCCGATGCGTCAACGACCAGCAGTGATTTGCGAACGAGTCCGGCGAGGATCTCGCCAATTGCGTGCGCAGGTGGATGCCCTGCGCAGACGGCCGCGACTGATGCGGCGGAAAACGTTCCCATGAACGCCGCAAGACACAGGAAGACGCCCCGCTCGCGCTGCGTCAGCAGCTCGTAGCTCCAGTCGATCAGCGCGCGCGCGGAACGATGACGCGGGACGCCGACTCGCGCACCTTCCGAGAGCGCTTCCAGGTGGTCGCGTAAGCTCGTCAACAGGTCAGGGAGCGTCATGAACGCCGCGCGAGCGGCCGCGAGCTCGAGCGCGAGCGGTACGCCGTCGAGGCGGCGTACGATTTCCGCGACGACCGGTATCGCTTCGTCGCCGAGCGTGAAGCCGTCGTCGAACGAACGCGCCCGCTCGACGAACATCGCAAACGCCGAAAAGCCGAGTGCCGCAGCCGCACGCAGCTCCGACGTCGCTTCGGGAACCGCAAGCGGCGCGATGCGCAGCACGGCCTCCCCCGCCACGCCGAGCGGCTCGCGGCTGGTCGCGAGGACGCTGAGCTGCGGCAACTTGTCCAGCAGCTCGTTGACCGCGACGGCGGCGGCCTCGACGAGATGCTCGCATCCGTCGAGGACGATCAGGATGTCCTCTCCGTCCGCGGCCGCATCATCGAGCACGGCGCCGATCGCGTCGCGCAGCGTCGCACCGTCGGTGAGAACCGTGAGGTCGAGGAACGCGATGTGCGAGTACGAGAGGGTGGTGCGTCGCATCCACTCGACGGCCAGCCGGGTCTTGCCGACGCCGCCGGATCCCGTCAGCGTGACGACCATCCGTTCGCGCGCGAGCTCGGCCAGGCGTGCGAGCTCCTGCTCGCGACCGAACAAAACGGTACGGTAGTGCGGAATCTCCGCACGCTCGGCGAGAACGCGCGCCACCGGCGGGCTGACGTCGTCGGGCTCGACGCTCAGGCCCAGTTCGGCGAAGAGTAGCTCGATCGTGCGCCGGTCGACCGGAACGTCGCGACTGAACAGACGCGACAAGCTTTTCGCGGACAGCCCCGCCGCGAATCCGAGCTGTTCGAGCGATATCCGTGAGCCGTCGTTGCGGTCGAGCTCGAGCCTGCGCCGCGCGCGGTTGACGCGCGCGATGCCGGCTTCGCTCAGAATCAGGCCGCGCCGGCTCCGCTGCTTTCGTTCCGCCATATGTCTTGGCAGGCGCGTCTTTGCGCGCCGCGCGTGCGTTCCTTCCCCTCGCGCAAGCTGAACCGCGAAGTGTCCTATCTGACGTAACTTCCGTTGCGCGACGGCTTCGCTCGGCGTAGGCTGCACGGGTGAAGTTCGGCGTGAGTGCCTCGATCCGCGCCGCGGAGCCCGCCGATGAGACGCTCGCGCGCCTGGAGCGCATCGCGCGCTGGCGATTCGACGGCGTGGAGCTGCACGTGCACGATCCGCTCGATCTCGATGCCATCCGGATCGTGCGGCACCAACTGACGCATCTCGGCCTCGAAGCGACCGTCGCCGGCATCGCGGAGCCGTCGGTTCCGTTCGAGCGGCACGTTCGCGACCTCGTCGACGCGTGCGCGCTGCTGGACGCTCACGTGCTCTGCGGGCCATTGGCGTCCGCGGAAGATCGCCTCGGCGTCGCAATGCTCGCCGGCGTCACCACGTACGCCGCCGAGCGCGGCGTCACCATCGCGCTCGGCGGTCGCGACGACAGCGCGGACGCGTCGGCGCTCACCTTGGCGGAAACCTGTCGTCTCGTCGACGCGGTCGGCGACCCCAATCTCGGCGTGCTCTACAACACGTACCAAGCCCACATCGCGGAGTCGTCGATCAGCAGCGCGATCCTCGCGGCGGGCGCACGATTGCGGCACGTACAGATCGCCGAGAACGACGACGCGATCCCCGGTACCGGTCAAGTCGGATGGTCGGAGACCTTCGTGGCCCTCGACGCCATCCGCTATGACGGCTGGTACGTGATCGATGCGCGGCACGACGAGCGAGTGGAGGCGATCGCGCTGGGCGGACTTCGGTTCCTGCGCCGGCACCGCAGCGTCGTCGCGCCGGTGTAATGTCTCATGTGTCCGTTCCGGACCGAACTGTCGTTGCTCGCGCGCCGACGCCCGGGTTAGCCTTGCATCACCTCGATCGACAAATTTCTATCAGCATACGAGCGCTCGACGAACTGGAGAGATCGTGATTTCGAAAAGGTACACCATGTCGGCATTGGGCGCGCTCGGAGTGGCGATTGCGTTCGGGATCCAATTCGTGCCGGCGGCGCGCACCAGTGCTTCCGACCACATCGACTCGCCGATCGTCGCGCAAGACCGCGGTGCCGACCTCGCCGACATGTACGCGTTTCTCGATCCGAACGACAACTCGAAGGTCGTCCTGATCATGAGCACGCAAGGTTTCATCGTCTCCGGCGAGCATTTCGGCATGTCGATCTTCGACCCGAACATTCGCTACCGCTTCGAGATCGAGAACACCGGCGATGCCAAGCCCGACGCCTTCATCGACGTCACGTACTCGAAGGGAGTGGGCCGGCTGACGGGGCAGACCGCCACCATCAAACTGCCGAACGGCAAGACGTTCACCGCGCCGACGACGGTCGCGACGCAGGAGTACGCGCCGATGAAACCCGTCACCACCACGGACCCCGCGACAGGCGTGAGCTTTTTCGCCGGTGTGATGGACGATCCGTTCTTCTTGGACGACACCGGCGCGAATCGCTTCGTCGCGTCGTCGCTCATGCATCCGGGGCACCCCGATAAATCGCTGTTGGGAGCGCGCGGACGCGACACATACGCGGGGTTCAACACGCTGATCACCGCCCTCGAGGTGCCGGCTTCCATGCTCAAAGGGGCCGGGAACGTCATCGGTATCAACGCCGTCACCCAGCGCCACCGCACGCAGACGATCGGCGACAACGGCGAGCTCACCGGCAGCGGCGATTGGAAGACGGTCGACCGCGACGGAAACCCACTCGTCAACAACGGCCTTCTCCCCGCGGCGCGGAAGGACGAGTACAACGCGTCGACCACCGAAGACGACGCGAACGGCAAATTCAAGGACGACATCGTCAAGAACCTCAAGAACTTGGGCACCGACGACGCGCACATCGCGATGCTTGCCGCCGTGGCCGTGACCAAGGGCGACATCCTGCGGCTCGACTTGACCGTCCCGAACAAAGGCGCCGGCGGCGGAAACAACCCCGGCGGCGGCTACGGTAAGATGGGCGGGCGGCGCCTCCGGGACGACGTCGTGGACGGCACGTTCACGATCATCAACAACGGTGTTCCGATGACCGATCACGTCGACAAGAACGAAGTCGCGTTCCGCAACGTGTTCCCGTTCGTGGCCGACCCCACGCAGCCGTTCCCGCCCGGCCAGAATCCGGACGACCACACCCGGCAGTAGCCGCTTCCCCGCGAACCATGCGAGTTATGGCGATCCGTATCGCGCTCCTCATCGCGCTCTCGTGCGCGGTGTGGGGCGTTCGCGCGCTCGGCGGCGCGCCGGACCGGCATGTGCCGATCGCCGAAGCGGCGGCAAGCGCGTTGGCAGCGGGGCCGTCCGCGTTTCAGGAAGGGGCCGACGTTCGCGAGACCGTGCGGTTTCTCGAAGCGAAGGTGCGCAGCGATCCCGAGGATGCCAACGCACTCAACAAGCTGGCCGGCTACCATCTTCAGCTGCTGCGCGAAACCGGCAGCATCAGCGATCTCGAAGCTGCGCTGCAAGCCGCGCACGCTTCCCTGGCGTCGGTCCCGGTGGTACGCAACGCCGACGGCGTGACGGCGCTCGCACTGGGCCAGTTCGCGTCGCACGATTTCACCGGCGCGCGCGACCGGGCCCGCGAGCTCATCCGCTTCGATCCCTCCAAGAGCTATCCGTATGCGATCTTGGGCGACGCCCTCGTCGAGCTGGGCGAATACGACGACGCGGCGCGCGCGTACCGCGAGATGGCGCGGCACAGCGGCGGGGTCGACGCGAACGGCGAACCGCGGCTGGCCCGCCTCGCCTTTCTGCACGGCGACGGTTCCGGCGCGGCGCGGCATTTCACCAATGCGCTGGCGCTCGCGATCCGGCTCGCCGTTCCTCCGCGCGAAACGATCGCGTGGTGCCAATGGCAGCTCGGTGAGACCGCTTTTGCCGAGGGCCGGTACGACGCGGCCGAGCAGTACGATCGCGATGCGCTGGCGAGCTTCCCGAACTACTTTCGCGCGCTCGGATCGCTGGGACGGGTTCGCGCCGCACGCGGCGACGTCCCGGACGCGATTGTGCAATACGAAGCTGCGATCCGGCGCTTTCCCGATCCCACGTACGTCGCTGCGCTCGGCGATCTCTACGAATTGGCCGGCCGGGATGCGGACGCAGCCGCGCAGTACGCGCTCGTCGAGGCGATCGGGCATTTGAGCGCCGTGAACGGCGTGCTCTACAATCGCCAACTCGCGCTCTTCTACGCCGATCACGACATGAAGGCCGGCGAGGCGTATGCCGATGCGAAGCACGAGTATGCCGTGCGCCGCGACGTGTACGGAGCGGACGCCGTCGCTTGGACGGCGCTAAAAGCCGGCCGGCTCACCGAAGCCCGGTCGGCCGCTCGAGCGGCCCTTCGCCTCGGCACCGGCGACGCGCGACTTCTCTATCACGCCGGAATGATCGCACGCGCCGCTGGTGACGAGCCCGCGGCGCGCGACTATCTGCGGCGCGCGCTAGCGCTCAATCCGCAGTTCGACCCCTTGCAAGCTCCGGTCGCTCGCATTGCGCTCGAACGCTGACCGCTCATTCCCGGCGGCGCGGCTGCAGGGCGTCCACGCCCTGGCGCGCGTACGTCGAACGCACCGATTCGATCGCCGCGTCGAGCGCCTCGCTGGGCGCCAATCGGCATTGGCACCGCATGCCGCGAACCCCCTTGCAGCCGTCCTGATCGTGCCCCTCGACCGGATGCCTGCAGGGACACAGTACGAGCCCGGTCATGACCTGACGGTAACACACCGGTACGGCAACGTACAGACTATCAGGTGCTCGGTTGGTGTGGAAGGCCGCATTTTTGGTACGGAACCGTACGTGGCGGCAATGTCCATCTTTCGATCTACAAAGGCGCCGTCGATGAACCACCTCGCGATGATCGTATGACCCGCCCCGGGGTCGAGGCGCGGCCGCGATCGCGTTTTCCCGCCCCGTTCGAAGCGGATGCGCTCGTGCGCCGTGTCGCCGACCGGGACGTCGAAGCCTTTGAGGTCCTCTATGAGGCCTACCATCGGCTCGTGTTCGGAATCGGCCTGCGCCTCCTCGGCGACGATGCGTCGGCAGAGGATCTAACCCAGGGCGTCTTCCTCAAAGTGTGGGTGAATCCGGCGGCGTTCAAAGGGGGCTCGCTCGTGTCGTGGGTGACGCGTGTCGCGCGCAACGCCGGTCTCGACGTGATTCGGCAGCGTTCGACGCGCGCGGAGACGGAGATGCCCGCCGACTTGCCGCTCGACGGCGCACTCGAGGACGCCGTCTTCACGAACCTGGACGCACGCCGCGTGCGCAGCGCGCTGATGCGACTGCCCGCGACCGAACGGGTTCCGATCGAGATGGGCTTCTTCGGCGGCATGACCTACCATCGTGTCGCCACCGAAACCGGCGTTCCGCTGGGAACCGTGAAGACGCGGATCCGGACAGGTCTGCACCGTCTGCGCCATGCGCTTGAGGCCCGATCGGGCGAGGCGTGCTGACGTCCGCAACGTCGCCGCGCTCGTCGTGAAAGTCGCCTTATAGCAAAGTCGTCGTGCGGTCGGCGCAGACGACACCGTACACTTGGTTCTTTTCAGGACCATCTGCACAGCATCCGCCGTCGTTGCCTCACCTGTGCCCCGTCCCCGTTCGTCCGCTTATACCTACGCCGACCTTGTCGCCCTGCTCGGACCTGGCGATCACGAACGCTTTTCGTTCGATCCACCCGTCGCCACCCCGGCCGCGACCCACCGAAAACAACACGACGGTTGGCGTTGGAATTGCGGGTGCGCCGCGTTCGTCCGGACCGGGCTCACCGATTCGTACCTATGGATTGCGTGCGGAGCACACCAAGTGCCGGCCACTCCGAAACCCCGCCGAGACCAGTAGTCCGCGCTAGCTCACTCGCTCCGTTCCGAGGCGTTCTTGACCAGTGCGATGGAGCGATACACGAAGTGGACGAACTTGCTGTATGGGGCGGTCGCGAACAATCCCGCGACCGTGCTGAGATGGATCGCCAGCAACGAACCCATCGCCGCGGTCGTGCGAAATGCGAGCAGCGCTAATCCTCTCAGCGCGACCGCTTCCAGCATCCCGAGAAACGCGTAGTCGAGCGCGATCATGCGCGGTTGCGCCGGGCGGCTGTCGCTGCGGCGCTCGACCGCGATCAGGCCTGCGGCGCCGGCGGCGATCGCGACGACGCCGCCCGTAGTCGTCGTCGTGCGGAGCGCTTGGGCCACAGATCTTCGCCCTTCGCCGTAGAAGCGTTCGCCGGCTGCGTCCCGTTCGGCATCGCGGTGGACGAGTACGCCGTCAACATCGCATCGTTCGGAGACTTCATCCTATGGCTTTCGCGAGCGTCTTCATTGGGAGCATCAGTCGGGTGCCGCCTTCGCGCAGTGCTCGAAAATCCGCGTTTCGCTCATACCATTTCACGCGTCGTTGGTCGATCGCATCGACGAGCACCGCAACACCGCCAACACGCTCTGCAACTTGGAACGATTCTAAGAGCGCTCGTTTGAGCAAGAACGTTCCGAGACCGTGCGCTCGATAATTGAGATCGACGCCGAGTTGCGCGATCAGCACCGCCGGAGCGCCTCCGCGAAGATTGTGCACCTTGAGCTCGCGAGCCACGGACTCCGGCAGCTCTTCGTCGATGATACGATGATTGACTAGCGTAAAATAGCCCAAGACGCGCGTCGCAGCTTCGGGCAGCACGGCGACCTTGGATGCTGACCGATACGCTTTCTGCGCTTGAAGAGCGACCTCACGGAGATAGCGCGTGACCGAGTCTTCTCCGCAATCGAAGACCCCTCGGTAGTGATGGCGGCCGAGGGGTTCTATTCTGATATCGGGCAACGGGACTAGCTCACGACGCGGAATGCGTCCGATGCGAGCAGCTTTTTCAGCCGGTCACTCGGTTCCGGTGGATTCATGACGAGGTCATAGAAACGACGCCGGCTGCTGTCGTCGACCCGCGTCACCTCTAGGTCACTAAGCACGAGACGGGCACGGTCAGCGGCAGCGCCCACGACGAATGCTGTCACATCTCCGCCGGTCGAAAGCGCCGCGGCCTGCTCCAGCATATCTTTGACGTCGCGTGCGACGCGCAAATGAATGCGATCGCGGCCCGAAGCGGCACCGTCACCGGTCGATCTTTTGACCATAGTTGAACTATCGTACGCCAGGTGGCGTACCATACACAAGGCATTGGACGCCGATTGGCCGTTTGGTACCGGTAAATGACACAGCTAGGCCGAGAAGCGCTTTCTTGCTTACGGCCATGCTTCGCAATGGTGGCCGGCACCGCCGGCTCGGGTCTCGAAGCGTGAAGATCACGACTACAGCCACTTTGCGTGGATCAGAGACCCGAAAGGCACACGCATCGAACTCTGGGAGCCACCGGCGCGCTCCGATTCGTAGATCGTTATCCTGCTGCCCCCGAGTGCCTTTGTAACCTCGGCCCGGAAATGCAGAAGACGCCTGACGGCGTCTTGCTTCGGCGGTTGTAAACACAGGCCGACCGCCTCGCGGTCGCTGTCGGGCACCCGTTTCCGAAGACCCCACTGGGAGATTCTTGGCCAGCCGAGGCCTCACCCAGCGATAGTCTACCACCGTAGTGCCCGTTCCACAGCTTCGGACGAGGCGATTGCAAATGTTTCGACATCAGCGCTTCGCCTTGAGGCAGTAGTAGGCTGCCTCGATCGCATAGCTGATGGACGCTCGCAGGCAGACACAAGCGAATTGCACCTGCGACGCACGCGCGGCATTTGCGGCCATGTAACGAAAGCCGCCGTTCGACTTGTCGATGCTCGCGTCGATACCGTTGTCGCGCAGGAAGCGGACGACCACTTCGGCATTGAAGTCGTCGGGCTGCACCAGGCCGGCCATGTTCTGGTGCTCTTCGTTCGTCACGTCGGCCATCGAGGCGTGGAACTCGGTGAGCGGCGCCATCACGCGGTCACCTCGCCGGTTTGATGAAACGGACGGTTTTCGGCAGCGGAAAAGGCGCGCCGAGGGCTCGACGTTGATACGTCGAATTCGCAGATTGTCATTCGATGTTTTCCCATCGGGTGACGGGCTCGGTCGGTGCTTCTAACACCGGCCGGGCCACCTAGTGATAAATTGTGAAATACTCGCTGCGCAATTATAGCACGAACATGCGTTCGCATCAATGTTTCTACCGAAATTAATTCAATCCATCGCGATTAACTTGGATGAAGCGTAACACGGTGTCTAGCATGCGCACCGGATTCTTGCAGGCGCTGGGCGGTGAAGCGGGTTGTCAACGGCTGTCGGCGGACTTTTACGCACGTGTCGGCAAGGACTCGGTTTTGCGTCCGCTCTCCCCGGCAAGAGCCTTCGGTGCGCAACCGAGGAGTTTGCCGCGTTCCTCATCCAGTTTCTGGGTGGCGATGAGGAGCAAGCCCAATTCCGATGGCGGCTGAGCTTGCGCGAATCGCATGCACGTTTCCAGCTTGGCGCTGCGGAACGGAGCGCCTGGCTCAAGCACATGCAGGCAACGCTCGAGGCTGCCCCGATGGATGAGGATACACGAAAAGCACTACGTCAATTCTTCTTCCAGAGCTCTGCGTACGTCATTGGAAAAGAGACAGCCGGGCCGGAGTCCGAGGAACTCGGCGCGCGTTGGGCTGAGCAGCGTACCTTGGATGAAGCCATCGCCGCGATTGCCGGCGGCCGTGTCGAAGAGGCCCTCGCCTTGACACCGCGATTTGCGTCGCGGCCCTCGGTTTTCGTCGGCCTGCTCGCGCGGATGATGCAACCCGGCCGCGATGCGCTGATCCTCTTCGTGATCGATGCCGTCGAGAGAGAGCCTTCGCTCATGATGCGGCGATTTGCGGGGAAAACACTCTTGCACTATGCATCCGGCGCAGGCTGCCTGGATGTGGTGAAATCGTTGCTGCGGCTGGGAGCGGACCCGAACACGCGGGATAGCGGTGGCCACACGCCGCTCTACCGCGTCGCGAACGAATGCGGGTCGAATGCCGGACCGGAGATCGTTCGGGCGCTGGTACATGCTGGTGGGGACGTGAACGCGCACGGCGGAGTCACGCGGACGACCCCGCTGCACATGGCGGCCAGGCGCGGATTCATGGAGATTGCGCAGGCGTTGCTCGATTGCGGCGCGGCGGCCGGGGCCAAGGATATCAAGGGCGACACGCCCCTTCAACGTGCCCTCAACTGCCGCAGGAAAGAAGTTGCCCGGTTACTAGGGGAACGCATCGCATAGCTGCCGCTCCGTGTCCGCCACCCGGGGGCGTCCTGCGTGGAGAAATGCTCGTTGCGCCTACGGCTTCGGCGACGGCGTCGCCGTGCTAGCGGCGGTGTTGAGGTCGACGACGCGGTCGAAGCGCGTGCCGTCGTCGTAGGTGACGCCTTCGATCACCACCGCGATCGATTGACTGTCCCGGCTGTCGTTCATCGGTTTTATGCAGCCGTCGGTGAACCGGGGTTGCATCACGCCGCCGCGACCTTCGATCACCGCGCCGGGGGAGAACGTACCTTTGCGTTCGAGCACGTCCTTGCCGATGATCTTCTTGTCACGATCGAGGTAGTCGAACGCGATCCGCACTGCGGTCGCCGTTTTCGGCCCGTTGTTCACGAACGTCGCGCACTCGACCCACGCGCCGTAGCCGTAATCGTACGCGCCGTTGCTCCACTTGATCTGCACGCCGCCCGCCGGCGCCGTGTCGACGACGATGATCGGTCGCCTCATCGTCTGCTTGAACGTCGTCGGATCGAGCGTGTCGGCCGCGGCAATCGCGGGCACGAGCGACGCGACACAAAGTCCGGCGAGTACACACAGCGGCAGCTTCATAACGACGCTATGGGACGATCGCAGCCGGTGGTCCTGCCGCTGCGGTACGTCGATCGGCATCGTGCCGCCGAGTGCGCGGAGGACATTCCTCTAGCGCTCGGGTAAGGCGACGAGGAAAGCCTCGTTCTCCCGGTCACGGGTGCAAGGAGCTCGCCGCATGTCCGAGTTGGTGACGATCGCATTCGTCTACGTGCTCGCCGGTTTGATTCTCGGCGTCATGATGTTCCTCACGGCCTCACGCATCGAGCACGCGGCCACGACGACGGGGCAAGTGCTCGAAGTCACGATCGGGCAGTACTCGATCAAGACCACCAACGTGCTCGTCGCGCTCGCGGTGCTCGCCTTCGCGACGATGGTCGCCGTGCCGTCGTACCTTCTCTACTCGAACGGCAAGATCGACGACCGGCAGATGAATTTGACGTTTCGGCTGCAGCCGCCGACCGGCGGCCCGATCGAGGTGACGCGCGACAACAGCTGCGTGCAGCGCATGGCGTACCTGCAGCTCTACAAGACGCGCGATCCGCAAGTCTTCACCGTTACCGATGCGCCGTACGATCCCGTCAACGTGCGCGTGAAGTACGACTGGGCCGGTCACCGCCCGATGGTCAGCATCAACGGCAGCGCCGACGCGCCGGTCCAAGACTTCGACGGCGCGTCGGGCACGCTGCCGCCGATCGAGCTGACACGGCAGACGATCGCGCCGAAGCTCGACGGCGGCGCAAACCTCTCGAAGCCGGACACGCGCGTCACGCAAACCCAGAAGGCGCTGTCGGACCCGCCGCCGATCGCGAACAATCCCGCCACCGCCGGGAGGCCGAGACCGTGAACCTCATGCGCGCGCTATCGTGGTGTGCTTCGGCGGCACTCTTGCTCACGGCACCGGCGGTGTCCGGCGGCGATTCGCAGCGGCTGATCGCCCAGACCCGAGGCGCGGCGGTGCAGACCGCGGCGCCCGTGCTGGCGGGGTCGATCTACAAGCTAGCGTACGGCGACACCAAGTCGGTGCCCGTCGCCGGCGCGTCGGTGTACTTGCATCCGGCCAACTCGCAGGACGACTCCGCGTGGATCGGGCCGAACCTCACGGACGCCTACGGACGCTTCACCTTTCAAGGACCGGCGAACGGCCAATATCTCATGCGCATCTATTCGGGCACCGTGCGGGTGTGGGAACAAGTCGTGCAGCTTCCGACGAAGCTCGCTCCGATCGTCGTGCGCGATATTCGCGTGGTGTACTATCCGAAGTCCACCGACGGCACGGCGGTCGCGGCGGTGCTCGCGAAGCTCGCGTTCCCGTTCGACAAGGCGGATTCGGTCAACGCGATCCCGACCAACACCGTCTGGTTCGGCGACCGCGTCGCCGTGCAGGACGTGAAGGCCATCGCCGACGCGCTGCTTCAAGCCGGCGTGAACGTGCGCGCGATCCGGCGCTTTCACGACGGCGGCGACTGGAAGGCGAAAGTCGTGGAAGTCGGAGCGAGCCCCAAGCGCATGACCGGCGACGCCCTCTCGCAAAAAGACGTCGACGGCAGCAAAGACTTCCCGCGCGATTAGCGGGTCACCCCTCGATCGCATCCGCGTGGCGCAGCGATGGATTTCGCCACGCCCAGAGTGCGACAACGGCGAGGGTCGCCGCGCCGCCGAGCACCACCGCCGGAACCGCGCCGATGAACGCGGCCAGCGTGCCCGACTCGAACTCGCCGAGCTCGTTGCTCGCGACGATGAACACGCCTTCGACGGCCATGACGCGGCCGCGCATCGCGTCGGGTGTACCCAGCGCGACCAGCGCGTCGCGGATCGCGACGCTCACCATGTCGGCGGCGCCGGCGAGCGCCAGCGCCGGGATCGCGATCCACAACGACGTCGACAAGCCGAACACGATCGTCGCCGCGCCGAAGCACGCGACCGCGGCGAGCAGGCGCGGGCCGGCGTAGCGGTGGATCGGCCGGCGCGCGAGCGCTAGCGCGCACACTGCCGCGCCGAGCGCGACCGAGGCGCGCAGCGCGCCGAAGCCCGCCGGGCCGGTGTGAAAGATCTGCGCCGCATAGATCGGTAGCAGCGCGGTCGCGCCGCCGAACAGTACCGCGAACAGATCGAGCGAGATCGCGCCGGAGAGCACGGGTTTCTCGCGCAGAAACCGTAAGCCGGCGAAGACGTCACGCCACGCGAGGCCGCCCTCCGCGGGTGCGCGGTGGAGCAGCGGGATGCCGATGACCGCGACGGCGCCCAGCGCAAACGCCGCCATCGCCGTGCCGTACGCCGGTACCGCGCCGAAGGCGACGAGCACGCCGCCCGCGGCAGGGCCGCCGACGAGCACGATCTGGCGCACCGCCGACGCCGCGGAGTTCGCGCGCATGTACTCGTTCGCCGGCACGATCGCGGGCAGCAGCGACGCCGACGCGGGGTAGCGGAAGGCGCGCGCGGTGCCGGCGACGGCGAGCACCGCGAGCACGGCGCCGAGCGCGCCCGGACCGTGCCGCCCCGACAGCGGGATCAGCGCCGCGCACACGCAGATTTGCACGCACGCCGTGACCGCGACGACGGCGCGCCGGTCGAAGCGGTCCGCAATCAGCCCGGTGACCGGCGCGAGGACGAGCGACGGGGTGAACAGCGCGAGCCCGACCAGGCCGAGGTCGAACGCGCTGTGCCGCACGGAGTAGACTTGCCACGCAATCGCGACGCTTTGCACTTGCGACGCGAGATCGAACGCGAGGTAGGCGGCGAGATAGCGCCGCCAAGGTCGTCCTAGACCGATTCGAGCTCCGCGGTATCGACGTCGTGCTGCGCGTCGAACGCGGCGCGCTTCGATTTCGCGGCCGCGTCGGCGAGCGATGGCGCGGTCGCGACGGCGGTCGCCATGGTGGACGACACCTTCGCAGCGGTCAGCGACTCGATGCCCTTCTTCACCGAGCCCAGCGCTCCGCTGAGACGCACGTCGAGGTCGGTGAGTACTTGCGCGGCGTACGCGTCGGCGCCGCTGCGCACGCGCGCGGCCTTGTCTTCGGCGTCGCGCAGCACGATATCGGCGGTCGCACGCGCGCGGCGCACGATCTCGTGGTCGTCGATGAGCTGCGTCTGCTGCGTCGACGCTTCGGTGACGATCGCTTGCGCCTTCTGCTGCGCGTCGCGCACGAGCTGGTCGCCGTTCTTGGCGATCGTGCGCGCGCGGCCGACTTCGTCGGGCAGCGAGCTGCGCAGCTTCTCGATCAGCTCGAGGATTTTTTCTTCGCTCACGACGCGATAGCCGAACAGCAGGACCGTACCCTGTTTCACGGTCGCTTCGAGCTTGTCGATCACACGGTAGACGGACATCGAGGACCTCCTAGGAGCGTTCGGCGGGGCGGGGGGCGGGGCGTTTGGCCTGCATCACCTGCAGGACGGCGGGCGGGACGTACTCGGCGACGTCGGCGCCGAGGCTGTAGACTTCCTTGACGAGCGTGGAGCTGACGAACGACCAGCGCGGATCGCTCGGCAAAAATACCGTGTCGACGGCCGACAGCGAGCGGTTCATCAGCGCCGTCGACATCTCGCTCTCGAAGTCGGACACGACGCGCAAGCCTTTGACGATGACGGTGGCGCCGGTGCCGCGCACGAAGTCCGCGAGCAGACCGCGAAAGTGCGTCACCTCGACGTTGGGCAAATGCGCCACCGACGCGGAGATCATCTTTTCGCGCTCGGCGAGCGTGAACAGCGGCTCGCGCTTCTGCGGGTTGACGACGACGGCGACGACGACTTTGTCGAAGATCGCCGCGGCGCGCTCGATCACGTCGAGGTGGCCGCGCGTCATCGGGTCGAACGAGCCCGGGTAGATCGCCGCGTGGCCCTGCTGCGGTGCGCCCGGCACGCCGTTCACGCGGCCTCCGGCAGCGGGCGCAAGAACGCGAGCGCGACCTCGCCGTAGCGCTCGGCGCGTTCGACGCGCATCGCGGGATCGGCCGGCGCGGGCTCGCGCGATGTGTGCTCGAACACGATCGTCGTCCCGGCGTCGATCGCGCGGCGTTCGCGTAGGACGCCCAGTGCGGCGGCGGGGTACGGCTGCGCGTACGGCGGATCGGCGAACACGAGATCGTAGCGGCCGGCGACGGCGCGCACCGCGCGCTCGGCCGGGGCGGCGATCACCTCGACCTGCTCGGCGACGCCGAGCTCGCGCGCGACGGCGCGCAGCGCGTCGGCGGTCGGGCGGTGCTTCTCGACGAACGTGACGTGCGCAGCGCCGCGCGAGAGCGACTCGAAGCCGAGCGCGCCGCTGCCGGCGAAGAGGTCGAGGACGCGGGCGGCGTCGACGCGCGCGCCGAGGATGGAGAACAAGGCTTCTTTCACGCGAGCCGGAGTCGGTCGCACCGCGCGCCCGGGCGGTGTCGGAACACGCCGGCTGCGCAGCGTGCCCCCGGTGATCGTCAGCGTCCCCATAGAGTTATGGGGCGATTGTGTTCTCCACCAGCTGGGTGAGCTCCCGCAACGCCGTGATGACGAAGTTCGGCTTGGGGAGATCCTGTGGATAAGTCTGATTCTCCCAATTGAACCAGACCGCGCGCAGCCCCGCGGCGAGCGCGCCTCCGGCGTCGCCGCGCGCGTTGTCCCCGACGTACCAAACCTGGTCGCGCGGAACGCCGAACGCTGCGACGAGCGCGTCGAATGCTTCGCGCGCGGGTTTGATTGCGTGGATCGCGTCGCTGACGAGGATCGGCATGGCGAGCGCGCCGGCGCCGAGCGCGCGCGCGATCTTCTTCTGCTGCAGAGGCGTCCAGCCGTTGGTGAGGATCGCCGTCGGGATCGCGTGCACCCGCAGTGTAGCGCGGAGGTCGTGCGCGCCGTCGAGCGGGCGCACGAGCTCGTCGACCAAGTCGTAGCAGTGCTGTTGCCAGCGTTCGGTGGTTGCGGCGGCTGGGTCGGCTCCGACGGAGCGCGCGAAGCGGGCGATCATCTCGTCCATCGAGGTGGTGCCGGCGCGAAAGTCGGCGAGGATGTCTTCGAGATGTTTGCGCGCGGCGGCGTCGTGCGGGTCGAGTGGATGGCCCAGCTCGTTCGCATAGGCGTAGAGTGCCTTGCGCTCGAGGCCGTTGTCGACGCCGAGCGTGTGATCGAAATCGAATCCGATCGCGATCGACGATCTCGGGATTTCCGTCGAATCGGTAGCCGCAGCGGCGTCGGACAATTCGCTTACGACGCGACCAAGAGGCCCGGAAGATATTGCGGAAAGCCCAAGCCGTGCGCGGCGGCGTAGTCGCGCGCCGCGGTAAGTGTGGATGCTTCGAGACAGAGCAGCTCGATGCCGATCACTTGGCCGCGTGGCCCGATGCCGGCCGTCACCCCCGGTGCGACACGCTCGTCGTGATCGATGAACTTCCCACGCGGTAGCCGGCGATATGTGATCTCGTACGCTCCGGCTTCGAGATCGGCATGGATGGTGATCGGGGTGAGCATTCAGAGTTCCTCGATCTCGACGACCGTGATGACGAACTTGCGATTGTTGGTCGAGACCACGGAGAACGCGCGCCCGTCCGCCGTGGTTCCGTAGGATTCAAGCGTCCCCGGCTGATTTCCCGGAAACGTGTAGGCCGGGTTCAACAGCGTGGCCAGAACGTCGCCCGTAGTGATGTTCCGCTTCGGCATGCGCACGTGCAGAGCATGCTTGCTGAACCGAACTCCGTGTCGACCCGCCATCCCGACAGGATGGCGCGGCGGGATGTCGCGCTCGTTGCCGCGATGCGTCCGTTTGTCGCTTCTCCTCCCTCCGAAACGAGCTAGCGCGTGCGCATCGGTTGGGAACATGCATAGAACGGACATCCACGTGGGGGGCGAGCGAATGCCGCGCAAAGGTCATGTTTTCAGTGCCAAGGAGCATCGGCAAGTCGAGCACATCAAGGCTAGCGAAGAGCAGCGTGGGCTGTCTGCGGCGGAAGCCGAGGCGGTCGGCTATGCGACGGTCGTGAAACACAGTGGCGGGAAGCACCAGTACAGCGCGAAGGAAAAACGCCAGGCGGAGCACATCGCCGAGAGCGAAGAGCAGCGCGGCGTACCGCCGGCCGAAGCCAAGAGCATCGCCTATGCGACGGTGAACGCGCGCAAGAGCGGCGCCCGCTAGGGCGGCGTGCGCCGCGCCGTCAGGCGGTGACCAGCATCGCGCGGGCGGATGCGCTCTCGTCCAGGAGCGTCAGCAGCGGGCGGTGTTCCGGTTCGGACAGCTCCGGATCGCGTGCGACGATCGCGTCGGCGGCTTCTTTGGCTTTCATGTAGAGGGCGAAGTCGTCGATGATGTTGCCGATCGTGTCGGCGTCGCCGGCTTGCGCGGTGCCTGCGAGCTCGCCCGCTTTGCGCAGGCGCAGGTCGGCTTCCGCGATCTCGAAGCCGTCGGTGGTTTCTTCGAGCACGTGCAGGCGCTGGATTTCCGCGAAGTCGTCGGCGGGGACCAAGATGCAGAACGACTCCGCCGCGCCGCGTCCGACGCGCCCACGCAGCTGGTGCAGCTGCGCCAGTCCGTAGCGCTGTGCGTCGAGCACGATCATCACCGCGGCGTTCGCCACGTCGACGCCGACTTCGACGACCGTCGTCGCGACGAGCACGTCGGTCTCGCCGCGCTTGAACCGCTCCATCACCGCCTGTTTTTCCTTGGGCGTCATGCGGCCGTGCACGAGGTCGACGCGCAGGTCGGGGAAGACTTTTTCCTTCAGGCGCTCCGCCTCTTCGACCGCGGTGATCAGCGGCGGGCCCATGGCAGCGCGCTTCTTTCCGCCGTCGGCATCGCCGGCATCGTCCGGCTCGGCGACGTCGATGGCGGATGCGACGACGTAGGCCTGACGTCCCAGCTCGACGTTCTTGCGCACGAACTCGTACACTTCGGCTTTGCGGCTGTCGCGGATCACGTAGGTGCGGATCGGCGTGCGGCCCGGCGGGAGCTCGTCGATGATCGAGATGTCCATGTCGGCGTAGCGGGTTTGCGCGAGCGTGCGCGGGATCGGCGTCGCCGTCATCGCGAGCGTGTGCGGCGCGGCGCTCTTCTCGCGCAGCGTCTTGCGCTGGTTGACGCCGAAGCGGTGCTGCTCGTCGATCACGATCAGGCCCAGGTCCTTGAACTCGACGCGCTCCGTGAGCAGCGCGTGCGTGCCGACCGCGAGCGCGGCTTCGCCCGACGCGATGCGCGCTTCGGCGCGGCGGCGTTCGCGCGCGCCCTGCGAGCCGAACACCGCTTCCACCGTCACGCCGAACGGCAGCAGCAGCGGCGCGAGCTTCGCCGCGTGCTGCGCGGCGAGGATCTCCGTGGGCGCCATCAGCGCGGACTGCACGCCGCCTTTGTGCGCGAGCACGATCGCCGCCGCGGCGACCAGCGTCTTGCCGCTGCCGACGTCGCCTTGCAGCAGGCGGTTCATCGGCGCGGTGCGCGTCATGTCCGCCCAGATGCGGTCGATGACGCGCCGCTGCGCGGCGGTCGGCGCGAACGGCAGCTCGGCGGTGAACGCATCCCACATGCCGTTCGGGACGGTCAGCGCGCGCGCGCCGCCGGCCGCTTCGCGGCGCGCGCGCTTGAGCGCCGCGGCGAGCGCGATCGAGAAGAACTCGTCGAAGACGATGCGCTCGCGCGCGTGCTTGACGGCGTCGAGGTCGTGCGGCGCGTGCACTTCGCGCCAGGCCTGCGCGAGCGGCGGGAAACCGAAGCGGCGCACGAGCGAGGGCGGCAGCGCGTCGGTGTGCTGCGCGATGAGCCGGTCGAGGTTCTTCGCGATCACGGTGCGGATCGCGCGCGACGGGAGCTCCTTGGTCGCGCCGTAGACCGGGATGATCTCGCCTTCGAAGGGTTCGTTCTCGCGCAGCAGCTTGTGCGTGCCGACGTTGATCTCCGGCAGCAGCCCGGTGCGCGTGACGCGCCCCGCAACGAAGATGCGATCGCCCGGCGCGAGCTTGCCGGAGAGATAGCGCTGGCCGAACCATTTCGCCTCGATGATGCCGGTGTCGTCTTGCAGCGCGGCGGTGACGAGCTGAAAACGCGCGCGGCCCTTGCGTTCCTTCACGTGCAGCACGCGCGCGACGACGATCGCTTCGCCTTCGCGCAGGCTCGCGATCGGCATCGGCTCGCGCCAGTCGCGATATGCGCGCGGGATGTACGCGAGCAGCTCGGCGGGCGTGCTGACGCCGACGTCCGCGAGCTTCGCGGCCGTCTCCGGACCGATGCCGGACAGTCCGCTCAGTCCGTGGGCTTGGCGCGTCGCGATAGCTCCGCTCCCACGTCGTCGAGCGATACGCCGCGCTCCGCGAGGAGCACCAGCGCGTGGTACAGCAGGTCGGCCGTTTCCCACACCAGCTCGCCGCGGTCGGCGTTCTTCGCGGCGATGACGACCTCGGTCGCTTCTTCGCCGATCTTCTTGCCGATGCGGTCGACGCCGCCCGCGAACAGCTTCGCGGTGTACGAGCCTTCGACCGGATTCGCCTTGCGCGACTGGATCGTGCGCGCGAGCGCGGAGACTGCGGTGGCGAAGAAGGCGCCTTCGGGCGCGTCGTCCGCGCCGTCGAGCGGGAGCGCCGTCGTGAAGCACGACGCGGCGCCGGTGTGGCACGCGGGGCCGGTCGGGATGACGCGGTACAGCAGCGCGTCGGCGTCGCAGTCGACGGAGACCGACACGACACGCTGCGTGTTGCCCGACGTCGCGCCTTTGTTCCAGAGCTCGTTGCGCGAGCGGCTCCACAACCACGTCGAGCGCGTGGCGAGCGTTTTTTCGAGCGCGTCGCGGTTGGCGTACGCGAGCGTGAGCACCGCGCCCGTCGTCGCGTCGGCGATCACGACCGGCGCGAGTCCGTCCGCGTCCCAGCGCACGTCCGGCAAGACCGTCATACCGGCACTGTGTCGCGGCGCACGACGATCCCCTCGCGGGCGAGCGCGTCCTTGAGATCGTCGATCGCGAGCTCCGCGTAGTGGAACAGCGACGCGGCAAGCGCGGCGTCGGCGTCGGCTTCGCGGAAGACGTCGATGAAGTGCTGCACGGTGCCGGCGCCGCCCGACGCGATGACCGGCAGGTTGCACGCGTCGCGGATCGCGCGCAGCAGCGGGATATCGAAGCCCTCGCGCGTGCCGTCGCGGTCGATCGACGTGACGAGCAGTTCGCCCGCGCCGAGCCGTTCGCATTCGCGTGCCCACGCGATCGCGTCGCGGCCCGTCGCGGTGCGGCCGCCGTCGACGACGACTTCGAACCCGGACGGCGCGCCGGGGCTGCGGCGCGCGTCGATCGCGACGACGACGCACTGCGCGCCGAAGCGCCGCGACGCCGCGCGGACGAGATCCGGATCGCGCACGGCGGCGGAGTTCACGCTGACTTTGTCGCACCCGGCGCGCAAGAGATCGTTGATGTGCTCGACGCCGGCGACGCCGCCGCCGACCGCGAACGGGATCGTCAGCTCGGCGGCGACGGCGCGCACGACGGCCAGCGTCGCACGGCGGCCTTCGACGGTCGCGGTGATGTCGAGAAAGACCAGCTCGTCGGCGCCTTCGACTTCGTAGCGGCGGGCCAGCTCGACCGGATCGCCGGCGTCGCTCAACTCGACGAAACGCACGCCCTTGACGACGCGGCCGTCCTTGATGTCCAGACAGGGAACGATGCGGCGAGCCAACACGACTCGCTATCCTTCGCCGCGCGCGCTCCGCCCCCCCATGGTGCTGAACGAGGTCACCGCGCTCGCATCGTCCTGCACGACGCGCAGCGCGAGGATCGCGAGATCGTCCTGCACGCCGCCGCTGTAGGCAGCTGCCGACGCGACGAGCAAATCGCACAGCGCTTGCGGATCGACCGGCGCGTCGCGCAGGATCGCCTCGACGCGGTCGTCGCCGAGCATCTCGCCGGCTGCGCTGCGCGCTTCGCTCAAGCCGTCGGTCGCGAGCACGACGACATCGCCCAGGCCCAGCGCCATCGTCTCGGTTTCATAGGGCTGGTCGCGGTCCAATCCGACGATCGACCCGGTCGGCGCCAAGCGCTCGATCAGCGTGCCGCGGCGCACGTACGCCGTGCCGTGACCGGCGCTCGCGTAGTACAGCGTCTGCGTGCGCGCGTCGAACGCGCCGAGGAACAGCACGACGAACACCGACGGATCGTCGAACGTCTCGAGGAAGAGGCGGTTGAAGCGGGTGACGACGTCGGCCGGATCGCGCGCGCCCGCGGCGAGCGCGCGAATCGCGTACTGCGCGAACGCAGCGTGGCGGGCCGCATCGATCCCTTTGCCGCTCGCGTCCGCGATCAGGAACCAGCCGAAGTCGGGCCCGGCCCGCCAGGCGTCCAGGACGTCGCCGCCGATAAGCGCTTCGCGCGTCGCCGACGCGTACGCGGATCCGATCTGCGTGCGCGCGAGCCGCTGCCCGCCGACGCGAAGCGTTCGCTGGAGCGCGTCGACGAGGATCTGTTCCTGCGTCAACCGGGCGACCGCGGTCGCGCGGCCGATCGCGTACCAGAGCGCGACGATGGCGAACAGCGTGACGATGCCGGCGCTGATCGCAACCGTCGCGTTGATGCGCCGCCGCAACGAGCGCTGAACCCGGTCGCTTGACGCGGCGAGCTCGTTCCGCAGCTCGGCAGCATCGACGCTCATTCGGTCCGTAAGATATTTCCCCGTCGCTTGCTGCGTGTAGGCGTCGCGCGAGTTCGGTTCTTTGAGGAGTGGATTGGCGACGGTTTTTTCCCATGTCCGGTGGCGAGCGCGCATGTCTTCCACCGTGGCGATGCCTGTCGGACTCTCCGCCGTGCGCAGGCGCGTCTCGAGCTCGACGGCTCGGCGGTCGAAGGCGGCGTTCGGCGGCGCCGTCTCGTCGAGGAAGAGTGGGTTGTGCGTCGCGAGATATCCACGTAGCGAGGTCTCTTCGGCGAGCTGGATCCGCAGCAGCGCGTCGAGGTCCGAGCGCGCGTCGGCGAGGCGGACTTGCGAGCCGGAGGCCGCGTCGAGCTGGCGGACGCCGATCAGCGGGCCCGCGATGGCGGTCGCGAGGAACGCCGCGACCAGGAGAACGATTGGAGGCGACGCCCAGAATCGAACTGGGGGTGGAGCTTTTGCAGAGCTCTGCCTTACCACTTGGCTACGTCGCCGGCATCGTTGGAGCGGGTGGCGAGAATCGAACTCGCGCATCAACCTTGGGAAGGTCGCAGGCTGCCATTACATCACACCCGCGCCGGGCGAGGTCCCCGCGTTCGTGCGTGTGGGAGAGAATCCTACTCACCGGCCGCGACGCGACAGGCCCGGGTCTTGCGGGGATCCGAAGGCGACGAGAACCGAGGGGAGCCACGTCAAAGGTTCTTACGACATCACCGCCGAGGGCCTTTCCGCTCGCCCCGGCGACGTGCGGTCACGCACAGGCCTGACGGCGACCGAGCGCCGGCTCCGCGCGGCCCCCGCGGACGCCGCCCCCCCAGCCCTGCGGTAACACGCCGCAGAGCGGGTACGTTGAAGGAGACATGAGACGTATCGTCGCGGCGCTCCTCGGGCTCGGCCTCCTCACCGGCACCGGCATGTCGCCGGCGCTCGCGCAGAGCGAGGACCAGATCGAGATGCAGATCGGCCAGCAAGAGTACCAGTCGCTGCAGCAAAAAGGCGAGATCATCCAGAGCTCGCCGTACTACGCGATCCTCAACCCGATCGCGCAGCAGATCAAACGCGTCGCCGATCCGCAGTACTTCCACCCGTTCACGTTCATCCTCGTGCACGAGACGTCGCCGAACGCGTTCGCCGTGCCGGGCGGCAACGTGTACGTGACGGACTCGCTCATGAAGTTCGTGCAGAACCGCGAAGAGCTCGCCGGCGTGCTCTGCCACGAGACGTCGCACGACATCCACCACGACGTGCTCCACCTCTATCAGAAGCAGCAGAAGGCGGCGACCGCGTACACGATCGGCGACATCCTCGCCAACATCGCCACGGGCGGGCGGTACAGCCGCACGATCGACACGGTCGCGAACGGCGCCTTCCAGGTGCAGACGCTGCGCTACTCGCGCGACGTCGAGGCGGCCGCCGACTTCAAGGGCGCGCAGACCTGCGCGCAGGCCGGTTCCAACCCGTGGGGCATGGTGTGGCTCTTCAAGCGGTTCGAGACGCTGAACTCGAGCGCGATGCCGAACTTCCTGTCCGATCACCCGTCCGACGAAGCCCGCATCGCCGCGCTGCAGCAAGAGTTCCGCAACGATCCGGCGACCTTCGGCCGCTACACGTCGAGCATGGCGCAGGCGACGCCGCTGGGCGAGTCGCCGCGCGCGACGACGGCCAGCACGGCCACGTCCCGCAAGACGACCAAGAAATCAAAAGGCATGTTCCCGCCGGGCTCAGGCTACAAGTACTGACGCAGCGCAGCACTCGTCGTCGCGAGCATCTCGCGCAACGCATGCGGCACCATCGTCGCGATCGTGTAATTGCCCCAGTCCGGCGCGCCGACGCCGACGCCGTCTAAGCCGAACGACCGGCATACGAACAGCGCGCGCGGCAGGTGATACGCCTGCGTCACCAGCGTCGCCGAACGAAGATCGAACACCGTGCGCGCCCGCGCGCAGGAGTCGCGCGTGCTGAACCCGCGATCGTCCACGAGCACGTCGCCGGACGGTATCCCGGCGGCCCGCATCCGCGCCCGCATCGCGGGAATCTCACGATCGTCCGCCTGGTCGGCGCCAGACAGCAGAATGCGCCGAACCTTCCCGGCGCGATAGAGCCGCACCGCGATGTCGAGCCGGTCGCTCAGCATCGCCGACGGCGAGCCATCCGGCTCGACCCCGGCCCCGAACACGAGCGCGGTCTGCATCGAAGGCACGTCCTTCTCCGCGAAGATCGCACGGCGTGACGCTTCCCGGACCGCAACGTTCGCGCCGACCACGACGAGCAGCCCCGCGGCGCACGACGCGAGCACGACCCTCCGCACCGAAACGCGCCGCACGCCCGCACCCTTCGCGAACGACGGCCCCGCGACTCCTGCCGCACGCCAAGGCAGGAAGGCCGCCCTCCTCACCCCGAGAAATCAGCCTTCTTCCTCGTTCCTTCGGAGATTGTTCTTGCATCCGATCCGCCTAGCCGTCCGCGCCCTCGGCGCTGCGGCGCTCACGGCGCTGGTCGCGACGTCGCTCCCGTCACTCGCCACCGGCGCACGCGCCGCGAGCGGGCCGGCGAGCGCCACCGTGCCCGCGCTCGATCCGACCGCCATCGATCCCACCTGCAAAGCGTGCGACGACTTCTACCAGTTCGCCGTCGGCGGCTGGCGCAAGAAGACGACGATTCCCGCCGGCCACCCGAGCTGGGGCAGCTTCGACGAGCTCGCGCAGCACAACCGCGAAGCGCTGCACACGATCCTCGACGACGCCGCGAAGACCACGAACGCACCGGCCGGAAGCGACGCGCAGAAGCTGGGCGCGTTCTACCGCGCGTGCATGGACGAAGCGGGCATCGAGAAAGCCGGCACCGCGCCGATCGATCCGCTGCTCAAAGACGTCGCCGCGATCGCGAACACGAACGCGCTCGCGACGGAGATCGCGAAGCTGCAAACGGCGGGCGTGAACACCGGGATGGACTTCTCGTCGGAACCCGACAGCAAGGACTCCTCGAAAACCATCGCGAGCATCGGTCTCGGCGGTCTCGGCCTCCCCGACCGCGACTACTATCTCAAAGACGACGAGCGCACGACGAAGATCCGCACGGCGTACCACGACTACGTCGCGACGCAGATGCAGAACCTTGGCGACGACGCCGCCACCGCGAAGACCGAAGCCGACGACATCCTCGCGCTCGAGACGACGCTCGCCAAAGCGACGCCGACGCGCGTCGAGCTGCGCGATCCCAAAGCGACGTATCATCCCACCGACGTGTCGGCGCTGCCCGCCATGGGCGCGCACATCCCGTGGAGCGCGTTCTTCGCGCAGTTCAACGCGCCGGCGTTCAGCTCGATCGACATCAGCGTGCCGGGGTTCGTGACGGCGTACGACGCGCAGCTGGCCGCGACGCCGTTGCCGGCATGGCGCACGTACCTCCGCTACCACGTCACCGACTCGTACGCGAGCCAGCTCCCCAAGCGCTTCGCCGACGCGAGCTTCAACTTCCGCGGCACGGTTCTGTACGGCGTGAAGGAACAGCTCCCGCGCTGGCAGCGTTGCAGCAGCGCGACGGACGCCGCGCTGCGCACGCCGCTGGGCAAAGCCTACGTCGCGCAGAACTTCCCGCCGAGCGCGAAAGCTCGCGCCAAGTCGCTCGTCGACAACCTCGAGAACGTGCTCAAACAAGACATCGGCACGCTGGACTGGATGGGCCCGCAGACCAAAGCGCGCGCGGTAACCAAACTGCTGGCGTACAGCAAGAAGATCGGCTATCCCGACACCTGGACCGACTACTCCACGCTGACGATCCCCGACGGCGCACCGTACGCGCAGCTCGTGCAACAGGTGCGCGGCTGGAACTTCGCGCGCGACATGAAGCGCATCGGCAACCCGACGGATCGGACGCTGTGGGGCATGACGCCGCCGACGGTCAACGCGTACTACAACCCGACCAACAACGAGATCGTGTTCCCGGCCGGCATCTTGCAGCCGCCGTTCTTCAACGCGACGGCCGACGACGCGGTCAACTATGGCGCGGTCGGCGCGGTGATCGGTCACGAGATGACGCACGGGTTCGACGACGAGGGCCGCCAGTTCGATGACAAGGGCAACCTGGTCGACTGGCAGACGCCGCAGGACGCGGCGCGCTTCGCGACGCGCGCGCAGTGCATCGTCGACCAATTCAACGCGCTCGAACCGATCCCGGGCGTGCACGAGAACGGCAAGCTCGTGCAGGGCGAAGCGATCGCCGACCTGGGCGGCACGACGATCGCGTACAAGGCGTTCGAGCGCACCGCGCAGTTCAAGGCGCACAAGAAGCTGGGCGGCTACACGCCGGAGCAGCGCTTCTTCCTCGCCTACGCGCAGGTGTGGCGCTCGCTACAGAACGAGGCGTACACGCGCCAGCTCGCCGTCACCGACCCGCACCCCAACGACCGCTTGCGCGTGATCGGGACCCTCTCCAACATGCCCGAGTTCCGCGCCGCGTTCGCATGCGCCGCCAACGCGCCGATGGTCCGCAAGGACCGCTGCCGGATATGGTGATGCACCCGCTCCGTCTCGCGATTCGCGCGCTGGGCGCGGCCGCCCTCACGGCGCTGATCGCCACGTCGCTGCCCAACGCGCTGACGAACGCGCGCGCGGCGACACCGGCAGCGAACGCGCCGGCGATCGACACGACCAACTTCGACCCGACGTGCAAACCGTGCGACGACTTCTACCAGTTCGCCACGGGCGGCTGGTCGAAGCGCACCGCGCTGCCGACGGGGCGCCCCCGCTGGGGCGGTTTCGACGAGCTCGCGCAGCGCAACCGCGACGAGCTGCGCACGATCCTCGAAGACGCCGCGAAGGTCACCAACGCACCCGCCGGCAGCGATACCCAGAAGCTGGGCACGTTCTACCGCGCGTGCATGGACACCGACGCGATCGAGAACGCGGGCACCACGCCGGTGACGCCGCTGCTCGCGGCGATCGACGGCGCGCACGACGTGCCGTCGCTGGTCACCACGATCGCGGCGCTGCAGCGCGACGGCGTCGACGCCGGCGTGCCGTTCTCGGTCCGGCCCGACACCAAGGACTCGTCGAAGCAGATCGCCGCGCTGTCGTTCGGCGGCCTGGGCCTGCCCGACCGCGACTACTACTTCAACGAAGGCGAGCGCGCGGCAGCGATCCGCGCCGCGTACAAGACGTACGTCACGGCGCAGCTGCAAAACCTCGGCGACGACGCGGCCAAAGCACCGGCCGAAGCCGACGCGGTGATCGCGCTCGAAACGGCGCTCGCGAAAGCGACGCCCAAGCGCGCGGACCTGCGCGATCCCTACAAGACGTACAACCCCACCCCGGTCGACAAGCTCGCAGCGCTCGCGCCGCACGTCGCCTGGAAATCGTTTTTCGCAACGTACGCCCCGCCGGCGTTCGACAGCGTGAACGTGTCCGTGCCGTCGTACCTGACGGCCTACGACGAACAGCTCGCGGCGACGCCGGTGGACACCTGGAAGACGTACCTGCGTTTCCACGTCGCCGACGCGTATGCGGGCACGCTGCCCAAGCGCTTCGAGGACGCCTCCTTCGCGTTCCGCAGCGGCGTGCTGCTCGGAGTGAAGGAACAGCTCCCGCGCTGGCAGCGCTGCACGGCCGCCACCGACGCGGCCCTGCGCGACGTGCTCGGCAAATCATACGTCGCGGCGGCGTTCCCGCCGTCGGCGAAAGCGCGCGCGCAAGCGCTCGTCGACAATCTGCAGGGCGTGCTGCACGACGACATCGGCACGCTGACGTGGATGAGCGCACCCACCAAGGAGCGCGCCCGCGAGAAGCTCGCCGCGTTCACCAAGAAGATCGGCTATCCCGACAAGTGGGAAGACTTCTCGGCGCTGCAAGTCGGCAGCGGCCCGTTCGCGAGCGACGTCCTTACCGTGCGCCGCTGGAACAGCGCGCGCGCGATCGCGCGCATCGGCACGCCGACAAACCGCGCGCGGTGGAACATGACGCCGTCCACCGTCAACGCATACTACAGCCCGAGCAACAACGAGATCGTGTTCCCGGCCGGCATCCTGGGCCCGCCGTTCTTCAACGCGACGGCCGACGACGCGGTCAACTACGGCGCGATCGGCGCCGTGATCGGCCACGAGATGACGCACGGCTTCGACGACCAGGGCCGCCAGTACGACGCGAAAGGCAACCTGAGCGACTGGTGGCAGCCCGCCGACGCGGCCGCGTTCAAGACCAAAGCGCAGTGCATCGTCGACGAGTTCGACGCGTTCGAGCCCGCCCCGGGCGCGCACGAAAACGGCCGCCTCGTCCAAGGCGAAGCCGTCGCGGACCTCGGCGGCCTGACGATCGCCTACAAAGCCTTCGAACGCACCCCGCAAGCCAAAGCGCACAAAACGATCGACGGTTACACGCCGGAGCAGCGCTTCTTCTTAGCGTACGCGCAAGTCTGGCGCTCGATCGCAACCGAAGGCTACATCCGCCAAATCGCGGCGACGAACGAACACCCGTGGGACAAATTCCGCGTGCTGGGCACGCTGTCCAACATGCCGGAGTTCCAAGCTGCGTTCACGTGCGCCGCAACGGACAAGATGGTGCGCAAGAACCGCTGCCAGATCTGGTAGCAGTAGGTGGCGGCCATCCAGGCGAAAAGCGGAGTATCGCGAGCGAGGATGATGAAACACCGCCATCTCGTTGACGGAGTCGGGTTCACGCCGGCGGCCGTCGAGGACATTTTGGACAGAGGCAAACCGCCCGATTGGGCGGCGCTGCGCGACGTCGTCGTGGCCGACCCCTATGGTATCGTCGCACAAACGGTCCTCGACGTCTGTCGCTCGACTTATATGTATGGCACGTCCGCCCTATGGCGCGCTCTGATCGCGGCACTGCGCCACGAGAACGACTATCTCGCGAAGCGGCCCGCACGCCGACGATGAGCTCCCCTGACGAAAAGCGCAAAGCGATCGAGACGCAGGCGGATTGGGAGCGCGTACTCGCGGCTGCAGCGCGCCAAACAACTGGCTGAGCCACGGCCAAAAGATCTCGGCGCCGGCGACTTGAGCGCATATCGGCTCATCCGCTCGAAGGGCAGCGGTGGGTGTGCGAGAACGTCACCCCACGCACCGGGAGAATAATATGCGAACGTGGGTTTCTCTCGCCGCCCTCGCGGCATCGATTTTCATGTTGCCGGGCACAGCGGCCACAGCCGCCGACCCGCCAGGCCGGATCACGGGGATCGGCGGCATTTTCGTCGTCAGCAAGAACCCCAAGGCCCTGGCGGCTTGGTATCGGGACGTCTTGGGAATTTCGCTGGAGAAGTGGGGCGGCGCGACATTCCGCTACGACGCGGCCGGGCATCCGGCCGTCGCGGTTTGGAACGCCTTCCCGGAAGGGGGTGGCTATCTCGCGCCCTCGCAGCGCGACTTCATGCTCAACTTCGCCGTGGATGACCTCGACGCGTTTCTCACTCGTCTGAAAGCAAAGGGCGTCACGATCCTCAAGCGTGACGACTCCGATCCGAGCGGCAAGTTCGCATGGATCCTCGATCCCGACGGCACGAAAATCGAGCTGTGGCAGTCGACGAAGCACTGATCTGAGATTGTGGCTGGGCGGCGTGTGGCGCGGGTTTGATTCCCGCCCGTTCCAGCCGGCGGACTTGTCCGTCGTCAGGCGGGTATGATATAACGTAGCCGGTGTCGAGGCTCGTGAGTCGTACCACCGCGGGCGCCGCGTTCATCGAACGCGGTGCCCGTCGCTTTGTCTAGTCGGAGATACATGTACGGCGCGTCCGCCCGATGGAGTGCCGTCATCGCACCGCTCCGCAACGAAAACGACTATCTCACAAAACGACGGGACAACACAGGCGGCGATTAACCAAAACGCGTTCGCACCACCCGATTCGACGCGCTCGCGTCGAAAACCCCGGCGCGCCGCGGCGTACAGTTTCGCCACACGAACCGCGGCGGCATTGCCTTCCCTCTCGTTCGCGTCATCTGGCTCACGGCGATTTTTGCTCGCCGCGAATCGGTGACCATCGCGGACTACCAACGCCGCTTCGGCGTGTCTCTGCGCTCCTTCCGCCGCGACCTCGCGTTGGTTCGTGAAGCCGGCTTCTACCTCGAGACGGCAACGACCGGTCACTACCGCATGGTCAGCTTCATGCGGGACTTCGACGGGGTGTAGCATGCGAAAACGAACGAGGGACAACCAGTGTGGAAAGCTACCGTCGAAAGTACACTTATATGAGTAGCGGAAGCCCGGCGCCAATAGATCTCGGGTTCGAGCGTTGTTGCGCCGGGCCGCCGCCGACGACACGTGGTGCCCAAACTCGTCGTCGCCGCCGGCGTCCCGTTTCTGGACGAGCTCGGCGAGTTCTCGCGCGGCACGCTTGTGGCGCTGCAAGCGAGTGGCTGGGCCCTCGAACACCTCGACGCGCACGTGCGCGCCGCCGCGCTCCGCGAGTGGAGGGCTGGCTCGCCAGCGCGACGTGCGCGGCGGATCGGCGAGCGCTACGTCGGTAGAGCGGACTGCGCCGCGCCGCGGGCAGCTTCAGTTGGGAACTTGCCCGTGGTAGCAGGTCGACCAGGTGCCGTGTTGAATAGGCTAGCAAGGAGGGTGCAAGTAATGCCTATATTGACGAACTACTGGTTCCAGGACACCGATTTTCGTGGCGACACGGAATTCGCAAACGTCGGACACGCGCCCGGCACTTGGGCATGGATCAACTGGTCGGATATCGGAGGCCGCCGCGCCACCCTGAGCTGGGAGCGTGAGGACCGAGAGACCGTGATCGACCTACCGCCGCTCGTGAACGCACTCGCCGCCGCGACGGTCGATCGTCTCCTCGGCTCCAGCGCGAGCCGGACCTCCGACCTCAAGGCGGGCTGGATCCCTTGGAGATACGTGCCGTATCATGATTCCGCTCCTGGTCAACACGGCGATCTCGACCTTCTGGTTCGACTGTTCTTCAACTTTCACATCAGCACACCGTGGTATTGCTCGGACGCGGACGGTAACATCAGCTACTACGTCGTGCCGTACCTCGACCGTGAAGGCGGCCTGCATGCGTATGTGGACGGCTGGGCCTTTCACTACGACGGCGGCGGGCCGTTCTGCACAGGGAGCATCAGCGACCAGCTCAACTCCGCAGTGCCGGGTGGGATTGCTCAGCTCCAAGCGCTCCTCGACAGCAGTCTCGGAGCGTTTGGGACGCGACGTTTCGACATGCTGTACCTCTTGCCGGGCGACGGCGCGCGGTCGGGATCGGGATCAGTGAACGTCGATGAGCACGTCTCGCTGGCACTCTTGCCGCGGTGAGTCGCGGACACAGAAGGGAGAGTAATATGCGCACCAAGCAGAGGATTGAAGACGTCGTAAAGAAGCTGGATGGCTATCTCGCAGAAATGGGGCTGTCGCCCGAAGTGAGAAAAAGCTCAACGGGCGCGATCATCTCGGCTCGGTCTTCGACAGGCGACGAACCGTTACAGGTCGTGGTGCAAGTGAACGTCGGCGAGGCACCAGTTCCAACCGGGCACGGGTCCGTTGCCCGAGAAACAATCGCTAGACACATCCTCGATGTAGCAATCCGGCCAACATTGGGTGCTCGTTCCGCTGCGAGCAGCCGTCGAGCGGTAGCCGGTGCGATCGCGCTCTCGCACGAAGACGTTCTCATCGAATGAGGGAGGCGGCACCGGTTACGTATCGCCATCCTTGCAGCGGTTCGAGGCGACGCAAGCCGACGACGATCGCCGCGCCGGGGCGCGAAACCGTCAGTATCGCGGCTCAGCTTCCGCTTTCGTTGGACTTTTCTCGGCACGAATAACAGGCACTTCGCATCGCGCGGTAACCAACGGATAGGACTTCGGATCGAGTCTCCTTGGCAAGATCGCAGCGTTGATCGGATGGCGCTGTGATGATGTGAGAGGCGGTACTACGGTGCCGCCTCTCGGTCCCGTACTTGAGGTGTCGTATTCGGGCGTCTGCTGGTAACCGTTCATCACCATGACGACGACGTGCTTCGTGCCGGGCGGCGTCAGCCGCTGAGCGTCCGACGCTGCGAGCAACGCGCCGATCGAATTTTACCAGTTGAGCGCGTTGAGGTATCCCTGCAGCGGTAACCCCGGCGCGTCGTTCGCTGGCTTGGTCCCGAACCGCGGCTTTCGGCGGGGAACCGCATCGAGATCGCGCCGGCGAAGGGCGTAGCGGCGCCGAACCGCCGCACGTTCGTGCGCGTCGCCGCGGAACTCGACGACCTCGGCTTCGATCGCCTTCCACGTGACCGGACTCGCTTGCGCGTCGTCGCGCCGGACAGGACGGTGGGACACACGCGCGACTTCATCCCGGCGTCGGATTTCGTTTCCTTTGAACGATTATCCGTGCGTCGCCGACGAGACGCCTTCCAAGATACCGCCGATGATGGCGAACACCACGACGACGACCGTGACGCCGATGCCCCAGTTGCGCCACGCGTTCTGCACCGCGACGAACTGCGCGTCGTCGTGGAAATACCGGCTCGTCGCCGCCACTTCGTTTCCTTTGATTCCGTACGCGATCGCCATCCCGAACGACGCCAAGCCCAAGAACGGGATGATGCTGAGCACGATGTACAAGATGCCCCGCCCGACGCGGCCGTGGTTCATCAGCCACAGCGGGCACAGCAAGAACGCGCCCCAATTCCACGTGCCGATGTATTGCGAGCCCGGACCGTATACCGGCGGCGGACCCCACGGCGCGCCCGCGTTCCACTGTCCCTGCGCGCCCCACTGGCCCTGCGCGCCCGGTTGCCCCTGCGAGCCCCACTGCACCGGCTGCTGATACGCCGGCGGCGCCGGCGGCGGACACGTCATGCACACGCCGCCGGTGAGCGGCGATCCGCAAGTCGAGCAAAAGTTCGCGGCGGCCATGACGCGAAGCTCTCCTACGCGAGAACGGCGATTCCCTACCCGGTCACGCCGATCGTCATCACGCTCGTGTATCCCGTCGCGGTCTTTGCGAAATCACTGCGCTGTGAGCGTTACGAACACGTCCGCGCCCACCGCACGGAACGTCTTTCGGACGTGTTCGTTCGCGCCGACCACCTCGATGCGGCTATCCGGCAGGCGCCAACGCAAGTGGACGAGTGCGCTGAAGAACGTCGACGACACCACGCGCACGTTTCGCACGTCGATCACGATGTCCGGGCCCGAAAGCGACTCGAAGGCACGCTCCAGTTCCGCCGACGCGTAGATGTCGATCTCGCCGGACAGCATCACGCGGCCCACCATCCGGCTCGGATCGCGCACGACGTCGAACGCTGGTGCATTGTTGGTGATTCCCATGTCTTGACCGTGCGCCACCTTCCTTGAAGCAGCTTGGGGCGCGCCTGGGATGCTCCGGCGATCCATCAGCGAACTGCGCGCAGCCCGTCGCGCGAGCCGATCGCATCGACCAGCTCGCCGATCGCATGGGCCAGTATCTGCTGCCGCACTTCTCCGGCCTCTGACTGCTCGATTTGGTTCACGGCGACGCGAACCTGATGCCGAACGACTGCGAGCGTCGCCAGCGTCACGAGGAATTGCGCGATCGTTATGATCGTGCTCATGATCCGCGCCTGGTCGCCCGGTGGCTGCGTGCCGGCAAAGGTCACGGCCCGGACGATGAGCACGACCACGAATCCGACGATGAGCGCGATGGAGTACGTTGCGATCTTCTCCTGCGTTCGCGCGCGTTCGAGCGGCGATCGCGAGCCGTGGTTGGTCACATGCAGCTGTTCCATGCGTTCAGACTATCGCGCAATGTTTGGATCGCGTCGCGCGGCGGCTGCGAATGCGCCCGAAAGCGGATCGCATCGCGATTCGCGTTATTTTACCAGCTGCGTGAGCGCAATGTCGATCTCGTGCGAACGCGTACCGTTCACGAGCGTCAACCCGTCCTTCAGGCCGAGATCGACGACGGTTCGCGAACCGAGTTCGCGCCGCACGCCGGCGCCGAGCGCGTACTGCGGACCGAGCCCGGGCGCGACCTTGGTCGTGCCGCTTCCGCCGACGTAGAACGACGTGTGCTGCGACGGCGACGTGACGAGCGCGAGCGCCGGAGCATAGCTCGCGTACCATGCCGGGTCGAGTCCGGAAACGTTCCGGTACTTGGAGTCGTATGCGATCGACGACTCGAGGTTCAGCGTCGAACCCAGCGCGACCCGGCCGGCGACGCCGAGCGAGTACTGCGGTTTTCCGGCACCGTACGAGCCGCTGCCGGTCGGCAACGTCGTCGTTGCGACGGCGGTGACGACGGTGCGCCCGGTGCCGAGCACGCGATAGCGTAAGCCCAGGCCGGAGTCACCGTACCCATGCGCCGTTGCGCCGGACGAGCGAAGCCTCACGTACGGGCCGGCGTCGGCATCGACTTCGAGTTTGCTCGACACGCCGTAGCGCAGCGTCGCCGACGGGTAAACCGTCACGCCGGATCCGGCCGCGTCGGATAGGCTGCGGTTCGCATAGCCCAGCTCGAGGAGTGCCTGCCCCTTTCCGGCCGTGCACGCCGCCGCGACGCTGCTGGTACCGTCCGCGCTCGCGGCAACGGTCGTGCATGGTGTGGCGACGCCGTCCGCCCGCGCGGCGTACGGCATGCCGATCGCCGCGCAGGCGAGCGCGGCGGTGGAGGTCATCGTCTTCAATGCTTTATGCATGGCCTAACGATACGAGCACGGCTGGGTCCCGGCTGGACGATTGCTTGGATTCGAGCGCGCCTCTCAGGCTTGCCCCATGCTGCGTGGAGACTTCGCCGTCACGATCGGACCGTGAAGCACCTCGATGGGCGAACGATCGCTGCGCTGCTGATTGCGATGGCCGTTTCCGGCACGAGGCCGGCATCGGCTGCGGAAAGCGCGAGTCCCGCGCACTACGTCGTCACCTCCGTCGTCGACACCATCGACGGCCGGCTGATATCCGAGGAGCTGCTGAGCTTCGCGACGAGGGACGGCACCACGCTGGTCGGATTACAGGATCGCGCCGGACGCCTCGTCGTAACGCCGGCGACCATCGATCGACACGGGATCGTTCAAATCGAGACGCTGGATCCGGCGATCGTCTGCTACAACGTCGCGATGACGATCCTCGCGGATGCCGCGGCCCCAAGCGCAACGTCGCCGCTGTCCGTCACGTTCGGCGCCGGGACGGTGACCGTACCGCTTGCGCTCACGTCTGCACCGGCTCCGAACGGCACCCAAAGTGTCACGGCGCGGGGAACGACGGAAGCCGTGCTCAACGACGGCCGAGCCGGAACGCATCTCACGTTCGTCGCCGTCGGAACGGTGACGTCGAGGGAGCGCACGCTCGTCGCCGCACGATTCGAGGGGACGAGCGTGCTCACGACGACGGGCGCGGCCGTGGCGCGCACGACGTGCATCGTCACCCGGGTCGTCGAGCGTTCATCGCCCACGACGCCGGGCGTCATCTAGTCCAGGAAGCTTTGAGCACCCAGCTTTCTGGGGAAACCTCGGAGACAGTTCCCAGCATTCCCGTAGAAGATCGAGGCGTGGCTACCCAACTGGCGCACCGCGTTGCGGTGATCGACGACGAAAAGAGCATCCGCGAGATGCTGCAGATCGGCTTGGCCCAGGAAGGCTTCGACGTGCGTACCGCCGTCGACGGCCCCGACGGTCTTACCGTCGTGCGTGACTGGAAGCCGGACTGCATCGTGCTCGACATCATGATGCCCAAGATCGACGGCCTCTCGCTCATCCCGCTGCTGCGCCGGCTCACCGAGGTGCCGATCATCATGCTGACCGCGCGCGGCGACGTGCGCGACCGCATCGACGGGCTCAAAGCGGGCGCCGACGACTATCTGCCCAAGCCGTTCGATCTCGACGAGCTCGGCGCGCGCATCCACACCGCGCTGCGCCGCCCGATGCTCAAGCGTGTGTACCACATCGTCGTCGCCGATCTCGAGATCGACCTCGAAGCGCGCACGGCGCGCCGCGGTGACCGCTGGATCGACTTCTCCACGCGCGAGTTCGACTTGCTCGCCACGCTCGCGCGGCGTCCGAACCGCGTGTTCACGCGCGAAGAGCTGCTCGACCTCGTGTGGGGCACCGAGAGCGACGTGGCGATGGCGACGGTCGAGACCTACATCTCCTACTTGCGCGCGAAGGTCGACACGCCGCTGGCGCCGCGCCTGATCCACACGGTGCGCGGCGTCGGGTACACGCTGCGCGAGTCGCGCTGATGTCGCTGCGCAGCCGCCTGACGCTGTCGTACGCGTCCGTGGTCGCTGCGGTGCTCATCATCGTCGCCGTCGTCCTCACCCGCTTCGCCTTCAGCTTCTTGACGCAATCGACGTTTGCGGCCGTCGCGGACAGCGTCGCCGCGGCGCAGGCGATCGTCGCCGCGCATCCGCACGAAGACGCCGCCGTGGTCCAGCACCTCATCGTCAGCGCGGCGAAGCGGCCCGGCGTCGTCGTCCGGCTGCTGCCGCCGATGCCGCGCGGCGAGCCGCCGCGCAACACGGCCGAACAGTTTTCGTTGTCGTCCCTCCTTGGCCTTCGACCGCATTTCCTGCGGCTCTCCGACGGCAGCATCCTGTTGATCGCGGCCGATCTGCGCGCGATCTCACCCGCCGTCACCACCTATCTCGAGTCGCTGGCGATCTCGGTCGTGCTCGCGCTCGTGCTCGCCTGGCTCTTCGCGCGCTGGATCACCGCGCAGGCCATGCTGCCGCTGATCGCGGTCACCGGCGAGCTGCGGCGCTTCGCGAGCGGCGACTTCACGCAGCGCCCGGTCACCACGAACGATCGCAGCGAGCTGGGCGAATTGATCGCGGCGTACAACGGCGCCACCGCGCAGGTGGCGTCGGCATTCGCCGAGCGCGCGCGCCTCGAAGAGCAAATGCGGCGCTTCGTGGCGGACGCGGGTCACGAGCTGCGCACGCCGCTCACGGTAATCAGCGGGTACGTCGATGTGCTGGCGCGCGGAGGACACGCCGATCCGGAGATCAGCGAACGCGCGTTGCGCACGCTGCGCACCGAAACGAACCGCATGCGCCGGCTGGTGGAGCGGCTAATGGCGCTGGCGCGGCTGGAGCGCCCCGAACGTGCGACCGCGGAAACGGTGGACGTCGCGGAGATCGCCCGCGACGCGGCGGCCCAGGTCGGCGCCGCGCGGCGCCGCGACGTCGACGTCCGCGTCGGGCCCGCACACGCGCTCGTGCTGGGCGATCCGGGTGAGTTGCACGAAGCGATCGGCAACCTCGTGGACAACGCGCTCAAATACGGCGCCGGAAGCCCGGTGACCGTCGAGGTGAACGCCGGCGGCGAAGACGTGCTGATCGCGGTGCACGACCGCGGGCCCGGCATCCCCGAACACGAACAACCGCACGTCTTCGAACGGTTCTTTCGCGGTCAAGATGCGTCCGGAACCGACGGAACGGGGCTCGGGCTCGCGATCGTCGAGCGCGCCGCCGCCCGCGCCGGCGGCTCCGTTCGCTTGCGAAGCGAACCGCGATCCGGCACGACGTTCACCATCGCGCTCCCGTCATACATGCCGCACGACAACGGCGCGCGCGAGCTGCGCGTCGGCTGAGCTCCGTCTACGGGGGCGCGCCTCCGTCTAACGCTTTCTCGAGCGCTGCGAGACCGGGACGATGCGCGCCCGTTCCGTTTCCGCCGTTGTAGAACGCGGCGAACACGATGCCGTCGGGACGGTGCTCGGCCCACGTGCTCGAACCGCTGATGCCGCCGTTCTTGCCGTAGAACACGGCGTCCGGATCGTTTGCAAGATGGTAGACGACGTCCCAGCCCAGCCCGAACGCCGCCCCGTTCGCGCGCGGCTTCAGCGGCGCCACGGGCGGCGCGAGCATCGCGGCGCGCGACGCAAGCGATACGATCTTGCCGGCGTCGTACGCGATGAGCACGCGCACCATGTCGGCCGGCGACAGAACCCAGCCGCCCGCCGGCGTCCCGCCTTCGCCGATCCGGTTCGCGACGACGCGCCCGTCTTTTGCATAGCGAACCGCTTGGCCCGGGATCGTCGACCGTGATTCGAGCGCGCCGAAGCGCGTCACGCCCGCGGGCCGGAACACGTTGTCGCGCACGAACTCGGCGTAGCTGCGCCCGCTCGCCTTTTCGATGACCGCGCCGAGCACGTTGAAACCTGCGTTCGAGTACGCCTGCTGCGAGCCGGGCGCGAAGCGCAACCGCACGCGAGCGGCCGCGCGCGCCGTGTCCATCGGATCGCCGGTCGTCGCCGCGACGTCGTGCGGCAACCCCGACGAGTGGTTGAGCAACTGCTCGATCGTGATGCGGCCGGCGCGCGGATCCGCGACGCCACCCCTGCCGAGAAACGCGAACGCCGGCGTGCGCAGCGTGATCTTGCCGTCGTCGACGAGCTTCATGACGGCCATCGCGGTGATCGGCTTGGAACAGCTCGCGAGCGCGAACATCGTGTCCGGCCCGACGGGCGCGTGCGTCTCGGCGTTCGCGAGCCCGAACCCCTTCACGTCGATCAGCCGGCCGTGGTCCGCGACGGCGAGCCCGGCGCCGGGCGCCCGCGCCTTTGCGACGATCGCGACCATCGCCGCATTCGCCGCCACGACGTCCGGCTCGGCGAACGCCGGGGCCGCGATCGAGATCGCGAGTCCGGCGGCGACCGAGGCGACGAGCCCGCCGAGAACGATCCGCATGGCGGGGGCCTTTGGGCACGGCCTCCGTCTTTTTCCTGTGCCGCCGGAAGGGCAGACGCTCCTCAAATAGTAACGAGGGTCATAGCCCCGAACGCCTTCTGAGGTGCGTCGGCGGCGTCGTGTTCCGCCGTACTTTGCGTTCGAGGTGCCCGTGTTGACCGTTTTTCGTCCCGCCGCGGCCTTCTTGACGGCAGCCGTTCTCCTCGCCGGTTGCGGCGGCGGAGGCGGCAGCACGCACGCCGCGCCACCGGTGGCCCAGGTGCCGGCCGATGCCGCGCCCGCCGGCACGGCCCCCGTCACGCTGACGTTCATCGTCTCCAGAGGGCCGAGCGCGAAGCAGCGTGCGGCCCAGGCCGCAGCCCGCGCGACGCGGACCGGGCGCCAACCGCAGTACATCACGGCAGCCACGGCCGCGATCAAAGTCACGCTCACGGCGGTCGCCAACCCCACGACGCATGCCGCGGTCACGCCGGCGGGCGGGCTTCCGCAGAACACCACGCTGCAAGTCACGTCCACCGCGCAGAACCCGAACACACCCGGCCAGTGCGGCCCCGACCCGGCCAACGCGGGCAACATCAAGTGCACCGAGACGATAAACCTTCCGCTGGGCGACGACTCGCTGACCATCGCCACCTACGACGGCTTCAGCGGCGGCAACGCGACCGGCAACATCATCTCGCAGCAGCGCGCCGTCGCGTCGGTGAAGCAGGGCGTCGTCAACACGTTCACGTTCACGCTCGACGCGAACTCGAGCGCGTTCACCGTCTTCCCGCCGGCGGGCGTCACCGCGGCGAGCGGACCGAACTGCACCAGCACGACGATCAGCGGCGCGAGCGATATCTCCGCCACCTGCACGGCGACGATCACCGGCATGGCCGCGACGAACTTCACCTTCGTCGTCCCCGACTCGCACGGCAGCAACATCCCCGTCACCGCGCCGGGCGCGCCCGTGGTGACCGTGACCAGCAGCAACAACGCGAACTTCACGGCGACGATTACCGGCAACACGCTGACGATCACGCCGCACTCCGTGAACGTCTCGGCGAAGATCACGCTGACCGCGACGCCGGCGAACACGTCGGGCGCGGCGCCGGGCGACGGTCTCTCCCCGGTCTTGCTGGCCTTCACGGTCGCCAACGTGCCGGGCGTCTCGTTCAAGACCGACACGCCGACCGGTCTGCCGCGCCTCAACGCCGCGGCCGCCGTCATCAACAACATCCTCTACGTCGCGGGCGGCACCACCAAGCCCGCCGCGGTGTTCGTGAAGACAGGCTCGACGCAGAAGTTCGACCCGTCCGGCCCCACCTGGACCACGCTCGCGAGCATGAACACGCCGCGTGACTTCGTGTCGGGCGATGCCCTCTTGGGTGAGTTCTACGTAGTCGGCGGCATCGACGCCGGCTCCAACGTCGTCGCCACCACGGAGTTCTACGATCCGGGTTCCGACACGTGGTTCGCGGCCCACGACATGAACCACGCGCGGAGCCGCCATCGCGCGGTCACCGTGGGCGCCCGGCTGTTCGTGTTCGGCGGTGACGATAGCGGTGGTACGCTCGTCGCCACACCGGAGGCATATAGCCCCGACACCGATACGTGGACCGACTTGGCCGCGATGCCGACGCCGCGCGACGACGTCGCGGTCGCGAACCTAAACGGATTCGTCTACGTCATCGGCGGGCGCAGCCAGACGTCGGCGGCCGTGACGACCGTCGAGCGGTACGACCCGATCAACGACGTGTGGGCCACGGTCGCACCGCTGCCGACGCCGCTGCGCTACCAGCATGCCGCGGTGATCAACGGCCGGATCTACGTCGCGGGCGGCTACCCCGGCAGCGGTACGCCTGGGACGAACACGGTGTACTTCTACGATGCCGCGAGCAACACGTGGAACGCCGGGCCCGCGATGCCGATCGCGAGTAACCTCACGGAGACCTCGGCGCAGGGCAACAACTTGCTCTACATCGTCAACCTGGGCGCGAACGAAGACCAGCTGATCGAGCTCTCGTCGCCGTAAGGATCACGAACCCGAAGCAGCAGTTCCGCGCGGCCGGCGAGATCGCCGCGCGGAACCGCTGATTCGTCACGTCACGGTGCGGCCGAGCTCCGCGAGCACGACCGCGTTCGGCAATTCGGCGAGCGCGGCGCCCGGCAGCGAGATCTTCGAGCGCCGCACGCCGCTGCCGATCACGACGCGCTCGGCTGCGACGACCGCGCCGTCGATCAGAACCGGCCAATCCGCGGGCAAACCCAGCGGCGTGATGCCGCCGGACTCCATCCCGCTCGCCGCCGTCGCGGCGTCCATCGATGCGAACGAGATCTTGCGCGCGCCGAGGTGCCGTTTTGCCAGGCCGTTCACGTCGGCGCGCGTCGTCGCGAGGACGACGCACGCGGCGAACCAGCTGCGGCCGTCACGACGCGCGGCGAGCACCACGCAGTTCGCCGACCGGTCGAGCCGCACGTCATAGCGCTCGCAGAACGCCGCGGTGTCGGCGAGCTGCGGATCGATCTCCGCGACCCACAACGCGTCGACCGGAACGCTCGCGTTCCACGCGCGCACGGCGTCCGCCACCGGCGGCGCAAGCAAATCCGGCCGGCCGGCGGCGCGCTCGGCCGGCACGTTGCCGATGGTCACGGCGCCGCGGCCGCGTACGTCTCGCGCAGCCGGCGCTTCGCGATTTTGCCGTTGTCGTCGCGCGGCAGCGCGTCGGCGACGGTGAACGTGCGCGGCACCTTGTAGCCCGCGAGGACGCGGCGCAATTCCGACGCAAGCCGTTCCGGCGCGAGCACCGCGCCCGGTTCGGGCTGCACGATCGCGTGCAGCCGTTCGCCGTACTCCGGATCGGGCAGCCCGATCACCGCGCAGTCGAGCACGCCCGGCAGCCGCAGCAGCGCGTGCTCGATCTCGGCGGGGTAGATGTTCACGCCGCCCGAGAGCACCATGTCCGCGCCGCGGTCGCACACGAACAAATATCCGTCGGCGTCGAGATATCCGACGTCGCCGAGCGTCACCAGGCCGTCGCGCTCGATCGCCGCGCGCGCGTCGGGCAGGTTGTGATACGTGAAATCCGGATACGCGGGCTGGCGGCCGTAGATCGTGCCGATCTCGCCCGGCGCGCACTCGCGCCCGGACGCATCGTAGATGCGCACCTGCGCCGCGCCCGCGGGCCGGCCGGCGGTGCCGGGGCGCGCCAGCGCGTCGGCCGACGACGCGACGGTGATGAGACCGGCCTCGGTCGACGCGTACGTCTCGTGCACCACGGGCCCCAGCCGCGCGATGATCGCGCGCTTCACCTCGGGCGCGCACGGCGAGCCCGTCGACGCGACGAACCGCAGCGAGGAGATGTCGTACCGGTCCCACACCGCGCCGGGCAGCCGCAGCAAACGCACGTACATCGTCGGCGTGAGGTAGCACACGTCCGCGCGATGCCGCGCGATCAGCGCGAGCGTCTCTTCGGCGTCGAAGCGAGGCGCCAGCACGAGCCGTTCGCCGTGCAGCAGCGTGTTCTGCGCGATCGACGCGGGCGCGCTGTGGTACAGCGGCGCCGGCAGCACGGTGCGACAGCCGTCCTCGATGCCGTACACCGAGCGCACCAGCTCGCGAATCGCGGCCTGCTGCGCCGGCAAATCTTCCAGCGGCACCGGTACGCGCCGCACGCCTTTCGGCCGCCCCGTCGTGCCGGACGTATAGCCCATCAGCCCGCGCGGCGACACCGCGGGCCCGTCGTACTCCGGCTGCGTCGCGAGCCACGCATCGTAATCCACGAACGCGGTGCCGCCGCCGGCGCTCAGCACCGTCGCGCCGGCCGGCAGCACGCCCGCGGCCGCGTCGAGCAAATCCGCGCCCCCGATGACGACGCGCGCGCCGCAATCGGCGAGGATCACCTCGAGCTCGCTGGGCGTGAAGTGCCAGTTCAGCGGACAGTAGTACAGCCCGGCGATCCGGCACGCGTGCATCACGTCAGCGTACACCGGGTCGTTGCGCAGCAGCACCGCGACCACGTCGCCTTCGCGCAGGCCGAGCGCGCGCAGACCGCCGGCCAGCCGCAGGCCGCGCGCGGCCAGCGTCCGCGCATCGCGCACGACGTCCCCGAAATACAACGCCGCGCTCACGCCGGGCCGACCATGGTGCTTGCTGGGCCGTCGCGGCGGCGTACCCCTGCCGGGAGACGCGCTCGCCCTGCTCGAAGCCGCCGTCGACATGCGCTTCGTCATCATGCTCGCGCTCTGTGCCGCCACGCTGCTCGCCCCGTCCACGTCCTCGTCCGCGGCGACACGCGCCGCGGCGCCGGTCGACGTCGCGATCCAAACGTCGATGGGCACGATCGTCGTGCGGCTCGACCGCGCGCACGCGCCGGGCACGACCGCGAACTTCCTGCACTACGTCGACCTCGGCATGTACAATGGTACGACGTTCTACCGCACCGTCAGCCGCGCGAACGAACCGGGCTCGAAGATCGAGGTGATCCAGGGCGGCCTCAACCCGCAGGCGCCCAACCCGATGATCCATCCGATACCGCTGGAGCCGACGAGCAAGACGGGGCTGCACAACACCGACGGTGCGATCTCGATGGCGCGCACGTCCGATCCGAACTCCGCGTCGACCGAGTTCTTCCTGTGCATCGGCGACAACCGTTTCCTCGATGCGGGCGGCCCGCTGGGGCCGGGCTACGCGGCCTTCGGCAAAGTGGTTCGCGGCGCGGCCGTCGTGCGCACGATCCAGCGCGCGCACGCGGCGGGCGAGATGCTCGCGCCGCCGGTTCGCATCGTCAAGATGACCCGCCTCCGCTAGCGTTCGAAGGGAGCTGAGCCATGGCCATGACACCGCAGCAATGGACCGACGAAGTGCGCCGGCGCATTGCGATCAACGAGGGCTGCCGGCTCACGATGTACTACGACACCGTGGGCGTCCCGACGATCGCGTACGGCTTCAACTTGCAGAACGCGAACGCGAAGGCGATCTTACAAAAAGCGGGTGTCACCGACGTCGCAGGCGTGATCGCCGGCCGGACCCCGCTCACGCAAGCGCAAGCGGACTCGACGTTCGACCAGATGCTGCCGGGCTACGTGAACGACGCGAAAGGGACGCTGGGACACGGCGTATTCGACAAGCTCAGCGACGCGCGCCGGTTCGTCGTCGTGGACATGACGTACAACCTCGGCGTCGCGGGCTGGATGGGCTTTCCTTCGGCACGCGCCGCGATCTACGCGGCGGTCGCGGCGACCGATCCGGCGATCAAGAGCGCGCAGTACGGCAAAGCCGCGGACCAGATGAAAGACTCCGCGTGGTACGCGCAAGTCGGCAACCGCGCGAAGCGCAACGTCGCGATGATGCGCTCGAGCAACTGGGTCGACCCGAACGGCGACGGCAGCAGCTAATCGCTGCCGCCGCCGTACCGCTGCCTATTGCAGGGTGAAGCTCGACAGCTCGCCGATCCCGTTGATCAGGATCTCGCACGGTCCGGAGATCGTCACGCTGTGCGAGAACGCCTTCCATGACGTGTTGGGGCCATAGTCCGAGATGAACGTCGTGTTCGGCACGAAGTCCGGCGACGTGCACGACCCGCTCAGGTTGATGCCGAAGAAGCCCGAGTTCGCAACGCCGGGCACCGCCGCGCCCTTGTAGCCGAGCGTGACCGTCACCGTCGAGCCCGACGTGACGTTCTGGCGGAACGACGCCTGCGTGCCGTTCTGCCCCGGATTCGCCAGGTACGCGCCCTGCCCGTTCGGCGGCACCGGCAGATTCTGCCCGCCGTTGCCGTTGTAGAACGCCGGACCGTCCATGCACGACGTCCAGCTCCCGAACGACGTGGTGCAGGTCGTCGTCGTGTTCGCGCTCAGCGTGGGGTTCGAGAAGTCGCCGTCGGCGATCAGGCTCGACGAGCCGTTGCCCGGGATCACAACCGTGCCCGACCCGCCCGTCGCGGAGTACACGGTGGTAACGGCAACGCTCGAACCGGCGCCGTCGGTCGCGGCGAACGCGCACGGCGACGTCGTCGGATTCGATCCGAGCACCGGCGTGAACGCGAGCGACACCGGGCTGCCTGCCGCCGGCGCGGTGCCCGTCTGCGAGAACGTCACGCCGGCGCAGCTTCCCGACGTCAGACCCGACGCGTACGTCGACGTGGTCGCCGCTTCGGCCGCGACGATGTCGAGCATCCCCTGCGTCAGTCCGGACGACGGCGCGATATTGGTGAACGTGAACGTCGGCGGTGAGCCTGCCGCGAAGCCCGCGCCGTTGTGGTCCGTCGCGTCGAGGTGCGAAGCGACGAGGAACACCGGCGCGAGGTCGAACGACTTCGTCGCGGCGTTGTTGAGCGACGTGCCCGTCGTGTTGTCGTTGCTGGACGCGATCGACGCGGTGATCGTGCTTTTGTACGCGTTCGCGGGCGCCGCGGGATCAGGCGCCGCGCCGCCGCCGTCGTACACGAGCGTCACGGTCGTCGAGCCGTCGGCGACCGACACCGGCAGCGTCGCGTGCGTCGCGCCGTTGTCGGTGCTCAAGTAGCTGTGGCCGGTGCCGTTGGACTCGCTCAGCGTCACGCCGATCGGGCGGTCGAGCGTCGTGTCGCCCGCCGCGGTGAGGATGATCTCGCCGGATGCGTCCTTCGGGATCAGCGACACGGTCTTCTTCACCTGCGTGCCCTGCGCGGGCGCAGAGGTCACCGCGTCGTTGCCGAGCGTCAGCGACGCGACGATGCCGCCCATCGTGAACGCGAGGTTGTTCACCTGGCGCGGCACGATCGGCATCGCGAGCTGCTGGAACGTCGCGAGCGCGTGCGCCGTGTTGGGGATCGCACCGCTGACGGGCGCGGCATCGTACGACGTGATGAAGAAATCCGTCGACGGCGCCGACGCCGCCAGCGCAAACGTGCAGCTCGTGCCGCCGCTCACTGCATGGCAACCGCTCGGATTGCTGGCGACCGTCGTGCCGAACGTCGTCGAGCCGAGCTGTGTCGCGCCCTGCTTGCTGACGACGGTCATGCCCTGCGTGCCGAACGAGACGTAGTGCGGACCGCGCACCTTCGCCGACGTCTTTCCCGCGGACGGGATCGTGATGGTCACCGCGACGGTCGCGGCGGATGTGCTTTTATCGGGCGCACTCTGCGCCGCCGAGGGGAGCGAGGACGAACCGCCGCCGCCGCAACCCGCCAACCCGAAGGCGGCGAGCACGAGCGCGGTGCGTAGACCGGACATGCGCATTGAGATGAGATTCTCCGATGTGTGGTGTTGTGGGTGGCTAGAAAAAATTGCGCGGAACGCGGCTCAGCGCACGGTGCCGAACGTCAGCGTGACGCCGGCGTCGACGAGCGACGTGCGGCCGGCGGAATCACGGACGGTGATCGTCGCGCTGCCGGCGCTGGTGCCGGCCGTGAGGATGAACGACGATCCCGACACCGCGGCGACGCCGACGACGGCCGCATTGCTCGACGTCGCGGTGAACGCGCCACTGTAATTGGGCTCGCTCACCGTGACGATCTGCGACTGGCCGGTCAGGTTGAACGCCACCGACGACGGCGCAGGCACGGGATTACCGGCCACGACGGCGGGGATGCCGTACAGCGCGAAGACGTACGTCTGCCCGCCGGTGAGCGTGAGCGGCGAGGACGTTCCGGTGAACGTGACGATGCCGCTGACGGCGGTAGCGGGACCGAACACGGTCCGGTACCCGCTCTGCGCCGCATCGTAGAACGCGAGGAACTCGCTCTCGTTCGGCAGCACGAGCGCAGGCGGCACGGTGAACGTAAACGACGGAAACGCCGGCAGCACGATCGTGTGCGACGGCGCGAGCACGAGGTAGAGCTGAGCATTCGACGTTCCGACGTCCGACGAACGCCGCTGCGCCGATTGCAGCGCGACGACACCGGCCGCAAGCGTTTGCAGCGTGACCTGCAGCGTCGTGCCGCTGGGCGCCTGCGTCCCCGCCGGCAGCATGACGCTGCCGGAAGCGCCCGCGACGCTGGGCAGCGGGATGGTCTGCGCCGCGCTCGCGTTCGCCGACACGGTGCTCGACGACGTCGCGCAACTCGGCGCGGCGCACGAAGACGCCGGCGTAGGCGTAGGCGTAGGCGTAGGCGTAGGCGTAGGCGTAGGCGTAGGCG
>DASZBS010000065.1:0-37117 GCA_035943995.1 Candidatus Elarobacter sp. | reverse complement strand
CGACCTCAGCCGTCGGAGCGGATCACCGGGACGGTGCGGGCGCGGGTCACCGGCAGCACGACGCTGGCGCGCGTGCCGCCGCTCGCGTCGCGCATGAGGTGGATGCGGTCGGCGAACGCGTTGATCAGCGCGAACGCGTGGTGCGTCGTCTCCGCGCCCATGTCGTCGAACGAGAACGGCCACGCGCGCAGCCGGTCGGCGCCCTCGATCACGACGAGCGTGCGATCGTGCCAGCGGAACTCGATGCGGATCTCGGCCGGCGCGTGCGCGATGCAGTTGGCGACGAGCTCGCCGAACACGGCTTCGGCGGCATGGAGGTCGCTCGCCGGATCGGCGGAGCCTTCGAGGTAGTCGCGGAACGCGCGGCGCATGCGCGCCGCATCCTTCGCATCGGCCGCGCTCAGACTCCAGTGGCGCGCGTTGGCCTCGACGACGAGATGGCCGCGCTCGAGCGTCGTCAGGGGAGCCTCACGGTCGAGCAGCATCGTCCTACCTCCTCAGCGCGGTCCCGCCGCAGCGATGCGGACGCGGCCGTCCAGGACGCGGGCGCGAAAGGCGGGCTAAGGATATGCCGCCGGACCGGCGACGATCCCTCCGTCACCGATCGTTTGAAAAGAAGACGGCGCCGTCCACCTGTGTGCGGTGCGGACGGCGCCGTGACTTCCGAGGGCCGTGGTGCAGAGTAGTGCGACAGGAGGCCCTCCCGCCAACCGTACCCGGGCGTGCGCAATCGAAACCCTGAAGGACGCGGCGAAGCGCGCGCGATACGGACGCGGGTGAAATTCTGCACCTTTCGAACGGACGGCGACCCCTTGCTCGGCGCGGAGACCGCGCGGGGCATCGTCAACTTGCGCCTCGCCGACCCATCGCTGCCGACGTCGTTGCGGGCGCTGCTCGCGGCGGGGCCCGGCGCGCTGGCGCAGGCGCGGCGCGCGGTCGACGCGGCGCGCGACGAGCATGTCGTGCCCCGTGCCGCCGTCACGCTGCTGCCGCCGGTCGCCGACCCGTCGAAGATCGTGTGCATCGGGTTGAATTATCGCGACCACGCGGCGGAAGTGGGCATGGAGCTGCCGCAGCACGTCACGGTGTTCGCGAAGTGGCCGAACACGCTGATCGGCGACGGCGCGCCGATCGTCATCCCCGCCGAGTCGCACCGTGTCGACTACGAAGCGGAGCTCGCGTTCGTGATCGGCACGCGCGCGCGGCACGTCGCCGAAGCCGACGCGTACGATTTCATCGCAGGCTACACGTGCATGAACGACGTCAGCGTGCGCGATTACCAGATGCGCACGTCGCAGTGGACGCTCGGCAAAGTGTTCGACACGCACGGCCCGTGCGGACCGTTCCTGGTGACGCGCGACGAGATCCCCGATCCGCACGCGCTGCGCATCCGCTGCTCGATCGACGGTGAGATGCTACAGGACTCGTCGACGGCGCAGCTCGTGTTCGGCATCCCGCGGCTTGTCGCCGAGCTGTCGGCGGTGATGACGCTGGAGCCCGGGGACATCGTCGCCACCGGGACGCCGGCAGGCGTCGGCACGTCGCGCACGCCCAAGCGCTGGATACGCGCCGGCGAGCGCGTGCGGGTGGAGATCGACGGGCTCGGCGCCCTGGAGAATCCCGCGGTCGCGGCGGCTACCGCCAGGTAGCCCGCACCTCCGAGCGAAAGTTCGAAAGCGCTCAATCGGGTTGGGGCGCTGCTTGACCGGAGGTCGAACCTATGATCCGTCGGATTTTCGTCATCGTCGCGTTGGCCGCGTTCGTGGCCGGCTGCAACGGCGGCTCCGCTTCGCCGCCACCGTTCAACACGGGCGTGGCGGTGCCGCCGACGCCCTCGCCCAGCCCCACTCCGAACCCCGCCTCCGCCAGCGGCACGCTCACGACGAGCACCACCGCGTCCTCGAGCGTCTCGCTCGGGCCGGTCGGCCCCGGCGACACCGGCACCGCGAGCTGCCCCGCCTCGAGCGTCGTGTCCCATCTCACCGTGGTCTTCTCGGTCGGGCAGCCCGCCGGCACCCCGACCGTCCAGTCGATGCGCCGCCGGCCCCGCACGATCGGCGGCACGGCGCTCACCCCGCTGTCGTACTTTACGGTGACCCCCGACGTCACGGTCAATTGTCCTAACACGCCGGCGTTCTCGATGACGTTCCCCACCGGCGCGACGCTGCCGGCGGCCGCCAACACGTACGTGGCGATGTTCGACCCGAGCAATGCGTCCGTCGGCTGGAACACGATCTCCGGACCGGGGACGCTCACCGGCAACACGCTCTCGTGGACCACATATGCGTTCCCGTACACGCTCGTCGCGGGGCGCACGTACTCGTTCGTGCTGTTCACGAACACCACCGCGCTCGCGATCGCGACGCCGTCCCCGACGCCCACGCCGGCGCCGACAGCGGCACCGCTGCACCTGTACGTCGGCAACGACAACGCGGGCGCGCAGATATTGCAGTTCAACCTGCCGCTGACCAGCACCACCACATCGAACTTCACGATCACCGCCACCGGCAACGTCGTCTCGCTGGGGCTCGATGCGAACGGTGATCTCGCGGCCGGCCTGCTGAGCGGCAGCATCAATTTCTTCACGGCGCCGCTGTCCGGTACCAGCGTGCCGACGGCGACGTTCTCGAACGGCGGCGCGAGCAACAACGGTCAGCTCGCGTTCTTGGCCACCGGCGATCTCTGGGCTGCGACGGTGTCGAACAAGGTGAACCGGTTCAACACACCGTTCAGCAATGCCAGCGTCCCGGCGGCGTTCGTCACCGACCCGGGGATGGTCTCCGACATCGGCGTCGCGATCGACCCGGCGCAGAACCTCTACATCGCGAACGCGGGCACCGGGAACGCCGCGGCATGTGCCGGCACCTCTCAGCCGGGAGGCGGCTGCGGAAGCAACCTCTACGTGTACGCGCCGCCGTATACGGGCGTGCCGATCATCACGCCGAACGTGATCAACTTCCCGTTCGCGGGCAACAGCACTGCGTATCGCAAGCTCGGCGTGAACGCGACCCGCTTGTACGCGGCCTCGGTGGCGAACGGAACGGGACGGGTCGACGTCTACAACCTGCCGATCACGGCGGCGAGCACTCCGGCGTTCGCGCTGACGACCGGCGTGAACACCCCTGAAGGCATCGCGCTCGATCCGGCCGGAAACCTGTACATCGGAAACCTCAGCGACGCGACGGTCACGGTGTACAGCGCGCCGATCACCGCGAGCAGCGTGCCGTCGCTCGTCTTCAAGGTGAGCACCGGTGCGTTCGCGATCTTCGGGATCGCGATCGGGAAGTAACGGCTTCGGCGGCGGCGGAGCGGCGGCTTGACCGCCGCCCCGCCGCCGTGCTAGGCTGCCCGGACATGGTTTCGCGCTCGTACGCCCCGGCCGAAAACGGCCGGGGCGTTCGCGTTTCCGAGGAGAACCGCCCCGTGATGATCCGGACCGCGACGACCGTGTGGCTCGACGGCAAGCTGCTCGACGACGACCAGCTGCACGTGCACGCGCTCACCCACGCGCTGCACTACGGCTCGTCCGTGTTCGAAGGGATCCGCGTCTACCCGACGCCGCAGGGCCCCGCGATCTTTCGCTTGCGCGAGCACGTCGACCGGCTGATCGCGGGCGCCGCGGCGTACGGCATGGAGCTCGCGTGGGATGCGGACGGGCTGGCACAGGCGATCGTCGACACGGTGCGCGCGAGCGGCCGCGACGCGTGCTACGTGCGCCCGCTGGCGTTCTTCGGCGGTGAGACGGTGCGGCTCGATCCGGGCCGGGAGTGCCCGGTGCACGTGATGATCGCGGTACTGCCGTTCGACGGGCTCATGCCGGGCGACGGCGTGCCGCAGTTTCGCGCGACCGTGTCCCCGTTCATGAAGACGCCGTCGCGCGCGCTGCCGTCGACGGTGAAGGCCGGCGGTCACTACACGAACTCGATCCGCGCGCTCGCCGACGCGCACAAGCGCGGCTTCGACGAAGCGCTGCTGCGCAACGACCGCGGCGACGTCGCCGAAGGCTCCGGCGAGAACGTGTTCGTCGTGCGCGACGGCGTGCTGATCACCAACGACGCCGACGCCGACATCCTGCCGGGCATTACGCGCGCCAGCGCGCTCGCGCTGGCGCGCGAAGCGGGGATCACGACGCGCATCCGCCCGCTCACCATGGACGATCTCGCGCAGTGCGACGAAGCGTTCTTCACCGGCACCGCCGCGGAGCTCGTGCCGATCGTGCGCATCGACGACCGCGACCTCGGCGCGGAAGGCCCGCTCACGCAACGCCTGCGCACCACGTACACCGACGTCGTGCGCGGCCGGCGCCCCGCGCCGGGCCCGTGGCTGACGGTGGTCTCTTCGCCGGCGGAGTGACCACGCAGGGGTCTTAGCCTATTAGGAGGTACGGACGGCGAATGTTCGGCGCCCGTGCTTCCGTCGCGCTCGCGCTCGCGTGCGCGCTCCTCCCCGCGGTCCCGCGCCCCGTCGCGGCGGACGCACCCGTCCCGCTCGACTACAAAGCGTACGACAGCTGGAACCGCATCGTCACCCCCAAGCTGTCGGACGACGGCCGCAAGCTCGCGTACGCGCTGACGCCGCAGGACGGCGACCCGACGCTCGTCGTGCGCGACCTCGACTCCGGCGCCGAGCGGCGCGAGCCGCGCGGCAACACGCCGGCGTTCGCCGGCGGTTCGCGCTTCGTCGTGTTCACGCACGTCGCGCTCAAGAAGGACGTCGACGCGGCGAAGAAAGCGAAGAAGCTGCCGGCTCAGCAGCCGAAGAACGGGGTCGGCATCCTCGACCTCGACGCGCCCAAGCCGGCGGAGATCGTCGACGACGTCAAGAGTTTCGCGGTCGCCAAGAACGGCGGCGCGACGATCGCGTACCGCGCCGAGCCCTCGCCCGCGCCCAGTGGTTCGCCCGCGCCGTCGAGCTCGGCGTCGCCCGTCGCGTCCGCAAAGCCCAGCGCGCCGCCGCGCGGCGAGCCGTCGCCGCCGGCCGTCGCGCCGGGGTCGCCGGCGCCGAGCGCCGGGCCGAGCACGGTACCCGCCCCGTCGGCGTCGCCGTCCGCGTCGCCCGCGCCCAAAGCCGACAAGACGAAGGAGACCGGCGCGGCGCTCACCATCCGCGACCTCGCGTCGGCCAAGCGCGTCACCGCGCCCGACGCGACGGACTTCGCCGTGTCCGACGACGACCGGTTCGTCGCGTACGCGACCGAAACCAAGAACGGCAAGAACGACGGGCTGCACGTGTACGACGTCGCACAGGGCAAGACGGTCGACGTGATGACGGGCGAAGGGCGCTATCGCAACCTCGCGATCTCGCGCGACGGAACGACGCTCGCGTTTCTTAGCGACGTCGCGACGTTCAAGGACGACGTGCCGCACGACGCGGCGTACGTCGTCGACTTGCGCGCATCGAAGCTCGCCGCGACCAAAGCGATCGACGCCGGCACCGCCGGCCTGCCCGCGAGCACGACGCCCAACGCCAACGGCAAGCTGACGTTCTCGCGCGACGGCAAGCATCTGTTCCTCGGCACCGCCGCCGCGCCGACGCCGCTGCCGTCGGGGACGCCGACGCCGACGGCCGTCGATCTGTGGACGTCGCACGACGACACGCTGCAGTCGCAGCAGAAGCACGACGCCGACCTGGAGCGCAAACGCACGTACCTCGCGGCGTACGACGTCGCGACGGCCCGCTTCGCCCAGCTCGGCTCGGCGACGCTGCGCGACGTGACGGCGGGCGACAACGGCGACGTCGCGCTGGGCGAGGACGACCGCCGGTATCGCCGCGCGACCTCGTGGCTGGGGGAGAGCTACGTGGATGCGTACGCAGTCTCGCTCGCCGACGGGCGGCGGACGCTGCTCGCGCGCCACGCGCCAGTCGCCGAGATGTCGCCGGGCGGCCGTTACGGATTGGTCTGGGACGAGGGGACGAAGCACTGGGCCGCCGTGCGCGTCGCCGACCGCAAGCGCGTCGAGCTCGCAGCGCACGCCGGCGTCGCGTTCCACTTGACCGACGACGACCATCCGGCGCCGCCGCAGCCGTACGGCAACGGCGGCTGGCTCGCCGGCGACCGCGGCGTGCTGCTGTACGACCAGTACGACGTGTGGCTGGCGAACCCGGACACCGGCGCCGCGACGAACCTCACGGGCGGCGCGGGCCGCCGCACGCGCACCGTGTACAGCCCTGTCAACCCCGATCCCGACGCGACGGCGTTCCCGGCGGACAAACCGATCCTGCTGTCACTGATCGACACGCGCGACTACTCGAGCGGCTACGCGCGCGTGGAACCCGGCGGCGGCGTGCCTTCGACGCTTTTCAAAGCGCCCGAGGTCGTGTACGGCATGCGCAACGTGTTCAACGGCGGGCTGCACGACTACACGCAAGCGCCGCTGGTCGCCAAGCACGCAGACCGCTATGTGTTCGCGCGCGAGTCGTTCCGTAATTTTCGCAACCTGTGGGCGACGGACTCGTCGTTCAAGCAACTGACCAAAGTCACGGATGCCAACCCGCAGCAGTCGAAATATCGGTGGGGCACCGAGCGGCTCATCGACTACAAGTCGGCCGACGGCACGCCGCTGCGCGCCGTCATGCTCGTCCCCGACGGGCTCAAGCCCGACAAGAAGGCGCCGCTGCTGGTGTACTTCTACGAGACGTATGCGAGCACGTTCCACAGTTTCTACTCGCCCGGGCCAGGCACGAGCCCGAACTTCTCGCGCTACGTCTCGAACGGGTACGTCGTGCTGCTCCCCGACGTGCACTACCGCGTGGGCCATCCCGGCAAGAGCGCCGTGGACTGCATCATGCCGGCGGTCGACGCCGCGATCAAGACCGGTTACGTCGACCCGCAGCGGCTCGGCATCGCAGGCCACTCGTGGGCGGCGTACCAGATCAACTACATGATCACGCAGACGCACCGCTTCCGCGCGGTCGAAGCGGGCGCGGCGGTCGACAACATGGTGAGCGCGTACTCCGGGATCCGCTTGGAGAGCGGCGTGGTGCGCGAAGGCCAGTACGAGCACGGCCAGTCGCGCATCGGCGCGGCGCCGTGGGACCGGCCCGATCTCTACCTCGAGAACTCCGGCCTCTTCCACATCAAGGACATCACCACGCCGTACCTCACCGTGCACAACGATCTCGACGGCGCGGTGCCGCAATTCCAAGGGATCGAGTTCGTCACCGCGATGCGCCGGCTCGGCAAGGAGGCGTACATGTTCGCCTTCGACGGCGAAGAGCACGGCTTGCGCGACCGCGAGCATCAGAAGTACTGGACGGTGCACCTCGACGAGTGGTTCGACTACTGGCTCAAGGGCGCGCCGCGCCCAGCGTGGATGAACGGCGTCGACTACCTGCACCGCGGCGAGCGCAACGTGCGCCCGCTGTACGGCGAAACCGACTGACGCGATGATGCGGCGCGCGCTCGCGGCGATCGTCTTGATCGCGGTTGCCGCGTGCGCGCGCTCGTCCGCCCCGAACGGGGCCGGCGCGGAGCTGCGCCTGGCGATCAACGCCGAGCCGCGCAGCCTGCTGCCGCTGCTGGCGCAGTCGATCCAGGACAACGAGATCATGCGGCTGATCTACGATCCGCTGATCGCGTGCGACGCGGCGGGCCGTCCGGTGCCCGCGCTCGCCGCGGTGGTGCCCACGCGCGCCAACGGCGGCATCGCGCGCGACGGCCTCACGGTGACGTACCACCTGCGGCACGGCGTGCGCTGGCACGACGGTGTCGCGTTCACCAGCGCGGACGTCGCCGCGTCGTTTCGTGCCGTGATGGACGCGCGCAGCGTCGTGATGACGCGCCACGGCTACGACGTGGTCGCGCGCGTCGACACGCCCGATGCGTACACGGTTCGCTTTCACCTCAAGCGGCCGTTCGCACCGTTCGTCGGCACGGTCTTCGCCGAGAGCGACGCACCGTTTTACGTCGCGCCCGCGCACCTGCTGCGCGGTGCGCTCGCGCAGTCGTCGCTCAACGCGGCGCCGGTCGGCACGGGCCCGTTCCGCGCCGTGCGGTGGGCGCGCGGCGACCGTCTCGAGCTCGCCGCGAACGCGGATTATTGGCAAGGATCGCCCGTGCTCGCGCGCATCGTGCTGCGCTTCATGAGCGACGAGAACACGCAGGTGGTCGGGCTGCGCAGCGGCGACCTCGACGGCGTGATCGGTCTTTCGGCGAACGCCGCCGCGACGGCGCGCGGTATCGCGCACCTGCGCATCGTGAGGTCGCCGCTCAACGCATACTGGGGCGTGATGATGAACAACGGCGCCGGCCACGCTACCGCCGACGTGCGGGTTCGGCGCGCGCTCGCCATGGCGATCGACGCCGCGTCGTTCCGCGCGAACGTGACGCACGGGTTCTACGCGCCCCCGATCGCCGATCTGCCGGCCGTACTGTGGGCGGCGGACCGCACGCTGCGCCCGATCCCGCACGACGTCGCGGCCGCGCGCGCGCTGCTCGCGTCCGCGGGGTACGGCCCGGCGCACCCGCTCGCGCTGGACCTCGCGATGATCTCGTCGTCGCAGACGCATCGCGTCGAAGCCGTCGCGCTGCAGGGCGAGCTCAAAGCGCTCGGCGTCGACGTGCGCGTACACCCGTACTTGCCCAACGTGTACGATTCGCCGCCGTCGCAGGGCGGTATGCTGTCACGCGGGCGCTACGACCTCGCGTTCTACGGCTGGTATGCGGGGATGGACCCGGACGACAGCGGCCAGTTCATGTGCGACCAGCGCCCGCCCGCCGGCTACGACCATTCGTTCTACTGCAACGCGGAGATGGACGCCGCGCAGCGCGCCGCGCTCGCGTCGTATGATGAACCAACGCGCAAGCGCGCGTACGCGCGCGTCGAAGCGCTCCTGCTGCGCGACGTGCCGATCACGTTCCTCGGCTCCCCGGTCGCGATCTCCGCGCTGCGCGACGGCGTCGGCGGCTTCGCACCGTCGCTCGTCACGCAGACGTCCAACGCGCAGCGCTGGACGCTGCGGCGGCGGTAGCTATGGTTTCTTGCCGGGTTCCAAACGCGCGATCTCGGCGTCCATCTTGCTCAGCATCGCTGCCAGCGAAGTACGCAGCATGGTCGCCGCTCCCCTGACGTCGGGATAGCGCGTCGTCACGGCGAGATCGCTCGCGGTCTTCTCCCAGCCGCGCACCTTGCCGGCGCGGTCTTTCAAGTCGGACACGTTCTTCATCGAACGGAGATTCAGCGATCCGAGCATGGTCGCGATGGAGGCCAACGTCGCCACCTCACGATAGCGCGGGTCCGCGTTCGTGCGAGAGCACTGGTCGAGCTCGCGCGCGACCGCTCGGTGCAGCGCGTAGCGGTCGGGATCGTTCGCGGCGTCCGCCGCCGTCGCGCGTTGGTTCGCTGACGCGAGGGCCGCGCGATTCGGGCAGGTGCGAAGCATCGAATGCCCGATCGTCTCGGCGTTCGCTCGCTTCGCGCCGTCCGCGATGAGGATCGCGAGCATCACGATGGCCGCCCGGGAGAAGAAGCGAAGGCACACCTTTGCACCGTACGACGTATGAGCGCCTCGGTACTTTCGTCGTCACGCGCGCGAACCAAGCGAGCCGCGCTAGCGGGCAGAGGTCGGCCGCTGCACGAATGAGCGGCTATGATTCGGCGCCTTTCCGTCGCTTTTCTCGCCGTGCTCGTCGGCACCGCCTCTCTCGCGCGCGCGCAGGGAACGACCGAGACGGTCGCCGCTCCGCAAGCGGCGTCCACGGTCTCGCCGGCGACGCCGGCCCCGGCCCCGACGCTCGGCGCCACGCCGCCGGCGGAACCGTCGCCGTCGGCGACGAGCGGGCCCGGCGCACCGGCCGCGGCCGCCGCGACGCCGCGCGTGCTGCCGTCCGGCGCGATGTCGTTCCCGTTCTCGCTCACCCCGCCCGCGACGCAGACGTACGCGACGTTCCTGAAGACGACGACGTCGCACCAAGACGGCGTGATCGACATCGTGCGCAAGGACGACGAGCTGTACTTCGACCTGCGGCCCGAGAACTTCGACAAGACGTACATCGTCGAGCCGTCGATCGAGCGCGGCGTCGGCGGCGAGGCGTTCGCCGGGCGCGTGTACGAGCCGTTCCAAGTCACGTTCAAGCTCGTCGGCAAGCGCGTCCTGTGGATCACGCCGAACACGCGCTACGTCGCCGACAAGGGCACCGCCGCGGCGAACTCCCTCGCGATCAGCGTGGCGGACTCGGTGATCCTGTCGACGCCCATCGTCGCGGAGGATCCGGCGAAGAAGCACATCGTGGTCGCGCCGTCGCTGTTCCTCACCGACTTCGAAGGCATCGGCGCCGACCTCGGGCGCGGCGCCGCGCCGCCGTCGCTGCCCGGGCTGCTGCAGCTCATCTCGCGCCCGTCGTTCTCGGTCGACGCGTCGAAGTCGTACTATCTCTCGACCAAAGCGTTTCCGCGCAACGACGAGATCAGCGTCAACCTCGCGTTCAACGGCCCGCCCAACGCGCTGCCGACCGTCCCCGACGGCCGCGGCATCCCGATCGGCGTGCACTACAGCATCGTCGCGCCGCCCGAGCGCGACGCGAAGTTCGTGCCGCGCCTCGCCGACGACCGCGTCGGCTACTTCATCACCGCGCGCAAGCACTACGGCAACGACCGCTTGGGCACGCCGTTCGAGCGCTTCATCGAGCGCTGGAACCTCGGCAACGGCCCGATCACGTTCTACCTGACCAACGAGATCCCGGCGGAGTACCGCGACACCGTGCGGCGCGGCATCCTGGCGTGGAACGACACGTTCGCGAAGACCGGGCATCCCAACGCGATCGTCGTGAAAGACCCGCCGTCCGATCCCGCGTGGGATCCCGACGACGCGCGGTACACCACGGTTCGCTGGATCACGTCCGACCAGCCGAACTTTGCCGCGTACAGCCCGCACGTGAGCGATCCCGACACGGGCCAGATCATTCGCGCGGAAGTCGTAATCGACGGCGAGTCGCTGCGCGCGATCAAGCGCGGCTACATCGACCGCGTGCTGCCCGCGCAGCGCGCGCGCGCCAACGCGTACGCGCTCGCCGGTGACCGGCTCGCGCTCGACCCGCAGGTCGACGGCGACCCGGCGGGCCCGCAGAGCCAGGAGTGCTCGGTGGAAGAAGACTCCGTCGCGCAGGCCGCGCTCGGCTCGATGCTGCTGGCGCAGAACCCGCGCGTCACGAGCGCCGACCGTGAGCGGTACGCGCAGGAGTGGCTGTTCGACACGGTCATGCACGAAGTGGGCCACACGCTGGGGCTGCGCCACAACTTCCAGGGCTCGACGGTGTTCTCGATGCGCCAGCTGCACGACCCGGCGTTCACGCGCGCGCACGGCACCACGGCCTCGGTGATGGACTACACGCCCGCCAACATCGCCGCGCCGGGCGAACGCCAAGCCGACTACTTCCCGACGCGCTTGGGCGCGTACGACTACTGGGCGATCGAGTACGGCTACCGCAGCTTCCCGAACGTCCACTCGTCGTCGGACGAAGCGGTCCCGCTGTCGCGCATCGCGGCGCGCTCGACCGAACCCGGCCACGCGTACGGCACCGACGAGGACGCGACGATCATCTCGATCGATCCGCGCATCCAGCGCTTCGACCTGTCGAACGATCCGCTCGCGTACGTCGACGAGCAGTTCCGCGTCGACGCGGACGTCGCGGCGCGTTTGACGCGCCGCTATCCCGGCGACCGGCGCACGTACCAGGACTTGCGCGCCGGCCTCATCACGGTGCTCAACAACCAGCTCAACGACGCGGAGCTCGCGTCGAAATTCGTCGGCGGCATCTACACCTCGCGCGCGCACCGCGACCAGCCGGGCGCGCCGCTGCCGTTCGTGTCGATCCCGCGCGCGCATCAGCGCCGCGCGTTCGACCTGCTCGACCGCTGGATCCTGTCGTCGCGCGCGCTGAAGTTCTCACCGGAGCTGCTGAACGCGGCGGGGCCGACGCGCTACGGCATCCACTGGGGCGCGAACGGCATCCGGCGCAGCGACTTCCCGATCCGCGAGGTGATCGGAGAGCTGCAGGACGACGTGATCTCCGAGATGTTCTCGCCGATCAACCTGGGCCGCGTCGCGGACCAGCAGCTCAAGGTTCGCAAGCCGGGCGACACGATGACGCTCACCGATCTGTTCGGCTGGACGAACGCCGCCGTCTACGACGACGTCGGGCGGCCGTCGATCGAGCCCGCGCACCGCGAGCTGCAGCGCCGCTTCACGGACTTGCAGGAAGCGATCGCGCAGCTCCCGTCGGCGTTCGCCGATCAGCTCGACCTGCCGCGCGAGACGCAGGCGCTGGCGCGCGCGAACCTCGTGCGGCTGTCCGGCCGGCTCGACGGTGCCGTGCGCGCCGCGCGTGACGACGGAACGCGCGCGCACCTGAGCGATCTGCGCGTGCGCGTGCGCGGCGTGCTCGACGCGCGCAACACCCGCTCGATCTGATCCGGTCATGGCGGCGCGGCGCGGGGACGGCACGATGAGAATCGCCTGCCGCCTCCTCGCGGTCGCGGCCGTCGTGCTGGGCGTGCACGGCGCCGCCGGCGCGCAGCGCGCGCCGATCCGGGTCGAGGCGAGCACGTTCACCCCCGGCACACCGGTCAAGCTGAACCTGCGCACCGCCAAGCCGACGGATCTCGCGGTCGACGTCGTCCCGCTTTCGGTCGACGACGTGCTCGCGATCCGCCGCAACGGCGACGCGGTGAACCTCGACACGCTGCGCGCGCGCCCGCGCAAGGCGGTTCGCGACGGCGTGCATCCGGACCAGCAGAAGGGGCTGTTGCACCGCGTCACGATCGGCGCGCTGCCCAGCGGATACTATCTGCTCGGCATCCACGCGGGCCCGGACACGGGCGCGGAGCTCATCGACGTCTCGACCTTCGGCGTCGTCACCGGCCGCACCGCGTCGCGGCAACTCGTGCTCGCCGTCGATTTGCGCACGCTGCGCGCGCGCACCGACGTGACGGTCGTGCGGTACGCCACGACCGCAAGCGCCGCCGCGGCGCCGGCGCAGCCCGGACCGGACGGCGCGGCCGCGTTCGACGTCGCGCCGGCGGCGACCGACGGCGCGCCGGCCGACGTGTTCGTGGTGCGCGGCAGCGACGGCTCGGCGGTCGTCACCTACGGGGTGGTGTCGTACGGCGATCCGCGGCGCGATCTCGAAAACGGCTACATCCAGACGGACCGCCCGATCTATCGGCCGGGCCATCGCGTCGCATACCGCGCGATCTTGCGCGACGGCGCGGCCGGTGCGTACGTCGTCCCCACCGGGACGCGAACGGTCCGCGTGCGCGACCCCGACAACCGGATCGTGTACGACGCGAAGCGCGCGATCGACGCGTTCGGCACGGTGAGCGACGAGATCCCGCTCGACCAAAGCGCGCGGCTCGGCTCGTACACGATCGCGGTCGGCGACCACGACGACGCGCGCGTGCTGGGCCCGTTTTCCGTGGCGGACTACGTCAAGCCCGAGTTCACCGTCGACCTGACGCCGCCCGCGAGCGCCGTCGGCGGCGACGTGGCGCGCTTCACGGTCGACGCGCGGTATTTGTTCGGCCGCGCCGCCGCCGGGCTGCGGCTGCGTTATCGCGCGACCTATCGCCAGTCGTACGTCTGGTGGCGGCGGGGCGATCCGTTCGGCGGTGGGTTCACCGCATTCGAGCGAACGCCGAGCGAGCGCGTCGAAGGCACCGCGAAGGCCGATGCGTCGGGCCGCGCGACGATCGCCGTGCGCACGCCGCGCGTTCGCCAAGAGCAGACGCTGGTCGTCGAGGTGGACGCGCGCGACGACGCCGGCAAGACGGTGACGACGGAGGCGCAAACGCTGATCACGCCGGCGTCGTTCGTGCTCGGCTTGTCATCGAACGCCTATTTCGTCGCGGTGGGCGAGGACGTCGCGGTCACCGTGCGCAGCCGCGCGTACGGCAAAGGCGGCATCCGAGCCGGCGTGCCGGTCGCGCTGTCGTTCACGCCGCTCTACTACGCCGGCGGTTCGCCATACCGCGACGACGCCGCGGCGGAAGTGCGCGCCGCCGTGACCGACGCGTCGGGTTCGGCGACCGTGCGCTGGCGCGCGGCGCATGCCGGATACGTCGAAGTCCGCGCGCGCGCCGCCGACGAGCGCGGCCGCGAGGTGATGACGACGATGACGCTGTGGGTGACGTCGGATGCGTACGCGCACGCCTATCGCTTCGAATCGGTGGCCGTCGTCCCGCAGAAACCCGCGTTTCGTCCCGGCGAGCGCGCAACGTTCCTCGTGACGGCGCCGCAAGGGAACGTCGACGCGCTGGTGCGCGTCGTCGGCGGCGCGACGGAGACGCTGGCGGTGCGGCATCTCGCGACGCAGGTGTCGACCATCGGCGTCGACGTGCCGCCGGGCGTGGCGGCATTTCGCGTGACGGTGACCGTGCCGTCGTCGCAGCGCGGTGTCGTCGACGACAGCGCCGATGTCGCCGTCGTGCCGGCGCCGCACACGCTCGACGTCGCGATTCGGCCCGACAAGGCGAAGTACGCGCCGGGCGAGCGCGCGCGCTTCGTGATCCGCGTGCGCGACGGCGACGGCAAACCGGTGCGCGCGCAGGTCGGCGTCGCCGTGGTGGACGACGCGATCTTCGCGCTGGCCGCGGCGTCGGGCGCGGGCGATCCGTACCGGACGTTCTACGGCTATCCGGGGCCGTACCGCCGGGCGACCGCGTCCTGGTTCGGGGCCGACCAGCCGGTGACGGCGGAGCTCTACCGGCTGCAGAAGATCGCCAGCGTGAGCGCGGCCCCCGTCGGGCGGTTCCGGCCCATCAGCACCGCCGACACGTACGCCATCAGCCCGCCGTCGCTCGACAAGCTGCGCAGCGACTTTCGCGACACCGCGTTCTGGTCGCCGGCAGTGGTCACCGGCGCGGACGGCAACGGCGTCGTCAGCTTCGCCTGGCCCGCATCGCTGACGTCGTTCACGGCGTCCGGCGTCGGCGTGACGCAAGGCGCGGACGTCGGCAGCGGTCGCGCGAGCGCGCTGGTGACCAAAGACTTCTTGGTGCGGCTCTCGGCGCCGCGCTTCTTGCGGCGCGGCGACGACGCGCGGTTCGTCGCGCTCGCGCAAGGAACGCGGGCCGAGAAGTCCGCGCTGCTGCGCTTCTCCGCGCCGGAGCTCGGCGTCGCCGACGAAACGATCGCGGTGCATTTCGACGCGCACGCAAGCGCATCGAAGAGCTGGAAGGTGCGCGCCGCCGGCGAGCTCGGCGACGCGTCGTTGCGGCTCGCGGGATCGAGCGGCGCGCAGCGCGACGGGATGCGCGTCACGCTGCCGGTGGAGACGTCGGGCACGGCGCTGCACGAGCGGGCCGCGGGCTGGCTGCCGGACGCGAACGCCGTCGCGTTCCGGCTCGCGCCCGGCGACGATGCGGGCGATCTGCGCATCGACCTCGCGCCGAGTGTCGTCGCAGAACTGCTCGCGGACGTGCGGTTGCTGCAAGTGTATCCGTACTACTGCGTCGAGCAGACGATGTCGGCGGCGCTGCCCGCGGTCTACGTGGAGCGGATGCGCAAACGCATCGGGCTGGCGCCGCCGGACGGGCCGCCGCCCGCGGACGTGGCGAGGCGCGCCGTCGAACGGCTCGCGCAGTTGCAGCACTACGACGGCGCGTGGGGCTGGTGGGAGCACGACGACGCGAACCCGTTCATGACCGCGTACGCGCTGTACGGTCTCACCGAGCTCGCGCGCGACGGGCATCCCGTGCCGCCCGACGTGCTCGACCGCGGTGCGGCGAGCCTCGTGAAGCAGATCGCGGCGAAAGGCGGCACGCTGATGCTGTGGGGCGGCGCGCAGCCCGGCTCGGAAGCGAACACGCGCGCGTTCATGTTGTTCGCGCTCGCGGACGCGAAGCCGGCGGCCGTCGACCGCGCGATCCTCGCGGCGACGGACGCGAGCGCGCGCGACTTGAACTCGTACGCCGTCGCGGTGCTCGGCCTCGCGCACCTCGAGCTCGGCGACCGCGCCGGCGCGCAGCCGCTGCTCGCCGAGCTCATGCGCCGCGTCACCGACGACGGCACGTACGCGCGCTGGCAGGGCCCGGCCTGGCACTACCGCTGGGAAGACGACCCGATCGAGACGACGGCGTACGCGCTGCGGTTCGTGCACGCGATGAACGCGGACGACCCGCACGTTGCGCGGGCCGTGCGGTGGTTGCGCTCGCAGCAGCGCGGATCGTGGTTCGCCACGACCAAGGACACCGCGGCGGCCGTCTACGCGATGAGCGAGACGATCGTGCCGGGGTCGAACGAGCTGCAGCCGCACGAGATCGTGCGCGTCGTGCTGGACGGGCGCACGCTGAAAACGGTGCGCATCGACGCGCCGCTGCTCGCGCGCGGCGACGCGTCGGTCGTGGTGCCGGCGCGCGCGCTGCGCCGCGGCGGCACGCTGCGGTTCGAGCGCGAGGGCACCGGCGCGCTGTACTGGTCGACGGATTGGACGCGCTACGTGCGCGACGCGAGCACCGCGCCGAGCGACGCGCCGTTCGGCATCGCGCGCACGTTCGGTTCGGCCGAGGGCAACGAGTGGCACGTGGGCGACGTGGTGGACGTCGAGCTCACCGTCACCGCGGACGAGGACGCGCAGTTCGTCGCGATCGAGGACCCGCTGCCGGCGGGCTTGGCCTACCAGCCGCGCCAGCACGAGACGGGCGACGACTGGAGCGGGCTGCAGTTCTTCGACGACCGCGTGGTGTTCTTCGCCACCCGGCTGTCCCGGAACGCACCGCTGCGGCTGCACTATCGCTTGCGCGCCACCACGGCGGGCAACTTCACCGCGCCGCCGCCGACCGCGTTCGCGATGTACGGGCCGCCGGCCACCGCTGCCGGCCGGCCGGCCAGGATCACGATCCGATAGCATGTGACCGGGGCCACGCTAGGTAAGCTTAGGTCTAAGGTCCCAGCGACCGATCACCGGGGCTATGAAACGGATTTCAACGGCCCTTCTCGGCGGTGCCGTTCTCGGCGCTGCGCTGCTGGTCGCTTGCGGCGGGGGAGGCGGGTCGTCCGCCTCCGCGCCCGGCGGCGGCCTCCCACCGGTCGCGACGAACCCGCCGGCCGGCTCGCCGCAAAGCTTCTCGGCGAGCGACGCGGTCGCGATCCCGGCGGCAGCGCCCGGTGCGGCCACCGTCCCGGTCGCGCTGCCGTCGGACCCCGGCGGCGCATCGGCTGCCGCGGCGCTGCCCGCCAACGGCAGCAGCATCCCGGCCGACGCGACCATCGCCGCGACGTACAGCACCTCCGCCGACGCGACGGTGCCGGCGCTCGCGCACGGCCGGAGCGTGCAAGGCCGCACGGTGCGCGACGACACGAAGAAAGACATCATCGCGTACCTCAAGATGCAGTTCTCGGCGGACGTCACGCTGCTGCAGGCGCCGTCGTTCTCGTTCGTCGTGCCGCGCACGCTGCCGACGACGGGCGTGACCTACTGGCTCGCGTTCCTCGACCCGCTGCGCACCGCCGCGGGCTGGCAGCTCGGGTTCGAAGGCCCCGCGACCGTCACGGCGACGACCGCGCACGGCAACGCGGCGACGCAGCTCGCGTTCGCGTCGAACGGCAAGCCGATCACGTTCACGGCCAACCAGACGTACTATTTCGCGGTCGTCGGCGTGTCGGCCGTCGCCGCGACGCCGACCCCGGTTCCGTCGAGCGTGCCGTCCAACCCGCCGCCCGAATCGCATCCGGGCACCATGGGCGTCACGCCGCGCAACCTGCAGTTCGACTCCGTGACGTCGACCCCGGCGCCGATCCTCTTCGTGCAGCAGGGCTTCACCGGCGCGTTCACGCTGCACGGCGACTGCACCGGCATCGTGAACACGAGCGGCACCAGCCCCACGTTCACGGTGACGCCGATCGGTCCGGGCCGCTGCGTGATCGTCGGACTCGGCGACCGCGGCGCGACGGCCGTCGTCCACGTCGGCGTCGTCACGCCGTTCGAGACGCCGCACCCGACCACGTCGTCCTCGCCGACGGCCGCGCCGTCGCACTCGCCGGAGCCCACGCACGCGCCGACGACGTCCCCGTCGTCCGAACCGTCGCGCTCGCCGGAGCCCACGCACGCGCCGACGACGTCACCGTCGACCGAGCCGTCGCACTCGCCGACCACGGCCCCGACGACCGCGCCGTCGCACTCGCCGGAACCGACGCACGCACCGACGACGGCACCGTCGACCGCGCCGTCGCACTCGCCGGAACCCACGAACCCGCCGGGATCGAACTCCTCGCCGAGCCCGACCCCGCAGCACTAACCCGGCGGCAAGCCGGTCGACCCCACGACGAGGCGGTGCGCGAGCGCCGCCTCGTCGACGTTTCGGCGGGCAACTCGCGGGCTGCCCGCACGGTCTGACGTAGCGATGCACACCGTCTACGTCGGCGTCGGCTCGAACCTCGGCGACCGGCAGGGCACCATCCTCGCCGCGCTTCAGCGCCTGCGGAACGAAGCGCACGTCGATGCGGTGTCGTCGTATTTCGAGACCCCCCCGGCCAACGGCGTCGCGGGCCCCGCGTTCCTGAACATCGCCGCCAAGGTGACGACGGCGCTCGAGCCGGTCGCGTTCGAAGCGTTCGTGCGCGCGATCGAGACCGCGATCGGCCGCCGCACGCGCGCGCCGCTCGCCGCGCGGCCGATCGACATCGACATCCTGCTGATCGACGACACCGTCGCCGACTTCGGCCGCTTCGCGGTGCCGCACCCGTACCTCGCCGCGCGCGCGTTCAACCTGATCCCGCTCGCCGAGATCGCGCCCGACGTGGTCGAGCCGCGCAGCGGAAAAACCATCGCGGCGCTCGCCGCCGCCGTGCCGCACGAGGGCATCGTGCGCAAGGCGCGCGCGATCCACTTCGCGGCCAACCGGCAGGACGAAGAGCCCGAGGTGCGGCTGTCGCTCAACCGCGTAGGCGTGTCGTCGGTCAAGCACGTCATCCGGCTGAACGTCGGCGGCGAGGAGCGCACGTTTCACGGCGACTTCACCATGGTCGCCGACCTCGCGCCCCACAAAGCCGGCGTGCACATGTCGCGCTTCTCGGAGCTGCTCGAAGCCGCGACGATCGACGTTCTCGCACGTACGGAGAAACCGTCGCGCGTCGAGGACCTCACCGAGCAGATCGCGCGCGAGATCGTGGGCTCGCAGGGTGCGCTGCGCGCCGACGTGCGCGTGCGCGCGGAGTTCGGGCTCGAGCGCTGGACGCCCGTGAGCGGCAAGCGCACCGAGGAGACGTACACGCTGGTCGGCATCGCACACGCCGACGCGCAGCGCACGCGCCGCATCGTGGGCGTGGAGGCGCAGGGCATGACGGCGTGCCCGTGCGCGCAAGGGATGATCCGCGAGCACTCGATCTGCGAGCTGCAGGACGCCGGCTTCTCGGAAGCCGACGCGATTCGCGCGATCGACGCGCTGCCGGTCGCCACGCACAACCAGCGCGGGCGCGGCGCGGTGTACATCGGCGCCGACGAGCCGTTCTCGGACGACATCCGCGCGGAAGATCTGGTGGAGATCGTCGAGTCGTCGATGTCGAGCGAGACGTACGACCTGCTCAAACGCCCGGACGAGTTCTTCATCGTCAACAAAGCGCACCACAACCCGAAGTTCGTCGAGGACGTGGTGCGCGGCATCCTCGCGCGCGCGCTCGACATGTACGCCGACTTCCCCGACACGACGTACATCGGTGCGACCCAGCTCAACTACGAGTCCATCCACAAGCACGACGCGTTCGCCGAAGCGTTCGGCCTGTTCGGCGAGTTCCGCCGCGAGCTGCGCGACGGCGTCCACGTGGACGTGAAGACCGACCTCGCGTCGTGGCTGGGGACGCGGCCTTCCGCGGCGGTGGCGCTCTGATCGCACGCGTGCTGATTCGGCTGCTCGTCGCGTTCGCTGCGCTGGCCGTTTGGGCCGTGCCTGCTGGGGCGGCGACGTGGTCCGCGCCGGTGGACGGGACGTACGTCGAACCGGATTTCCGGTTTGCCGACGGCGAAACGTTGAAGGATCTTCGGCTGCACTACGTCACGCTCGGCACGCCGCATCGCAATGCTGCGCGTCACGTCGACAACGCCGTGCTCATCTTGCACGGTACCGGCGGCGACACGAACCAGTTCCTGCGCGAGCAGTTCGCGGGCGTGCTGTTCGTGCCCGGCGGGCTGCTGGATGCGTCGAAATATTTCATCGTCATCACCGACGGTATCGGGCACGGGAAGTCGTCGAAGCCCAGCGACGGCTTGCACGCGCGGTTTCCGCACTACGGCTACCGTGACATGGTGCGCGCGCAGCACGACGTGCTCGTCAACGCGCTCCATGTCGACCACTTGCGGCTCGTGATGGGGACGTCGATGGGCGGTATGCAGACGTGGCTGTGGGGCGAGACGTACCCCGCGATGATGGACGCGCTGATGCCGCTGGCGAGCTTGCCGATCCAGATCAGCGGCCGCAACCGCGTCTGGCGCGACATGATCGTCGACGACTTGCGCAACGATCCCGGCTACGCCGGCGGCGAGTACACGGCGCAGCCGCAGGGCCTCAAGGCGGCCGTCGACATGCTGTGGATCTTCGGCTCGGCGCCGCTCTACAACCAGACGCAGCTGCCGACGCGCGACGCAGCCGACGCGTTCTACGAGAACGCCGTCAAGAAGCTGGTGTCGCGCTATGACGCGAACGACATGATCTACCAGTTCGAGTCGTCCCGCGACTACGATCCCCAGGCCGGCCTCGGCAAGATCGCCGCGCCGCTGCTGGCGATCAACAGCGCCGACGACCAGATCAATCCGCCCGAGCTCGGGATCGTGCAGAACGAGATCGGCAAGGTCCCGCGCGGGCGGTTCGTCCTGCTGCCGATCACGCCGGCGACGCGCGGCCACGGCACGCACACGCTGCCGGCGATCTGGGGATCGTATCTGGAAGATTTGCTCCGCACGACCTCCGTGGCGTCGCAGCGGTCGACCGCGACGCGACGAGTAGCCGTCGGCGGCGACGCGGTATCGATCGACGTGCCGGCAGACTGGACGTACAAGACCGTCCCCGCCGAGGAGTTCGTCACGTACCAGTTCTTCGCGCCGGGCAACGGCGCCAGCCGCTTGGGCGTGAGTCTCGGCGCGGCGGTCAACGGGATCCCGCGTTACGCGAACGGCACGGCATACTGCGTCAACGGGCTGCGCGGACAAACCGCGGTCGAGGGCGCATCGCGCAAGGTCATGCTGGCGCTGCCGCAGAGCCAGGCGCGCGCCGATCTCTTGGGCTTCGAGTTTCCGCCCAACGATCGGGATGCGTGGAACGTCGTGCGGAGCGTGCGCATCGCGGGCTACGCCGCGCGCTGCTGAACGGCACCCGAATTCAGCGCTGCTGCGCGCGCACCCAGTGCTCGATCATCCAGCCCGCGATCGACATCGTGCCGCGCGACGTGTGCACGCCGTCGAGGTCCGCCGGACGGAACCAGCGCGCTTCGCGAATCTCTTCCGGCTGCACGCGGATCTCGCCGCTCGCGTAGCGCGCAAGAAAGCCGACCATGAGCTGGTGCGGAAACGGCCACGGCTGCGAGCCGAAATAACGCAGGTCGGTGAGCTCGATCCCGGTCTCCTCGCGGACTTCGCGCCGCACGGCCGTTTCGAGGTCTTCGCCCGGTTCCACGAAGCCCGCGAGGGTGGAGAAGAACGGTTCCGCGCGCTGAAATCCCCACGCCAGCAGCGCTTCTTCGTCGTGCGCGCCGCGGGTCACGAGGACGATGACGGCCGGCGCGATGCGCGGGTACACGGCCAGCCCGCACGCCGGGCATTTGCGCGAGCGGTCGTCGGTGCTGGGTTCGGTCGGCGTCGCGCAGCGGCCGCAGAAGCGGTGCGTGCGATCCCACGCGACGATCTGCTCGGCGCGTCCGGCGAGGACCCACAGCGGGTCGGCGACGCGGCCGTAGAGCCCGCGCAGCGAGATCCAGCGCTGCGTACCCGACGGCGTGAACTCCGCGTCGACGTCGACGGCGACGCACGGCCGCTCGCCGAGCGAGCCGATCTGGTGCTGCGCGCCCGGGGGTGGCGAAGCGGGGAATTGCACGCCGTCCGCCGTGTCGTCGACGAGCACTTGGCCGCTGCGCACGCCGACGTGCAGAGGCTCAACGGAGGGCGGTTGGCTCGACGACACCCGTCCTCGTTCGACTACGCCTGCGGCGCGCGCCTGGGAGGAATCGCACGGATCGGGAAATGGCGCCGCCTCGGCGGCGGCGAACGCGTGCTCGGCTTTGACCCGACGCACCGAACCGCTCGACGTCCCGACGGCATTCCGTTTTCTGCGCGGCTTGAAGCGCAACAACGACCGCGCGTGGTTCCACGCCAACCGCGCCAAGTGGGACGAGCACGTCCGACACGGTTGGGAAGACTTGGTCACGACGCTGCTGCTCGCGGGCGCGCAAGCCGACGACCGGCTCGCGCACGTCGACCCGCGCGCGTGCCTATTCCGCATTGCGAACGACACGCGCTTCCACAAGCAGAAGGACCCGTACAAGACGTGGCTGTCGGCGTGGATGTCGCCGGGCGGGAAGGACGGCGCGTTCGCCGGCTACTACGTCCACTTCGCACCCGGCGACACGCACTTCTCGGCGGGGATCTACGTGCCGGTGAAGCCCGCGCTGCACGCGCTGCGAACGACGTTCGCCGACGACGGCGCGGATGCGCGCGCGTTCGATCGCATCCTCGCGTCCAAGGCGCTGCGTCCGTACCTGCCGCTCGACACGGAGCCGCTGCGCATCACGCCGCGCGGTTTTCCCAAGCAGCACCCGCGCTTGCCGCTGATCCGCGCACGCAACTACCTCGTGCGCCGCGACGTCTCCGACGGCGAATTGCGCGACCGCGGCGCGTTCGCGGTGTTTCGCGACGCGATCCGCGCGACCGCGCCGTTCGTGCGCTGGATCGACGCGCACGCCGCCGTCACGCGCGACGAGGGAGCGTTCGACGCGGGCGAGTGGTGACGTCGCGCGCGTGATCTACGGCGCCGGCGTTTCGAGCGCGCGGATGCGCGACGCCAGCGACGGGTGCGAGGCGAACAGCAGCTCCGCCCAGCGCGGCGGCTCCAACTCGGCGAGGTTCTGCTCGCCGAGGCGGCGGAACGCGCGGATGCCCGCGTCGCGATCGTTCGTCGCGGTCACCGCGAACCGGTCGGCGCGGCGCTCTACCGCGCGCGATGCGGCGTTCATTGCAGGCACGAGCGCGAGCTGCACGAGCGTCGCGTAGAACGCGAGCCGTGCGCCCTGCGCGGGTGAGTCGAGGCCGCGCTTCGTCGTCGTGCGCAGCGCAGCATCCGCGACGAGCAGGATCGCCGCGAGCGCGGCGGTGCCCAGCGCGATGCCCAGCCACGGATCGCGGCGCACGTAGTGGCCGAGCTCGTGCGCGACGACGAACAGCGTCTCGTCGTCGGCAAACGATGAAACGAGCGTGTCGGCGAGCGCGATCCGTTCCGTGCCCAGCACGCCCGTCACGAACGCGTTCGCCTTCTTCGTCTGGCGGCTCATGTCGAAGCGCAGGATCGCGGCGTTGCCGGCGCCGTAGCGCGTCGCGAGCGCGCGGATGCGCTGCTCCAGCTCGCCGGTCACCGGCTCGTAGCGGTTGAACAGCGGCATCACGAACGTGGGCGCGATCACCGTCGCGAACGCGAGCAGCGGCGGCGTCGCGGCGATCGCGATCAGCGGCCAGCGGCGCGGCGCGCGCACGACGACCGCCTCGGCGAGCGCGACCAGCACCACCGTAACCGCGGCAGTCACCGCCGCGCCTTTGGCCTGGTCCGCCAGCCAGCCGCGCGCGCTCTGGTCCGACGTGCCGTAGACGCGTTCGACGACGTGCCCCTCGACATACTCGGCGCCGGTGTCGCGCACGACGTCGAGCGCCAGCACCGCCAGCGCGAACGCAGGTGCGCGCAGCCGGCGCGGGAGCGGATGCAGCGCGCGCTCGAGCGGGTCGGCGAGCGCGAACGCGGTCACCGCGAGCCCCGCCATGCCGCGCGCCGCGCCCGCCAGCCCGAGCGCACGGTGCTCGGCGGCGTAGCGGCGCGGATCGCGCGCGGTGCGGGCGGGATACGGCGCACGGCGATCGCGCAGCGCCTGCGCCGCGCGCACCGCCGCGTAGCCGAGCGAGAACCCCGCCGCCGCGCCGAGGGCGGACTTGCCGAGCGCCGATCCGTTGGTCACCCCGCTGCTGTACCCGCTTCAGAACACCGTGCGCACCCGGTAGGTCAGCGTCGTCGCACCGCCCGGCGGAACGTGCAGCGTCCAAGCCGCCGTCGACGACGAGCTCTTCGTGTACGGCGCCGACGAGCGCAGCATCGTCCAGTCGCCGGGGATGGGCTCCACCACGATCACGTTCTGCGCGACCTTCTTCGCGTTGCGCAGCACGATCTGGTACTCGCTCTCGTACGTCTGATCCGGCACCACGACGTGGAAGTCGGTCTGCTTCTTCGTCGCCGTCACGTCGAACGATTCGCCCAAGTGCAGCCGCACCGTCTCGTTGCGCGGCGTGTGGTCGATGCTGTCGGAACCGACGAACTGCTCTTGGCCGGTGTTGTCGCGCTTGTAGACGCGCACGGCGCCCTTGGGCAGCGCGATCCCCAGCGACCCGCCTTGGTTGCGGAACGTCACGTACGTACCCAGTTTGAGGCGCGTGCCGAGGTCGGCATTGCGCGAGCGGTAGTAGAACGGCGCGCCGCGCAGCTCGAGCGTCTTGGTCACGGCGATGTGCGGTGCGGTCAGCAGCTCGACTTGTTTGGTCTGGTTGTCCGCGACCGTCGTCTTGCGCTGCAGCGTGTAGAGGTGGTACTCGAAGAGCGCCTGTTCCGCGGGCTTGTTGACGCTGTACGAGTCCATCGCGGACGACGGGCGAGCCACGCCGCTCGCGAACTCCGACTGCACCACGTTGACGTCGCCCGCGACGAGCTGTACGCGCGCGTTGCGGTACGCGGTGCCGCTTTGGTTCTGCAGCGTGATGAGGCCGCGCAGGTCGATGCGGTCGTCGTTGGGCGAGAGCAGCGCGGTGTAGTCGGCCTTCCAGCTCAGCCCGCCCGTGAGGTACGTCAGCTCGACCTGCTGCGGCGCGGCGTCGCCCGCGTTGGCGATATCGGTCACGAGCGTCGGGCGGTCGCGCAGGTCGGGCGGCAGCGACGGGAACGCGAGCCGGCCGTCGACGCTCGTCTCGATGCGGTCGGCGTAGCGCAGCACGATGCCGCCGTTGGTCGCCATGACGCGCGCGCGCTCGCGGGTGCGCTGCCCCGTCTGCGGGTCGGTGCGGATCACGTCGACGTCGCGCCCGACGTACTTCTCGAGCAGCTTCTGCGGCGAGAGCAGGTCGTAGTCGAAGTTCTGTTCGAGCACGGTGAGCCGGCCGGGGTTGCCGACGCTTTGCAGCAGCGCCGTCTCCGACTGGATCTTCGCGCTGACGTCGCGCAGCGCCAGGTGCGACTCGCCGTGCGGCAGCGCGAGCTTGCGGCGGTCGCGCACCAGCGCGAGCTCGCTGTTGTAGATCGTGATGCCGACGCCGCTCTGTTCCGCCAGCGTGCTCACGCGCTCGCCGGTCTCGGCGGACACGGCCGCCGTCAACGTCGCGGTCAACACGGCCGCGAGAACCGCCCGGCGCATCAGTACTTCACCTGCACGCGGTAGGTCAGCGTCGTCGCGCCGTTCGGCGGTACCGTCAGCGACCACGTGGCGGTGGACGACGACGATTTGACGTACGGCGCGGATGATTGGAGGATCGTCCAGTCGCCGGGGATCGGCTCCACGACCACCACGTTCTGCGGAACGGTCTTCGCGTTGCGCAGCACGATCTCGTACGCGCTGTCGTAGCGGTAGGGCGTTCCCGGGGTCACGCGATAGTCGGTCTGCTTCTTGCGGGCCGTCACGTCGAACGAGTCGCCGAGGTGCAGCCGCACCGTCTCGCCCTTGGGCGTATGGTCGATGTTGTCCGAGCCGACGAACTGCGCGGTGCCGGAGTTGTCCCGCTTGTAGACGCGAACCGCGCCCTTCGGCAGCGGGATGCCGAGGTCGCCGCCCTCGTTGAGGAACGACAAGTACGTCCCGATCTTGAGGCGGTCACCGAGGTCGGGGCTCTGCGAACTGTAGTAGTACGGGTCGCCGCGCAGCTCCAGCGTTTTCGTCACGGCGACGTTGGGCGCGGTCAGCAGCTCGACTTGTTTGGTTTGATTGTCGAGCACCGACGTGTGACGCGGCAGCGTGTAGAGGTGGTATTCGAGCAGGTCTTGCTGCGCGACCGAACGCGACTGCGCCCGTCCGATGTTCGCGAGGACCGGCGACGGGTTCGCGAGAGCGTTGCGCACCACGTGGACGTCGCCTGCGACGAGCTGCACGCTCGCGTCGCGATACGACGTGCCGCTCGTGTTCTGCAGCGTGACCAGGCCGCGCAGGTCGATGCGGTCGTCGTTGGGCGACAGCTCCGCCGTGTAGTCGGCTTTCCAGTTCAGCCCGCCGCTGAGGTACGTCAGCTCGATGTCCTGGTCGCCGGCCGACGCGTTCGTCAGGTCGGTCACCAGCGTGGGGCGGTCGCGCAGGTCGGGCGGCAGCGACGGAAACGCCAGCGTGCCGTCGACCGACGTCTCGATGCGGTCGGCGTAGCGCAGCACCACGCCGCCGTTGGTGGACATGACGCGCGCGCGCTCGCGGCGGCGTTCGCCCGTGCGGCGGTCGACGTGGATCACGTCGACGTCGCGCCCGACGTATTTCTCGAGCAGCTTCTGCGGCGAGAGCAGATCGTAGTTGAAGTTCTGCTCGAGCACGCTCACACGGCTCGGGTTGCCGACGCTCTGCAGCAGCGCGGTCTCCGGTTGGATCTGCGCGCTGACGTCGCGCACCGCGAGGCGCGATTCGCCTTGCGGCAGCGCGACGTGGCGGCGGTCGCGCACCAGCGCGAGGTTCGTATTGTAGATCGTGATCCCGACGCCGCGCTGGTCGTCCAGCGTGCTGACCCGCTCGCCGGGGTCGGCGGAAGCCGACGCGCACAGCACCGTGGCGAAGGCGAGCGCGAGGATGAGGGGACGGGGCATGCGGGAATCCTCCTGAACGTGACGGCGTTCGCGGCGACCGGTGGGCCCTGCTATTCGTATGATACGTCGAACGAAACTTGGCCGTGGTTCGACGGCATCGTGGTCGCGGGCGGCCGAAATCGTTTCGACCCGGCCCGCCGACGCCGGGGTGCCGGTCCGATTGCCACGTCCACCTGACCGACACAGAAGACCATGCTTTCTAGTGATAATCGGTTTGCGAAATCGCCTTGACGCGCAAGCCGAGGCCGAAATACAGTTGGCTCATGCAGCATCGACTGCGACTTCAATCGAAGGGAATGATGACATGTTCAACCTCAGCGAAACTCTGAACTCGACGGTCAATGCACTGGACAGCAGCAAGGCCGTCGAAATCGAGAAGCTGGCCGATCTGGTGGAATCGCAGATCAGCAATGTCCTCGGCGGCGGCTACTCCCAGTACTCCTGCTGCCACCTCAAGGACGTACAGCAGTAAGTTTAGCGCTCTCGTCCTTTGCGGGCCGATGAAGGAACGTTCATCGCGCCCGCATCGACGCGCTCAGCCGGCGAAGCACGAAGCTAGCCGCTTCTCGAACTCGTCGACCGAGCATCCGCCGCGGATCAACTGCGTCGCGATATAGGCGTAGATGCGCTTGAGCGTCGAGCAGTACAGCGAAGGATTATCGAATCCGTTGTGCTCGGAGAAGCGATGCTGCCGGACCCCGCCGTTGCAAATCCCTTTCCACGTGCAGGTTTGGCATGGTGCCGCCAAGGCGTCTTGCGACGCCATGAGCTCGCGCCAAACGTCGTGCGCGAGGACGTCGCCCAGCGTGTCATGCCCGACGCGCAGCCCGGCTTCCCGGAAGCGAGGCGCCAGCGGCCGCATGGCGTCGTCCGGCGAGATCTCGCCGTTCGATGATATCGTGAATATCGACCTCGGATCGTTCTTGGTCGCCGCCGACAGACGCATCAGGCCATCGTCGAGCAAGGGGCCCATCACGTGGTCGATAAAGCGCACGTGAACGTCGCTTCGCCCGAGGTCGAACCAGCTATGGCAGATCTCGATCAGGTAGTCACCACAACCTTTGACGAACTCTTCGTTCGCGTCGGGCGAGTCGTGGGTGACGTCCGGCAACAGGAAGTCCATGTGCAGGGCGCCGAGCTCTTCGATGAGGTGTCGAAAGGTGGCCGCTCCGGATTGCTGAGGATCGACGACGCATAGCACGCCCGGCGCCGGTACGCGTCCTTCCCGGCTCGCCTCCATGAGCATATCCCAACCACGGCGGGTTTCGGCGTACGTACCGCGCCCCTTTTTGGTGATACGCGTCGTGTTATGAAACTCGGGCGGGCCATCGAAGCTGATACCCGCGTGGATGCCGTATTTTTGGAACAAGGCGACCCACTCGGAGTCGACGAGAACGCCGTTGGTCTGGACGCTCAAGGAGAGATTACAGCGTGTCCCGATCGCTTCCGTCAGGCGCTCGCACATCTCGTCGAAGCGCGCCTTCTTCAGCAGGAGCGGCTCGCCGCCGTGGAACCCGATGCGAACGTTCCGGATGCCGTGATCTTCGATGGAACCGAGGACGAACGCGATGAGTCCGTCGATGGTCGAAGGAAGAACGAATGGCGGATGCTGCTTATACGATTCGTCGCCCCCGAAAAAGAAATAGCAATACGAACACGCCAAGTTGCAGCGCTCGGCGATCTTGAATACGAACGCGACAGAGTCCGGCGCTGGGCGGCTGCGAGCCTGCGGCTGTTCGAGCACTGCTTCCGAATGCATAGCTATCACCTCTTCGAGAATGTCGTCTAGACGGGGCGCCCGGCCAGAGCCGAGCCTGATGTGCCGGCGACGTGGCGCACGAGAAACTGCCGGCACACCGCGTCGATGTGAGGCCCGATGCTCACATCGAAGTCGCTATCGGGATTCGAGGAGGCAAAGAGCGCTCGCTCCTCGACGAACAGACCGAATCGCCCGTCGCTCTGCTCGTTGAGCGCGACGAAGCGGGCGATACGGCGAACATGCGCGGATTCGAGCGGCGAGCTCGGCATCAGCTCCAGCGCGCGCGTCACGCCGGCAAGGAGCGAGTATTTGTGAAGCGACTGAAATGCTGCGCCCACTCCTCGGGCGAACTGGAACTCGCGCTCGCCGTAGCTCGCATCGACGGATGCGCCGCGGGCTTCCATCAGCGCGAGAACCAGGGCCGCTACGATCGCCGTATGGACCGATTCGGCGAAATCGCGCTCTTGCGGGCGGACCGACACGAACTCTTCGATCGCCGACATCGCGATGGTCGTCGGCTCGAGCGAAATGACCGGAGAACCGAGCCGGACGAACATCTCCGCGAGAACGAGCGTCATCGCCGGCGTCTGCTCCATGCCGAGCGCCATCGCCGCCAGAGCGAGCTCGAGGCCGAGGTCCAGGTCCTGTGACGCCACGGCGCGACACAGGCCCCCGTCGATCGCTTCGACGAGATTTCCGGACGACGTCGTCGCGGTTCCCAGCATGAAGCCATAGACGATCGAGTGACACAGCGCGTAAAACGCGTCGCGATCGCTATAAATTGGGCAGGGCGGCACGGCGACGCTCGATACCGCGATCACGTCCCGGCCGGACAAGCGCGGCGGGAGACCGGCAAAGGTGGTCGCGACCAGGAGGTCGAGTTGTCGAAACGCGGGCCATTCGCTATTCCAAGCAAAGGCGCCACCCACGAGCGCCGATACGCGGTCGCGACGGATCGGATCGAGGAGCTCCGCTCGCAGCGCATAGGCCAAGGCGGCGGAGAACATGAGGACCCGTTTGGGCGAACGGCAAGCGAGGTCGATGTAGTCGTCACTCGCGTGGTCGACGAATGCAGCCATCAGGCGCTCGGTCTGGGCGTCCGGCGCGATCTCGAGATGCTCGAGCCAAAGCAGATACACGGCGAGCTCGTTGAGGCACTTTCGGCGAAATGACAGTTCAGCCACCGAGGTGCCGGTGAACGGGTCGAACGCGTGCAGCATACTCACGAGCCAGCGGTCGATGCGCGCTCTCGTATCGACCACTCCGTTTGAGCAAACAACCGGTATCGTAGAACCGCGATTTGATAGCTCCGCCGTGCGCATCATGTATGAGGAGAACCGCCTGCGTGGAACACGTACTTCACGGTCCAGCGGTTGAGGGTCGACGTCGCGGCAGGGGTCCCGTAGTCGATGTAGAGCTCGTTCAGGCCCGAGAAGCGCTGATGAAACGCAAAGGACAGGTTGGTGCCGGGGGTGGCGTATCCCCCGGCACCGCTGATATCGCGCAGTCCGACGGCGAAGCTCGCACTCTTTCCGAAGGTTCGCGTGAGCGCGAAGGAGCGCAGCCACTGCGAATCCACGCGCGGGGCGAGGGAGCCGGGCTGTGCACGCTCGAGTACGCCGTCATATTCGAGCGAAACGCTCCAGCGCCCGAACGGCCTCGTGGTCGATACCGAGCTCTGCTGAAGAAAGACCGGTTGCAGGTCGTTGTTCGCGAACGGTCCCCAAGAATAGCTTGCGTCGATGGGCGCCGGCGTACCGTCTTTGTACCCGAAGGACAGCTTCTGCGAGTTGAACGGGATCACGAACGGTTGAGAATATGCCGGGTACGGACTACCGTAGAATCGTAAGCCGCTCGTGTGCTGGCTGTATTCGAGCTGCACGAGGTTCGTGAAGGTGACGCTCGCGCTGGAGAAGACGTCGACTTGGTGTGCCGCGCCGCTGCCGTCGACGAACCTGTCACCGCCGACCGACAGAATATACGATTTGACCGGGCGCCCGCCGCCGGTCCCCGTGTACTGGTATAACGCCTGCGGGCCGCGCACGTCGTTGAGCGAGACGTAGCCGTCGATAGGATTGTACTGCGGCCCGATGTCCTTGTAGGCCAGTATGGCGAACGTCCGTGAGTTCTGGACGCCGACCGCGACCTGTTCGTCGTTGGCCTGGCCAGGTGCATTGATGAGCGTGCCGCGGTCCGACGCCAGATGCGCGATCGTGAAGACGCCGCTATGCGGGTTGCTCGTCGCGATGCCGTAGCCGAACGCATTGTCGCGAAGGCCGCTGTGATTGGCGTTCACGCCGTTCACCGCCAGCGTCAACGAGTTATCGGGCTTGTTCCACGTGTATCCGAACACGCTGTCGTTGAAGCCGTTGCCGATCACGTTGATCGCACCGATCTGCGAAAGGCCCTGCGTCCCCTCGAGCTTCAGACCGCGAGTAAAAATCCCGATGTTCGGCGAGTAGAAGAGCAGGTCTGCCGAATTCACGTTTGCCGCCGGCAAATTGGCGACGTAGTCTGCGCCCTGTGCGAAGAACGGCCGGTACTCGTTGTACCGCCGTTGGAACTCTTGCGGCGCAATCGTCGTCTGGTCTTGCTCGACGTTCGAGAAGTCGGGGTTCAGCGTGCCGACGAACGCCACGGTGTTCGTCAGGGGAACGGTGACGTCGGCTCCATACATGCGCGAACGCTGCTGTTGAAAGTCGCCGATGCCGTTTTGGAATACGCCGCGGTCGTGCCCGAGCGACCCGAGCGCGAACACGTCGGCGTGCGGACGAGCGCGCACCGCCGTGCTCGCGATTTGTAGACCGGTCAGGTGAGGCCAGTACTGAGAGGAAGTCACGTCTGCCATCGTCGCGTCGAAGGCCCACGTGGAAACGTCGTTCGTGTACGCGATGTACCGCACGACGTTGACCTGCCAGCTCTGCTGCGCCCCGCCCTGTGCGCGGATTTCGCTGAGGGGAATGACCATGACGGCATTCCAGCTCCCGTCCGGTAGAATCTTGGACGTGCTCTGCCAGTTGGGGGCATACCGCGCGTTTTCGCTGTCGTGCTCGTCGCGGATGCCTCGCGGCGTCACGCTGAAGCGGTAGACGCGACCGCCGCTCCCGGACGTCTCGAGGTTGAGCGAGACGTGATCGTCGGTCGCTAAACCGGCATGGTCGATGGTCTGAGCTGCGACGATCGGAATGCCGTCCTGGCTGCAGTGAACGGAGAAATACAGGTTCTGGCTGTCGTAGAGCAAGTGGGCCACGGTTGCGTGAGCAGTGGCGCGATGGTTCGTGAAATCGAAGAAGTCCGAAAACGTCGTACCGATATTCCAGTTCACGTCCGCCAGCGACGGGTCCGTACTTGGCGGGGACGCGGCTTTGACGGCCGCGACCGTCTCTGTGTGCGGCGTCCAGGCTTGCGCCGGCTGCAACGTGCAGACTACGGCCAGTGTCGTCGCGGCGACTACGAGTTGGGCGGTGCGGTAAGCCATGGTCAATTCATTACCTCGAGGCGGGCGAAGCTCGGCGTCACGTGACACTCACCGTCGCGCATTTCGAGGACACGATCCGCCTCGTCGAGCATTCGAGCGCGGTGAGCGACGCAAATGATCGAAATGTTCAGCGTCTTGAGGTTTCGGACGATCTCTGTCTCGCAGGCCATGTCGAGGTTTGCGGTCCCCTCGTCGAGGAACAGGATGCGCGGCCGCCGGTACAAGGCTCGCGCGAGGAGGATGCGCTGCCGCTGACCACCCGACAGACTCGATCCCATGTCGCCGATCAAGCTGAAATAGGACATCGGCATCTTCATGATGTCGTCGTGGATGCAGGCCAAGGTTGCCGCGCGCACGACGTCCTGCTCCGAGGTGTTGACGTCGAATCCGCTGATGTTGTCGAAGAGCGTGCCGCTGAACAATTGATCGTCTTGCAGCACTGCCCCGACCCCGCACCGATATGCCACGATGTTGCCGCGGCCCAGCGGTACGCCGTCGACGCTGACTTCACCGGACTCGGCTGGAATGAGGCCCAGCAAGATGCGCACGAGGGTCGACTTTCCTTCCCCCGACTTGCCCCTGATCGCGACGAACTCACTTGGAGCGACGTCCAGGTCCAGGTCCTTCAAAATCCACGGTGAGCCGGGTGCATATCGAAAGCTGAGACCGCGTACGGTGATCTTCCCACGATGGACGAACGGCATCATGTGCTCCGCCGCGTTCGTGCTCGGGGTCGACTCCGGCGGCGAGTTCGTGATGTCGGCGAGACGTTCGAGCCTCATGCGCAGCAGCTTGAAGTTCTGCAAGTGCTCGACGACCGGATACGACCGGTCCTGAAACTGCTGGCGCAGGGCGACGACGGCGAACAGCATGCCCAGCGTCATGCCGCCGCTTATCACGTGTGACGCGCAGACCCAGATCAGGGCGACGAATTCCAGTCCGGCCAGGACGTTCTTGCCGCCGGTCGCGAGCGCGACCAGACGCTGCTGATCTTGCGAGCTTTTCAGCGCTGCGAGGTTCGCGCCGTGCCAGGCCGATAGCCGCGGCGCTTCCCCGTTATGGACCTTCACCGTCTGGATGCCGCGCAGCGAATCCATGAGTTGCCCGCGCTCGTCCGACAGCGTATCGATCGCCTTTTCGGCGAGCTCTCGCAGCTTGGGGTAGGTCGCAATCTTCAGCGCCGTGTACAGGATGAAGAAGACGCAGCAAATCATGCCGGCGATGGGCAGCAGCACGAAGAGCGAAGCGAGGATGAAGAGCGAGAAGAGGCCGTCGACGACGATCGGAACGGCGCCCTCCGTCAGCGCGTCCTTCAACGCTCGAGTCGACTCGACTCGTGACAGAAGATCGTTCAGGCGGCGCTGCTGGAAGAATGGAAACGGTAATCGCAAAAGGTGCTGCACGAGGTTCAGGTTGATCTGAGCGGTCAGCTGCGTGCCGAGCGAAAGCAGCAGATAACGGCGCAGCAGCTCTCCGGCGGCGACGACGACATAGGCGACGCCGATCGCCAGCAGGATCCCAAAGAGCATCGGGACGGACGCGTAGCCGACGGCTTGGTCCACCACGAGCGAAAACAGGAGCGGCGGCGCCAGCACCAACAGTTCGATGAACACGGACAGCGCGGACACGAACCCGACCGATTGCTTGACGCCGTCGATGCGGTTCCACAGGTCGGCCAGCGACACGCGCAGCAACTGCCGCACCGCGCGGTATTCGGGCATCCGGGTAAACTCGATCGCGATGCCGGTGTAGTGATCCGAGAGCTCGGCCAGGGAAAGGCGCATGCGTCCCTTGCTGGGGTCGACGACGATCGCTTCGTGCGTGCCATATCGTTCGAGCACGACGAAGTGGTTGAAGTTCCAGTGCAGGATCGCCGGCGCGCGCAACGCTGAGAGGTCGGTCAGCGACGCACGCACCGCGCGCCCGCTCAGCCCGAAGCCGCCGGCGACGGCAATGATCTGGGATACGGATACGCCGTGCACGGAGGGCTCCACGCTCGACCGAAGTCCTTCGCGGTCGACTTCCGAGCCGTGAGCCCGCAGGACCATCGCCAGGCATGCCAGCGCGCAATCGGTTGCCGTGGTTTGCAGCACCGGCTCGATGCGCTTGGGGCCCGGACGCCGCCGGTCTTTGAAAAGGTTCGTCACCGTCATGGTAAACCGGCGTGATGGATCATGAGCCATGGAACAAACGGTGTATCACGGCGTCGGCCGGGCGACTGATCAGGCTATAGGTTACCGCACACCGGCCGCTCGGCATGTCGTTGCGACGGCGCGCGGCTCCCGTGCGCGCCGCGAAGTACCGGCCGGAACTCCACACCGCGACCGGCGTTCCGTCCGCCCCATCGACCTCGGCACGCTGCAAGACGGTGCCGGCCGGAAAGCGCGGGTGCAGGGCTTCGAGAAAGCGTGAACCGGGTTCGACGCATCGTACGCCGGCGTGCGTCACGACGGGAAAGCTCACGAACGAGAAGGCCGCGGTCAGGCCGCATACCATCAGACCATACGCCACGCACAAGATCGTGCTTGGCCGGTCGGGGCGCAAAACGACGTTTCCGGAGAGGCGCCGGCGCTGGAAGTCGACGGCCTCGCGCCGGAAGATCTCATCGTGCCTGATCAGCACGTGACGAGTCCGCGCTCTTTCAACAGCTCGTCTTGCGCACGGAACAGAAGCTCGCCGGCTTCCGTGAGACCTCGGGCGCGAGCGAGTTCGGCCGCCAAGCTATCGGCGTGCTTGTTCATCTCGTCTTGTTCGGCGAGGTAGTAGTCATCGAGAGTCATGTGCCGGCTGAGGTCGTGCCAAAACAGCGCCATGTTCGCCGCCGCGTGATACGCGAGCAACACGCGAGTCAGGGGACGCTCCTTGCCCTTGAGCGAGGAAAAGAACTTTTCGTCTTCGTGGTCGCGTGCCAGCGGAAACACCGCGCTCAGCAACAGGAAGTTTTGATGGCTCACTTCGTGAACGATCACTTCGGCGACCGACTCCGGGCCACCGGGAAAGCCGCAATTGAACACGCCGGGATGAGCGGTGTAGCTCCCGCTTTGGCGCATGTCGTCGTACGTCAACGGGGTGGCCGCGACACCGCGAAACAGTGGACGCACCCAGCGCAAATACTGCGGTCCGGCCTTCTCGAGGACGGCCAGGCCCTGCGCGATATTCTTCGCTCCGATGTCGGCGATCCCGCGCTGTGCCGCAGGCATCCGCGGTATCGGCCAGTTCACGATGAGGTCGGGCCCGGCATTCTCCGGCTCCGCCCATGCGTGTGCGTAGACGTCGCGAAAGCCGTCGAAGTCGACGAACGACGGCGGCGAATACTGCCAGGCCGGATGCGGCGAGCTCGTGTCGAGTCGCCAGCCGTTCTCGCTCCAAGCCAGCGCGAGGGGGCCGTTTTCCGCTCCCTCCCGCGCGATCTCGATCTTGTCGGCGGACGCCGCGACGGTTACCAGACCGGCGAGCTCGAAGATGTGCCCGCCGACGCTGGCCCACGTGGGCCGTGGCAACCGAACTTGCCACGCGCCGCCGACGCGCAATGCGTGCATGGCGAACAGCGCCATCACGACGGCCGCGCACACGTCGTTCTCCTTGAGCCGCTGCGTCACGGCGCCGATCTCCGGTTGCCAGCAGAACGACGTGAGCGGCAAATCGGCCTGCAGCTTCGTCACCTGCTCAAAAAGCTCGGACGCGACGGGATCTTGCTCCACTCTCGTCGCTAGACGCTTGATCACGCCGCCGTGATACGCCGTAGAAAACAAGTCCTGATTGCGTGGCGATTCGGACGTGATCGGGCAACCGATATCGAGAACGGGCGTGCTCATGTGACCCTCGCGATCGTGTGTAAAAAGCGTTCCTACGTGCCCGCTAGCCGGCGCTCGACCTCTTCGACGGGATATCCGGACGTGACCAATCGCGACGCGACGTACCCGTAGACGCGTTTGAGAGACGCGCAATAAATGGACGGATTTGCGAAACCGTTTTCCTTCGAATACCGGTGCTGCAGCAAGCCGCCGCCGCAGACGTTCTTCCACATGCAGCTCTGGCACGTGGCCGGCAGCGTCTCCTGAGCGTCGCTGAGCTCGGCCCAGGAACGGTTCTCGATCAGGTCGTGGAAGACGCTGCGCTCGACGTGCTCGCCCGTCGATTGCAGGTGCGCGGCAAAGCTGCGCATGACGTCGTCGGGGCAGAGCTCACCGTTGGAAGAAATGCACACCTGGCCCAGCGGATCGTGCTTGACATGAGCGCGGCGAGCAAGCTCGTCGTTGACCAAAGGCCCGATGATCTCGTCCAGAAACCGCACCCGGACCTCCGGCTTGTTGCAATCGAACCAAGCTCGGCAGACCTCGATCATGAAGTCGCCGCAGCGCTCGATGAGCGCCGGGGTCGCTTCCGGCGCGTCGTGCGTGAAATCCGGCAGCAAGAAGTTGACACCGCGCGCACCGAGGTCGTCGACGAAGTGTTCGAAGATCGCTCGACCCGAGTGCTCGGGTGAGACGACGCACAGCAAACCCGGGAACGTTATCTTCCCGGCATCGGCTGCATCGATGAGCAGTTGCCAGCCGCGCCGTGTCTCGGCATACGTGCCCTTGCCGCGCTTTGTGATTCGGGTCTGGTTATGGATGCTCTCGGGACCGTCCATGCTGACGCCGACGCGAACCTTGCACTCGGAGAAGACGTCGATCCACTCCGAATCGATCATGACCCCGTTCGTTTGGACGGTTAGGGTGAGGGCCGGCTCGTCACCGAGCGCGGCGCGAAACTTCAGACACATTTCGCGAAACCGCTGCTTCTTGAGCAACAGCGGCTCGCCACCGTGGAGCCCGACGCGCACCGCCCGCGCTCCGCTATCGTGCTTGGCTTTGCGGGTGAACGCAATCACGTTGTCGAGGG
>DASZBS010000064.1:0-20442 GCA_035943995.1 Candidatus Elarobacter sp. | reverse complement strand
GATGAGCGGACGCGCCTCGGTTATCCCGTCCGTTGCGACTACCAGAACGTCGCCGGAATTCACGTTGATCGTGTCGGCCCCGAAATGTGATCGCTCGTCAATCCCGAGTAACGGGCTGTTATGCAAGAGATGGCGGTGTCGACCATCCGAGCTAAACAGGATGGCCGCTTCGTGTCCGCATGAGACGTAGGTCAGCTTTCGACCAGTAGGATCCGCGGTCGCAAAGAATCCGGCGACGAACGGCCACGGCATTGCGTTCTCGATTGCGCGGCGGAACAGTACTCGGTTCAGCGCGCGCGCGGTGTTGACGACGCCGGCGTTCACGCCGAGCGTCGCCCGGAGCCCCGCGCGAACCAGGTTCATGTTCGGCGACGCGTCGACTCCGCTCCCTGATGCGTCCCAGACGCCGATCGCCAAAATACCGCTCGGCAACGCGAACCATTCGGCATAGTCTCCGCCGCTTTTGCTCGGCCCCGACGTCGAGGACATCGCCGTGGAACAGACGATCGACAATGCGCCCAGCTCGATCGCCGACGGCTCACGGCGCGATTGGGCTACGCCGGTGGCGCTCGCGCGTACGTCGAGCCCGTCCAGGGCCTCGGAGATGGTCATTGACTTGCGCCTTTCGACTCACGCGCGGAGATAGCACGGAACTCGGCTCGGAGAACACCCGAGCTCGATGCCTCATGCTAAGTCCGCGAGGCGCTGCCGTCTGCCCCATTTCAGGCAAAAAAAGGCGCGGCGTTGAGGCGCGCCTCTTCGTCGGAGGAGGGGGAATCCGACTGCGTATCGTGTCGCTCTCGGCGCGCATTGTGAAGAGGTCGCGATGGCGAATCGCGCCCGAAATGATTTAGCGGGTCACCGACCGCAGAAGCCCGCCGAACTGATCGCGCGCGACTTCGTAACACTCGCACGCTGCACTTTCAAGTCCCGCTCTGTCGACGATGTCTATCGTCCCATGAGCATACTTGATGAAGCCCGCGTTTTGCAGCGTGGCAGCCGCAATGGCGACTCCGGACCGACCGGTCCCGAGCATCATGGCGAGGAACTCCTGCGTAAGAGGCAACCGATCTACGTCGACGCGGTCGCGCGTCATCAAGAGCCACCGTGCACATCTTTCGTAAATGCTGTGTAGCCGATTGCACGCAGCAAGCTGCCCCAACATATTGACGTACGCTTGCAGATAGCGGTCGAGGACTTGACGGAATGCCGGCTCGGATGCCGCCAGCGAGTGGAACACTTCGGCCGGAATGCGGATCGCCGTGCCGCGGACTTGACAATAGCAGCTGTTCGCCGTCGCCGACGCGCCCATCAGCAGCGGGAAGGCGGACATCCCCTCACGCCCGATTGTTCCAACTTCAATCTCGCTGCCATCCAGCATTCTCGCGACCACTGATAAGACGCAATCAAGCGGGAAGTAGACGTCGACAATCGTCTGTTCTGGTTCGTAGATCCGCTGGCGCAACGCGAGCGTCACGAGCGCACCGCGTTTGAGGACCGCAGCGGCTGCCGCGTCGCCCAGCACGGTCAAGATAGCATTCTGGTGAAAGGACGCTAGCGAAACCGGCCGATCAGACGTCGAGTGCTTTTTCATCTCGTTCCCGGACGCAATGCGCGACGTCGACTCCGCCACGAGCGATTCGCCATTTGTATCATCTCTTGAGGGCCGCCGACGGGGGCCATCTAGTCTTGCGCCTTCGCAGATGCTGTGTGTTGCCCGCAGCGCATGAGACGGAGGTCGTCGCTAGCGCCGCGCCTGCGCGATCCGCCGCGAGCGGAAAACATGGAGTTCCCAGATTTCCTTTCCGGACCATTGCGGGTGCCGGGCTGACGCAGACAGTATCAGCCGAGAGACACTTCGGTGAATGCGAGCCCGCGGTCGGTACGATACGGTACGTAGCGTATCAGTTAGGGTTGGGCGAAGCAAGCCCATCTGCTGAGGAAATCAACCGTGGACGATCCGGAAACTCCCGCTTCGCCCGACGGTGCAGGCGCCGCTCGTTCCGCTGGCCGGCCCCGCAGCTCCCTTGTCACGGAGACAATCCTCCGCACGGCCCTCGCGCTAGCGCAAAGTGACGGCTGCGAAGACCTGACGGTCGAAAAGGTCGCCGAGCAAGCAGGCGTTGCCAAAACGACCCTCTATCGGCGGTGGCCCAACGTTTGGGCAATCGTCTTGGACGCATTTCTCGCCGACGTTCTGGCTGTAAACGAAGCCTGGATGACGGGGACTGCTCGCGAGAGTTTCACCACCGCATTGAAAAATCACGTGCGGATCTTCGATGAGCGCCGTGGACCGCTGCTCGCGCGAATAATCGCCCGGGGCCACCTGGACGAGAATCTGATGGAGGCGGTGCAAGCGCGATGGATACAGCCGATACGAAAGGCCGCCCGTTCGGTCGTTCGCCAGGGGATAGCCAGTGGCGAATTGATTGATGGACTGGATCCGGATCTGTTTCTGGACATGCTCTTCGGTCCGCTCTACCATCGGCTTCTCGTAACAAACAACCGGGAGACGCTGACTTCAGCTCACATTGATGCGCTGATCGACAGCGTTTTCCGGGGTGTAGAGCGGCGTCCCGCGCCACCGTAGCGCCTGCGATCACTCCACATTGAGCACAATCTTGCCTTGAATGTGCCCTTGAGCCGCTCGCTCGTGCGCCATGCGGGCGTGGGCGAACGGGAAATCGCCGTCGATCGCAACGCGGATGATTCCGTCGTTGAGCAAACGGCCGACTTCCTCCAACTGCGCTCCGCTCGAGCGGACCTGCACGGCCGAAACCGTGACGCCGAGCCTCGCCGCTTCCGCCGCGCCGTTAAAACCTAATGGAAAAATTGGAAACAACGCGCCGCCAGGCTTGAGCGTGCGCAGAAACCGTCCAGTGGTAGGGCCTCCGACCGTGTCGATGACAAGATCGACATCATGGAAGATGTCCTCGGGAGCAGTTTTTGAATAGTCGACGAATTCGTCGGCGCCGAGGTCGTACGCGAACGCCTCGTGTCTGGCTGACGCGACCGCGATCACGCGCGCGCCCTTCCACTTCGCTAATTGTACGGCAAAGTGTCCGACGCCGCCGGCGGCTCCATTGACAACGACCGTTTTGCCTTGAAGCTCCACCGGTTCGTGCGCGTTCGGTTGCAGCGGATTCGGCTCGTTGTGCCCAACTTCGAGCATGTACTGCCACGCCGTCAGCAATGACATCGGCGCTCCGGCGGCATGGGCGTGATCGATCCGGGCCGGCTTGCGTGCAACCTCTGACGCCGGCACGCTAACGTACTCGGCATAGGCCCGGCTCTCCCCGGCCAGGCCGCTGGGGAAGCGAACCATGGAATACACGTCGTCACCAACGGCGAAGGCTGTCACGTCATCAGCCAGCGCCTCGACAACACCCGACACGTCGGTACCGAGGATCAGCGGAAAACGCACCTTCGGCTGCCACTCGACGGGAAGCATCTTGTACCCATCGCGCAGATACCAGTCGGGTGGATTCATACCGACAGCATGCACGCGAATAAGCACCTCTCCCGCCTTCAGCTCAGGAATTGGTGCGTTTTCATAACGAAGCACTTCAGGACCACCAAATTCATGTTGCTGAACCGCCTTCATTATGGTTTTCAAAGTTGCGCTCTCTTTGGCCAGAGGTCCGTCGTGCGTTACATTCAAGAAAAATCTCCTATCGATACCGGATTGCGCATCAGCGCAAAGAGCACGGATGCACTCGCCTATTTTGTCGGTCGGTAACTCACTTCAGCGATATAGTTATTTTGCGACATGCGAATTTTAAGGCGGCTAAAAAGTTCAGTCAAGTCAGTTCCTTGCGTTTTTAATTCGCCGCTAGAAACTTTCAAGGCATTTGCCAATGCTTCAGGGCTGTCCCAATGCACGACGTTTACGAGCTGGAACGGCGAGTCTTCGTCTATCGCTCGGTACATCGAGCCGTCGCCGGCGCCCGGCTGACGAAGCATGATCTCCTTGATCTTCACCCAGGTCGCCATGAACTCGTCGATACTTGTTTTGGGCATCGAAAAGTGAACGATCGTTGTTATCATATGCCAGTCTCATTTCGTATGCTATGCGGGGACGACGCGGTGTGTGGACTCTCCGATCGCGCAGCTCTCTCAGGCAGCGCCGAAGGGCTCTCTTTCGCGCAGCGCTAAAGCGATCGACGTTGCAAGAGGCGTCGTCGGTCGCCCGATGAGGACGCTGAGTTCTCTGCTGTCATCGAAGAGAGCACCGTTCTCGGCACCCACCTCCGCGTCAGCAATTAGGCCCGCGAGGTCTGCGGGTAAGCCGAACCCGATCAGGGCCGATGCATATTTAGCCGGCGCGAGGTTGCGGTACCGCACGGGAGAGCCGGTTTGGCGCGCGATTTCAGCGGCGAACTCCGCGCGCGTGTAACCGTTATCGCCCGCGAGCTCGTACACGCGACCGGCCTCAAAATGTTCTGCACAAAGGACCGAAACGGCCGCGGCCGCGTAGTCGATCCGCGCTGCCCAGGAAAAGCGGCCCTGGCCGGACGCGCCGATCACCTCGCCGCGTGCAGCCGCAGTAGGCACCGACCCAGTATCGTTTTCCGTGTACCAGCCATTGCGCAACACGACGTATGCAAGGCCCGATTTCGCCAAGAGCGCTTCCGTCTCGCGGTGCTCGCCGGCCAGTTCGAGCTGCGACGAATTTGCATGCAGGATGCTCGTATACACGATCTCCCGCACCCCGACGCGTAGCGCCGCTTCGATGACGTTGCGGTGCTGCGGGAGCCGTTGGCCATGCTCGGCGCCAGAGATCAGCAAGAGCCGCTGTACCCCGGCGAGGGCGACAACGAGGCTCTCTGGCAGCGTGTAGTCGGCGATTCGTGCGTCAAGCCCCGCAGTGCGGAACTCCGCTTGCGCGGGGGATCCCCGCGACAAGCTGACGATTTGACCTGGCCCGACCCGGTCGAGGAGTTGCGCAATAACGAGTCGACCGAGCTTACCGCTTGCGCCGGTAACGCCGAGGCGCGAGCCTGAATCAAGCATTGATGAGGTCCATCTCCAGCGCGTTGGGACCACCTTGCGCTTGCGAGAAGAAACTCCGTGTTACCAGTGGTCCGCCGAACTGTTGGAGCAAACCGCCGGAGTCCGTTCGTCCAAGGTCTACGACTTCGAAGCCGAAGGACCCCAGCAGTGCAACTCTCTCAGAGTTCGCCGAGGCGTCGTTTCCAGACACGAAGAGCACGTGTCGGCCTGCATAGCTCATGGTGGGCTTGGCCCTGCCTTCAGGAGATTTCGAAATCCGGCGAGGCCGGTGCTGTTGCATAAAGACCGCGCTCGTCGTGCTGCGCATGGGGAGAAGATGCTAAGTACTAGCAGTCGCCATACGCGATCGTACTGAAACGCGCTGTGCGCAGCGGTCGCGGGGATGTTTAGGCGAGGCCGATTTGCTTCTGCATGAGCGCCGAGTCCCAGAAGACCCACTCCTCGGCGAGCTTCTCCCCGTTCCACCGCGCAACCGTCGTGAACAGCAGGTCGAACGCCTTGCCGGTCGGGGGAACGCGCTTACCATCCGGTCCAGTCATCTCACCAGTGAACGTTCCGGTTGTGCGCGTAACCACCGTAGTGAAGTTGCCCTCGCCGAACTGAATCGGATAGGGATCGTTGTGGACGTGAACGTCGGGGAACGAGCGCATCATTCCCTGCATGGCCTGGCGATGCGCCTTATCACCCTTGAGTGGCTCAACGCTGCCCATCATGTAGCAGACGAGGTTCTCGTCGTGCACTGCGCTCATTGCTTCGAAGTCGCCGCGATTGAACGCGTCGTCACCTTGCTTCATCAGCGCGAGGAAATGCCTGGTTTGGTTGGCTTCTGCGATGGTCGTCATCGTGACTTCTTTCCGAGCATTCTGAAACTCGATCAACCGAGCGCCGCCGTACTCGTCGCCGACCGGTCGGTTCCAAGCAAAAAGTACGAATGAGGGCCCATCGGTGGGACTCAGCATAGGCGCTAACCGCTCGCGAGTCTGCCGTAATTCGCGCGTTCTATGCCGATCTGTCAGTCGGCTCGCGTCGCGCGGCCGCGTCGAGCGGAAGGGGTGAACCCCTACGGGGCACGCTTACGACCGGTGTCGCCGCAGAAATGCGCCGAGGCCTTGCTTCCCGTCCGTATCATCGATATGCTTAACGCGCCCTCGTTGGCATTCCGGAATCGGCAGATCCACGTCGGTTTCCACAGCTTCGGGTTTGCACATGTCTCATGAGAGATCGCCGAACGCGTGCAGTGCGGCCCGTGCGACCGGCTCGCCCCACTCCGGTACAAAATGCCCTGCGTGCGCGACAACGAGCGGTTGCGGGCAACCTCGGATCTGGCTGCGCAACGTTAGCATGATCTGTGGATCCGGATCCTTCGCTCCGACGGCCATGAAAGACGGGCCCGACCACTCTTGTTTCCAAAATCGGATGGCCGCTTCGGATTCAGCAACCCCTTTCATTCGTGGAGTCACCATTTCCAGTTCCGGAAACGCACGCACCCCTGCTTTGAAGCGAGTGTCAGGATAGGGAGCATCGTACGCAGCCATCTCCCGATTCGTAAGATCAGGCGTTATCGCGCGAATGACTTTTCCGACTGGAAGATCGGGCGTCTTGCGGACCAGCGAACGCCACTCGTAGTAGTGCGGACTGAGCGGCTCACCAACGGGCAGAAGCGTGTTCATCACAAGCAATCTATCCAATCTGGCGCGGAAACCGGGATCGACGGGCAACGTCAGCCCCAGGGTGCCTCCCCAATCCTGAACCACCAGCGTGATGTTGCGCAGATCGACGTGCTCGACGAAACGCAACAGAAACTTGCGGTGGAAGTCATAGGTGTAAGTCGATTCTCGGACCGGCTTATCGGAACGACCGAAGCCGAAGAAGTCCGGTGCGACCACCCGCGCACCGCTTCCAAGCATCACCGGAATCATCTTGCGATAAAGATAGCTCCATGTCGGCTCGCCGTGGAGACACAAGAAGGTACGAGAGGCATTCTTCGGCCCCAAATCCACGTAATGCGCCCGCCGTCCCTCGTACCCCAACAACGAATCGACGTAGTGAGGCTCGTACGGATAATCAGATAGACCCGCGAAGCGCGCATCGGGCGTTCGCAGCGTCTCGATTGCTCCCGACCGGTTGCCAAGGCCGAGTAACGCCGTCGACCCTCCGGCCGCAAGTAGTCCAGAGAACGTACGTCGATTTAGCAGGAGGGCCTCCATGATACGCTGCGAGTGGTTCGTTAGCCGAAGGAGTCGGCCGTCGCAAGTTCGCGTCCACATTCGACGTCGCAACGAGTCGGAGCGCTAGGCGAAATCTGATGGGGAAGGTAGCGTAGGCTGCCGGGCATGCGCGTGTCTGCCGCAATTCACGCATTCATGCTCGCTCGCTCGATGTGGCGCGCTACACCGCCACAAAGTACGTGTCGGGCGTTCCGCCGAAGGACATCAGCGATGGACGGCCCAGACTCCCTTGACCGCGCAGCAATCGTCAGCGTTCTTATGACGGAACAGTATGTGTTGCAAGGCGCTCGAAGCGCGCTCTTGACGGACTTGCAGGGACGCGCGAATATGTTCACGACTGCCGTCTCGAGCACGCTCGTCGCGCTCGCGCTCGTGGGCAATATCGCGAAGCTCGGCGACGCGTTTCAGGCCTTTGCCTTCGTGATGCTGCCGACGCTCTACGTCTTCGGCGTCGGTACGTATTTACGCATTGCCCAAATATCTGTCGAGGATGCGCTTCGCTTGCGCGGTCTCGCTCGTATTCGCCACTGGTACTGCGAGAACGCTCCATCAATTGCGCCGCTATTTCTCACGAGCTTTCATGACGATATGCCCGGGTTGACGTGGGAAATGGGTGTCCGCCCTGGCGTATATCAACTGTTCATGGCGACCGAGACGGTCGTCGCGTTGGTCGACAGCGTGATTCTTGGCGCGATAGTTGCGATGTTCGCCGTGCTACGGCTTCATCTTGGTTTGACGACGGCCGCGATCGCCGGCGCCGCGTGCGCACTGATCAGTATTGGCGTACTCACACGCATCAGCATGCGCATGTGGGAGAACATCGATCGTGATCGTCCGCCAATGTTCCCCTCGACGCCTGAGAACGCTCGCGCGAGCCCGCCGCGATAGAATAAGAGATATTGGTCTTAAGCACCGCGTTAAATTGTCTTTCGGTCATCGTGCGATGTGCACCAGCTGGTTGGGGCGCTCGGCTTTTCTCTCGCCGCACGAAGACGAAGGCTGATTCCGGGCTCCACAATACTGTCGGGCGAACAGCCCATAACTCTTTTGAATGCTGCACTGAATGCGCTTTCGGATTCGTGACCGGGCGGCTTGGCCTCGCGTTATTTACACGCCGCCGCTCGTGGTGTCCAGACGGTCGGGCCAAGTAGCCGCTGCCAAAGCATATTGCGGCGTCGACCAAGTGTCTTATGACGCGTACGGCGCCGTCGGCACAGAGTACATACACCTGCGCCGCACCGGCAGAGTGGGACCGGTAGCCAGTAGCGCACTGCACCCGAAAGCGCTCGTGGGACGTCGCCGGCATCGAGAAACCACGAGCTGCGGTTTCGGAGGCTTGTGCCACCCTGCGCTCGCATGCTTCGAGGTCCGGCGACGTCTCCGCAAAAGTCGATTAAAGCCCACGGGCGACCGCTTTGCTCGAACTGGAGACGGTGCACAGCGTCCTCATTGCCGATTCGGGTCACTTCTTGCCCGAGAAACGTCCCGACCAAGTCGTCCGGTATACGCTCGCCGCGAGGGCCGCGGGCGCTCCGGCCTAGCCCACAACCGGGCTGCGGCCGATTACCTGTTCGCGAAAGTGCCCGTTCCGTCTCCTTTCAAGCAGAAACGGAGCGAAGGAGCGACTACCATCGCACTATGCACGCAACACTTCAGTCAACCGGCTCAAAGCCGGGTTCGGAGGAAGCCGGCGTCGGTTGACCTCGACCATCACGATTATCGCGGAACTGGTCCAGGGTTGGAGTGCCCCGCACGGTCCCGAGCTTAAAAAGCTCATGCTGGCCGCGATGCCGGCGTAGCTCCGATCGAGCCCTCCATCGGTGAGGGCCTTCACTTTCTTCAGCCTGGCGACCACATTGAGGGAGTTTCACATGAGCAACAGCGCGACCCAAACCAGGACCGGCCTTCCAGCGGACGACCTGAGTCGAAACCTGACTCTGATCGGCCCGAATGAAGACGCGAAGCTGAAGCACGTCGCGTTGGCGGGCGACATCTACACACTGCTTCTCACGGGGCAGGACACCGCCAACAAATTTTGCCTCATCGACATGCAGATTCCACCGGGCGGCGGACCGGCGCCGCACCGGCACGATTTCGAGGAGACGTTCAGCGTGCTCGAAGGGGAATGCGTCGTAACGTTCCGCGGCAAGAAGGTGACGATCCACGCCGGCGAGACGGCGAACGTACCGGCGAACGCGCCACACTTCATTCACAACGACTCGGATAAGATGGCCCATGTCATGTGCACGTGTGCGCCGGCCGGCCAGGACGCGTTCTTTCTCGCGGTCGGGACGCCCGTTCCGACTCGGGAATCGAAGCCCCCGGTGCTCGATGAGGCAGCAAAAGCCGCGATCGGCGCGAAGGCCAAGGCGCTCGCGGCGGACTACGCGACGGAACTCCTGTGAGCAACGCTTCGGGTTCTGCACGGCGCGTCCTCGCCATCGGAGCTGCGGGTGCGTTCGCCGGTCTCGTGGTGCCGGAACTCGCGAAGCGCGGCGTCCACGTCCGCGGGCTTATCCAGCACGCGCATGAGAAAGACGCCGTTCTCAAAGACGGCGCCGCCGAAACGGTCACAGGTGACCTCGCGAATCCCCGGGATATGCAAGCCGCAGTGGAAGGGATGGACGCCGTCTTTTACATTGCTCCGGCTTTTATTGAGAATGAAGTCGCCGTCGGAACGCAGGTGGTCGATGTTGCGAAACGCGCCGGGGTCCGCCGGGTCGTTTTTTCCTCGGTGATCCATCCGGTTCTGAGCGCGCTCGTGAACCACGCCGCGAAGGCTCCGGTCGAGGAGGCGCTTCTGGCCTCCGACATGGAGTACACCTTTCTCCATCCGGCTCTATTCTTCCAGAACCTTGCACGGAGCTGGCCCGGCGTCGTGAGCTCCGGCACGTACGGTGAGCCGTGGGCGATCGAATCGCGCTTCTCTCGCGTTGACTACCGCGACGTCGCCGAAGTCGCGGCGATCGCTCTGACGGAAGACCGCCTGCTCGACGGAACGTTCGAACTGTGCGCCGACGGTCACCTCGACCGGCGTGACGTCGCAGCGCTGATGAGCGAGGTCGCCGGCAGACCGGTCAAGGCCGTCCGCGCCGAACCGCCCAAGTCGTCGAGCGCTCAAGCGGGATCGCCGATGAGCCACATGTTCGATTACTACGAGAAGCACGGGCTTCGCGGAAATGGGCTGACGTTACGCGCCATCCTCGGCAGGGAGCCGCGAACCTTGCGCGCGTACATCGCGGAGCTCGCGAACTCCAAGGTTCCCGTGCACGCGTAGCACGTCTCGCAGGCCCGATCGCCGCGTCGGCGGGATCGCGTCGCCTAGAGTGACTCAGCATTGATCTCACCGGCCGGCAAAGAGCCGGGCACCGGCGTGCTTCGCGCACGGCTTCCTTCCTTCCGTTACGTCGTAAACGCGGCGTCGCTACGCGGGAGAACCATCGGAGTTCCACCAGCATGCACACCGACCGAGTCGTCGTCATCACCGGAGCCGCGGGCGGCATGGGAGAGGTGCTCGTCGACCGCTTCCTCGCCAATGGCGATACCGTCGTTTACGCGAAGCAGGATCGTGAGGCGCTCCGCGACCTTCGCGAATCGCTCCGGGATCCCGGCGTGGTGAGCGACGCCGACTTTCTCGACTTCGCCAAGGAGTCCGAAATCGACAACGCGCTAGTCTCCTGGATCCGGGACGGGCTCGCGGCGCCGCAGACGCCCGCGGAGCGAGCCGCGTTCGAAAGGGAAGTGCAACGCAGCGCGCCCGGCCGCGGCGACATACGGACCTTCCCGGACCTGCTCGACTAGCAGGAAGGCTGCCTCGCGTGAGCCGAGCCGGGGTCCGCGTGTGCGCCGACGCGGGTGGCGCCGTCGGTCCGCCTGCCTTCGAGATACGCGAGCGCGAAAGGGAAGGCGGCACGGCGCGCCCACCGTGATCGCCGGCACGGTGTTCTCGCGCGCTTTGTGACCCAGTGGTCCTGACACGATGCGCCGAGCAGTTGGCGAGCACGCAACGGCACTTGGAAGGTGCTCGGTGTGAGCGCCTTGGCACTACCGGACCGGACTGTTAACCAGCGGGTCGTTGGTTCGAGTCCAACTCCGGGAGCCAATTTACGAGGCTGCATCCATATGCAGTCTCATTTTTCTTCACGCACCTCAGCGCGCGGGCGGCGCGTCGGCGAGCAATCCTTTCAAGACCACAGACACAAGCCGTTCGAAGCTGGCCGCTGGGTCGGGCTGACCAAAGTCACCTTGTGCCTCGAGAACGATGAATCCGTGAACGGCCGAGCGTAGCGATCGAATGCAGTCCGTCGCGTGATCGCCGCTGATCCCGTAGCGGCTCAAGACCGTCAGGAACACGTCCTTCAGCCCCAGGAGGGCGTCTTCCCATTCGCGGTCGCGCGGCGGTAACGCGGCAGCGGTGTACAGGCCGGGCCGTTCCAAAGCATACATTCGTACCGCGCGAGCAATCGACATCAGGGCGTCCGCGCCGCGATGTCCGGAAGCGGCGTGTGTCATGCGGTCGCGCAGGTCCCGCAGACCTTCCAGCGCGATCGCCCGGCGGAGGTCGTCGAGGCTTCCGACGTGCGCGTAGAGCGACGGCGTTCGAATGGCCAGGCGCGCCGCGAGCTCGGCGAGCTGCAGACCCTCGACGGAGCCGCGCTCGTCCGCGAGCTTCGCGGCCGCACGCACCACCGCAGGCCGATCGAGGCGAAGGCGAACGCGCTGCGGCGGGGCGAGATGCGGCTTCGACCCGCTCACCGGCTCATTCATGGCTGGACCCTTCGCCCCTTAGCCGCACAGCCACTGCCCGCACTGGAAACAAGTTCCAAGAGCCGCAGGAATCAGCGGCAATCCTATTCTACCTACTGTCATTAGGCTAGTTCCTACCCACTCACTTGCTCCATATCCACCGCCTTCAGGGGGAAATCATGGCGCGCAGGCTCTTTTTTGTCCCGGTGCCGCGTCGTTGGCTCGCGGTAACGCTCGGGGCCGCAATCGTCTTCGGCCCGTTCTCCGCCGCCCACGCCGGCACGACCGGCGTCATCAGCGGGCGCGCGACGAGTCTCGTCGACGGGCGGCCCCTTGCCGGCGCGACCGTGACGGCCGCCGCCCCGACCGCCCGCTATGCCGGCAAGACGAACAGCGACGGCTTCTACTCCTTTGCAGGCGTCAGCCCGGATACGTACACCGTGTCGATCGATTCGCAAGGCTTCAACGGCTTCGTGCAGACGGGCGTCACGGTCTTCGCCGACCAAGTCGCCGTCGTGAACGCGACGCTGCAAAAGACGCTGCAAACAATCGGCGGAACCGCGACGCGTTCGCGCGGCGCTTTTCAGACCACGCAAACGCAAGACACGTACTCCGTCACAGCGAGCCAGATCCAAACGATCCAGGGCAAATCCGGCGTTACCGACGAGAAGGCATTGCTCGCGCGACTACCGGGGGCGAGTCTGGACGTCAACGGGCTCCCCGTGCTGCGCGGCGGGCGCGTCAACGAGGAAGGCTATGCCTTCGACGGGATCGAGCAGACCAACGCATTTAACGGCATCTCCATCAACCAATACCGTATCAACAGTGCGGTCGGGCAACTGCAGCTGACTCCCGGGCCGGGCGATGCGTCCTCCGGAAATGCCGGCACCGGACTGATCAATCTCGTCGCCAAACGCGGGACGTATCCGGCGTTCGCGAGCCTGGATGTCGAAACGCTGGCGAAACCTTACGGCCGCCAATATCAGGTCGAGTATGGCTTCGCAACAAAAGACAACCGGTTTTCCAACTATGTGATGCTGCTCGGCTCGAGTGAAGCCGGGCAATACGGCCCTTGGGGCACGCCGGCCGCGCAGATCGGGACGACGACGTTTTATCAACCCGCGGCCACGGTCGCGCGCGACGTCGTGGATAACTTCGTCTACCGCTTCGGACCCCGCCAAAATCAATCGCTCCAGCTGCTGTACCAGAATCAACAGCTGAACCAAATGGGCACGTACGGCGGGCGTGACCTCCCGTACGCGACGTCCGATCCGTACGCGACGTTTTTGACGTCGGCCTTCCTCGGCTTGTCGCCGCAGCAGCACGCGCAGCTCACCACGCTGTATCCTTTTCAGACAAGCCCGTCTCAACTGCTCGGCACACGCGGGGCCGATGTCACGTCCACCGCGAGTTCGACGCTCAAGCTCCAGTACTCGAACAACCTGAACGCATCGACGTTCCTGACCGCTAAAATGTACGAGTCGCAAGGCGTCACGACGCTGGACGCCCCCTACGATCAAGCGCGGCTTTCGAGCCTGGGCGTTTTCGGCCAGGAAGGGGGGATCCGTGACGGCCTCGCCGTCGACCTAACCAAGCAGCTCGGTCAGAAGCACCTGATCCAAGCCGGAGCGAAGTACGAGACGAATCGACCGACGCTGGGCTTCATCGACCCGCAGGACGCGCTCTATGCGTTCGGCGGGATCGCCGGCGACAACTCGAGCGCCGTGTATGCGTTCGTGAACCCGAACGACCCGAATCCGGCGCTCGCTCACTGTCCGATCGATCCGCCTGGGCTTCCGGCGGGGACGAGCTACTGCGGCTATCTGACGCGTTATCTCGGCCCGAACCCCGGCCCCGTTCCCCCGATCCAGCAAGGGTCGACGTCGATTCGGCAAGACTACGCCGCGTATGTCACGGACACGTACTCGCCGAACGCGCGGCTCAACGTGTCGCTGGGACTACGGCTCGACGGTGCTCACTACCAGCTGCCGTCGACGGCCGGCTGCGACTCGCTGACTGCGGACACGTGCCAATATGCGCAGACGGGGTCGAGCAACGGGCACCCGACCGTCGACGTGCCGAATAGCGCGAAGAATCCGTTGATCCCCGAACCTCGCCTTGGGATTGCGTACCGCTTTTCCGGTTCTGACGCGATCCGCGCGTCGTTCGGGCGCTCGGTCGAGTTCGTCCCGATCAAGCTGATCGATCAGGCAAACACCCCAGCGTTTTACGCGCGCTACGCAAACATTCCGTCGTACGACGCGACGGGCGCGATCCGGGCGGGCGTGGCACCCGGGCAACCGTTCCCGGCGTATACGTGCGGGATCACCGCAGACCGGCTGTGTTCGAGCTTCGCCGACCAATTGCACTGGACCGACCAGCGCGTCGCATCGGGCATCCCGATCGTTCCCGCCGCGCCGGAGACCTTCACTAGCTACGACTTCTCGTACAATCATCTCTTCCCGCACGACATCGGACTGCGCATCACCCCATTCTATCGCAGAGGCTACAATGCGCTCGCGCAGGTTGCGCAGCTAAGGCTCAACCCGATCACCGGAGAGCCGTTCGTCAACCCTGCGACGGGTGCGCCACAGCACGGCGCTTCGGTGACCACCAACCTGGGCGTCGACCGGGCCACCGGCGTGGAGCTCGCGATCACGCGCGAGTTGAAATACGGTCTGAGCGCCCAGATCTCCGCGACATACATCAACGAGTTTTCCAACGTCATCCCGACGACGCCGTCCGAAGACGATCAGCCCTCCATCCCGATCGCGTCGCTCGCGCTCGGCAATCTCTACCACGTGGGCTTCATCTCGCCACTCAGCGCCGCTGCGGCGCTTTCGTACCGCACGCGCTCGGGAATTCGCGTGAACCCCGTCGTCACGTACACGCGTGGGTTTCCGATCGGCGTCGGCAACCTCGTCGCGACGCAAATCAACGGCGTCTACGTGAACGTCCCCAATACGAACGCGACCGGCGATTCGTCGGTACGCGGCACGGGCGGTTCACCGTCGTACGTCGACCCGCAAAACCCCGGGACGCTGCGGGATCCGCACATCGACGCGTCGCGCGGCCTCGCCGAGAAATCATCCCCGGGCGGCATCCTCTCGTCGCCGAGCTTCAACGTCGATCTTTCGCTCGAATACAGCCCGGGCGCGGGAAGGAACACGCTCGGCATGCTCGTCACGAACGTGTTCAACCGCACGTCGAGCAGCGCCAGCTACTTCCTGAACGATCGGTACCAACCCGTCGCCACCGGTATCTCCGGGCCCCAGACCGGATACTCCGCGTTTCCCGTCGCCTTCCCCAACCATGGCGTCGGACAGTACTCGCTCGCCGAGCTCGGCAACCAGCCATATCTCGTGCTGACCGATCGTGCCCCGATCGCGGTGCGCTTCTATTATCAGGTGAAGCTGTGAACACGTCACTCGGACGCTTACTGGGACGCGCCGCTGCCCTGCTCGCGGCAATCGCTCTCGCAGCATGCGGCGGCGGGGGCGCGGCGGAGCCTACCTTGACGCAAGCAAATCTGCTCGTCAACACGTTGCAGGTCGCGGTCGGCGTCGCCACGTTCGCGGACGGTTCGCGCGGCCTCAATGTCGTCTCGACATTCCGTCAGCCGAATGGCTTGTCGGCCACGCTCGTCAACACCCCGTCGCTCACCGGGCCGTTCACGGTGACCGCTCCCGCCGGAGGCAGCTGCCCCGGCAGCTCCTTCATCGCGGGACTGATCGGGCGCGCATATTTGGCGGGGTTCGCCGAGCTCGACGGTTCGTTCCATCCCGCGGGGGCCTCCGGCACGGACGCGGGCACGCACACCATCAGCGGCTCTGCGCAGACTGCGCCGGGCGCCGCGGTGCCGTGCACGTCGCTCGGCGAAGGCGGCGGCGTGTTCGCATACGGGATCACACTACAAAACGCGACAGTAGACCAGACCGCCAACGTGAGCCCCAAGTATTTCTATCCTCAGCCGCTGTTCGGGCTAGCGCTGCAAAGCGCCAATCCCTACGTCGGGGGGCCGCCCGCGTATCCGAACGTGCGCACCGGAACCTATCCGACCGGATTCGTTGGGTTCCCGCAAGGCTTTCTGACGTTCGCGCTCGGTCCGCCGCCCGCGGGATCGTATGCGCTCAACGTCTTGGTACCCGCCGCCAATGCGAGTTCCGCGAATTTCAGCGCGGCAGCAGCAATCTCGGCGCCTGGCGGATTGCCGGCGTTCGCCGCGCCACCGGCCGTGACGGAGGACGCCAACGGCGGCGGCGGGCTGACGGTTGCATTTACCGCACCCGCCGGCGTCACGGAGTCCGTCATCGACATCGTCGATCTGGGGCCGAACGCGGCTTCAGGTGCTCCGCCGAACGGTGCCGCGCCGATCTACTACACGCTGATTGCACACGGCGGCGGGCCGCAGGTCGTCACGCTGCCGCCAAACCTCGGGCCCGTGTCCGCAAACGGTACCGGATCGCCGTCGCTGCTTCCGGGCGACGATTACGTGGTCACGGTGATCGGGACGAACTACCCGCTCTTCGAAGCGGGGCCGCCGGGGAATCTCCAGCCTTCTCCCACGATCGCCGGATCGAATGGACAAGCCGACATCACCTTTTCGCCGAGCGCCGGGAATCGTACCGTCGTCGGTTATGCCGCACGAGCGCGCGCCGCTCGATGACGCTCGTTTCGCCCGACGGCCGCGGCGCGAGCATCATCGCGCGGCTCGACGCGCTGCCGCTCTCGCGCTACGTCACCGGCCTCGTCATCCTGCTCGCATTCGCCGGCGCGTTCGAGATCTATGACATCGCGTTGACGGGCCTGCTGATCCCGGGGCTCGTGCTGGACGACATCTTTTTCACCGACGGGCGCGGTCTGTTCGGATTCGACGACCAGGCCGCGTTCGCTGCGGCCACGTTCGCCGGATTGTTCGTGGGCACGGCGTTTCTCGCGAGCGCCGCAGACCGCATCGGCCGGCGGCGGATGTTCATCTTCGGGATGCTTTGGTATTCGCTCTTCGGTGTACTCATGGCGACGCAGACGGATGCGAGGCTGATCGACCTGCTGCGGTTCCTCGCCGGCGCCGGCATCGGCGTACAGCTGGTGACGCTTGATTCGTATGTCTCGGAGCTGGCGCCGCCGTCGTGGCGCGGGCGGCTCTTCGCTGTCTCACAGAGCGTACAGTACGTCGGGGTTCCCCTTGCGGGCGTCTTGTGCGTGCTGTTCCTGCCGCGCACCCCGCTCGGAATCGCGGGCTGGCGGTGGGTTGCGGCGATGCCGGGCGCCGGCGTCATCGTCGCGCTGTTGATCGCGCGCATCGTTCCCGAATCTCCGCGTTGGCTTGCATCGCGCGGACGTATAGAAGAAGCAGAGACGGTTCTCGCCGAATTCGAGCGGCGTGCACTAAAGGCGGCGACGTCGCCGACCGCCGCTGTTGCGGAGCCCGCAAGCCCCGTTCCCGCTGCGGCAACGCGCTTCGCGGATATCTGGCAGCCGCCGCTTCGCCGCCGAACGATCGTGCTCATCGTCTACAACGTGTTTCAGGCGATCGGCTATTTCGGTTTCAGCAGCTGGGTTCCGACCCTCCTCGTCGCACAGGGCGTCGAGGTGACGAAGGGGATCGCGTATACGGCGATCATCTCGTTCGTGTATCCGCTCTGCCCGCTGATCTTCATCGCGTTCGCGGATCGCATCGAGCGCAAGCTGCAGCTCGTTGCGGCAAGCCTGGGGATGGCCGCGTTCGGGATCGCGTTCGGCCATCAGCACGCCGCCGGCCCGATCATCGTCCTCGGCGTATTCATCACGCTGTCGGGAGCGCTGCTGTCGTACGCGGGACATGCGTATCAGGCCGAGCTCTTCCCGACCGGCGTGCGCAGCCGTGCGGTCGGGTTCGTCTATTCGTTCAGCCGGCTTGCGGCGATCGCGAGCAGTTTCATCGTCGCCGCGACCCTGCGCGGCGCCGGTGCGACCGGCGTCTTCGCCGTCATCGCCGGCTGCATGTTGATCGTCGCCGTGACAGTCGGGTTTTTCGGCCCGCGAACGCGCGGACGCGCGCTCGACGCGCCGTCGCCGGTGCTCGCGGTTCGGGCGTCATGATGCGGATACACTCGCGCCCGCTGTGCGGCGTCCTGCTGGTCGCCGCGGCCCTCGCCGGCTGTGCGCCGGCCTCACCCGCGACCGGTCCCTACGGGATCGTCGATACGATTCACGTCGGCGGCGGCGGACACTGGGACTACCTCTCGTACGATCCTGCAGGCCACCGCTTGTACGCAAGCCACAACGGCCACGTCGAGGTCGTCGATGCGCGGACGGGAACGCACGTCGGCAGCATTGCCGTGCGCGGGTTTTCGCATGCCACTGCCGTCGATCGCGAGCACAACCGCGGCTTCATCACCGTCGGCACGAGTTCGTTCGCGCCCGGCGCGGAGGCTCACGAGGTCGCGGTGTTCGACCTCGAGACGCTGCAGGTCGTCCGGCACATCGACATGCCGAGCGATCCCGACGGCATCGCCTACGAACCGATCTCGAAACGTATCGTCGCCTTCACAGGCGATTCGCACAGCGCGGTGGTGATCGATCCGGCGAGGGAACGCATCGTGAAGACCGTTGACCTCCACGCGACGCCGGGAAGCGCGGTGTTCGACGGCCGCGGACACCTGTTCGTCTCGCTCGAGAATCCGGCCGACGTGCTCGAGCTCGACTCGTCGTCGTTCGCGCTCGTTCGGCGGCTTCACGTTCCCGGTTGCCGCAAGCCTGTCGGCGTGGCGGTGAGCGCGGCCACCGATCACCTCTTCGTCGCGTGCCGGAACCGGTCGCTCGCGGTGATGAACCTGCGTGACGGCACCCTCGTCGCCTCCGTTCCGATTGCGCGCCACAACGATGCGGCCGCTTTCGATCCCGTGACGCGCACGTTGTTCGTGTCGACGCTCGACGGAACGCTTTCGATCGTCCGCGACGAAGGCAACGACCGGTTCCGGCTGGTCCAGAATCTCACCACGTTTCCGGGCAGCCGGACGCTGGCGCTGGACCCGGTAACGCACCGCGTGTACATGTCGTACGCGAAGCTCGCGCCTTTGCCGCTCGGCGCGATGCGCTACCCCGATCCGATCGGCGGAACCTTCGCTCTGCTCGTCGTCGCGGAGGCGCGGCGTTGAGCGAGGCGGTCGTCATCGTGCCGGTGGGCGCGCTCGGGGCGGGCGTGCGCGCCGCCGACGTTCGGCGCGGCATCGCCCTGGGCGCGCACGCGATCGCCGCGGACGCCGGGTCCACTGACAGCGGACCGTTCTATCTCGCGAGCGGTATCTCCAAGTACAGCCGGGAGGCGGTCGCGCACGATCTGCGCGTCTTGATGGCGGTTCGCGAAGAAGCGCGCATACCGTTGCTGATCGGATCGTGCGGGACGTCGGGTTGCGACGATGCTGTCGACTGGACGCTCGAGATCGCGCTCGACATCGCACGCGAGCTCGGCCAATCGCCGAAGATCGCGGTGCTGTACTCGGAACAGCGGGCGGAGCGGATCGCGTCGATGAACGTGAACGGCGCCGTGTCGCCGCTCGCGCCGTCGGGGGCGCTCACGGCGGAAGCGATCGATTCGTGCACGCACATCGTCGCCGTCATGGGACCCGAGCCCTATATCGATGCGCTGAGGGCGGGGGCCGACATCGTGCTTGGCGGGCGCACGACGGATACGGCCGTTCTCGCAGCTGTTCCGCTCATGCGCGGCGCCGGCGCGGCGCCGGCGTGGCACGCCGGCAAGGTCGCCGAGTGCGGCGGGCAATGCACGGTCGATCCGACCGACGGCGGCGTGCTGATCCGCGTGCGCGCCGAGGATTTCGACGTCGAGCCGCTCAGTGTGCGTAACCGTTGCGATCCCCACAGCGTGTCGGCGCACATGCTGTATGAAAATAGCGATCCGTATCGGCTGATCGAGCCCGGGGGCGTCCTGGATGTGATCGATGCCGACTATGTGGCGCTCGACGATCGCGTCGTGCGGGTGACCGGATCGCGCTTCGCGCCGGCGCCGTATACGATGAAGCTCGAGGGGGCCGCGCCCGGTCCCTTTCAGACGATCATGTTCATCGGGATCGCCGATCCCGCTGTGCTGGCGTCGATCGACTTGTTCGTCGAGCGTCTCTCAGCCGCACTGTACGATCGCGTGCGCGATACGCTCGGCGAGGGCGCCGGCGAGTTCGACATCTCGCTTCGCGCGTATGGCTGGAACGCGGTCCTTGGGCGCCCGCTTCCCCGCGGGACGACACCGCCTCCCGAAGTGGGGATCATGTTCGTCGCGACCGCCGCGTCCCAAGCGATCGCGACACGCATCGCGAAAGCGTGCAACTCGCATTTCTTTCACTTTCCTTTGCGGCGCGACGTCGAGCTGCCCAGCTACGCGTTTCCGTTCTCGCCCGCCGAGATCGAGCGCGGGCAAGTGTTCGAGTTCCGAATCAATCACGTCGTCCGGGTCGAAGAC
>DASZBS010000063.1:0-1935 GCA_035943995.1 Candidatus Elarobacter sp. | reverse complement strand
GCTTGCGATCGTTGCTAAGATCAGAACACCCGCGAGTACCATAGCAGTCCTTTCTGACCCACGCATAAGCGGGGGCCTGTCATCAGGGAGTGCCGGGTCGCTTCGTCCGGGTCTTCGACTTCCCTTTTCCCGTTAACCCGTCAACGCCGAACCCTATGGGACCGCCTAGGTGCCGCCCCGGAGCTGCTGCCAGACGTAGACGAGCGCGAGCCCTCCGATGCCGACGGCCGTCGCCCAGCCCACCACGTTGGCGAACCGGTTGTTCACGTAGCGTCCCATCACGCGTGGGCGGTTGATCACGAGCAGCATCAGGACGAGCTCGAACGGCAGCAGCACGCCTTGCACGACTTGCGCGTACACGATGAATTTGACCAGCGAATCTTTCGGCACCAGCAGCACGAGGCCGGCGCCCAGCACGATCGCGCCGGCGAACAGCGCGTAGAACACGGGCGCTTCGCGGAAGCGGCGGTCCAGCGACGCTTCGAGCCCGAACGCTTCGCACACGATGTATGCGGTCGACAGCGGCAGCACCGTCGCGGTGAAGATACCCGCGTTGAGGATCCCGAACGCGAACAGCATCTCCGCGAAGTTTCCGGCAAGCGGCTTGAGCGCGAGCGCAAAGTCCTGTGCTTGCGCGCTGCCGATGTCGAGCGGCGGCTTTCCCGTGTGCAGCGCGGCCTGGTAGATGGTCGCGCCGTTCGCGATGATCATGAAACCGGCCAGCACGATGGCGAGCACCGAGCCCAGCACGACGTCCGCGCGAATCGCGGGCAGGTCGCGCGCGCGAGAGCCCTTGTCCACCACCGCCGACTGCAGAAAGAATTGCATGTACGGCGAGATGGTCGTGCCGATCAGGCCCACGACCGTGAAAAGAAATGCGGGGTCACGCTCGATCGTCGGTACGAACGTACCGTGTGCGACTTGCCCCCAGTCGGGGTGCGCGAGCACGCCCGACACGACGTAGCTCAGATAGACGAGCGACAGCGCGACGAAGATGCGTTCGACGATCTTGTTCGGCAGCCGCAGCACGAACAGGAAGACGATCGCCATCGCGGCCGGGACCGCGATGTAGCGCGAGACGCCGAATATCTCCGACGCCGCGCCGATGCCGGCGAACTCGGTCGCGGCGATCCCGGTGTTGATGAAGAAGAGCGCCGCCATCGCGAGCAGCGTCGTGCGCAAGCCGAAGTTCTCACGGATGAGCCCGGCGAGACCTTGGCCGGTCACCGCGCCCATGCGCCCGGCCATCTCCTGGACGACGATCAGCGAGACGGTCAGCGCGACGAGCGTCCACAGCGTCGCGTAGCCGAAGCGCGCGCCGGCGGCGGAGTACGTCGCGATCCCGCCGACGTCGTTGCCGGCGGACGCGGTGATGAAGCCGGGGCCCAGCACGGCGAAGAACGCGATGAGCGTTCGCCACGGGCGGCGCGCGGGCAAAGCTCTAGCTCGGCGCTTCCGCGCGGCGGCGCTGCGCGCGCTTGGTGAAGCGCGGGAGCTTGCGGGTCAGGCGCTCGGGGATGATCGCGTCGATCGCGTCGTCGACGGTCACCAGCCCCAGCATCTTTCCTTGCTCGTCGGTGACGGGACAGGCGAGGATGTCGTAGCGCGCGATCGTCGCGGCCACGTCTTCGGCCGACGTATCCGCGCGCACCGTGACCAGATCGGGATCCATGATGCTGTGGATCGTCGCATCGGGCGCCGCGAGCAGCAGCGTGCGCAGCGACAGCACGCCGAGCAGTTGCTGCGACTGATCGGTGACGTAGAGGTAGTAGATGAACTCCGTCTCCGGCGCGAGCTCGCGGATCTTCGCGATCGTCGCCGTCACCGTGCGGTGCGGATAGACCCAGAAGAAATCTGTCGTCATCAGGCCGCCGGCGGTATCTTCTCCGTACTGCGCGAGTTCGCGTAAGTCGTCCGCCGTTTCGGCGTCCATCT
>DASZBS010000062.1:0-7484 GCA_035943995.1 Candidatus Elarobacter sp. | reverse complement strand
CTGCGCGACAGCCTGGTCTCGATCGACGACCTGCGCCGTCTGGCAGAGACGCTGCTGCTCGTCGCGCGCTTCGAATCGGGCGACCGCCGCCCGGACGCGGAACTGATCGAGCTCGGTCCGGTCGCGCGCGAGATCGGTTCGGAACTGCACGCGATGGCGGACGCGCGCAGCATCGCGCTTTCCGTCGACGCCGGCGTGGACGCGCGCGTTCGCGCGGCGCGCGGCGACCTCAAGCGCGCGCTCGCGAACCTCGTCGCAAACGCGCTCGAACACACCCCGGCCGCCGGCACGGTAACGCTGCGCCTGTCGGTCACGCGCGACCGCATCGAAGCGATCGTTTCCGACGACGGCTTCGGCATCGACGAGCGCTCGCGGGCGGCGTTGTTCCAGCGCTTCTCGACCGCATCGCGCGCCGGCGGCGGCACGGGCCTGGGCCTCTACATCGTCCGCCGCATCGCCGAGGAGAGCGGCGGCAGCGTCCGCTACACACCGCGCGAACCGCGCGGGTCGGTGTTCACGCTGTCCCTGCCGAAGGCGCAGACATGAGCGCGATCCGAGTCGTTCTGGTGGAAGACCACGCGCTGGTGCGCGCGGGTCTACGCACGTCGCTCCAAGGCGCCGGCATCGACGTGATCGCGGAAGCCTCCGACGGCATCGCCGGCTTGGAAACCGTCACCCGCACCCGTCCCGACGTCGCCGTCATCGACATCGGCCTCCCCGGCAAAGACGGGATCGCGCTGACAGGCGAGTTGAAAGCAGCTCCGGACGCGCCGCGCATCGTCGTGCTGACCATGCACGAGCTCGACGACGAAGTGCTCGCAGCGCTCGCTGCGGGCGCGGACGCCTACTGCGTGAAATCATCCGACCCGTCGGTCGTCATCGACGCGATCCGCACGGTAGCAGGCGGCGGCGCCTACTTCGATCCTCGCATCGCGCACGTCGTCTTGCGCAAGCTGAGCGGCACGCAGGCACACCCGGCAACCTCGCCGCTGACCCCGCGCGAAACGGAGATTCTCAAACTGATCGCGGAAGGCATCGGCAACGCGGAGATCGCGGAACGCCTCTACATCAGCCTAGGCACGGTAAAAGGCCACGTCGCGGACATCCTCGATAAACTTTCGGCGTCCGACCGCGCGCAAGCCGCGGTCACCGCGTATCGCCGCGGCCTCATCCCGTAGGGGAGGCGTTCACCGGCGGTTTGCGGCGGAGGATGAAGTCGTCGATCGCGGACGGGAGATCGCACGCCGCGAAGCCGGCCTTCACGTCGGGATCGGGGAAGTGGAGCGGCAACGACGTGGCCGTCGCGGCGTGTGCGTGCGCAAGAAGATCGCGAATGCGTTCTCCCTGTGCCGCGGCGACGGCGACCGCGGCCGCGTGTCCGGGGCCGGGATCGTCGACCGCGCAGATGTACCGGTACGTCAGGCGCGCGCTTCCGCTCGTACTCGCCTGGCGTTCGCGGTCGTGCATCGCGTTCAGTGTGGAAAGCACCTTTCCCACGAGCACCTGTTTGGAGGCGGATGCCGTTTCGCCGTCCGCGATGTTGCCGTGTTCGAAAACGGGGAGCAGGTTGCGCCAGCGCCCGTCGCCGGACGGGAGCGGTGCGCCGGTTTCGTCGCACAGCTCGATCATCGCCCAGATGTACGCGGAATAGTAGGGGAGAGGCTGCGGGTCGACCGTATGCCCGTCTCCGCGCAGCGCGCGCAGCACGAGCCCGCCGAGCCGCGGCACGTGCTGTGCCCTCCCGTTCTTATCGACGACCGCCTCCACGTAGACGGAGTCTTGATGGGAGCTCACGATCTTGCTGAACGCGGCATGCGCCGGGCCCCAGTACAGCTCGGCATCGATGAGCGTCTGCACGGCGAGCGGGACCTTCCCGGACTCGGATTCGAGCCGGCCGACGATCGTTGCTACGAGCGGTTCGCGGGCGAGTTCCGACGGCTTGGCGTCGAAGTACAGTGGAAACGAGTTCGCCTCGTCGCCGTAACCGTATTGTCCGATCGAGATCGTCCCGACGTCCCACGCGCGACACGTGCATATCGGGACGCTCGGCCCCCACAGCAGCCAGCAGTAAAAGGTGAAGGTTTGCACCTTCTGCGTGTATTCGCCGACGTGGCTCGCACGATCACCGCACGGCGCCGCGCAATCTTTCTCGTACGACTGCAGCAGCAGCGGCCAGTTCTCGTCGAAGCGGCGGACCAGCCCGCGCAGTAGGAAGAGCGGCGCGGCGAAACCGGTCTCGACGTACACGGGCGTCAGGAACCGGTCGATCGGGCCGAAGTCGGCAGTCGTGATGAGATCGCCGATCGACGTCTGCGCGGCCTGCAGCGCGTCGAAGTAGGCCTCGATCTTCGGCGGCTCGTCTTCGAGCGCGTTCAGCGCGAACGACGTGGGGAGCGCGACCATCTCGGGACGCGGCTGGTCGACGTCGCGGTCGATGGCGCTCCATTCTTTGTCCGTCAGCCGCTGAGCGCCGCCGGCGTCGTACCAGAGGTTGAAGAAACGAGCGACGCCGGGGCGCGGCGCGCGCGCGCGCGGGCTGTCCTCGAATCCCCCCACCGCCCGCTCCGCAAATTTCTTAAGCTGGCGGCGTTCGATATACAGCCTCGCCGCCTTCACGAGCAAGCGCGGATTCGCCCGGACGTGAGGCAGCGCGCGGCACCGCGAGATGATCGGCCGCACGAGCCGGTACGCTTCGTTCTCGGTGAGGTGCGGATAGAGAGCCGCCCAGAGCATCCGGCTGGTCGCCCAGCGCGGCCCGTTCCCCCGGTCGCGCAGCACGTAGACCGGTATCGTCGCATAGACGGCGATAACGATCCCCAGCACGCCGATGAGCAGACTCACCGCTTCGATTACCGTCATGGAAGCGCTCCTCCCCGCGGCGCTTGCCGACTACGGGGCCCGGCTCAACGATAGCAGAAGCTGGTCGCTTTTTCCTCCGTCAGCGCAGCCGCCGGTAAAACCGCTCCGTCTCGGGGAGCTCTTCGTACGCGCGCTGGTGCGGCGTATACCGCAACGTCTCTTTCGAAGACACCCCAAGGTACCCGAGCCGAATGAGGCTCTCGTACATCACCTGATGCGCCCGATACGAAAGCGTGCGGTTGAAGTGCGAGATGACGCCGCGAGCAACCACGAGGTGAAACTCGTTGAACGAGCTGTCACACGCGAGATTGTGCTGCGCGAACACGATCTGCTCCCGCAGCCCGGGCTTGTACACCGCCTCCGCGCCGTCGATGTGAACGTAGTCGGAGAAATGCCGCGCCCCACCGGCCTCGGCGTACCGCACGGCGTACTCGTCGAGCAGCTCCGCGGGGAACGTGCCGGCCTTCGCGCGCTCGATCGCGGCCTCGCCGGCATCGGTCGCATAGATGCGCGTGCGATGGTAGAACTCGGCCTCACGCAGCAGCATCGCAAGGGAGTACGCGTCGTCGCCGGAGCCGATCACCCAGATGCGCACGTGCGGAAAGGTTCGCAGCCGCGGCAGCACGCGCTCGCGGAACGCCGCGAAGAACGCGGGCTCGCGGAACGGGGAGCTCGCGTTGTGCGTGAGCGTGTCCACGAAGCGCGTCATGGCGGGCGGTTCGTGCAGCACGCGCTCGAGCAGGCCTGAGATCGTCGCCAGCCCCTCCGCGCGCACGCGCTCCGCGACACGGCGTTTCACCGTAGCCGGCGCATACTCACGGAAGTCGAACCCGGAGACGCGGTACACCGCCTCGAGCAGCAGGTGCAGCTCGAGGTCGGTGACGGCGAGGGACGCCCCCGGGGAACCGGTGTTCGGCGGCTCCGGAGGCTGGCGTTCGGCGATCACTTATGCCGCGACGTTCAGCCAGACGCGGATGAGGGCGACGAGCTGATCGATGTCGACGGGCTTGGAGATGTATTCCGAGGCGCCGGCCGCGAGGCACTGCTCGCGGTCGCCCTTCATCGCCTTCGCGGTGAGCGCGATGATCGGCAGGTCGTGCCAGTCGTCGCGCGCGCGGATGCGCCGGATCGTCTCGTAGCCGTCCATCTCGGGCATCATGATGTCCATCAGGACGACGTCGATCTCCGCGTGCGAGCGCAAGAGCCCGATCGCATCGGCACCCGACTCGGCGCTGAGGACGATCATCTGAAAGTCCTCGAGCGCGCTGCGCAGCGCGTAGATGTTGCGGGTGTCGTCGTCGGTGATGAGGATCGTGCGGCCTTCGAGCGAGTTGCCGCCGGAACCGGTGCGGTGCACGGGCCGCTTGACCTCGGGCAGCCGCGCTTCGACCTGGTTGAGGAAGTACGACGTCTCTTCGATGAGCCGCTCCGGCGACATCGCGTCCTTCACGATGACCGACTCGGAGAGCCGGCGGATCGCGGCGTCTTCTTGTTCGGTCAGCTCGCGCCCGGTGTAGACGATCACCGGCACGCGCACGTGCGCGGCGTGGTCCTTGATGCGCTCGATCAGCGCGATGCCTTCGATGTCGGGCAACCCGAGATCGACGATCACGCAGTCGAACTTCGCCTCGTCCAGCGCTGCGAGCGCCTGCGCGCCCGTCGACACCGCGGTGACGGTGACCTCGCCCGACTGGATCAGGTTCGCCATCGCCGAGAGCTGCGTGACGTCGTCCTCGACGACCAGCACGTTGCGCGACGCCGCGTCCGCGAAGCCGAGGAGGTTGTCGAACGCCTGCGTCAGCGCGTCTTCACTGGCCGGCTTCTTGAGGTGCGCGAACGCGCCGGAGTCGAGCGCTTTCTGCCACTGCTCTTCGCCGGAGATGACGTGCACGGGGATCGACTTGGTCGCGGGATCGCGCTTGAGCTGATCGAGCAGCGACCAGCCGTCGACGTCGGGTAACCCGATGTCGAGCGTGATCGCGTCGGGGACGAACTGGCGGGCCAGCGCGATGCCGTCGGCGCCGGTGGTCGCCATCAGTCCTTTGAAACCGCGGTCGCGCGCGAGGCCGAGCAGGATGCGCGCGAACGTGGCGTCGTCCTCGACGATCAGCACGACACGGTCCTGCGGGCGGATGTCGTTGCGGTCGTCGTCGACCGGGCCGGCAGCGACCGGCACCGGCGGCCGCGGCACGACGACCGGCGCTGCTTCGGTGACGACGCGCTTCGCACGCGGCAGCGGCGCGGGCAGTGGCGCGGCTTCGACCGTCACGCCGGCGCGCAGCGTGCGCGCCAGCGGGTGGAAGAAGACGAACGTCGATCCGGTGCCGGGCTCCGACTCCACCGTCATGTCGCCGCCGAGCAGGCCGGCGATCTCACGCGAGATCGCGAGGCCCAGCCCGGTCCCGCCGTACTTGCGCGCCGTCGACATGTCGGCTTGCTGGAACGCTTCGAAGATGACGTTGTGCTTGTCGGCCGGGATCCCGATCCCGGTGTCGCGCACTTCGAACGCGACGTACGGGTTGGTCTGGCCGTCGATCGTGCGCAGCTCGCGGTGCAGCGCGAGCTCCACCGAACCGTGCTGGGTGAACTTGAACGCGTTGGACAGCAGGTTCTTGAGGATCTGCATGAGCCGCGTCTGGTCGGTCTCGATCGCGTCCGGCAGATCGTCGTCGACGTGGATCGTGAAGCGCAGCCCGCGCTCCTGCGCGACGCCGCGGAACGTGCGTTCCACGTCGTCGCAGATGTCGGCGAGGCGCTGATCGGTGATGTCGACCGACGTCGTGCCCGACTCGATCTTCGAGAGGTCGAGGATGTCGTTGATCAGCGTGAGCAAGTCCGAGCCCGCGCGCCGGATGGTCTGCGCCATCTCGACCTGCTTCTCGGAGAGGTTTGCCTCGCGGTTGTCGCTGAGCTGCTTGGAGAGGATCAGCAGCGAGTTGAGCGGCGTGCGCAGCTCGTGCGACATGTTGGCGAGGAACTGCGACTTGTACTTCGAGGTGAGCGCGAGCTGCTCGGCCTTTTGCTCGAGCGCGCGGCGCGCTTCCTCGATCTCGCGCGTGCGCTTCTCGACCTCTTCGTTCTGCTCGGCCAGCAGGCGGGCTTTCTCTTCGAGCTCCTCGTTGGTCTGCTGGAGCTCGTCCTGCTGCGACTGCAGCTCGATGGTGAGCGACTGCGACTGCTTGAGCAGTTCTTCCGTGCGCATGTTGGCGGCGATCGTGTTGAGCACGATGCCGATCGACTGCGTGAGCTGGTCCAGGAACAGCAAGTGGTTGTCGCTGAACGGCTCGAACGACGCCAGCTCGATGACGGCCTTGATGTCGCCTTCGAACAGCACCGGCAGCACGACCACGTTGAGCGGCTGCGAGTGACCCGAGCCGGAGGACACCTGCAGGTAGTCCGGCGGCGCGTTGGTGACGACGATGCGTTCCTTCTCGACGACGCACTGCCCCACGAGCCCTTCGCCCGCCGCGAACTGCAGCGTGCCGCGGCGGCGCGGCGCCGCGTAGCCCGCGGTGTAGCGCAGCAGCGGCGTCTCGTCGATGGGCTCGTTGAGGTAGAAGATGCCGGTCTGCGTGTTCACCAGCGGCGCGAGCTCCGACATGATGAGCTTCGCGACGGTCTTGATGTCTTTCTGGCCTTGCAGCATCCCGGTGAAGCGCGCCAAGTTGCTCTTGAGCCAGTCCTGCTCTTGGTTCTTGCGCGTGGTGTCGCGCAAGTTGCGGATCATCTCGTTGACGTTCTCGGTGAGCAGGCCCACCTCGCCCTGCGCGCCGACCTCGATCGTGCGCGTGAGATCGCCCTTGGTCACCGCGGTCGCCACTTCGCCGATCGCGCGGATCTGCGACGTGAGCTGCGCGGCGAGCTGGTTGACCGAGTCGGTCAGATCGCGCCACAGGCCCGCGGCGCCGGGGACCTCGGCCTGGCCGCCGAGCTTTCCTTCGAAGCCGACCTCGCGCGCGACCGACGTCACCTGATCGGCGAAGATCGCGAGCGTGTCGATCATGCCGTTGATCGTGTCGGCGAGCTCCGCGATCTCGCCGCGCGCATCGAGGACGAGTTTGCGCTGCAGATCGCCGTTCGCGACGCCGGTGACGACGCGCGCGATGCCGCGCACCTGGTTCGTCAGGTTGCCGGCCATGCGGTTCACCGAGTCGGTGAGGTCTTTCCACGTGCCGGCGACGCCGGGCACCGCTGCCTGGCCGCCGAGGATGCCTTCGGTGCCGACCTCGCGCGCGACGCGCGTGACCTCGCCGGCGAACGCGTTGAGCTGCTCGACCATCGTGTTGATGGTATCCTTGAGCTCGAGCATCTCGCCGCGCACGTCGACGGTGACCTTCTTCGAAAGGTCACCCTTCGCGACCGCGGTGGTGACCTCGGCGATGTTGCGAACCTGATTGGTCAGGTTGCGCGCCATCGTGTTGACCGAGTCGGTGAGGTCTTTCCAGGTCCCGGCGACGCCTTCGACCTGCGCCTGTCCGCCGAGCCGTCCTTCGGTGCCGACCTCGCGCGCGACGCGGGTGACTTCGCCCGCGAACGCGTTGAGCTGGTCGACCATCGTGTTGATCGTCGTCTTCAGCTCGAGCACTTCGCCGCGCACCGCGACGGTGATCTTCTTCGAAAGGTCG
>DASZBS010000061.1:0-42626 GCA_035943995.1 Candidatus Elarobacter sp. | reverse complement strand
GCTATCCGGATCCAACCGGGAGCTACACCGTCCACGTGTGGGTCCGCAACCTCGATCGCGCCGCTCTCACGCGCCTGGTGTTTCGTGACGAGGCGCGCGGACCGCTCGCGTTCGACCGCCCGGCGTTCAACGAAGACCGTGACCCGGGACCCCCGACCGCGGACGTGTTCGAGCCGGCGCCCGCGCGCCCGCATCCGGTCAGCGAGGTGCCGACGCCCGAGCCGCGTTACACGCCGCTGCCCGTGATCGGCACGGTGCGCGCGCTCATCGAGTCCGACTATCGCGTCGACTCGCTGCGCGAGGAGGGCACCCAACTGCACTTGCAGATCTTCCCGATCCGCGACGTCGAGCGGAATCGGCTGCGCGACGTCTACGTCGACGCGAAGACGCTCGAGCTGCGCAAGCTCGTCGCGACGGACAAGCTGTTCGTCAACAGCGGCAAGAACGGCGTTTTTCCGGTCACGTTCACGATCACGATCGATACCGTGCAGGGCGTCCCCGTGGTGACGAACCTGCACGGGGTGGTCGGCGGCGGATACAACGGCGACGGCCAAGAGGTGGACTTCCGGTTCACGGACATCACGTTCCCGGCGACGCTACCCGCTTGGTACTTCGACGCGCGCAGCTACGCCGCGCACCAGAACGACGCGCCGTCGTAGCGCGACCACTGGGCCACCGGCGCGCGAAGTGGACCTGCGGTTAGCGCCCCGGCGGTGCGATGATGGCTTCGAGGAGGGTCAGGTGGATCTTAGCGAGCTCATCGTCTATCACCGCGGCGCGTTTCGGCCGTACCGCGAGGCCACGCTCGGCCTGCTGACGCACGCGCTGCAATACGGCACCGGCTGTTTCGAAGGCATCCGTGCGTTTTGGAACGCCGGCGCCGAGCAGCTCTACGTGTTCTAGCCCGTCGCGCACTACCGCCGGCTGCGCCGTTCCGGCAACGTCTTGTTGATGGTTCTCCCGCTCGACGACGAGGCGCTCACCGAGATCACGCTCGAGCTCTGCCGCCGCAACGGTTTCCGCTGCGACGCCTACATCCGGCCGCTGCTGTTCAAGAGCGAGGAGTTCTTTCGGCCGCGCATCGACGGCGTCGGGCACGACCTCGCGATCGTCGCGTTCCCGAACAGCCGGTATCTGGAGACCGAGGACGGCTTGCGCTTGTGCGTCAGCTCGTGGCGCCGCGTCGACGACAACGCCGTGCCCGCGCGCGCGAAGATCACCGGCAGCTACGTCAACATCGCGCTCGCGAAGAGCGAGGCCCGGCTCAACGGCTTCGACGACGCGATCGTGCTGACCGACGACGGCCACGTGTCCGAAGCGACGGCGGCGAACGTGTTCGTCGTGCGCGACGGTGTCGCGACGACGCCCGACCTCTCGCAGAACTTGCTCGAAGGCGTCACGCGCAAGGTGGTGTCGCGGTTCGTGCGCGAGGAGCTCGGGCTGACCGTCGACGCGCGCGCGATCGACCGCACCGAGCTGTACGAAGCCGACGAGATCATCGTGTGCGGCACCGGCGTCGGCATCGCGTGGACCGCGAGCTTGGATCACCGCATGATCGGCACGGGCCGCATCGGCCCGGTCGCGGCGAAGCTGCAAGCGTACTACGACGACGTCACGCGCGCGCGCATCACGCGGCCGGACATCGACGCGCGCGCGGTATACCCCGCGACGGTGCGCGGCGACGCCGCGCCGGGTGCTTCGCCGCTGGAATACGCCGCGGTCTAGCGGCTTGGGCTAGCGCGCGGCGAGCGTGCGACCGCGCACGTCGACGAACGCGTCCCGCAGCTTGCGCGCGCCGAGCCGGATCTCGCCGGGCGACGCCACGCCGAACCCGATCAGCAGCCCGTTGCGGCGGCGCTCGCGGTCGAGGTACAGCGGCGACAGCGGCGTGACGGAGATGCCGCGCCGCGCCGCCGCGCGCGCGAGCGCGACGTCGTCGCGGCCCCCGAGCGGCAGCAGCGCGTGCAGCCCGGCGCGCGGCGGCGCGAACGGCAGCTCAGGAAGATACTGCGCGAAGCAGCGCGCCAATGCGGCGCGCCGCTCCGCGTACTCGCCGCTCATACGGCGCAGGTGCCGCAAGTGATGGCCGCCGAGAACGAACTGGGCGAGCACGGCCTGCTCGAGCGTCGCGCCTTGGCGGTCGATGGCCGCTTTCGCGGCGACGAACGCGTCGACGAGCGCGCGCGGCGCGACGATGTAGCCGATGCGCAGCGCCGGGAACGTGCTCAAGCTGAACGAGCCGATGAGGATCACGCGCTCGTTCGCCGCGATGCTGTGCAGCGGCGCCGGATCCTCGCCGTCGTAGCGGAACACGTCCTCGTAGTCGTCCTCGACGATCCACGCGTCGGCGGCGTCCGCCCACGCCAGCAGCGCCGCGCGCCGCGCCGCCGACATCGTCACCGTGGTCGGTGACTGCACCGCGGGCGTGACGAACGCGAGCCGCGCGCGGGGCGCCGCGGCGACGCCGTGCGCGACGACCATCCCGTCCTCGTCCACCGGGACCGGCACGAGCCGCACGCCGGCCCCGACGAACGTCGCGCGCGCGGCGAGCGAGCCCGGGTCTTCGACCCACACCGCTTCGTCCGGATCGAGCATGAGCCGGTTGATGATGTCGAGCGACTGCTGCGTGCCGCTGGTGACGATCACCTGATCGGCGTCGCACGCGCCGTGCTTGCGGTCGCGCAACTGCGCGGCGATCGCTTCGCGCAGCGCGCGAAAGCCGGCGGGATCGCCGTACGACACCAGCTCGCGCGGCGGGCGGCGCAGCAGCGACGCCGCGATGCGCGACCACACGCCGAACGGAAACAGATCGACGGCGGGGACGCCCGGCTGAAACGCGCGGGGCTCTTTGTCGGTGTAGCGCGAGCGCGTCGTGATGTCGGCGAACAGCTTGCCGCGGCGCGAGACGCGCTCCCACGACGTCGACGGCGGCGCGGACGCCGAGCGAGCCTCCACCGGCCCGCCGCGCACCGCGGGCGAGACGTACGTGCCGGCGCCGTGCCGCGCGACGAGGTAGCCTTCGGCGAGCAACTGGTCGAACACGTCGGTCACCGTGCTGCGCGAGATGTGCAGGCGCTCCGCGACGGCGCGCGTCGACGGCAGCCGCGAGCCCGCCGGCAGCCGGCGGTCGCGGATCGCGGCGCGGAACTGGTCGAGCAGCTGCACGCGAATCGTGCCGCGCCGCCCGATGTCGACGTCGAGGGAGCTCAGCGCGACGAACCGGTCCGGGCGCGTCGGGTCTCGCATGGCGGGAACGTTCGCGGTTCGGGACTAGACCACTTCGTCGAAGTGGCCCAGCTCGCCGGGGCGGAGTGGCTCTTGCGACCGGGTGACTTGCATCATGCAACCCACCCTTTTCCCGCCTGGTTTATGCGGCGTAGGAGAATCAGCCGTGCACGTTCGAGACCGAGATCCCCGCGTCGCCGCGGAACACCACCACGCCACCGTATCGGGCACCTTGAAGCGCGTCCTCGACACGCTGGCCGTCAATCTGCGGGCGAAGCCCGACGACAGCCTTGTGAACGAGAAGTTCAGCGATAGCTTCGAACGCGAGCTCACCGAGCGGTTCATCCACCACCGCTGGTAACGGCCGAAGTGGTCCGGCCGGCGCGCGCGGAGTGGTTCTTTTCGCGGTCGCGCCGATGCGGTTCGATGGTGGCATGAGCGAACGTACCGCAGCCGCGGCGCGCACGGCCGGGGTCGAGATCGTCGCCGCGTTTACCAAGGACGGCACCGGCGGCAACCTCGCCGGCGTGGTGCTCGACGCGCAAGCGCTCGCGCACGACGAACGGCAGCGCATCGCGGCGGCAGTCGCGCTCTCGGAGACGTCGTTCGTGCGCGCGGCGGGCGACGGCGTGTTCGAAGTCGCGTTCTATACACCGAACAAACAGGTCCCGGACTGCGGGCACGCGACCGTCGCGACGTTCGCGCTGCTCGCGCAGCGCGGCGCGTTGCACGGCGGCCGTGCGACGAAGCGCACGATCATCGGCGACCGCGCGATCACCGTCGAAGGCGCCGCGGTTTTCATGGAGCAGCCGCGCGCGTCGATCGCGCCGTTCGCGCGCACCGCCGAGCTCGCAAGCGCGCTCGGCATCGCCGCCGGCGCGATCGTGCGTGACCCCGTGCTCGCGGACCACGGCGTGCGCTTCGTGCTCGTCGAGACGACGCGCGACGCGCTCGCGAGCGTGGTGCCGGATCAGCGCGCGATCGAGACGCTCACGGAAGCGCCCGACGCGATCGGCCTGTACGTCTACGCGCGGGACGAGCGCGGCGTGGACGCGACGATCCGCATGTTCGCGCCGCGGTACGGCATCCCGGAGGAATCGGCGACCGGCATGGCTGCCGGGCTGTTGGGCGGCTACCTCGCGGGCGACGCCGCGAGCGCAGACTATCGCTTTCTACAGGGTGCGCTGTCACCAAATCCCACGCCGAGCGAGCTGATCGTGCGCGTGCGCCCCGACGGCGTGCTCGTGGGCGGAACGGCGTCCGTGCTGCGCACGATGACAGTTCCTATTCGAGCTTCGGCCGCTTAGCTGCCTCGAAGCGTGGTGACCTCGGCGTCGTTCAGGGCGAGCGAGGCGGCGGCGACGTTCTCTTCGAGGTGCGCTATCGAGGAGGTGCCGGGGATCGGCGTGATCACCGCTGACCTCCGCAGCAGGTATGCGAGCGCGACCTGGTTCGCCGTCGCTCCGTGCGCGCGGGCGATGTCTGCGAACGCGCCCGCGCGCAGCGAGCCTCCGCCCAGCGGTGCCCACGGCAGGTACGCGATGCGATTGCGCTCGCAGTATGCGAGCACGTCGCGTTCCTCGTCGTCGTCGGTGCCGTCGGCGGCGAGGCGGTTCTGCACGGAAACGATCGTCGTGATGCGCTGCGCGCGCTTGAGCTGATCGACGTCGACGTTGGACAATCCGAGGTGGCGGATCTTCCCCGCGCGCGCAAGCTCGGCGAGCGCGCCTACCGACTCGTCGAACGGCACGTTCGGATCGGGCGTGTGGAATTGCAGCAGGTCGATGCGCTCGAGCTTCAGCCGCTTCAAGCTGCCGTGCACGGCCTCGCGCAGATGCTCCGGGCGGCCGTCGGGGACCCACCGCCCCGGACCGGGTCGCTGCCAGCCCGCTTTCGTCGCGATGACGAGCCCGGCGGGATACGGGTGCAACGCCTCGGCGATCAGCTCTTCGTTGACATGCGGACCGTACGAGTCGGCCGTGTCGATCAGGTTCACGTGCAGCTCGACGGCGCGGCGCAGCACCGCGTGCGCGGCGGCGCGATCCTTGGGCGGTCCCCACACGCCGGAGCCGGTGAGGCGCATCGCGCCGAAGCCGAGCCGGTTGACCGTGAGGTCGCCGAGCGCGATCGTACCGGCTGCGCCGGCGTCGGGCTCACGTCCGTTCATGAAGCCTCATGTACCCCATCCGCTTCGAGCTCGGCGAGGAGTTGCCGTGCGAGCCGCGGCTCCGTGGAAGCGTTGCCGGCGGGCAGCTTCCGATATGATTTGAGGCGCGCATAAAGCGCGTTTCCGCCCGAAAAACCCAGCGACGCTCGCAACGCATCGATCTCGTCGCCGAGCTCCAAGAGCTCGTCGACTTCCGCCGGAATCACGCGGACGGCGTTGCGGCCGAATGCCCGCTTGTAGGCGGCGTCGTTTTGACCGAACAAACCCCACTGGCCGGCTGCACACGTGCGAAGCGCGATCATGAGGCGTTCGCGGAAGCGAGCTTCCAGGTGTTCGAGCTCGCCTTCGGCTTTGTCGCGCCGAGTCGCACGGCTCACGAAACGGATCTCGCCATGCCGGTCACAACCGCGGCAGCGTGCGGCGAGTTCCGGTGAGCACCGGCGTGCTTCGAGGCGCTACGCCGCGCCGACGCTGACGTCGCGATGCGCCGCGAGCGCGCGGTCGGCGTGGGCGGACGTGAGCACGCCGTTCTCGGAGAGCCCGAGCAACACCAGCACCTGTCGCGCGAGCCCGAGCCGGTAGTCCGCGATGCACGCGTCGAGCGAATACTCGCGCACGCCGGCCGCGACGAGCCCAGCGTGATAACGTTGCACGAGGACGTCCTCCGCGGCGCGCCGGTCCGGCGGTTCGAGCCCGGAGACGAGCAGGTGCGCGAGATCGCACGGACCGATCCCCGCTTCGTACAGCTGCCAGTCGATGACGACCGCTTCGACCGCGTGGCCCCGGACGCGAAAGAGAACGTTGTCGACGTGCAGGTCGGCGTGCGTGAGCGTTCGGTGCACGGGGCGCGCGAGCGCCGCGACGACGCCGGACGCGATGACGTCGCCGACGATCAGCGCGTCTTCGTCGCTGAGGATGCGCGGCGTGCGCCAGCACGCGCGTTCCAGGCGCATGGTCAGCGTGTCGGCGTCCGGAACGCCCGAGCCGGCCAGCGGCAGCGCGCCGGCCCACGGCAGCGGCGCGTTGCCCCAGAAGGCGGCATGGATGGACGCGAGCGCATCGATCGCGAGCACGAGCGCGTCGTGGCGCGATACCGGCACATCCGGCGCGGCGCGCAACTTCTCGAGCGCCAGCCGGCCGCCGTCACCTTCGCCGTCGTACGACGCGTGGTAGCAAACCGCAACGGGCAGCGCCGAATCCGGCAGCCGCCGCACGTAGCGGTAGAAGTCGACCTCCCGGCGCCCGAGCACGTTGCCGGACGGCGCGAGGACGCCCGACCGCTTCACGATCGAACCGTCGACCTCGACGTATAGCTCCGACGTGGCCGTCCGGCACAGCAGCGTTGCGTCCACCGTTGGCGATACGGCGGGGCAGCCGTGGTTGTTTCGGCCAGCGGAACGTTCGACGGAAAAACTGTGCCATTCGGCCGAGAAGACGCAATGCCGACCGCCGGCGCGGGCTGCGCGCGCCACGGTCGCAGGGCCGCAATAAAATCCTCACAAACGATTCGGTATGCTACTCCAATGCACCGAAGGAACGAGTCCGAGCGCCGAAGGATAAAAACGAACGATGCGTACCAAGACGAGAAAGCGTATCACGCCCAAGCAGATCGCGACGCTGGCCTCAAAGTTCGGCGTGGACGTCCGCATCGTCGAGCAGGCGCTGCAAGCGCGTGGGGGCACGAAGCACCAGAAATACAATCGCTTGAACCGCGTGCAAAACGACTTCTACAAGATGTTCTGGAGCGACCGAAGCATGATGCATGGGTGGATCAACGCTCCGAACGAAGCGCTGGGCAACCGCTCGCCGGCGGAGTTTGTCGCCGAGGGTCGAGTGGACGTCCTGGAACGCGCCAGAGATGTCATGAAAAACTTGCAATTCGCCTGACGCCGTCTTGCTGAAGAAGGCTGCTTTGAGGGCGGCGCTCGATCGAGCGCCGCTTTCGCTGGTCGTGGCCGAGCTGTCGCACATCGCGCTCTACAAATGGCGTGGCTCGCTCCTGTCCGAGGACGGAGTGAAAGATGGGCCGGGGCGCTATCACGTCGCCGGCGGCGCGCCCGCCGTTTATTTTGCGGATAATCCTGTCACGGCATTGTATGAGGTCGGTCGAATTTTCGGCGCGCGATATTCCACCGTTGCTCCGCCCGGCATCTTGTTGAGCGTTCGAATTCAACTTGCGGGTGGAGTACTGGATCTCCGAGATACGAAGGTTCAATCATTGCTCGGAACCAGTCGCCAGGAACTGACCGGTCACTGGATACCCGGCACGGTCGCTCCGACGCAGCTCCTGGGTGAGACGGCATATGAGCTCGGCCATGTCGTCGCGCTCCAAGCACCCAGCGCCGCAGATCCCAACGGATTTGGAGAGAATGTCGTCGTGTTTAAAGACCGCCTGCCCGCCGTTGGGGGGAAGATCGAGATTTACGACCCCGAAAACTGGCTTGCATCGAGTCATTCGTCCGGCGCGAAGTCGAGGACGCGGCGTTGAAGACCGAGGAGAAGCAGTGTAGGAACCGCTTCGGTCCGTGACGGATTTCTATTGTTGATGTACGTAGCGTTACCCCCGGATGCGCCTGCGCCCGGGATCGTTCTGTTGCCGCCCATCTTCGGGGTCGAGCCGGTGGTCTGCGCGTTAGCCGACCGGTATGCGGCGCGCGGGTTTGTCGTCGTCGTCCCCAATCAGTTTCGGCGTGATGCGGAGCCCGGCATGATGGAGCGCACCGAAGCCGGGCGGGCGAACGCCCTCGCGCGGGCGGAGCGCGTCGATGTCGACGTCGTCGTCGACGACCTCCGGGCCACCATCGCGGAATTGCGCGCGATGCCGGAGTGCAGTGGGAACGTCGCGGTGCTCGGGTTCTGTTTCGGCGGGCGCTACGCGTTTCTCGCCGCCGCGCGGCTCAACGTGCAAGCCGCCGGGGCGTTCCATCCCGCGCGGATCGGGGCGAGCCTCGCCGACGCGCCGAGCGTCCACACCCCGCTGTCGCTGCATTTCGGTGCCGAGGATCCGATCGCGCCGATGAGCGAGGTCGACGCGATCGAAAATGTTCTGCGCGACAAGACGGACGCCGACGTTTTCGTCTACCCCGGCGCGATGCACAACTTCGCGATCCCCGGCGTCCCGGGCTACGACGCCGCGGTCGCCGCGCTCGCCGAGCAGCGGGTCTTCGCGCTGTTCGACCAGCTGAAATCTGCGCCCTGAACCGGCGTCGGGCCGGCTAGCGCGTCAGCCGGGCGAGCACCTCGTCGAGGCTGTCGTACGACTCGACGATCGCGCGGTTGGACGTGTTGATGAACCCGTTCGCGACGGCGCCGTCGATCAGCGCGACGAGCGCATCGTAGTAGCCGCCGACGTTCGCGATGATGCACGGCGCGTCGATCAGCTTCAGCTGCACCCACGTGACGATCTCGAAGAACTCTTCGAACGTCCCGAAGCCGCCCGGCAGCGCGACGAACGCGTCGGACAACTCGGACATGAGCTGCTTGCGCTCGTGCATCGAGTCGACCACGCGCAGGTCGACGCCGCGGTGCGCGACCTCGCGCTCTTCGAGAAAGCGCGGGATGATGCCGATGACCTCGCCGCCCGCTTCGAGCGCGGCGTCCGCAACCGCGCCCATGAGCCCGACGCGTCCGCCGCCGTACACCACGCCGATCCCCGCGCGCGCGAGCAGCGCACCGAACTCGCGCGCGACCGCGGCGAAGCGCGGATCGTTTCCGGCCGACGACCCGCAGTAGACGCAGACGCGCACGGCTACTCGACCAGCGTGCCTTTGATCGCCTGACGTCCGGTTGCGAGCGGCCGAAAGCCGTTGACGCCGAGGCGCTGGAAGTGCTCGGCCGCGATGTGATCGTCGAGCGCCGCCTGATCGCGCCACTTCTCGAACAGCACGAACGTGCCGCGGTCGGGCTCGTTGCCGCGCGCGACCTCGTAGCCCAGACAGCCGTCCTCGGCCCGTGACGCGACAGCCAACTCGCGCAGGAAGCTCTCAGCCTGGTCGGCCTTGTCGTTCGGGACGGTGTAGATCACCGCGTTGATCAGCATCGCGGTGGGCTTACGCCAGCGCGGCGACCTTTCCGCCTGCGCGGGCGACCGCTTCGCGGATCATCTCTTCCTGGAGCGCCGGGACGGCCCAGCGGGCCTGCGCGTCGGCCGCGAGCGTGTCGATCGGGTCGAAGTACAGGAACGACTGACCCGGCTTCACGCTGGGCGCGCTGTAGACGACGATCCCGTTCTCGCGGTCGTAGTAGTCGAAGCTGTGGATGTCGCGCTTGCCGCCGCCGCCGGGCGCGTCGCAGATGAACAGCGGGGTGTTGAAGCCGGCGGTCGTGCCGCGCACGTACTTCTCCAGGTCGATCGAGGTTTGCACGCGCGTGCGCATCTCCTCGACGCCCTTCACGAGGTCGTGCATGTAGACGTAGTACGGGTGCACGTTGATCCACGACAGGCGCTTCACCAGCGTCGTCATGCGGTGCACATCGTCGTTGACGCCGCGGATCAGCACGCTCTGGTTGCGCACCGTGATGCCGCGCTGGAACAGGACGTCCATCGCCTGGCGCGTGATCTCGGTGATCTCGGTCGGCGTGTTGAAGTGCGTGTGCAGCACGACGTCCTTGCCGAGCTTACGCCCCTTCTCCACGACGCCGGTGAGCGCGTCGACCCACGGCTTGTCGGTGAGGATCTTCATCGGCATCACCGCCGGGCCTTTGGTCGCGAAGCGCATGCGGCGCACGTGCGGGATCGCCAGCAGCGACTCGCCGATCAGCGTGATGTTCTTCGCCGCGAGCTGGTACACGTCGCCGCCGGAGATCACGATGTCCTCGATCTCCGGGCGCGACGCGATGTACGCGAACGCCTGTTTCCACAAGTCGGGCGTCTTCGCGACCGACGCCTTGTCGACGCTCTCGGTGTCGGGCCCGATCGCGTACGAGCGCGTGCAGAACCGGCAGTACACCGGACACGTCTGCAGCGGGAGGAACAGCGCCTTGTCGACGTAGCGGTGGGTGAGCCCCTGCACGGGCGCGTCGTCCTGCTCGTGCAGCGAGTCCAGCGTCAGCCGCGGATGATCGGGCAGCAGCTTCGACGCGACGGGGATGAACTGGCGGCGGATCGGATCTTCGTACGGCTGCGTCCAGTCGATCGTCGCGATCGCGTACGGCGAGACGCGCACGGCCATCGGCGCGCGGCGGAAGCCTTCCTTCGCGTCGTCGAGAAACGTCGGGTCGACGATCTCGCCGATCGTCTCGAACAGCTCCTCGGGCGTTTTGACCGAGTTGCGAGCCTGCCAGATGTGGTCGAGAAACGTCTTCTCGTCGACGCCTTCGTACGCGGGGACGGTGCGCCAGAACTCGCCGCCCCGCAGGTTACGGTGCTCCAGCAGCGCGGGGTCGACGGGCGGTTTGACGTGATGGTGCACGACGGGAGTATCTCCTGGGGTCATCGCGCGCCGTACCGCGCGACGAAGTAGTCCTTGATCGCCGGGTGATCGCGCAGCGTCTGCAGCGCCGTCCCGGCGTGGCCTTTGGCGTAGCCGTTGCCGACCATCATGTTGACGTCTTTCCCGACGCCCTCGGCGCCGAGCGCCGCCGCCGTGAACGACGTCGACATCGAAAAGAAATAGACAGTACCGCCGTCCTTGCAGCACAGGATCGACGCGAGCTCGGTGCCGCACACGTTGACGCAGTTGACGACGAGGTCGGCGAGCAGCGGCAGCGCGTCCGGCAGCGCTTCGAGCACGGCCAGCGTGTCGCGCGCGTCCGCGACCGCGAGGTGGTCGACGTAGCCGTGCTCCACGAGCAGCTCCGCGGCGGGCGAACCCGCGGCCGGCACGATCCCGACGACGCGACCATCGGCGCCGACCTGCTCGCGCGCTTGCGCGCACGCCAGCAAACCGGATTTGCCGTCGGCACCGATCACGCACACGGTGTCGCCGGCTTTCGCCAGGCGCCGCACTTGCGCGGGCGCGCCGGCGACGTCGAGCACGGCCAGCGCGACGTCGGTCGGCAGATCGTCCGGCAGCCGCGCGTAGATACCGCTCTCGAACAGAATCGCCGCACCGCGCACGCGCACTTGGCCCGTTGCGACGTCGACGGCGTCGATCGCGCTCAGGTGCAGCGGCGTGAGCGTCAGCGACACCAGCGACGCGATGCGATCGCCGGCCGCGACGTCGTCGCGCGACGCGAGCGCGGGCCCGATCTCACGCACGCGCCCGATGAACATCCCGCCGCTGCCCGTCACCGGGTTGTGCTGCTTGCCGCGCTCGCTCACGATGCCCAGGATGTGCGCGGCGATCGCGTCCGGGTCGGCGTCGCACGCATCGCTAATTTGCTTGAACGACGCGGAGTCGACGTTGAGCGTCTCCACGTCGCAGAGGATCTCGTTGGCGTACGCGCGCGGCGTGTTGTCGATCCGCCACGCGCCTTGCGGCAACGCGCCTTTGGGCTCGATGACGCGGTGCGAGCCGAGCCGGCAGCCGGTGCCGAGCGGTTCGAGCAGGTGCGCGTCGTCGAGCGTCTGCGTCATCCGAGCGCTTCCACGGGGAGCCCGCCGCGCTCGAACGGCGTGGACAGCACGATCGTCGTGCGCGTGCGCGCGACGCCGGGGACGCGTTTGATGCGGGTGAGGAAGTCGTCGAGGTGCGCGGTCGAGCGCGTCACGACTTTGAGCACGTACGACTCGTCGCCGGCGACGCTGTGGATCTCGATCACCTCGTGGAACGCCTCGACCGCGGCGGTGAACGCGTCGTAGTCGAGGTCGGGCGCGCAGAACGCGCTCACGAACGCCGTTAGCTCGTAGCCGACGCGGTGCGCGTCGAGCTGCGCGGAGTAGCGGCGCACGAAGCCGCGCGTCTCGAGCCGTTTGACGCGGTCGTGCACGGCCGGCGGTTTGAGGTTGACCAGCGCGCCGAGCTCCGCATACGTTGAGCGGGCGTTGCGCTGGAGCGCTTCGAGGAGCCGCAGGTCGACGCGGTCCAGCTCGGGGTGCCCGGCCGGCGGCCGGCCGTTGCAGCCCTCCATCGATTCGGGCTTTACCATCATAGACCCAAGAATTCTTCGGCTCAGGCTAAAAGTCCTCGAATGATATTCGGCGCAATGGCCGCCAAAAAGAAGGCTGCCGCCCGGTTGGACGACAGCCACGGTCCCGATCCCAACGAGACTTGTACGCTACCGTACCGACACTGTCGTTCGAGCGCGCTAGCATGCGCTCCGATGAAATATCTCGTGCTGTGCGCCTGCGGTCACGGGCTCGATCGCCATGGTCCCGCTGGCTGCGGGGGCGACGGCCGTGGGCCGTGCCCGTGCGCCAACGATCCGGAACAAGCGCTCGAATCCGCGGTCGAGCAGGCCCGCCGCAATCCGTGGGGTGCGCCCCGTATCGACGAAAGCGCGGAGAGCGCGTAGCGAAGGCGGTCCGGCGCAGCCCGTGAAGTTCGCGCGGGATGCGCATCGCCGGTTCGCTCCGCACCTTCGCCGTCGCGGCGGTCGCGTGCGGGCTATTGGCGGCGTGCTCGCGGCCCGGTGATTCGGTCTCCGGCGGCGCGCCCGCGTCCACGGTGCGGTTCGCGCTCGCCGCCGACCCGCAGTCGCTCGACCCGCTGTTCGCCCACGTCGACGCGAACAGCGTCGAGCAGCAGGTCGCCCGGCTCGCGTTCGAGCCGTTCATCGACGTCGACGAGCGCGGTACGCCCGTGCCGGTGCTGCTCGACCGCATCCCCACCGTCGAGAACGGCGGGCTCTCGCGCGACGGCCGCGTGATCACGTACACGCTGCGAGCCGGCGTGCGCTGGCAAGACGGCGTCGCGGTGAGCGCGCGCGACGTGGTGTGGACGCTGCACGCGATCCTCGACGACCGCAATCCCGTGCGCTCGCGTGCGGGCTACGACCGCGTCGCGAACGCCGAGGCGCTGAACGCGCGCACCGTGCGCGTCACGCTCAAGGAACCGTGGGCGCCCGCGGTCGCGACGCTGTTCAGCTACGGCACCGCGCCGCAGTACGTGCTGCCCGCGCACCTGCTGGAAAAAGAGGCGAAGCTCGAGACGAGCGCGTTCGCGTCGCATCCCGTCGGCAACGGCCCGTACCGGTTCGTGTCGTGGACGCGCGGCGACCATCTCGTGTACGAGGCGAACCCGTCGTACTGGCGCGGTGCGCCCAAGGTCGCGCGGCTCGACATCCGAATCGTCCCCGACCCCGGCACGAACTTCACGCTGCTGCAGAGCGGCGGGCTCGACTGGAACCTCATGTCGCCGTCGCAGCGCCAGTCGCTCGGAAAGCCCGCGCAGCTCGCGTTTCGCACGGTGCCGCTCGCGCTCGTGGCGGGGATCGCGATCAACGTGACGCACCGGCCGCTCGACGACGTCCGCGTGCGGCGCGCGATCGCGGCGTCGATCGACCGCGCGACCATCTCGAAGAAGATCACGTTCGGCCGGTATCCGGTGGTCGACACGGCGCAGCCGCTCAGCTCGTGGGCGCGCGATCCGTCGGTGCGTGAGCCCGGCTACGATCCCGCCGCCGCGGACCGATTGCTCGACGCGGCGGGGTGGAAGCGCGGCGCCGACGGCGTGCGCGCGAAGGATGGCAAGCCGCTCGCGCTCACCTACGTGCAGTTTCCGGAGTCGCAGACGGGCGTGCGCGTCGCGACCGTGGTGCAGAGCGAGCTCACCGCGCGCGGCTTGCGCGTGAGCATCAAGTCGCTCTCCAACGTTCAGTTGTTTCTGCCGAAGTCACAGGGCGGCGCGCTCGCGAGCGGTGCGTTCGACCTGGCGTACGTGCCGTGGCCGATGGGCGCCGATCCCGACGACTCCTTCCTGCTGTCGTGCGGCGGGAACGCGAACTACATGCGCTGGTGCGGCCGCGACGTCGATGCGCTGGAGCGGCGCGCGCTCGTCGCACCAAGCCGCGACGAGCGCCGCACGCTGTACGCGCAGATCCAGCGGCGCGTGGCGGATGCGGTGCCGATCGTGTACCTGTTCAACCCGTCGTACTCGTACGCGTACCGCACCGCGCTGGGCGGCTATTATCCGAACGCGTTCAACCCGACGTGGAACGCGTACCGGTGGACGCTCACGCGTTAGCCGAGACAAAATGTCATGCTGAGCTTGTCGAAGCATGCGCCACGATCGTGGCTCACCCTTCGACAGGCTCAGGGTGACATTCGGGGGCGGGTGACATTGGGTTTAGCCGAGGTGGCAGATCTCGAGCTTGTTGCCGTCGGGGTCTTCGAAGAACACCGCGTAGTAGTCGGGGCCGTACTCGCCTTCGGTCATCTCGATGTTGCGCGCCCCGATCGCCGGCAGGTAGACGCGGATCGCATCGACCGTGCCGCGTGAGGGGGCGTCGAACGCGATCCGCGTTGAACCCGGCGTCAGTGCGGGATCTTCGGTGAGGCCGAACCACTCGTGCGGCTCCCAATCCGAGCCGGCGTCCGGCGGCGGGATCGCCCATGTCGTGAAGTTCGGGCCGTCGTGCTTCACCGCGCCGAGCAGGTTCAAGAACGCGTCGTAGAACTCCACGCCCTTCGCGCGGTCGCGCACGCGCAGGTCGACGTGCGAGAGGATCAGAGGCACGACACGGCGCCTTTCGTCAGCGCGCACGCGCGGCGCTCGATCCCGTCGGCGTCGCGCAGCGAGATGTTCCAGCCGCCGGCGGCCTTGGTGTAGACGGCGAAGCCGAACTGTTTGGTGCCGTACGGCGCCGGCGTGCCGAACGCGTACACCGGCACGCCGTTGTTCTTCTGGAGCGCGATGTACTTCGCGGTCGAGCCGGCGTCGTCGAGGTCGTCGCCGCTCTCGCCGTTGACGATCAGCGGCCGGTAGCTCACCAGGTTGATCGCTTCGAAATCGTGGACGTGGCCGGCGAGCACGACGTCGAACGGTGCCAAGTTCCACTTCACTTGCAGCAGCGCTTGCGTCTGGTTGGTGTTCGCGTACGGCGGGCGGTGCGTGACGAACCACGTGTCGCCGGTCGCACCCGCCACGAGCGCTTGCGCCTTCTTGTACGACGCCGCGTAGAACGCGATGCGCGCCGGATCCGGTTTGCTGTCGCTCGGATCGGCGGCCGAGTCGTTCACGACGATGCGCAGGCCGGCAAACGACGCCGCCCACGGAGGCGACCCGTCCGTCACGCCGGCGGCGCACGCCGTGATCGTGTCGGCCGCGTCGAGGTAGCGAAACCACGCCGGCCCGCCGCGCTGGCAATCTTCGTGGTTGCCGCGGATCATCACCAGCGGCGCGCTCGCGAAGATCGGTTTCGCGGGCGTGAACCAGTCGGCGTTCCACGACATGCTCGTGTCGCCCCAGCGGTTGACGCAGCTCGTCATCGTGCTGAGGCAGTTGTTCTCGCGGTAGTAGTAGTCGCCGACGTGCACGAGCAGGTCGGGGTGCACGGCGGCGATCGTCTGCGCGATCTTCGGGAACGGCCAGTCCGCGATGTCGCCGCAATTTTGCTGCTCGTCGCCCAGCATGCGGCAGCCGGTGTCGCCGAAGACGACGATCGTGCGCGGCGCGGCGGGCGGTGACGGCAGGTGCACGTTCTCGACCGCGACGTTGCGCGCGCCGGGCGGGAGCGGCGCGTCGCACACCACCTCGTCGAAGCCGGGCGCCGTGCCGGCGCGCTGTCGCATCGGCGCCGAGCCGCCGTCGTAGGTGACCGCCGGACACGTCTGCGGTACGAGCGCGCGCGCGTGCGGCTTTCCGTCGGCGGCGTATTGGACCCAGGCGGAAAGGACGGCGGCGACGAGCATCATGTCTCCGGGGTGCAGCGTACGGTGCGGTTCGCGAGCGTGCAGCGCGCGCGCTCCGCGCCGTCGGGATCGCGGAGCGAGATCGTCCAGCCGGCGCCCGTCCGCGTGTAGACGCCGAACCCGAAGTGCGCCGATCCGAACACGCTGCCCTGCACGTGTAGATCGCCGGTGAGGAAGCCGAGGAACGCGGTGTAGTTGGGGTCGAGCTTCGTGCCGCCTTCGCCGTTGATCAGCAGCGGCGGCAGCGTCTCGACGTTCATCGCCGCGAAGAGGTGCAGATGGCCGGCGAGCACCGCGTCGAACGGCGCGAGCGCGTCGCCCATCGCGGTGCGTTCGTCGTCGTTCGTGTACGGCGGTCGGTGGGTGACGAACCAAGTCGTCCCCTTCGCGAGCTTGCGCGCCGCCGCGAACTGCTGCTTGTAGACGAGCGTTCGCGCCGGATCGGCCTTGCGGTCTTCGGCGACGGCGGAATCGAACGCGACGATGCGCAGGTCGCCGAAGTCGATGCCGAACGGTTCGGTCGCCGCACTGCACGCCGTCGTCGCGTGCGCGTCGAAGTACCGGAACCAGCCGGCTCCGTTGCGGCTGCACTCTTCGTGGTTGCCGCGCACCAGCACGAGCGGCGCGCTCGCGAACAGCGGTGCCGCCGGCGTCAGGAAGTCCGCGTACCACGCGGGCGCGTCGTCGCCGTACGGGCTGTCGGCGCAACGCGCCAGCGGCGGACACCGCCGCTCGCGATAGAGATAGTCGCCGACGTGGACGATGAGGTCCGGATGCTCGTCTGCGATCGCCCGTGCGATCTGCGGAAACGGCCACGTGTCCGGATCGTCGCAGGATTGCGCGCTCAGCGCGCTCACGCGGCAGCCGGTGTCGCCGAGCACGACGATCCTACGCGGATCGCGCGCGGGCATGGGCAGCTCGCGACCGCCGACGCGAATGCGCTTAGCGCGGTGCGGTACCGCGACGTCGCACACGGTATCGGCGAACTGCGGCGCGCGGCTCGCGCGCTCCGTCATCGTGAGCGCTCGCCCGTCGGCGCTCGCCGCGGGACACGCCGCGTCGGTGACGACCGCCCGCGCGTGCGCCTCGCCGTCGGCTGCATACTGGAGCCAAGCGGAGAGGACGGCGGCGAGAAGCATGTCTCGAAGCTATGCCGCGTGCGTCCCCCGGACCCCTAGCGCATACGACGCCGCACGTGACGAGCGCGGTGCCCGCGACGCGGGCGAATGCGACCCACGACCTTTTCGACGAGGACCTCGGACAACGTCTCCTCTGCGGCCTCCGAACATCAGGATGCGGTCAGCCGTGGCGGTTGGCCGGGTCAGCGAACGGATCGGCTCGACGCGCGCGCCTTCGGACCGCTTCGAGATACGTCCCGCGGATCGCTCTCATCGCCAGTGTCCTGATCCGCCGGTAGTCGGTGTCGGTAAAGAACACCGTCTCGGCGGCCATCATGGTCTCGGAGAACCAAGTAAGACCCATGAAGTACGCGATGCCCAGGTGGAATGACAATGCAGCGGGCGCCACGACCCACTTAAGCCGTTTGTGCAGGATCAGGAACGGAAACCCCGCCTGGAGAACGATCGTGCCGTACGTCAGCGCCGTTCCGAGCAGTGCCGAATCGTAGATCACCGCGCCGAACGGTGCCATGTCGTATTCGTTGTTGCGCAATATCTACATAGGCGAGCGTTTCGTTCTGCGTCGATAGGCGCACCGAACGTCCGTGCCCGGCACGGCATTACGAAATCCGGATCACTTCGCGCGCGCTCGAATTAGTTCGTTTGAGCGAAGTCGTACGTTTGGCGACGTCTTTCGGTCATGATGCACGATTTCGTGTCGCAACGTACGATAAGTTGCACTTACGTGAGCAACACGGGTCGGCACGTGAAGGAAGTACCTATCGAATTGCTAATTCGCATGGGTAACACGGTTGCCGCGGGTCTCGACTCGCACCGGGGTGAGGGTGAAAACGCTACGACCATCAGCGCATAGCTCGCGCGGCGTCCATATTGCCGCCGTGGTTTGTGCTATCATCCTGCTTGCTTCGTTCAGACCGGCAGCGACGCTCATTGGCCCCATCCGCTGAATGAATGCCGGGAGATGCGTTGACGACGACCGCGCGACCGCCGATGTCATCCTCACGACCATCGAGCTATGCGTGCTGCACGGGCTCGCCGATGGTCTGCACTCCAAAGAGATCGCCGCGCGTATCAGCCGCAGCGCGGGGACCGTCGAGTTTTACGTCAGGACACTCTACCTAAAGCTGCAGGCACGTTCCCGCGCGCAACTCGTGGCCCGTGCGTTCGAGCGCGGCTACCTGACGCCGCGAACGAGGGCGTGAACGCTCATCCGGAGATCGCGGCGATCCCTCCCTGCAACAGCACGCCGCCGGCGGTGAGGAGAATCGATCCGGCGAGCGCCGGATTCGGACCGGTGCGCCCGATCTCGCGAAACATGACGTAGTACAGGTACGCCATCCAGAGCGTAAACGGATTGATCGCCGTCAAGCATGCGCGCGCGAACGCGCCGTTCGTAAAAACCAGGAGCGAGAGCGCGCTCGGAACGGCGGACAGCAGGTCGTCGTAGCTCGAATAGGCCCCCGGGCCGCGTGCCCTCGCGAGGATCCCGGTCGTCACGAGATACAATCCGAGGGCCGGCACCGAAGCGTTCACGACGAAGGCCCACAAGCGCCTGCCTGAGGCGCCGCCGCCGCCGAACACGCAGATGAGCGCCGCCGTCCCCGTCGCCAGGCCGAGCGCCGCGAGCACGAACATGAACGCAAGGACAAGGCTGCCCCAATCGGCGAGCGGCGGTCGCTGCATGACTTCGGCCACCGCGGCGTCCTGTTGCTGCGCGCTCATCCCCTCCGAGGAACGTTGCAACGAAGCCTGTAGCTGCACGCCCTGGACGTGATGGACCTCTTCCGACTGCAATATGCTCCCGAGCATGAACAAGGCCGCGAGCACGACGAGCGCAAGGATCCACGTCGGCCTCGTGTCGATGCGTTGCGCTGCGGCGGACGGGGCGGCGAAAATGTCGCCGAGGGTAGCGCTCGCTTCGGAGATCATGGATCGTTTCCTCGCGGGATGGACGGCTGCGGAATCGGTCATCGCCGAGTCCGCGTGCAAGAGATCGCGGTGTAAGCCATGCGGGAACACTCCGATCTGACCTTGGCGGCGAGCGAGCGCATTTCAGTGCTACGAGGTGACATAACGTTCGACCGCCGTTTTGCGAGGACCGAAACGCGCCCACATGCGAGAGAGCGCCGCGAAGAAGACCTCGTAGGCGCGGTCGCTTATGAAAAACGCCTCGCACGCGATCATAATGGCGGAGAACCAGTAGAGCCCCATCGACACGGCGATGCCGCCGTGGAACAAGACGGCCAGCCCAAGAACCGCATACTTCAGCCGAGGGTGCCAAACGAGCCATGGGAACGAGCTCTGGTACAGCAGCGTCAGGTAGGTCATGAGAATGACCAGATAAGGATTGTCCCGCACGACGTTCGTCAACGCGCCCATGTTGAACTGTTCCAGGCTCAGCGCGTAGTAGATCGCGGTACCGTGCTGCCACGTCTCGCCGGTAATCTTGTAAAACGTCGAAAACATATAGACGACGCAAACTTGCATCATGCACGCGATGACCGCGCCATTGTGGCACATGTTCGCGAGCCAGTATGGTTGCCTGCGCGCCCCACTGCGCTCGACCAGGTACTCGTCGACGGAGAGCCGGCGTCCGAGATCCGCGAAAGCGACATAGAAGAGCAAGATGGTCATCAGGCGGTAGCCTCCGTCCATCATGTACGGCATGCGATGGTACGTGGACCACGTCAGCACCGCGAACACCGGAGCGATGAAGCGCGTCTTGTAGCCCAGCATGAACATCAGACTGACCGCCATGCTCCCGAAGAAGACGGCGTTGAAGTACGCATCACTTGAGCTGAAGCCGTAGACGTTGAACTCATGAAGGTGCGCGATGATTTTCTGGAATTCCGGATACGGCAACAGACCGTTTGGGCCGAAGAGGAATTCTCGATCGCGAACGTGCGTCACGAACATCGAGAAGACCACGAAGCCGAAGGATATCCGAACGATCGCGGCTCCAATGAGCCACCGGTCGCGCTGCAGCCACCGCGTCCAAGCGGCATATGGTAGAGAAAAGTACTGCATGCGTTTCCTCAGATGAACGGGCTGACGCGTTGGCCGACGACCCACGGCATCAGAAGCGTTGGAACCGAGCTCTCCGTGCGGCGTTCGGCGGGCGGTTTAGCGTGCTCGTCAAAACTGTCGGGCCGCTGTTCCCTCAGCGCGACCTGCACCAGGAACGGTGAGCCCGCGCGTGTGGGGAGGAGCTGGTCGGCGAGCGACATGAAGAGTCGTTCCAAGCTCAGCATCGTCGACGGGAGTGCGGCGACGTCCACGGGATGACCGACGTCGGTTCGCTTTTTCTGGACCGACGCTCGAATCTTCTTGATGCCGTTCGACGCGATCAGGACTTCGCCGAAATAGATCTCGCGTTCCAAGCCGAGGCGGTTCAGCGGGTTCGCCGCGTCACCCACCGGGAACAGCGCGTTGGCGTCGTACCACTGTGTCATGGAAAGCCGGCCGTCCTGGCCGCGGTACGCGAAGCGAAATGCGGCGCCGGGGTTCCACTCGCCCGGATTCGGTGCGAACAGGCTCCAAGACTGCGAAAAGTACGGGAACATGTAACCGTAGGCGTGTTTGCTCACCTTCGTTGTGATCATGTTTGCGGGGATGTTGATCATGAACGTCAGGAGAGTATGCATGACGAGGACGAAGAGCGCCGCAGCGGCGACGAACATCTGTGGGGCGGCGACCCGATCACGGGTTTGAATCATACGCGGACCTTCAAGACGAGGGGCGGGAAGAGTTGCCTCCGCCCGCCCCAAACGTGTGTGGAGTGCTTATTCTCCCGCGACGCAGGTGATGATTGCGTCCGGGGTGCACGGATTGTTGTGGAGGATGTCCGCAACGGTGATGTGGATGAAGAGCGAACCGTGAGCGCCGCGACCTTCTTGCGTGAAGCTCGTCGAGTTGCCGTGCACGGATGCGACCTTCGCCGACACGCCGGCCGGTGATAACGCGCTAACCGCGTACATCGCCGTTACCAGCGCGAGGCTAGTGACCTTCAAGATTTTTGCTGTCATTGGATCCTTTTTCGCGGGTTGAGTGTGTTGTGGCGAAAACACAACGCGCGCGCCGACATCGTCCCCCCGCCACGGACGTTCAGTGTCGGTCTTGAGAACATGCTGACCTGTCGGTGTGTCGCCTTCTGATAATCGAAATCGCTAAGTGATTTTCGACTGTGTGCGATACTGAACGCTTCGCGGCGCCACCTAAGAGGGAGCCGAACGGCGACGCGAAACTGCTTGCGCAACGGTGATGATGAATTTTCTTTTCGGCCACACTCGGCGACCCTTGCGAGCGCTCGGCATCGCCGGCTTGCTGCTCGCGCTCGTGCAAACCGCATCTGCACAACCTGATCCCGGTGCGAGCAAGATCAGCGCGTTGGGTGTGTACACTCGCATGGTCGACGCGATGCGCGCGCAGAAGCCTCCGCCGCGGCTCAGCTATCGCGAGACGTTCGAACCTCAAGGCCTCGTCGTTTCGATCCGCAAGCGCCGAAAGGACGCGCCTGCGCCCGCGCTGGTCTTCTCGCCCGCGACGGAGCCGGTGGTGTTGCAGGTGCAGGAAACGCCGGAGTCGTCGGACGTGCTTGACACGACGACCGGTTTGCGTTACGCCGGTGCCAAGGTTTTTTGGGCGGCCAGCTGGGCGGACGCGCGCGTTGCGAACGGGAACTCCGGCGCTTCGACGCCGACGTCGGCCGCGGTGTCGCCGGCACCGGAAACCGAGCAAAGCGGTTCGGTGGCGGGGTTCAATCGCGCTCGCGCCGACGTCATCGGCCAAGTGTCGATCTCGAGCGATCGGTACTATGCCATCGAGGATGCGGGATCGGCCGACGTGGACGGAAAGTCCGCCATCCATCTTCGCCTGATCGCTCGCAGCGACCCGGTGAACCATCCCTTGACGGATCTCTACGTCGATCCGGCAACATACATGCTTCGGCGTGCGGACGCGGCTTTCAAGAACGAGGCGTACGTGAGCGGCTATGCGGGCACGATCTCGCTCCAGTTCGGGGCGATCGGAAACTACTGGATGATCGTCAAGGGCCGCATCGAAGGCAACGGCCACTTCTTGCTCAAGCGCGCCGCAGGCGCTGCCGACTTTCACATCTCCCACGTCACGTTTCCCGCAACGTAGGACGAGTTCGCTCTCAGATCTTCCAAGTCACGACGCCACGGCGCCGCTTCGCGCGCCGTCGATCGACCGCCAGCGGAGAGGACGGGCGGCCAGGAGCATCGCGAGCGGAGTTCGGCGCCCCGGGGCGGATACCCGAACGATGGAAACCACCGCGGCCGGCGAGGTTCTGCGCCAGGAGGCCTATCGCGTGCGCTTCGAGCGCGGCGAGCACGGCGCGCTCGGTTTGCTGAGCCGGCGCCCGCCCGACGTGCGGGTCGCGATCGTCGTGGACGTGCTCTCGTTCTCCACCGCGGTCGACGTCGCGGTCGCGCGCGGCGCGCACGTGTTTCCGAGCCGCTTCAAATCGGTCGCGGAGTCGGCGCAGATCGCGACGATGTACGACGCGCTGCTCGCCGTGCCGCGCGGGGAGCGTTCCGACGCGTCGCCGTACACGCTCTCGCCCTCGACGCTCGACGCGTTAGCCACCGGCGCGCGTTTGGTGCTGCCGTCGCCGAACGGTGCGCGCTGCGTTCGCGCGGCGTACGAGTGCCGCGTGCCCGTCGTGATCGTCGGCTGTCTGCGCAACGCGTCCGCGGTCGCGAAGTTTGCGCGCGAACGCGCCGGCGAGAAGGGCGCGATCGGCGTCATCGCGGCCGGCGAGCGCTGGCCCGACGGCACGCTGCGCCCGGCCGTCGAGGACGATCTCGGCGCGGGCGCGATCCTCGCCGCGCTCGATATGGACGCCGCGTCATCGCCCGAAGCGCGCTATGCGGCGAACGCGTTCCGCACGATGCGCGACGCACTCGCCGGCGCGGTGCACGAGTGCGTGACCGGCCGCGAGCTGGCGCAAGCCGGATACGCGGACGACGTCGTGCGCGCGCTCGAGGTCGACGTCAGCACGACCGTGCCCGTGCTGCGCGAGGACGGCTTCATCGGCTCTTTGTAGCCCTGAATCGCGAGGCGGGACGCGCGGCGCCTCGGACGCGTCACGTACGTCGCCTGCCAGCGTGAGTGACGTTCGCGCCGGCACGGCGCCGTTGCCAAAACATCCGAATAAGGCGCTCAGACGTGAAGGTTGACACCAGAGAGCTGTTCACGTTCGTTGCGGTGGACCACCGCGCCGAGCACCATCGCGGTACGGTGGTCGCTTTCAAGATGGCAGCTCTCGGCACAATCGATGTCGAAGAGCGTCATTGTTACAGCGCTTTCACGCCCGCGACGACGCCGTCGATCGATTTCTTCGCGTCGCCGAACAGCATCACGGTCTTGGGGTCGTCGTAAAGCGGGTTGTCGATGCCCGCGAAGCCCGACGCCATCGAGCGCTTGAGCACCACGACGTTGTTCGCCTTGTCGACGTTGAGGATCGGCATGCCGTAGATCGGGCTGTTCTTGTCCTCGCGCGCGGCGGGGTTCGTGACGTCGTTCGCGCCGACGACGAGCGCGACGTCCGCGCGCTCGAACTCCGGGTTGATGTCGTCCATGTCGTACAGCGACGTGTACGGCACGTTCGCTTCTGCCAGCAGCACGTTCATGTGGCCCGGCATGCGACCGGCGACGGGGTGGATCGCGTACTTCACCTCCACGCCTTTTTTCTCGAGCTGGTCCGCGAGTTCGCGGATCGAGTGCTGCGCTTGCGCGACCGCCATGCCGTAGCCCGGCACGACGATCACTTCGTTCGCGTACGCCAGCATCGCGGCGACGTCGTCGGCGCTGACCGACCTGACGTTCTGGCCGCCCTTCGCGCCGCCGCCGGCGCTGCTGGCTTTGACCGAACCGAACGCGCCGAACAGCACGTTGGTGATGGAGCGGTTCATCGCTTTGCCCATGAGCACGGTGAGCAGCGTACCGGACGCGCCGACGAGCGCGCCGCTGATGATCAGCACGTTGTTGCCGAGCACGAAGCCGGTCGACGCGGCGGCGAGGCCGGTGAACGAGTTGAGCAGCGAGATCACGACAGGCATGTCCGCGCCGCCGATCGGCAGCACGAACAGGACGCCCAGGATCAGCGACGCGCCCAGCGCGATCCAGAACCACTCCAGCACCGGCTGGTAGCCCGCCACGACCAGGCCCCACGACACGACGATGACGAGCAGGATCAGCGCGTTGACGACCTGCTGCGCCGGATACGTGATCGGCCGCCCGGTCATCACCTCTTGCAACTTGAGGAAGGCGATGATCGAGCCGGCGAACGACAGCGCGCCGATCACGGCCGACAGCACGCTGGTGAACGACACGTCGTACGTGATCGGCGTGCCGGAGTTGACGTATTTGAGCAGCTCGCCCGCCGCGACGAGCGCCGCCGCGCCGCCGCCGGCGCCGTTGAAGATCGCGACCATCTGCGGCATCGCGGTCATCTTCACGCGCTGCGCCGATACGATGCCGACCACCGCGCCGACCAGCAGCGCCGCGCCGACGACGATCCAGTTCACGATGCCTTGGGTGAGCGTCGCGACGACGGCGATCAGCATGCCGACCGCGCTGATGCGGTTACCGAGCCGCGCCGTCTTCGGCGAGCTCAAGAAACGCAGGCCGAGGATGAACAGGATCCCGGTGACGAGATAGGCGATGTCGACCGGGTTTGCCAGGACTTTGTCGGCGACGGTCATCGCGCGCCGTCCGCGGGCGGCTTCGGCGCTTGCGTCTTGGGCCGGAACATCTCGAGCATGCGTTCGGTGACCGTATAACCGCCGAACACGTTCAACGACGCGAGCAACACGAGGATGAAGCCGACGACCGCGCCGAGCGGCGCATCCGCCGTCCCCGCGATGAGGATCGCGCCGACGAGCACGATCCCGTGGATCGCGTTCGTCGCCGACATCAGCGGCGTGTGCAGCATCGTCGGCACCTTCGAGATCACCTCGAAACCGACGAACACGGCGAGGATGAAGATGGTCAGCTCGGTCAGCAGATGGGCAGTCACGCGGCTCCTCCGGGTGTGGTTGCGCTGAGCGCGGCGCGCGTCGCTTCGTGCACGATCTCGCCGTCGCGGGTGATCGTCGTTCCCGCGACGATCTCGTCTTGCGGATCGAGCGCGAGCGCGCCGTCCTTGATGATGTAGTCCAACAGCGCTTGCACGTTGCGCGCGTAGAGCCGGCTCGCGTCGTAGGCGAGCGTCGACGGCAGGTTCAGCAAACCGACGATCGTCACGCCGTTCTCGCTCGTCACGACCTCGCCGGCCTGCGTGCCTTCGACGTTGCCGCCGGTCTCCGCGGCGAGGTCGACGATCACGCTGCCGGGCGCCATCGCGGCGACCGCTTCAGCCGTGACGAGGATCGGCGCGCGCTTTCCGGGGATCGCCGCCGTGGTTATCACCACGTCGCTTCCGCCGATCGCTTTCACCATGCCCGCACGCTGCTTGGCGATCGCCTCTTGCGAGAGCTCTTTGGCGTAGCCGCCTTGACCTTCGCCGCTCTCGCCGACGTCGATCTCCAAAAACTTCGCACCCAGCGACTTCACTTGCTCCGCGACGACCGCGCGCGTGTCGTACGCGGTGACGACCGCGCCAAGCCGGCGGCACGTCGCGATCGCCTGCAAGCCGGCGACGCCCGCGCCGATGATCAGCGCCTTCGCCGGCGGAACTGTCCCCGCGGCCGTCGTCAGCATCGGGAAAAACTTCGGCAGATAGCTCGCGGCGAGCAGCGCCGCTTTGTAGCCGCCGATGTTCGCCTGTGAGGACAGCGCGTCCATCGCTTGCGCTTTGGTCGTGCGCGGGATCGCGTCCATCGAGAGCGCGGTGATGCCGCGCTGCGCGTAGCGCTCGACCGAGCGCGGGTCGCCGAGCGGTGACAGGAACCCGATCAGCGCCGCGCCCCGGCGGATCCCGTCGAGCTCTGCGTCGGACGGCTTGGCCACGCGGACAACGGCGTCGGCCTCTGGGTATGCGACGCGCGTGTCGGGCGCGATGGTCGCCCCCGCGCTCTCGTACGCCGCGTCGGTGTAGCCGGCGCTCGTCCCGGCGCCGCGCTCGACGATGACGGTATGTCCTGCCTTGACGAACTTCGCGACGATCTCAGGAACGAGCGCAACGCGTCGTTCACCGGGCGCGCGTTCCTTCGGGACCGCGATCTTCATGCGAGCAATGTATCGGAGCCGAAAGCCCAGGTCCCTCCCAAATCGATCTGCTCGACAGCCTTGCAAGCTCGCTCCTGGCGGTACGATCAGGTATTTTTCGGTTCGGATGGATAGACGGCGTGCGTCGGGTCCCACCAGAGCAAATAGACGATCGGGCCTTCGAGAATACCCCAAACGCGTTTCTTGTTCGTCAGGCGCATCGTCAGAATCTCGTCGGCTCCGCCCTGCCAGTCTTCAATCAAACACGTTTGCGCCGCGCGGCACATTCTCTCGACATCGCAGCGATGGTTGTGCTTCTTCGCCCCGATGAGGATCGCGCTCCAGGTCATCGACTCCAAGCTCTTGAGGTGTTCGACGACCTGGATCATATCGTCGCGAGCTATGGCGTTCCACCCGAACGGTTCCTTCATCCGTAGGTTACTGAGTCGCCAAGCGGGTTGAAGATCCATGATGGAATGCGGCTCGGCCGCGAGCTTTGGTTGCTTCTCGACATGAACTTGAACGCCCGTCCGTGGCGTTTTACTGAAAGAGGGCTCGTGCTTGGCACGCGCCCTCTTGTCTTTAGCCATCGCCGCGTTTAGAGGCCGCTGTAGTATTCGGCCATAGCGGCGTGCGAGATGACGGCGTTACTGCGCGCACCAGGTGAAAGACTTCCACGCGCTTCGCGCCACGGGTCTTCGGTATGCGTGAGATCGGAAAGCCACTGGGACGGCTTATCTGCGTAGAATTTGAGAACGCCCTCGATCGTGTCGAGCGCAGCACCGTCGAGCAACTTGGGATCGCCGTCCACGGTGCTGACCATGAACTGGCCGCGATGACGATCGTACAGCTCCGGTGCGACGGGACCATTTGCCCATGCTTGAAATTCGTCCGAGACCATCGGCCGTTCGTCCCAGACCAAAGACCAGGCTTGGCAGTAATAGACGAGCTTTTGTAGTTTCAACGCCGGCGTAGGTCCGAGACGGCGAAGAATATGTTCTGCTACGTCGGTCGAGTGGGGCATCGTCGTTCCTCCTTCCCATGATCTTCGGTGACGCACGCGATCGGACACCGCGAGTTCGAGTGACACGTTCTTGCCAGCGGCAGTATACGCTCAAACGCGGCGAGTGTCAACCGCTGCAGCGACGGATTAAACGGACTATGTGTCCGCGACAGTTTCCGCTGCGATCGGAATCACCGTCGGGCGCAGCTCGCGGCGGCGTTTGCCCAAGCGCAGGACCGGCTGCTCGAAGCCGTATGTGATCAGTGCTGAGACCGCGACCACCGCTGGGATCGCGACGGCCCAGTAGACCAGTTGCCAGTGCGGATCGTCGTGCGGATCCGGCGTTGCGTACGGCGGCAGATGGTGCTGCACGAGCGCGCGCGCGATCGGCTGGTGCCAGAGATACAAATTGTACGAGATCGCCGCGAGGAACAGCAGCACGCGGTTCGCGAGGACGAGTTGAAAGCCGCGCACCGCGAACAGCGAACCCAGCCCCGCCGCGAGGCATGCCAGCGCGAGCGCGGAGCGCCACTCCACCGACCACAGCTGCGGCCACTCGTGGTCGGAGCGGTGGAAGTCACAGTTCGCGACGAGCAGCCACAGTGCGACGAACCCCGCGGCCGACAGCGCGGTGAACGCCCAGCGGCGCTGCGCGAGCCGCGGGCGGTGCGTCGCGATCGCGACGTACGCGAACGCGCCGAGCATACCGGCGGCGAAGAAGTCGATGTAGCCGGGCAGTTGCGCGAGCCGCTGCTCGTAGAAGTAGTGATTCGACAGCATGCACCACACGCGCCAGCCGTTCGCGACCGCGAACAGCGCGAGCGTCGCGAGCAGCGGTCGCCGCACGAACGCGAGCACCAGCAGCGGAAAGATCACGTAGAACTGGATCTCGACGCCGAGCGACCACATCACGCCGTCGATCGAGGTGTTCGTCGTCCAGAACCAGTCGTGGATGAACAACAGGTGGAACCCGACATCTTTGACGGCGTCGGCGGCCGTCGCGTAGGTCTGCACGCCGAACGCGATCATCACCGCGATCGCGAGCACGTACGACGGCACGATCTTCAGAAATCGCCGGCCGAAGAAGTGGCGCAGCGTCGGCCACGGCGTGCCGGCGAGTTTCGCCTGCGCGTAGGGCAGCATCAGCACGAAGCCGGAGATGAAGAAGAACAGCGCGACGCCGAGGAAGCCTGCTTCGGCGATCGGCTGCAGCGAGATGTTCGTGTACGGGATCGTTGCCCACGTCCACGAGATCTGCCAGAGATGGAACCAGACGACCGCGGCGATCGCGATGCCGCGGAGTCCGTCGATCGTCGCGATGCGGCCGCCCCGCACGAGCTCCATGCGGCTGGGTTAGAAGCGCGCGACCAGGCGGACTTCGTTGATCGGCTGCGGGTACGTGAGGATCTTGTCGGCGAGAAACTCGCGCTGCATGTCCTCGAGCGTGCCCTGGTCGATGCGCAGGTCGGGTTTGAAGTCGTACCGTGCCGCCGACTTGATCACGTCGACCGGCTGCTTCGTGTACTTCGCGTATGCCTCGACGTTCGCCGGCGCGAAGAAACCGTCGCCGACGATCTCCGCTGCGGCTTTGCGGAATGCGCCCATCACCGCGCTCGCGTTGTCGTGGTTGTGCAGTAGCGCGGGCCCGAAGAAGATCCCCGATGCGGCGATCCCCGGCGGCGGCGACGCGACGATCGTGCCGAGCCGCTTCTGCGCGAACTCGTCGCTGAACGGTGCGGAGGTGAACAGCACGTCGACGGCTTTGCGCTCCAGCGCGGTCTGCTGCTCGGGGTTCGGGACGTTCAGCGACTCGATGTCGGTCAGGCGCAGGCCGACGCCGCGCAAGATGCGCGCGACGTAGTACGCTGACGCAGCGCCGGAATTGCCGATCCAGCCGAATTTCTTGCCTTTGAGCGCCGGCCCGAGCCGCAAGCCGCCGTCGAAGAGATCCTGGCGGATGAGCAGCGCCGACGGGCGGCCGTGGCGCGGCTGATAGCCGGTCGACGCGACGAACTTCACTTCGAGCCCACGGTTCACGGCGTTGTAGAACGCCGCCGACAGCGCCGCGGCCGCGATGTCGACCTGGCCCTGCGCGACCAGGCTCATCGAGTCGGCGCCCGCGGTGATCGGGCTCAGGTTCGCGTCGAAGCCCGCGTCGCGCAGATAGCCCTTCTCGACGGCGACGAAGACCGGCGCGAACAGCGTCGAGGGCACGTAGCCGATGGTGAGCGGCTTGCGGCTCTGCGCGAAGATCGCGGTCGGAAATGCGCTCGCGGCTGCGGCCGCCGTAGCCGTGCCGAGGAATCGTGCGCGTGACGTCATGGAGATGCGGGGCTCCCTTCGAGTTCGACGATACCGTGCTGGCGGATGATTTCGGCGCGTACCGCGCTTGCCTCCGCCGGCCGGCCGTCCGCGACGAGCGCGGCGGCGACGCCTGCGGCCTGACCGGTCGCAAACGCCGTCCCCATAACGCGCACCGACGCGAAAGCGTCCGCATCGGCGTCGAGGACCCGCCCGGCCGCGAGCAGGTTGCGGTGCGTTGCGCTGAACAGCGTGTCGAGCGGGATCCCGTACGCGCCCTCGTCCCGCAGGCGCTTCCAGACGTTCGGCAGGCCGGGGCCCGGATGCAGTTCCACGGGCCATGCGCCGAGCGCGACCGCATCGTTGCCGACGTGCGCGGCGAGAACGTCCTCGCCGCGCAGCGCGGCGCGGGCGAGCACGTGGCGCGACTCGCGCGTGCCGATCGCCGGCCCGGTCGCGATCAGGTAGGCGCGCTCGTGCCCCGGCAGCGCGTGGATCGCTTCGACATACGACCACGCCTGCTCGCGCGCGCGCCGCTCCGCCGCGGAGGTCGAGCGCGCGTCGCGCGCGTCGTAGCGTTCGTCGGCGAGGAACGCGATGATCTCGCCGCTGTGGGGCAGCCGCGCGACGAGCCCGTGCTCTTTGGTCATGTTGTCGGCGCCGCGCGATTTCGCGTCGCGCACCGCGCGCGCCCACTCCGCGCGCGACACGTCCGCGTCGCGCGGGATCCCGCCGATCCGCATCGCGAGCGTGCCGATCTGCACGCGGCCGTGCGCGTCGCCGTAGCGCGTCGCCGCGCCGGCTTGATGCGCGAGGTCCGCTTCTCCGCTCGCGTCGACAAACGCCGCCGCGTCGAGGCAGAACGTGCCGTCGTGGTCGAGCGCGTGCGCGCTGCGCACGACGCCGGGATCGCTTTCGACGGACGCGAGCCGCCCGTGCAGGACCACGTCGACGCCCGCGGCCGCGCACAGCCGGTCGAGCACGAGCTTCACCGCTTCGGGCTCGATGAGCGCGATGACGACGTTCGTGCTGCTCGTGCGCGTAGGACCGCTCATCCCGCCTAACGCGTCGAGCGCGGCGAGCACCTCCGCGCCCACGCCGCCGACCGCGCGCTGCGGCGGTTCGGCCTGCGTCCAGAATCCGCAGTACGTCAATACGCCGCTGCGCGTCGCCGCGCCGCCCAGAAACGGCGCCTGTTCGAGCAGGGCCACGCGCGCGCCGCTGCGCGCGGCACCGATAGCGGCGGCGACGCCGGCGGCGCCACCGCCGCAGACCACGACGTCGTAGCGATCCCGCCGCTGCACGAGGCTCATCGCTAACGAGTTTGCGGCGGTCGGCGCGGCCAGCCCCGCGCCGGTGCGTAAGGGCTCGGTGAAGCTTTCAGATCGGGTAGATCAGCGAGTTCGGGATCAGCTCGCTGTCAAAGACGCAGATTTTCTCGCGGAAGCGCAGCGCACCGCCGTCGTCCACGACGTGGTCCACGTAGCGGCCGGCATTGTAGACCTCGGACAGCGCGCCCGACTTGGTGCGGATCACGACGTAGTTCGCATGCACGCGGAACCCGACGCCATCGTCGGCGCGCACGACGAACCCGCTCACGAGGTGCCGCGTGTAGTACGGCTCGTGAAAGAGCGTCTCCGTCACGGCGTAGACGCGGTCGCGCAGCATCCCTTTGCTCTCGAACGAGAGCGTGGCCAGCGGGAGCCCGCGGTCGTAGTTCTCGCGCGGCACGATGCGATAGGTGCAGTCGTCGGTGAAGAAGTCGGGCCATTCCTCGAAGCGGCGGTCGTCGAGGCACGCGGCATATCGCGCGTACAGCTCTTCGATCCGAAGCCGGTCTTCGAGCGGAATCCGTGTCGTCTCAAGCGCGAGACGGTCGTCGCCCCCGATCACAGCTCCATCACCTCGCGATAGTAGCCGTACATCGATCGGATCAGGACCTCGGTGACGTTGTGGTCGGCGCCGCCTCGGCCGCGCCCGGCCAGCTCGCACACCGTCGCGAGGTCCGCGTGCTGCGCGTAGCCGCGCTGCGAGAACTCGATCACCTCGCCGTCGTCGGCCGACACGTACCCCGCCGGCCCGAACAGGTTCGCCTGGCGCAAGCGCCGGCGCGTCATCTCCGCGTCGTCGCCGGCGAATCCGAAGTGCGTCCACACGAAGTCGAAGCTGCCGGTGCCGTTGGGCTGGATGTGGCGCGTCGAGAGCGAGTTCACTTGCTGCTGCACGATCAAGCTCGGGAAGAGCGTGAGCATCGTGACGGTCGGGCCGTTCCACCACGGCTCGACGACGACGTCGAGCACGCGGTCGTCGTGCAGCACCATGTTCTCCTTGAAGGTCGTCACGCCCGACGTCACCGCGTCGCTGCGGCCCCCGTCGTTCTTGCGCGACACCATCGCCGCGTGGCGCCCGCGCGCGTCGACGATCATCTCCGACTGCTGATCCGCGCGCCACAGGCCGAACGTGACGAACCACGTGTGCAGTAGCCCGGGGTGATAGGGGTCCTTGATGTTCTCCATCATCAGCTTCCAGTTGCCGGGGATGCGCTGGCGCGAGTAGCCGAGCAGCGTCAGCTCGCGCCCGTCGAAGATGCGCTCGAAGTACGCGCCGACTTCCGGACCGACGAACTCGCGCAGCGGTTCGACGCCGTGGTCGAACGACGCGAAGATCACGCCGTTCCACACCTCGACCGCGAGCTGCGTCAAACCATGCGACGCGAGCTCGAAGTCCTCGGGCATCCCGCCGTTGACGCGGTCGCCCTGGCGCACGCCTTTGCGGAACGGCAAGCCGATGAGGTTGCCGCGCAGATCGTAGCTCCATTGGTGGTACGGGCACACGAACGTCTTGGCCGTACCGAACGTCTTCTGGCAGAACTGCACGCCGCGGTGCGCGCAGCGGTTCTCGACCACGCTGATCCCGCCGTCCTTGAGGCGCGTGACGACCACCTCGCGCTCGCCGATCCGCGAGCGCTTGAAGTCGCCCGCGTTCGGCATCTCAGCGGCGAGCCCCACGTAACACCAGTGGCCGCGGTAGAACAGCCGCGCGAGCTCGCGCTCGTAGATCGCCGCGTCGGTGTAGAGCCGGTACGGCACGTGCGCGCACGCGCCGGTTTCCCAGTCGAGCTCGAACGGACGTGAGAGCGTGTCCATGCCGGACCTCCTTCGTTTCGTCTAGGCTGACGTTGCCGCGGTTGCCGCTCCGGTGACCGCCGCCGTCGTCGACGACGTGATCGACACCGGGCTGCGCAGGATCCCGATCTTCTCGATCTCGACTTCCATCACGTCGCCGTCCTTCAAGAACTCGGGCGGCGTGCGCGCGAAGCCGACGCCTTCGGGCGTTCCCGTCGCGATGATGTCGCCGGCCTCGAGCGTCATGCCGCGCGAGAGGTACGCGATCACGCGCGCGATCGAGAAGATCATCACCGCCGTGCTGGCGTGCTGCTTCACTTCACCGTTGAGGCGCAGCGACACGTCGAGCTTCTGCGGGTCGCCGATCTCGTCGGCGGTGACGATCCACGGCCCCAACGGGCAGGTGTCGTCGAGCGTCTTGCCTTTGAACCACTGCGGCGTCGCGTTCTGCAGATCGCGCGCGCTGACGTCGTTCAAGCACGTGTAGCCGAAGATCACGCCCAGCGCGTCCTCCTCGCGCACGTCCTTGCAGGTCGTGCCGATCACGACGGCCAGCTCCGCTTCCCAGTCGTATTTTTGCGACACGCCGCCGTCGAGGTGCAGCGTCGCGTCCGGTCCGGTGATCGAGGTCGGCGCTTTGGTGAACAGCGTCGGCACCGTCGGGAGCTTGAGCTCCTCGCCGCGCACGCGCGCGCCTTCCTCGGCGTGCGCGAGGTAGTTGCGGCCGACGCAAAAGACGTTCTTCTTCGGGTGCAGCGGCGCGTGCAGCGTCGCGTCCGCGAGGCGAACGGGGGCGCCGACGCGCTTGGTGGCAGCGTCGCGCGCGGCGGGCACGAGCGCGATCAGCTCGTCGAGCGAGCCGACGCCCTCGAGCGGGCGGATCGTGTCGCCGTCGACGACGCCGGGCCGCGGCGCGGCTGCGGCAGAGGTGCTGAAAAGGACGAATCGCAAGGGGACCTCCGGCTTCGAATTACGAAATGCGTTTTGCCATGCAGAGGGAATCAACCCTCCCCGGCGCGGAGCGTAGCGGACGACGCGGCGGCGAAGCGGCGAATCGCCTCGGCGGTGGCGCCGTCCCAGGCGAGATCGAGCGTGTCGGGGCGGCCGATGACGGTGACCGCCGCGGCGAGTCGGCCGTCCTGGTGGAAGAGCGGGCCGGCCATCGCGTCGACGCCGACCAGGAACGACTGGTCGACGCTGGCGAGCCCGCGCGCGCGCACCTCGTCGCGCAGCGCCAGCACCTCGGCGTCGTCGGCGGGGGCGCCCGGCACGTGCACGCGGCGCGCGGCCGCGAGCTCGTCGGCGAGCGTCGCCGGCGGGATGCGGTCGAACGCGAACGCCAGGAAGATGCGGCCGGTGGCCGTCGTGAGCACCGGAAAGGTCGTCCCGATGCGCACGGCCAGCGTGACCGGATGGCCGCTGAGCTCGATGCGCGCGACGGTCGGCCCGGCGTCGGTCCACACCGCGAGGCTGACCGTCTGCTCGACGGCGTCGCGCAGCTCGGCGAGCCGTTCGCCCGCGACCCGCACCACGTCGAAGCGCGCGAGCGCCGCCAACCCGACCCGCACCGCGAGCGGCCCGACGTCGTAGGCGCCGGTGCGCTCGCTCTGGACGACCAAGCCCGCCTGCACGTAGCTCACCAGGTACCGGTGCGCCTTCGCCGACGACATCCCGGCCGCGCGCGCGAGGACGCCCAGCGACTGCGGCCCGTCGGCATCCGCGAGCGCGCGCAGGAGCGCCGCTCCGACCTCGATCGACTGCACCCCGGCGCGACGACGCGGGTTTGGGGTAACGCTAGCCACACGGATCCCTTCCCGACCGGCTCCTCGCCCACCAAGGAAGCCAGATGATCGCGACCGACTCCCTCGACCGCCTGTTCTCCGAAGCGGCCGCCCACGGCGCGCAGCCCCTGTGGACGATGATGGAGGCCATGGTGCCGCCGCATCCCGAGCCCAAGGCGGTGCCGTACGTGTGGCCGTACGCCGCGATGCGCCCGCTGCTCGAACGCTCCGGCAACCTCGTCGGCACCAAAGACGCGGAGCGGCGCGTGTTCATGTTGATCAACCCTGCGCTCAAACCGCCGCACACCACGGACACGCTGTACGCGGGCTTGCAGCTGATATTGCCGGGCGAGGTCGCGCGCGCGCACCGGCACGTCGCGTTCGCGCTGCGCTTCATCGTCGAAGGCGATGCGGCGTACACCGCGGTCGGCGGCGAGCGCGTGACGATGCACCGCGGCGATCTGATCCTGACGCCGTCGTGGGAGTTTCACGATCACGGTCACGACGGCGACGGCCCGATGGTGTGGCTCGACGGGCTCGACCTGCCCGTGTACCAGTTCTTCCCCGCGAACTTCGCGCAGCCGTACGCGGAGGAACGCTTCCCGTCGCAGCCGGCGCCCGCGGAGTCGCACCTGCGCTATCCGTGGTCGGACATGGAAGCGCGGCTCGAAGCCGAGGACGGACCGTACGCGTACGCCGAGTACGAGCACCGCAACCACGGCGGTCCGGTGTCGCGCGTGATCGGCGCCGCGGCGGAACGCATCGCGGGCCGCACGACGTCGGCGACGCGGCGCGAAACCGCCGGCGTGATCTACCACGTGTACGAAGGCCGCGGCGCGACCGTCGTCGGCGGCGAGCGGCTGGAATGGCAGCGCGGCGACACGTTCTGCATCCCGTCGTGGATGCCGTACCGCCACGAAGCGCGCAAGGACACGTTCCTGTTCCGCTACGACGACCGCCCCGTGCTCGAAGCGATCGGCGCGTATCGCAGCGAGGCATCGGCGTCGTGAGCGACGCGGGCCCCGGGCCTGCCCCGGAGTCGCTGCCGTATCCGGACGCCGACTTGCGCGAGCACCCGCCGCGCAGCCCGCACGTCATGCTCGGCGGCTTGTACTTCCTCGCCCGCACGATCGACAAGACGCGCGCGAAGCTGCAAGGCACGCTCGGCTTCTACAAAGTCACGCCGGGCATCTCGCAGTATCTGTTCGAGTGGCTCGGCATCGGCGAATCCGACTTCACCGAAGCGGTGCGCGTCGCGAACTACGACGAGGACGTGGTCGAATGGCTGCTCGCGCGCGCCGACCGCGACACATTCCGCGCGATCAACCAGCGCCTATCCGAACGCGCGATCCGCGACGACGAGCACTTCGCGCAAGTGCTCCCGCGCTACCCGGTCCTGCGCGAGTTCCCGCACCTGCGCAACTGGTTCGAGATCTTCGACCTGGACGACCGCTGGTCATTCGATCCCGCCAACGCCGCAAAGGTGGACGAAGCGTCGCGGAGCTAGGGGCTTGTTCAGTCGGTAGTGACGAACGGTAACGATGCGGCAGCTTCATTCAACGCGACAACGCGATCGCCAAGCGAACAAACGAACGCCACCGATTCACGGTCCATAACCTTTCCGATCCACGTATTTTCAGCCGACGGCAACGTACCGAAAGCTAGGACTCGATCTGCGCCCCGAAGCTCGGTTTCGTAGCGGTAGGAGTAATCCGCGAGTTGCCCGATTCCATAACGCATTCGTCCGACCGCGTCGGCCGCGCGGTTGAGGCTTTTAGCTTCGATGAGGAAGTTCTGGTCGCCGAGTCGCGCGTAGAGATCGACGTTGTTGTTATAGAACGTAGTGCCGCCGCAGCGCGTGACTTCTCGTTGGATGACTTGGAGCACGCGCTGGTGGTCCGCGCGTGCACGCTCTTGTAGCGCGGCCGCCTCGTACACGTTGAGCTTTGTGTCGCCTCTCGGAACGTAACCCGCGCCGGGCGGGATATCGGAAATTGGCCGGAACGGATCGGTCGGTGCAGCGACCAATGGTAGCGGGTAAGGACTGGCCGCAATCGTCTCGGTGTCCGGGAGAGAATTCAGGTCGCTTTGCGTTACGCCGCCTGCTGTGATGATCCGCCAGTATGCCGTTTCCGAGATCGTGCGGACGGCGGACTGGAACTGCGGCGCACGGTGATCCTCAGTTTCATAGAATGTGCCGTCGATCTCGGTGATTTGGACGCGCCTTTTGAATCGATCACCATTGATGATGGGAACGAACCGATGATCGGACCTGAGCGGATCAGGAAACCATTGGCCGAGACGGCCGTATCCGAAATAATGCAGAGAGTCGCTTCGACGGCGGCTTTTGCCTAACGGTCTGTAGTAGATAAATCGGTCGAACGGCTGAACGCGACTGAAGTACACTTTCGGATAGTGATAAAGCGAAAACTCGGCATCTTGGTACGGTCTGTCTGAAGGAAGGAAAAGCTGGCTCAGAATGACGGGCATCAGTTGGGACGTCGTGTCAGGTGCCAGAAGCCGCAGTAGCGGCATTCGTAGGAGAACAGCACGTCGCCCATTCCGTTCATCAGCGCGTGCGCGTGCGCGTCGGCTTCATTGGCGTACTGCTGCTTCGAGGTGCACGAGCGCTCGACGTCCGCCTCGGCTCGCGGATCGGGGCGCATCCGGTCCTTCACGAACCACTCCATCAGCGGCTCGCTCTCGCCGCTCTTCTTACGTGGCACGTATCGGCGCGGCATCGTAGCGCTAGGCGCTAAGTGGAATTGGCTCGCGATATTCCAGACGGACTTCGAGGGCGAGACCGTTAGCTTCACGCGCCATCTCGAGCGCGTGTTCCGGCGAATCTCCCCAGGTGTTGATCTCCGGCAACGCCGGAACGATCGCCCGCCACGCGCCCTCATCCGATTCCAGCAGCACCGCGTACCGCGCTTCCATCGTGCGCACATTCGGCGCGGCGAGGATGCGGCCTTGCCCTAATGCGACGGGGTCGGGCTCGGGCTCTCCATCACGTGCTTGAGGTCCGGCAGGCGGCGCACCGGTGGGGCGGTCGGCGCTGCGGCCGGCGTCGCGTACAGGCCGGGCGGCGGCGTGCGGTTGCGGTTGTTTTTCGCGATGTCCATCATCTCGGCCGCGGCGCCCTTGCGGTTCGGGTCGACGCCGCCTTCTTTGACGAGCGCGACGTCACGGTGAATGCGCTGCGTCTTGGGGTCGTAGTCGTACGTCAGCCGGTACGATCCGACGACGACGTTGCCGTCCGGGGTCCGGATGAAGGCCTGGAGCGCGTTGCCGTAGGCGTGCGTGTTGAACGGCACGTCCTTCGACGGTTTGATCGAGCGGACGCGCGACACTTGGCCGAGCTTGTTGACCTCGACGATCATCTCGGTGTGCAGCTTGACCTTCGGGAACAGCGATTTGGGCTGCAGCTTCTCGACATTGATGCGAGCGGGCGCCGTCGCGCTCGGAGCGGCGGCGTGCGGGGCCGGCGTCGCGGCGGACGCGATGCTGCTCACCGCCAGCACGGCGGCGACGACGAAGATGGAAAAGCGCATCAGTTCCGCGACAGGGCCGCGAAGGCGGCGCCGCAGCTCGCGCAGGCGACGATCACTTGGAACGTCGACCCGCGATGGCGCGGATCGGTCGGGCGCTTGTCCTTGTCATGGCTCCCGCAGTAACGGCAGCGGGTCGAGGTAGAGTTCCCCCGCGAGCGGTCATCGTCCACGGACACCCTGTTCCCGGATATGCCGGCCCCACCCTAGGCGGCACGGCCAGCGATTTTGGCACCGGGACGCCGTGACGGAGCCGCCGAACGCACGGCCCGTCATGATCCACCGTTTCGCCGCCGCGCTGCTCCTGTGCGTGAGCCTCGCGGCGTGCAAAGAGAACGACAACCCCGGTCAGCAGCTCTTCCACGGGGCCGGCGACGTGAAGGTGCTCGAGGCGCACATCGTCCCGACCGGCGAGGCCTCGGCGACGACCTCCGGCGGCACGCTCGGGTACGTGGTCGCGCGCGTCGAGCTGACCAACGACTTCGGCGTCGACGCCACGCCGCAGATCTCGAATTTCTATCTGATCGATCTCAAGAACAACCGTTACCAAGCCAAGGACAGCGGATCGTCCGTGTTCATGGGCGTCAGCAACTCGACGGCGCCGCTGAAGAAAGACGAGAAGCGCGAGTACACGATCGGCTTCCGCACCAGCGACCCCAACGTCGCCGGGACGATCCTCTACGAGCGCTAGGCTTCGCGCGGCGATCCGTCTTCTGGCGTTCGGCGTCATCGCTTTTTCCGTCGCGTCCGCGCCGGCCGGCGCCGCGCGCCCGCTGCCGGATTCCGGGAAATGGGATCGCACGTTCGCGCTGTACGCGCGCGACGTCGCGGTGCCGTGGAAGCGCATCGCCGTGCGCCTCGACACGTACAGCGGCGCGCCGGTCGACTTCGCCGCGTACGAGGTGGATCCGACCGACGTGCTGATCGCCGGCACGGCGCGCGCGCGCGCGATCGACACCGCACACCACACGGCGGTCGCGCGGTGGCGCTTCACGCCGCCGGCGGGCGAGCGTTACACGCCCAACGACGTCGACGTGCCGCTGCAAAACCGCGAGGGGTTCTTCGTCGTCGAAGCGCGGCGCGGCGACGCCGTGCAGCAGGCGTGGCTCGATCTCACCCGCGTGGGCTTGCTGACGAAAGAGTCGCCCGGCGGAATCGTGTTCTACGCCGCGGACCTTGGCAACGGCCGCGCGCTTTCGGGGCTGCGCATCACGTATCTGGTCGGTACGTCGTTCGAGTACGGCAAGACCGACGCGCACGGCGTCGCGCGCTGGACCGGGTCGCAGCGACCGCGCTTCGCGCTGGCCGAGTGGGGGAAGAGCAAGACCTTCGTGTCGCTGCTCGCGCAACCGCCGATCCCCGCCACGCTCGTCGGCGTGCGCGCCGAGCGCGCCAACGTGCGCGCCGGCGAGCGCGTTCACGTCGTCGGCTTCGCGCGCAAGCGCAGCGGCGCCGCGTACCGCCCGGCGTCGGGCACCGTGCACGTCGCGCTCCTGGCGCGCGCGCGGACCGTCGCATCGGCCGACCTGAAGCTCGACGGCGCCGGCGCGTTCGCCGCGGAGCTCGCGCTGCCGCCCGATGCGCCCGCGGGCGACGGCGCGGTGCTCGCGAGCTTCGGCGGCGCGAGCGGCGGCGCGGCGCTGCACGTCGACGGCGTCGGCGACGTCGTGCTCTCGGTCGCGGCTGGCTGCGGTGCTGCGTGCGCGCCCGACGCCGCCGTGCCGGTGGTCGTGAGCGCGAAGCGCGCCGACGGGACGCCGGTCGCCGCGCGCGAGCTGCGCGTGCGCGTCGTGCGCGTGCCGCACGTGCTCGCACCCGGCGCCGCCGGCGACGAAGCCGCCTGGGGAACCGCGCCCGTCGCCGACCTGCGCGTGAAGACCGACGACGACGGCTTCGCGCGCGTCGGCATCCCCGCGCCCACCGACGGACTGCCGTCGACGTACGGGATCGTCGCGACGAGCGGCGCGGCGACCGCGTCGGCGCGCGTCGTCGCGTCGGCCGCGCGCGTCGCGCTCGCGGTGACGCCGGAACGCGCCGACCTCGACGTCGGCGAAGCGGCCGCGTTCGCGGTGCGCGGCTTCGACGCGACCGACGGCCGCCCGGCGGCGGGGCTTTCCGTGCGCGTGCGGCTGGTGCACGGGCCGGCGGCGCAGGAACAGCAGGTGACGCTCGACGCCGACGGCCGCGCGCGCGCCGTGTTCCGCAACGCCGCGCCGGGGACGAGCTTGGCGTTCGCGCAGGCCGACGTCGACGGCAAGAGCGCGATCGACGTCAACGCCGTGAGCGTCTCGCCGCAGGCGCTGCTGGGCAACCGCGCGCGCCACAGCGCGGAGCTGCAGATCGCGACGGACAAGCCGCGCTACCGCATCGGCGAGAAGCTGCGCGTCACGGCGTCGCTGAGCGGCGCGGCCGGCGACGCGTTCGTCGACTTCGAAGGGGCGCGTGCCATGGGCGAGCAGACGCTGGCGGCCGGCGGCGGCCGCGCGAGCGCCGTGTTCACCGTGCCGGAGATCGTCGGCGACGCGGCGATCGGCGTCGCGTTCGTGCGCGACGGCGCGCTCGAGTACGCGACGCAGCGCGTCGCGATCGACGGCCCCGGCCACGCGCGCGCGACGGCGCTTGCCGCCGACAAGCCGGCGTACGCGCCCGGCAGCGTCGCGCACCTCACGATCGCCGACGGCAACCTCCAGGCGGGCGCGACGCTGGCGATCCGGCTCGCCGACGCGCGCGCGTCGAGCGGCGCGTCCTTCGAAGACGCTGCGGCCGTGCTCGCCGGCACCGGCACGACGACGCAGAACCCGGCGTCGTCCGATCCGGCCTGGCACGCGTCGGTGCTGCCGACCCGGTCGACGGCGCTGGACTTGTCGGCGAGCGACCGCAGCGCGGCGCCCGCCGAGACGCTCGGCGCGCCGTCGGAGCACGCGCTGCTGTGGCGGATCGACCGCGCCGACCGGGAAGGCTTCGACCTGGCGCTGCCGCAGGCGCCGGGCCGCTACGTCCTGTCCGTCCTCAAAGTCTCCGACGACGGCGACGTCGGCGCGGCGACGCTCGCGATCGAGGTGCGCTGAATGTCCCAGACCGAGATGGCGATCGCGGGCACCGCGACACCGGGAACCGCGCGGCTCATGCTGATCGACACGTACGGCCTGGTGTACCGCGCGTTCTTCGCGCTGCCCGCTCTGACGACGACGCGCGGCGTGCACATCAACGCGGCGTACGGCTTCACGATGATGATGAACAAGATCATCGCCGATGAAAAGCCGACGCACGTCATCGCCGCGTTCGACAAAGGCCTGCCCGCAGCGCGCCTCGCGCTGTACCCGGAGTACAAGGCGCAGCGCGCCGAGACGGCCGACGAGCTGCGCTCGCAGTTTCCGCTGGTGCGCAAGATCCTCGCGACGTTCGCGATCCCCATCGTCGAGATCGACGGCGAGGAAGCCGACGACATCATCGCGACGCTCGCCGCGCAAGCGGAGGCCGCGCAGCAGGACGTGCTGGTGGTGACCGGCGACCTCGACCTGCTGCAGATCGTCGACGCGCGCACGACGGTGCTGACGACGCGCCGCGGCATCACCGAATTGGGCCGCTACGACGCGGACAAAGTGCGCGAGCGGTACGATCTGGAACCGCGCCAGCTCCCCGACTACCGCGGGCTCAAGGGCGATCCGTCCGACAACCTGCCCGGCATCCCCGGCGTCGGCGAGAAGACGGCGATCAAGCTGGTGAAGAACGCCGGCTCGCTCGACGCGCTGCTCGCGAACCCGAAGCTCGCGGGCACGCCGAAGCTCGAAGCGCTGATCGTGCAGTACGGCGAGCAGGCGCGGGTGTGCCGCGACGTGTCGGTGATCGGGCGCGATCTCCCGCTGACGCTCGACTGGGAGACCGCGCGCTACACGCAGCCGTCCAACGACGCGCTGTACGCGCTCTACAAAGAGCTCGAGTTCAAGACGTTGCTCCTGAAGCTCGCGCCGCCCGAGACGCCGCAGCCGGTCGCGACCGACGAGGTGCTCGAAGGGCAGTACGACACGTACACGGCGGCGACCGATCCGCCGGACTACGCGCGCATCGCGACCCGGCTCGACGACGCGGCGGCGCACGCGCGTGTTGCCGTCGCGGCGCGCGGCGACGCGCTCGCCGTGTCGGTCGACGACGGCACGGGCTTTGCGTTCCTCACTTCGGCGCTGGCGTCCGCGCCGAAGGTCGGCGAAGCGTTCGCGCGGTTGTGGGAGACCGTGCCGCACCTGATCGCGTACGACGCGAAGCACCTCATCGGCGCGCTGGGGCTGCGCGTGCGCACGATCGGCGACGATCCGATGATCGCGTCCCACCTGCTCAACCCGTCGCGCACGTTCGCCGACGCCGGACAAGCCTCGAGCGAGTTCCTCGACCGCCTGCTGCCCGACGATCACCCGGCCGCGGCGGCGGACGCGGCGG
>DASZBS010000060.1:0-17886 GCA_035943995.1 Candidatus Elarobacter sp. | reverse complement strand
ACACTACAACAGCTCGAACAGCAATGGGTCACATTCCAGTTCGATGTCGCAGGGCTTCGTGGCGCGATCGGTCCACTATATCAGGTCACCGCGAATGCACGGCGTTCGCATACGTTCTATCCCGGACAAGCGCCGGATCCTCGCGTCGTTCGAGCGGTCATGGGTCCGACACCAGGAGAGCGGAACGGCGTACCCGACGCATCACTGATTACGAGCGGCGGGACATACGTAGCACGGATCCTTAGCGTCGTCGCTGCGGGCGTCATCCTCATCTTCCTCGACACCGCTATCCAAGACTTCGCTCGACGTATCGGGCAGCCGACCGGCAAGGACATGCAGTCAGGCGATGACATCCCAACGACAACCGGCCGACTACCCGAGAAGGCGTCTACGATCATCTGGGCTGCCGCGAACAGCGTGCGGCACGTCGACGAATGGTTTGCTACAGCGGATGCGTACAGGAACGCCCTGTCGCGGGACGACGTACGCCTCCGCGATCGGCAGAATAGCTCGATGCAGCCGCTTGCAGCCGTCCTCGGATGTGCACTACCTATCACCGAGAACGTCGCATTCGAGGTATTTCAGGTCCTTACGGAAGTGGACGAAACGTCGGGGACGTTCGACCGGCTGGAACGACACGTTCTCCGAGTCGGACAGGAACTGATCCAGCGAGCCGGGCTCGCAAACGCCCCAATCGGCGTTACGATCACCGAAATATGCTCACTTGACGCCATTGCGACAGAACCGTCGCAGAATGTCATGATGAGTGACGGAGTTGCGCGCGCTGCGTCATCCCTTCCCGACACGGGTCGCCTTGGAAGTGTGCGGCCCTTGAAGGGCCCTCACGATGATGCTCCGAGCGCTTAACCGGACGGGCCCGAAATCAGGAACGTAGTTTTGTCGGATGACGAGGGGCGGGTGGCGGTCCGCTCGAAGGCTCGGCGGCTCAAAGGAGAACCGAAGTGCCGATAGTCCGCGATGGGGTTGCCGTCATCGAGATCGACAGCCCCCCGGTCAACGCGCTGGGGCCGCAGTCGATCGCGCCGGTGATCATCGCCCTGGAGGCCCTGCAGCTCGATCCCGCCGTCTCGGCCGTCGTGTTGACCGGCGCGCGGGGCAACTTCAGCGGCGGCGCCGATATGAAGGGCTTCGGCCAGGACCCGCCCCCGCGGCCCAACGTGCGCGACCTCATCGAGGTGCTGGAGAAGTCCGCGAAGCCCATCGTTGCCGCGCTCGACGGCCACGTGCTGGGCGGCGGCTTCGAGGCCGCGCTGGGCTGCGACTTCCGCGTCGCCGCCCCCACCGCGCGGCTCGGCTTCCCGGAGATCAAGCGCGGGCTGCTGCCCGGCGCGGGCGGGACGCAGCGCGCGCCGCGGCTGGCCGGTGCGCAGCCGGCGCTCGAGCTGATCCTGTCCGGCGACCCCATCGACGGCGCGCGCGCGACGGCGCTCGGCCTCGTCGACGTGCTCGCCGAGGACGGCGACTACCTCAACGCGGCGATCGCGTTCGCGAAAACGCTCGCGGGCGGGACGCGCCGGCGCGCGAGCGACACCGCGGCGCCGCCCGACGACGGCGCGATCGAAGCGGCGCGCAAGCGCGCGCAGCCCGAAGCACGCGGCGGCCTGGCCGAGCACCGCGCGATCGACTGCGTCGCCGACGCGCTGACGCTGCCGTTCGAAGAAGGCCTGAAGCGCGAGCGCGAGCGGTTCATGGAGCTCATCGCGTCCGAGCAGTCCAAGGCGCGGCTGCACATTTTCTTCGCCGAGCGCGAAGCCGCGAAATTACCCGACGGCAGCGCGCCGCCGCCGTCCACCGTGCGCACCGCGACGGTGATCGGCGGCGGCACGATGGGCACTGGCATCGCGATGGCGTGCGCGAACGCGGGCATCGGGGTGACGCTCGTCGATCTCGCGCCCGACGTGATCGAGCGCGCGCGCGGGATCATCGCCGGCAACTACGCCGCGACGCACCGCAAAGGCAAGCTGTCGCAAGAAGACATGGACGCGCGCGTCGCGCGCATCGCGTTCGCGACGTCGCTCGACGCGGCGGCGAACGTCGATCTCGTGATCGAAGCCGTGTTCGAGGAGATGGGCGTCAAGCAGGACGTGTTCCGCAAGCTCGACGCGATTGCGAAGCCCGGCACGATCCTGGCCACGAACACGTCGACGCTCGACATCGACGCGATCGCGGACGTGACGTCGCGGCCGCAGGACGTCGTCGGCACGCATTTCTTCAGCCCGGCCAACGTGATGAAGCTGCTCGAGATCGTGCGCGGCGCGAAGACGTCACCGGAGATGATCGCGAAAGCGCTCGCGCTCGCGAAGCAATTGAAGAAGGTCGGCGTCGTCGCCGGCAACTGCGACGGCTTCATCGGCAACCGCATGCTGCACGGGTACACGCGTGAGATGGGCTTCGTGCTCGAAGAGGGCGCGACGCCCGAACAGGTCGACCGCGTCATCCGCGACTTCGGTTTCCCGATGGGCCCGTTCGCGATGGGCGACCTCGCCGGGCTCGACGTCGGCTGGCGCATCCGTAGAGCGCGCAACGCGATCGCGCCGCCGAAAGGTCGCTACTCGAAGATCGGCGACGAGCTGTGCGAGCTGGGACGCTTCGGCCAGAAGACGAGCGCGGGCTTCTATCGCTACGAGGCCGGAAGCCGCGCCCCGATCCCGGATCCCATCGTCGACGAGGTCATCGTGCGCAACGCGCTCGAGGCCGGCATCGAGCGCCGCGAGATCTCCGACGACGAGATTCTCAAACGCGGTATGTACCTACTGGTGAACGAGGCGGCGAAGATCCTCGACGAGGGCATCGCCGCGCGGCCGGGCGACGTCGACGTCGTGTGGGTGTACGGCTATGCGTTCCCGGCGTTCCGCGGCGGGCCGCTGCGCTGGGCCGACTCGCTCGGGTTGAAAAACATCGTCGACGACATGCTCGCGTTCGAGCGCGCGCACGGCGACTACTGGGCGCCCGCGCCGCTGCTGCGCGAGCTCGCCGCGAACGGCGGCACGTTCGGGGCGTGGAAACGTCCTTCGACGAGCGCCGGACAGGTGACGGCGCATGCGTGAAGCCGCGATCGTCTCGACCGCGCGCACCCCGATCGGCAAAGCGTTTCGCGGCGCGTTCAACGCCACGCACGGCGTGACCATGGCCGGTCACGTCATCGAGCACGCCGTGCGCCGCAGCGGTCTGGATCCGGCCGAGATCGAGGACGTCGTCCTCGGCTGCGCGGAACCCGAAGGCGCGACGGGCCACAACATCGCGCGGCTCGCGGCGATCCGCGCGGGTCTGCCGGTGACGACGGCCGGCACGACGATCAACCGCTTCTGCAGCTCCGGCTTGCAGGCGATCGCGTTCGCGGCGCAGCGCGTCGTGGTCGACGGAGTTCCCGCAATGGTGGCGGGCGGGCTCGAGTCGATCAGCCTCGTGCAGCCCAACGCCAACCGCACGTTCCTGCGCGAAGACTACCTTGCCGAGCACAAGCCCGACCTGTACATGGCGATGATCGAGACCGCCGACATCGTCGCCAAGCGTTACGGCGTGAGCCGCGAGCGGCAGGACGCGTACTCGCTGATCAGCCAGCAGCGCACCGCGGCGGGCCAGCAGGCGGGACGCTTCGATGCCGAGATCGTGCCGCTGCCGACGCGCAAAGCCGTGCAGAACAAAGAAACGGGCGAGATCACGCACGAGGACGTGACGCTGACGAAGGACGAGGGCAACCGTCCCGACACCACGCTCGAAGGCCTCGCGAAGCTCAAGCCGGTGCGCGGCGACGATCAGTACATCACCGCGGGCAACGCGAGCCAGCTCTCCGACGGCGCGTCCGCGTGCGTGGTGATGGACGCGAAGCTCGCGGAGCAGCGCAACATCGAGGTGCTCGGTTTCTTCCGCGGCATGGCGGTGAGCGGGCTGGAGCCCGACGAGATGGGGATCGGCCCGATCTACGCGATCCCGCGATTACTGGAACGCCAGGGTCTGACGATCGACGACATCGACTTGTGGGAGCTCAACGAAGCGTTCGCGGTGCAGGCGCTCTACTGCCGCGAGCGGCTCGGCATCCCGCTGGAGAAATTCAACGTCGACGGCGGCGCGATCTCGATCGGTCACCCGTATGGCATGAGCGGCGCGCGCATGACCGGCCACGCGCTCATCGAGGGCAAGCGCCGCGGCGCGAAGCGCGTCGTCGTCACGATGTGCATCGGCGGCGGCCAGGGCGCAGCAGCATTGTTCGAGATCGCGTGATGCACTCAGCCTTCGCCGCCGATGGTCATGCCGCCGTCCACGGTGATCACTTGGCCGGTGACGAACGCGCCCGCGCGCGATGCGAGGAAGATCGCCGCGCCGGCGACTTCGTCGGGTTCGCCGATGCGCCGCAGCGGATAACCCGACACGGCGTGCGCGTAGATCTTCGGGTCTTCCCACAGCTTGCGCGCGAAGTCGGTGCGAATGATCGCTGGCGCGATCGCGTTGACGCGCACGTTTTTGGGCCCCCACTCGACGGCGAGGTTGCGCACGAGCTGGAAGTCGGCCGCCTTGGAGATGCCGTAGGCGCCGAGCATCGTGTTGCCTTTGAGGCCCGCGATGCTGGAGATGACGATCACCGAGCCGTCGCCGCGCTCCGCCATGCCGGGGATCACCATCTTGCCGAGCCACAGGTTGCTGCGCACGTTGCTCGCCATGATCTTGTCGAATGCTTCGTCGGTGATGTCGAGCAGCGGGCCGTAGTACGGGTTCACCGCGGCGTTGCACACGAGCACGTCGATCTGCCCCCACTCGGCGAGCGTGCGGTCGACGAGCGCTTGCAGTTGCGCCTTGTCGGAGATGCTCGCCGCCTGCGCGATCGCCGTCCCGCCGCGCGCCGTGATCATGTTCGCAACCTCCGCGCACGCATCGGCCTTGCGGCTGGAGATCACGACCTTCGCGCCCAGTTCCGCCATGCGCTCGGCGATCGCGCGGCCGATGCCGCGCGACGAACCGGTGATCAAAGCGACTTTCCCGCTCATGTCGAACAACACGTGTCCCGCTCCCATCCGGATTAGAGGTTTGCTGTGGATCTAGCGTTCAGCCCCGAAGAGCGCGCCTTCCGCGACGAGGTTCGCGACTTCATCGCAACGCATCTGCCGGCCGACATCCGCGCCAAGATCCAAGCCGGCGACCACCTCGTCAAGGACGACTACGGCCGCTGGCAACGGATTCTCTTCGAGCGCGGCTGGGTTGCGTCCGGCTGGCCCAAAGAGTTGGGCGGCACGGGCTGGGGCCCGATCCAGCGCCACATCTTCTACGAGGAGATCGCGTACGGCTGGGCACCGCGGCTGCTGCCGTTCGGCTTGCACATGGTCGCGCCGGTCATCATCGAGTTCGGCAACGACGCGCAGCGCGCGCGCTACCTGCCCAAGATCGCGAGCGGCGAGGAGTTCTGGTGCCAGGGCTACTCCGAGCCCGGCGCGGGCTCCGACCTCGCGTCGCTGTCGACGCGCGCCGAGCGCCAAGGTGACAACTACCTGATCAACGGCACCAAGACGTGGATCACCGCGGCGCAGTGGGCCGATTGGATCTTCGTGCTCGCGCGCACCGACCCGACCGCGAAGAAGCAGGAGGGCATCTCGTTCATCCTCGTCGACATGACGACGCCCGGCGTGACGGTGCGTCCCATCGAGACGATCGACGGCGGCAAGGAGATCAACGAGGTCCACCTCGAGAACGTGATCGTGCCCGTCGCGAACCTCGTCGGCAAGGAAAACGAAGGCTGGACCTGCGCGAAGTTCTTGCTCGAGCACGAGCGCACCGGCACCGCGGGCATCGCGGGCTGCCGCCAGCAGCTCGAATCGCTGCACGAGCTGCTCGCGAAAGAGCACGTCGACGACACACGTTTGGAAGAACGCATCGCGCAAACGGAGATCGAGCTCGAAGCGCTCGCGTTCACCGAGCTGCGCACGCTCGCCGCGGAGTCCGCCGGAAAACGGCCGGGTCCGGAGTCTTCGATTCTGAAAATCAAAGGGACGGAGATTCAGCAGGCGCTCAGCGAGCTCGCGCTCGACGCGCTGGGACCGTACGCGGAGCGTCATCTGGCGCCGCGGTATTTCAACTACCGCAAGACGTCGATCTACGCCGGCTCCAACGAGATCCAGAAAAACATCATCGCCAAGCGCATCTTGAAGCTTTAGGGACGAATTATCGTGGATTTCACGCTCTCACCCGAGCAGCTCCTCATCAAGGACAGCGTCGCGCGCTACGCGACCGGCGCCCACGCGGGCACGGAGAAGTGGCCGCAGTTCGCCGAGCTGGGCTGGCTCGCGATCGGCGCGCCCGACGACCTGGGCGGCTTCGGCGGCCCCGTCGAGACGCTGCTGCTGATGGAACAGTTCGGCCGCGGCCTCGTCGTGTCGCCGTACGTCGCGCAAGTCGTCCTCGCAGGAACGATCCTGCGCGCCGCGGAGCGCACCGAGCTGTTGGAACGGCTGGTGGAAGGCACGGAGCGCTTCGCGGTCGCGTACGAGGAACCGCACGCGCGCTACGACGCGGCCGCGGTTGAAACGTCCGCCGTGCGCGACGGCGACGCGTACGTGCTGCGCGGCTCGAAAGTGCGCGTGCTCGACGCGTCGACGGCGAACACGCTCATCGTGTCCGCGCGCACGGGCGACGAAGTCTCGCTGTTCGTGGTGCCGGCGGATGCGGCCAACGTCACGCGCGAGAAGTATGATTCCGAAGACGGGTACGACGTCGCGAACGTACGTCTCGACGGCGTGCGCATCGATGCGGCGCAAGTGATCGGCCCGCTCGGCGGCGGCCTCGCGCTGTTGGAACGCGGGCTCGATCACGCGACCGCGGCGCTGTGCGCGGAGGGGCTCGGGCTGATGAGCCTGATGCTCGAAGCGACGGTCGAGTACACCAAACAGCGCCAGCAGTTCGGCGTGCCGATCGGTTCGTTCCAAGCGCTGCAGCACCGCATGGCCGAGATGTTCATCGAGGTCGAGCTCGCGCGCTCGATGGCGTACCTGGCCGCGATGACGCTCGACGAGCAAGCCGGCGACCCTGTCGCGCGGCGCCGCGGCATCTCCGCGGCGAAGGTGCAGATCGCGAAGTCAGGCCGCTTCGTCGCGCAGAACGCCATCCAGCTCCACGGCGGGATCGGCATGAGCGAAGAGTACAAAGTCGGCCACTATTTCAAGCGCATCACCATGGTCGAGCGGCTGCTCGGCGATGCGGATTTCCACCTGCGGCGCTACATCGCGTCGCGCGGAGCGACGCCTATGGTCGCGCCGGATCGCGATCCAGTTGGAGCGTCCGGATCCAGAGCGTCGTAACGGTTTCCACCATCCGCTCGATCGACGGGCGACGCGTGGCGAGCACCCATTCCAGCAGCAGATCGTGTGCGGCGCCGGCGAGCGCCGCACTCAACAGACGACTGTCCACGCCACGGTCGTCGAGCCGCTGCGTGGCCTTGGTGAGCTTCTTCACGAACGCCTCGCGCTTCGTGCGCCGGTGCTGCTCCAGGTCGGAGTGCATCCCGACCGCCTCGATCGTGTAGATGCGCGCCAGCCGCGGGTCGCTGGTGAGATAGCGGAAGTAGGCATCGTTGCTGTCATGGATGCGCTCGCGCACGTCCTTGTCGCGCACGCGCAGCGCCTCGATCACCCGCTCGAACACAGCGGTCGCGATGCGGTCGTAGACCGCGCGCAGCAACTCCTCGCGCGACGCGAACTCATCGTAGAAGTGGCGTGCCGTCACGCCCGATGCGCTGCACAGCATCGGGATCGTCGTCTTGTGGAAGCCGGTCGTCCCGAAGAGCTCCAGCGCGGCGTCGAGGAGGCGCTCGCGTCGTTCGGCACGGCGCTCGTCCGCCGAGCGCCCGGCATAGATGCGCCCCGGCGCCCCATCGGCGCGGGTGCTCCTCATCACCATGAGGCCGAGTTCGGCCTCCGCGCGCAACGTCCCGGGCGCGGGGAGGCCGCGGCGCCAGGGCCGTGCAAAGCGCCGCCGCGATGATCTCCGCGCTCACGCACCTCGAATGCTCCGCGTGCGGCGAGCGGTACGACGCCGACGTGCCGCAGAACCTGTGCCGCGACGGAAAGCCGCTGCTCGCGCGGTACGACCTCGCCGCCGCGGCGCGCACGCTGACGGCGCAGGCGCTCCGCGACCGCGAGCCGAGCCTGTGGCGATATGCCGAGTTGCTGCCGCTGCGCGATCACGCCAATCGCGTGAGCCTGGGCGAGACGATGACGCCGCTGCTCGCGCTACCGCGCACCGGCGCGCGGCACGGTCTCGACCTATACGTCAAGGACGAAGGCTTGCTGCCGACCGCGAGCTTCAAAGCGCGCGGCGCCGCGGTGGGTATCTCGCGCGCAAAGGAGCTCGGCATCACGGCGTTCGCGATGCCGACCAACGGCAACGCGGGCGGCGCATGGTCGGCCTACGCCGCGCGCGCGGGAATGAAAGCGCACATCGTGATGCCGCAAAGCGCGCCGCACGTGAACCGGCTCGAAACGGTGATGACCGGCGCCGACGTGCATCTGGTGGACGGTCTCATCAGCGACGCCGGCAAGATCGTCGCACGCGCCGTGGCGCGCGGCGGCGTGTTCGACGCGTCGACGCTCAAAGAACCATACCGCATCGAAGGCAAGAAGACGATGGGCTTCGAGCTCGCCGAGCAGTTCGGCTGGGACGTGCCCGACGTGATCGTGTACCCGACCGGCGGCGGCGTCGGCCTGATCGGCATCGACAAGGCGTTGCGCGAGCTGCACGCGATCGGCTTGCTGGACGCGCGCATGCCGCGCATGGTCGCGGTGCAGGCAACGGGCTGCGCGCCGATCGTGCGCGCCTTCGAAGCGGGCGCGAAGGAGTCGGTGTTCTGGGAGAACGCGCACACGGTGGCGTTCGGGATCACGGTGCCCAAGCCGCTCGGTGATGCGATCGTGCTGAAGTCGCTGTATGCGACGAACGGCACGGCGATCGCGGTCGACGACGACGCGATCCTGGCCGGCCAGCGCGACATCGCGGCCGGCGACGGCGTGTTCGTGTGCCCCGAAGGCGGCGCAACGCTCGCCGCGGCGATCGCGCTGCGCGAGCGCGGCTGGATTCGCGCCGGCGAGCGCGTGCTGCTGATCAACACGGGCAGCGGCTTGAAATATCCGGACGTGCCGTACGCGCAGCCGCCGTTGCTCGCCCCGGACGGCGACATCTAACCTTCAGAACGTCTGGCGGTTCGGACAGTTACCGGCTGAGACGCGGCTGTTGCCGCTGTACGCGCGCTGGCACCCGAGGATGTAGTCGACGTAGTTGTCGTTGTTGTTCTGCTTGCGGTACTGTCCGGCCGCGAACTGCTGGTTGCGGATGTCGGCGCCGCGCTGGAAGCTCGCCATGAAGTCCGCGTGCGCGCGGTTCCGCTGGGCCTGCGCGAGCCGGCCTTGCGCCAGCATCGCTTGCGTTTGCGCCGCGGACCGCTGGCGCATCGCGTTCATCGTCATGGCGGTCCAGGCGCTCATCCACTGCTGGTTCAAGTTGAGATGCATCGCGGTGAACGTCGGAACGAGCCCTTCGGCCTTGCCGGCCGGCGCGAACCAGCGCGTGACGAACGCCGAGCACGAATGCACCGTCCCGAGCGCGATCATCTGCGCCGCGTGGCACGTGACGGTGGCGCCGAGCAGCTCGTCGACGGGCCGCCCGTTCACCGAATAGCGCACCAGGAACCGGGCCGCGTCGCTCGTGTAGCCGGGAACCGTCATCTCGGGCGCCTTCGGCGCCGGCTCCGCGCGCACGAACTGTACTTTGTCGACGCCGATCTGATACGTCAGAAACTCTCTCGCGCTGACGGCCTTCGCCCAGGGGAGGCAGTCCTTGCCGGGGCGGACGCCGCCGCCCCACGTCCAGTCGGCGCGCGGCAAGAGATACGAGCCCGTCCCGCCGTCGGCGCTCGTCGCGCGAAAGATCGGGCTCGTGCTGCCGTTGCAGGTCGAGCCCGGCATCATCGTACCGTCAGCGTTCCAGCCTGACGGTACTTGCAGGGTCCACGCAGTCTGCTTCAGCACCGGGTCGACGATCGCGTAGGTGGACATGCCGTCGGTCTGCGACTGCGCCGCGGGCGCAAACGTGGTGACGAAGAGCGAGAGCGCGGCGGCGCCGGCGATTCTGGAAACGAACACGCTGGGGTCTCCTTTGGTGAATGCGGACCCGCCCGGCGTGGTTGCTCGCAACGCGCCGGCTCGCCTGCTACACGCGATGCCGGGCGAACAACGGCGCGACCATCGGCCGCACGAACCACGGCATCGTGCCGCGGAAGAACTCGTCGATCTGCGGGTTTCGCTGGGTGACGAACGCGACCGTCGCGGAGTTGTGGAAGTCCGTGCGGATGTCGCGCGTCAGCGGGAAGAACAGCAGCACGTACAGCACGACCCACACGCCGACCAGCGACTTCGCGACGCCGACGAACGCGCCGCCGAGGCCGTTGCCCAGCCCGATGATGGGCAGCTTCGCGATGCGCGAGAGCACCGACGAGATCACCATGAGCGCCACGTACACCATCAGGGCGAACACGACCATGCCCACCACGTGCGCGGAGCCTTCGCCGAGGTGCACCATGTCGCGGAAGAACGCGTCGAACGTGCCGGGATAGTGGATCGCCGCCCAGATCGCCACGGCCAGCGCGATGAAGCCGCCGATCTCCGCGACGAAGCCGCGCTTCCAGCCTTTGAGCGCGAAGAGCAGCGCGATGAAGCCGATCACGAGATCGGGCCAAGTCATCCCCGCGGCACCGCGCCGAAGCGCTCGCGCAGCGTCGCGACGATGCGGGCGAGCGCAGCGTCGGCATCCTCGTCGGTCAGCGTCTTCTCGTCGCTTTGCAGCACGATCCGCAGCGCGAGCGACTTCTTGCCTTCGCCGGCTTGTGGGCCGCGGTACTCGTCGAACACCGTCGCGCTGCGCACGAGCGGCTCGCCGCGCACTGCGTCGACGAGGTCGCCGGCGAGCACGTCCAGCGCGACGACGACCGCGAGATCGCGGTCGACCGCCGGGAACTTCGAGGGCGGCACGTATTTCGGCGCGACGTGCGGCGGCAGCGCGTCCACGAAGAGCGTCGCCAGCGCGGTCGTGTCCGCGACGTCGTACACGCGTGCGAGCCGCGGGTCGATGACGCCGACGTAGCCGACCACGCTGTCGCCCGAACGCAGCGCCGCGGTCTTGCCGGGGTGCAACGACGGGAACGTGCCGCGCTCCACCCGCGCATCGGCCCCGGTGATGCGCCGCAACAGCGCGAGCACGTCGGACGTCAGCCGCCCGAACGCGCTCTCGCCGCCCGCGTGTAGCGCGGTGAGCTGCACGGTCTCCGACGGTTCGGGTTGCCCATCGTGAAAGACGTGGCCCAGCTCGAACACACGGTACGGCCGCACCGCGCGGTCGCGGGCAGCAAAGCCGAGCAGCGCCGGCGCGATCGAGAACCGCATGAAGCGCTGATCTTCGCTGAGCGGGTTGGTGATCTGCACGGGCTCGTCGACGGCGATGCCGTTCGCGCGCCATGTCTCCGCGACGCTCGCCGGTTGCAGCGACAGCGAGATCGCCTCGGTGTAGCCGAGCCCCGCAAGCGTCGTCGCAAGCTCGGTCTCGCGGTCGAACTCCGCCGAGTCCACGTCCTGCGGCGCAACCGGCGGCACCTCGGCGCGCACACGGTCATAGCCCACGACGCGCGCAACCTCTTCTACCAGATCGGCCGCGATCGCGATGTCGCCGCGCCAGTACGGCGGCGTCACCACGAAGCTCGCAGCCTGTCCTGAGCTTGTCGAAGGACGCGCGACCTTGAACCCGAGCGACGCCAGCGCGCGTTCGATCTCGTCGTCCGTGAGCGTGAAGCCGAGCAGCCGTTCCACCTCGCCCCCGGGCAGCGTGACCGCCGCCGCGGCGACGGCGGGTTTGCCCGCCGCGTGCGGCATCGACACGCTCGCGCCTTCCTGCTCGAGCAGATGCGCGGCGCGCGCGGCGCCGACGTCGGCCAGCGCGAGCGGCAGCGATTTCTCGAACCGGCTCGATGCCTCGGTGCGCAGCTTGAGCGCGCCGGACGCGCGGCGAATGCGCGGGCCCGTCCACGTCGCGGCTTCGATCAGGACTTCGCTCGTCGACGGCTCAACCTCGCTGCGCTGGCCGCCCATGATGCCGGCGATCGACGTCGGGCCGTCATCGTCGCAGATGACGATCGCGCGCGCGTCGAGCGTGCGTTCCTGATCGTCGAGCGTCGTGAAGCGCTCGCCGTCGCGCGCGTCGCGCACGACGAGGTGCTTGCCGGCGACGCGGTCCCAGTCGAAGAAGTGCAGCGGCTGACCCAGCTCGAGCATCACGAAGTTCGAGATGTCGACCAGGTTGTTCAACGGCCGCTGGCCCGCGAGCGCCAACCGGATGCGCATCGAAGCCTTGGCGGGCCGCACGCGCAAGCCGCTCGCGCGCTGGTACACGAAGCGCTTGCAGTCGACGGTCTCGATCGTCACGCGGGCGTCGTCGGCGCCGTCGACGTCGTACTGCACATCGACGGGCGGCTCGTGCAGCGCGACGCCGAACGACGCCGCGAGCTCGCGCGCGAGCCCGACGACCGAGAGCGCGTCGGGACGGTTCGGCGTGACGTCGACTTCGAGCACGGGATCCGTCAGGCGAAAGTACGCGATCAGGTCGGTGCCCAGCCGGATCGACGGTTCGAGCTGCATGATGCCGTCCTCGAACCACTCGCCCGGCAGCCCGATCTCTTCGGCGGAGATCAGCATCCCTTCCGAGTCGATGCCGCGCATCTTGCGCGGCGCGATCGTCAAGCCGCCGGCCAGCTTCGCGCCGATGCGCGCGACGGGCACCGTCTGACCTTCCGCGACGTTGGTCGCGGCGGTCGCGATCAGCAGGGTCTTCTCGCTGCCGACGTCGACCGTGCACAGCTGCAGGCGATCGGCGTTCGGATGCCGTTCGAGCTTCGTGATGCGGCCCACGACGACGTTGGTGAGCTCGGGACGCGTCTCGACGTCGTCGACCGGGAAACCCAGCGCCGCGAGCCGTGCAATGATGTCGTCCGCATCCGCGGGCAAGTCGGCGTAGTCGCGCAGCCACGCGATCGGCACGCGCACTATGCCAACGCCTCCGCGAAGCCCGGCATGTTCTCGACGAACGCGCGGATGTCGTTGATGTCGTGGCGTTTCATCGCGATGCGTTCCAAGCCGCAGCCGAACGCCCAGCCCGTGACCGCGTCGGGATCGTACCCCACCGAGCGCAGCACGTTGGGATGCACCATCCCGCTCCCGCCGATCTCGATCCACCCGCTCCCGCCGCACGTGCGACACACACCTCCGCGGCCTTCGCACGCGGGGCATTTGACGTCGATCTCCGCGGACGGTTCGGTGAACGGAAAGAACGACGGGCGAAAGCGCACGTCGGCCGACGGCCCGAACAGCTCGCGGCACATCCCGACCAGCATCCCCTTGAGGTGTCCGAAGTGGATGCCATGCCCCACCATCAGGCCTTCGACTTGATAGAACATGTAGAGATGGCGCGCGTCGACCGCGTCGCGCCGGTACGCCTTACCAGGCACGATGATCGCGATCGGCGGGCCGTGCTTGCGCATCGAGCGCACCTGCATCGGCGACGTGTGCGTGCGCAGCACCAGATCGGGCCGCAGGTAGAACGAGTCGAGCCCTTCGCGCGCGGGGTGATCCGGCGGGATGTTGAGCGCGTCGAAGTTGTTCGCGTCGGTCTCGATCTCCGGGCCGAGCACGACGGCGAAGCCGTGGCGCGTGAAGAAGCGCGCGACCTCCATGCCCACCCGGCGCACGGGATGGATCGCGCCGATGTTCGCGCGCGGGCCCGGGAACGTCACGTCGATCGCGTCCTCGAGCGAGCGCTCCAGCCCGGCGCGCTCGACGCGCGCCAGCGCTTCGGCGAGCTTCGCCTCCAGCGCCTCGACGGCCGCGTTGATGACCTTGCCCGCGTTGGGGCGCTCCGCGGGCGGCAGCGCACCGATGCCGCGCCGCACGGTCGTCACCTCGCCGCTGCGCCCGAGAAACGCGACGCGGACCTCGTCGAGGGCGTGCGCGTCGGGCGCGTTCGCGACCGCTTCGTCGAACCGAGCGGTCAGCGACGCGAGATTTTCTTCGAGTGAGTTCATGCCGGTCGTGGTCATATGCAAATGCGAACGCCCAGTCCTGGAGGACCGGGCGTTCTGCAACTTCTTTCTTCGTGTGTCTCCCCGTCGATTTCAGACTCAGTCATCCTGAGCCTGTCGAAGGGCGCCCGCTCAGTTTGCGGGCGAGGGATGCAAGTGCCGGTACATCAGGTATGCGCTGATCGAGCCCGTGGTGCTAAACAATTTCCAGAAAACTTCGGAGGTGCGCATGTGCGTCGGCGGTCCCTCTCCTGTCGTTCGGTGCGCGGGTTTTTCGCGGGTTAACGGGGGTCGGCAAAGGCGAGTATAGCACCACGCTATGTGGCCGCCAAGTCTTGACAGATCAGGGTTTTTCGGCGACTTGACAAGACTCTTGACAACGCGAAGCCTCGTACAAAACGATGCTGCCCGCCACGGCGGCGTTCAGGCTTTCGGCGGCGTCGCGCTGGGGTATACGAACCGCTCGGTCCCAGCGGGGTAGCCAGTCCCGAACCCCGCGCCGCTCGTTGCCGACCGCGAGCACGGCATTGGGCGGGATGCCGGCCACCGCGAGGTCCTCACCGTCCACGTCGGTTGCCACGACGGGGCGTCCCGCGGCCGCCGCGGCCGCCAGCACCTCCTCGGGCTCGACGGCCGCCACCGGCAGCCTGAACAGCGAACCCATCGCCGCTCGCACGACCTTGGGGGCGAACGGATCGGCGCCGCCGCGCCCGAACAGCACGCCTGCCGCGCCGAACGCCTCCGCGGAGCGCACCAGCGTCCCGGCGTTGCCGGGGTCGGACACGCCCGCCAGCAGCAGCACCGGGCCGGGCCGCGCCAGCACGCCGGCCAGGGTGCCGCCGGGCAGGTCGAACACCGCGAGGATGCCGGTCGGCGTCTCCAGGTCGGAGAGCCGCGCGAAGAGCCGGTCGGGCACCACGAACACGCCCGTGCCCTCGGTCTCCCACCGGCCGGGGTCGAACCGCCCGAGCCCGGCCTGGGTCGCGTAGATCTCGCGCGGGCGCAGCCCGGCGCGCTCGGCTTCCTCCAGCAGCGTCGGGCCTTCGGCGGTGAAGCGCTGGGCCGCGCGGCGCCCGCGCGGGGTCCGCAGGTCGCGGACGGCCTCGATGCGGGGGTTGTGCGGGCTCAGCTCGGTGGGCACGGGACGGCCTTCGACGTGCTCCGGACCGGCTCCACGGCGGAGTCCGGCCCGCCCCGTGGAACCGTCGAACCCCGTGAAAGACACCCGCGTCGCCGAGATCGCATGGCTCGTCGTGATCGCGATCCTCGTCGCGGTCGGCGGCAACATCGTGCTCGCGATGCTCGCGCAGCACCGCGCGTTCGCGGAGATCCTGCTGCTGGTCGTCGCGATCGCGGCGTTCTTCGGGTTGCGGCGCGCGTTCGTGGCGAACACGGCTACCGCGCGCAGCGACGTCACCAAAGCGGGGGCGTACTTCGTCGCGGCGATCCTCGCGTTCGTCGCGATCGGGCTGCACGTGCACTGGGCGATCGGTGCGTGCATCGCGGCGATCGAGACCGCGCTGATCTTCGACATCATCACCATCGTCGCACGGGTGCGGACCGTGCCTAGAGAAGAGAGCTGACAACATGCCGGTCTTCGTCACAGGCGGTTCGGGCTACATCGGCGCGAGCGTCTTGCGCGAGCTGCGCAAACGCACGCGCGCCGTGCGCGCGCTCGCGCGCAGCGAGGCGGCGGAGCAGAAGCTGCGCGCGCTGGGTGCCGAGCCCGTGCGCGGCGAGATGCGCGACCTCGACGTGCTGCGCGCGGAAGCGGCGCAGGCTGACGCGGTCGTGCACTGCGCGGTCGAATACTCCGGCGAAGGCGTCGCGGTCGAACGCGCGGCGCTCGAAGCGTTGATCGACGCGCTGCGGCCGGGGCGCGCGCTCGTCTACACCAGCGGCTGCTGGGTGTACGGTACGCGCGGCGACGCGCAGGTCGCCGAAGACGCGCCGCTCGTGCCGCTGGAGCTCGTCGCGTGGCGCCCCGCGCACGAAGAGCTGGTGCTGTCGCAAGACGGCCGCCTGCGCGCGGTCGTCATCCGGCCGGGCATCGTGTACGGCGACGGCGGCGGCATCCCGGGCGGGCTCGTCGCCGACGCCGCCAAGGGCGAGCTGCGCATCGTCGGCGACGGCGCGAACCGCTGGCCGACCGTGCGCCACGATGCGCTCGCGGAATTGTACGGCGCGGTCGTCGACACGCGCACCGCGCACGGTATCTACAACGCGACGCGCGGTGCGGCGGTGCCGTATTTGGAGATCGCGCACGCGGCGTCGCGCGCCGCCGGCGGTGACGGCCGCATCGAGCACCTCACGCTCGACGACGCGCGCGCGCAGATGGGCGCGTACGCCGACGCGCTGGCGTGCGACTTGCAAATCGACAGCAGCAAGGCGACGCGCGAGCTGGGCTGGGAGCCGCACCGCCCGACGCTGCTCGAAGAGCTGTCGAACACGACGGTGGTATAAAGGGACATGCCGCATCGTCTTGCCGTCGCGCTCGTCGCGCTCCTCACCGTCATGCCCGCCGCGTCGTTCGCACAGGCGGCCGGTTCGTCGCCTGCGAGCGAGGGGACGACCGCGATCATCACGGGCCAAGGCATGGTGTCGCGCGCGCCCGACACGGCGACCGTGACCGCGGCGATCCAAACCAACGACGACGTCGCGGCCAACGCGACCGACAAGAACAACGCCGCGCTCGCCACGTTGACGCGCGCGCTGGGTGCGCTGCACATCGACGCAGTCGACATCAAGACGACGTACTACAACGTGACGTTCGTGCCGCGACCGCCGACGCCGCTGCCCATTCCGCAAGGCGCGATCGCGCAGCAAATCTATCCGTATCAAAACCAGCGGTACGGTTACGTCGTCAACCGCCAGCTCTCGATCACCGTCGCGCGCGTCGGCGACGTCGGCGCCGTCATCGATGCCGCGGTGAAGGCAGGCGTCACGAACGTCAACGGCGTGCAGTACGGCTTGAAAGATCGCAAGCCGGCGGCCGACGCCGCGCTCGCGCTGGCACTGGAGGACGCCGCCGGCCAGGTAAAGGTGGTCGCGGCCGCGAGCCACATGCATGTGGGCGGCATCAAGCAGATTCAAGTCGGGCAGTCGTACGGCGGCCCGGTTCCGTCGCCGATGCGCATGATGACGGCGGCCGGCGTCACCAGCGTGTCCACGGAGATCACGCCGACCTCGGTCGACGTGCGCGCCACCGCGACGGTGACGTACTTCCTCAAGCCGTAGGGCGCGCCGGCGGCGGCAGGTCGGCGCCGCACGCCGGGTAAGGGTGCGTGCATGGAGCTCCTCGGGACGCGGCGCGTCTACGACGGCAAGGTCGTCAACTTACGCGTCGACACGCTGCGCGGCGGCGAAGGGAAACCGCACGACGTCGAAGTCGTCGAGCACGCGCAGGCGGTGGTCGTGATCGTGCGCCCGCGGCCGAGCGAGATGCTGCTCGTGCGGCAGTACCGCCATCCGCTCGCGCGCGACAACTGGGAAGTCGTCGCCGGCGGGATGAACCCGGGCGAGTCGCCCGAGGAAGCTGCGGCGCGCGAGTTGCTCGAGGAGACGGGCTACGTGGCGCACCGCGTGACGCGGCTGTGGTCCGCGTTTTCCGCGCCGGGTTTTTGCGACGAGCTGTTGCATTACTGCGCGGTCGACGGCTACGACATCGGCGAGCCGCAGCGCGACGACTAGCCGCGACCGCTCAGCGCCCATAGCACCGCCACCTGAGTCTTGTTGTCCGGCAGCTCGTCCGCCCGGATCTTGCGCCACAG
>DASZBS010000059.1:0-14525 GCA_035943995.1 Candidatus Elarobacter sp. | reverse complement strand
CGCTCGGAACGATTCCGGGCGTCGGCGTGATCGCGCCCCCGCCGGTCGGAGTACCGGCCACCCAGGAGAACGGGTTCTTCTCGCTGCTCTGGCAGCAGGCCAACGGCGTGGGTGTCGCCACGATGAGCAATCCGGCGACGTCTCCGCTGCCGCTGCTCAAACCGCCCGGTGTCGGCGGCCTGCTCGCACCGACGTCGACGCACATCTTCCCCGCGCCGGTGTCGAACACGTGCGACGCGTCGCAAATCCCCGCGAACCAGTTCTCCACGGCGCTCTCGTTGCGGCTGAACCCGAACCTCAACCCATGGGACGTCGGCATCCCCGGCTTGACCGTGCACGAAGCGCTGTTCATGACCGGCGCGATCGGCGACTGCAACGTCAACGGCGGGAACTCGCCCGCGACGTTCGTGCAGCTCAACTCGCTGATCAACGGCGAGAGCCAGAACTTCTGGCCCATCCTCGCCGGCTTCGGACAAGGCGTCACGCCGGTCGGTGCCGCGGTCTCGCTGCACGCGCAAGTCGCGACGGTGTGGCTGGGCTCGAACGATCTGTTGAAGATCGCGTTCTCCGGCGGCGCGGCACCGGTGACGGCGCCGCAGTCGATGCACGACGACACCGTCAACATCATCAAACAGCTCCAGGGCGCCGGCTCCAAGGTCGCCGTCGCGAACTTGGTCGACGTCATGGGTGCCGCGACGTTCATCCCGCAGCCGGCATACCAGCCGACGCTGCAGGGGTACATCACGGGCGTGCTCATCGCGCAGGGCGTGCCCCCGGCACAAGCGCAGGCGGCTGCCGTGCTGTACTCGGCGGCCTATGCCGCGCAGGAGACCGCGCAGACGGGGCTCGGCCCGAACGGCTACTTCACCATCAACGCGCTGTTCAAGACGCTGCAAACCGCGGCCGCGCAGATCCCCGCGCACGCCCTGCCTGCCGCGCCGGCTCTGGGCAGCGGCGACTTCGTCGCCGACGCCGTCGCGAACAACGTCAAGGCGCTCAACGCGGCGTACAACGTTGCGATCGGGCAGGCGGCCAGCGATACCGGCGCTGCGCTCGTCGACGTCCACAAGCTCTTCACGCAGATCGCTGCGGCCGGCGGCGCCCCGATCAACCCGCCCAAGTGCTGCTCCTTGGTCTACCGCGGCGGGCTGTCGAGCCTCGACGGGCTGCACCCGTCGAATACGGGCTACGCGCTGATCGCGAACGCGTTCATCGACACGCTCAATGCCGCGTACAACCTCGGCATCCCCGACGTCAACGTCGGCGCGATCTATGCGAACGATCCGTACGCGCCGGGGAACGGCGTGTCCGGATTCAGCGTTTCGCGTCTAGCACGATGAACATACGAAGAGCCTCCGTCACTGCCCTGACCCTCGGCGTCGCGCTCGTAGGCGCGACGCCGCTGCTCGGCGCGACGCCGTCCGGCCCCGCCGCGGCCTTCCTCGAAGCGTGGGCGAAGGTCTCGAGCTACACCGCCAACATCAAGGTGCACGAGACCAAAGGCACCGACGTCCTGGACCGGACGTTTCACTACGCCTATCTCAAGCCGCACTTCGCCAAGATCGACATCACCGGCGGACCGGGCCGCGGCGGCGGCGCGGTATGGAAAGGCGGCGACACGGTTACCGGCCATCGCGGCGGCATGGTCAGCTTCGTCAAGTTGACCAAGTCGATCCACGATCCGGAGGCGGTCGGTCTGCGCGGCGGCACGATCGCCGAAGCGTCGTTCGAGAACATGGCCGAGGCCGTCAAGTCCGCCGCATCGGAGACTAACGGCGAAGAGACGGTGAACGGCACCGCGTACGACACCGTCACGATGCCCTTCACGGACACCAACGGCGCCACCAAGCGTGTGATCTTCCTGTCGCGCACGACGCATCTCCCCGCGCGGCGCGTGACGTACGCCGGTACCGCGGTGGTCGGGACCGAGGACTTCACCGACGTGAACACGGCGGCGAACCTCAAAGAGAGCGATTTCTAAAGCCCGATGATCGTGACCATCGACGGCCGCCGGACCGGCTACGACGACTCCGGCGGCGCCGGTGTGCCCGTCGTGCTGCTGCACGGCTTCCCACTCGACCGCACGGTGTGGGACGAGCAGTTGCCCGCGTTGACCGCTGCGGGTGCACGCGTGATCCGCGTCGACCTGCGCGGCTGCGGCGAATCCGAACCGAGTGAAGGCCCCGCGTTGATGGAAGCGCTCGCCGGCGACGTCGCGGGCGTGCTCGATGCGCTGCAGATCGAACGGGCCGCGCTCGTTGGGCACTCGATCGGCGGGTACGTCGCGCTGGCGTTCTTCCGGATGTACGAAGAGCGTGTCACGGGCCTCGCGCTGGTCGCGAGCCACGTCGCCGAAGATGCGGGGCGCAATCCGACCGCCGATCCCGCGCAGCGTACGCTCGCCGCAGGCCGCGATACGCTCGCGGAACGGCTGGAGCGCGACGGTACGATGGACGCGGCGGTGGAAAGCTATCTGCCGCGCTACTTCGCACCGGCGGTGTATCGCGAGCGCCCGGAGCTCGTCGACCGCGGGCGTGCGGTGATGCAGAGTCAGAATCCGCGCGGCTGCGCTCAGCTCGTGCGCGGAATGAAAGAGCGTCTCGACTCGTACGATCTGCTCGAGGACGTGAACGTGCCCGCGCTGGTGATCGCCGGCGCGGAGGACAGCTATCTGAAACCGGAGACGCTACGCGGGATTGCGGCCGCGATCACCGGTGCAGAGTTCGTGCAGTTAGACGGCGTCGGCCACCTGCCGATGTTCGAAGCGCCGAAGCAAACCGCGGACGCGCTGGCGACGTTCGCGCAGCGCGTCCGCCTGTGATCGAGATGCCCTAGGTGGAGAACTGACCGACCAGTCCGCGCGAGCAGTTCGTATTCGGCGCGTTCAAGTAGACCGAGTACGTACGACTGGGTAGCAGACTACCGTTGAGCGTGCCGGAATAAAAGAAGTCCGACTGATATGGATGCGGTCCATTCGGATCCGCGACCGCGGTGAGCGTTCCGGTATCGATCTCGTTGTTGAAATTATCGATAAGGTTCAGATCGAATTGGTTCGTGAATTGGCCGAGCTGATCGGCGTTCCCGTTCGCGACGATCTCGATCGTATTCGTGTTGGTCGCGACGCCGAATTGGCCGGCGGCCGGTCGGGCGAGCTGAATGCCGGAATTATTCGGATCGCAGATGCTGTTGCTCCCGGGATTCGGGATGCTATTTGAGCTGCCGCCGCCGCATCCGGCAGCGACGGCGATGATAGATACGGCGATGAGTGCGCGGGCGAGGCGCACGGGATGAGGACGGAAGATGCGCACGGACGACCTCCTGGCAGGCGCGCGGAAAGAAGTGCTCGTTGCTATTACCCCGATGCGCGCGAACGCGCTCAGTAACGGCACAACGAACGCCGTCCGTCAAAATGTGCTGAGAGTTCGCTGAGAACGCTCGACCGCTCGCCGACCTTGAAGGTGAAGTGAAGAAGAGTTAGGCGTGCGCGACCACGGCTCGTTCGGGCGCGACCTCGAAACGCTCGTGCTTGGCGGCGTACGTGCCGAGCCCGGCCGTCGCGGTGCGCAGCTCGGTCGCGTAGCGCGCCAGCTCCGCTTGCGGAACGAGCGCGGAGATGCGGTCCCAGCCTTGCTTCTCAGCGCCTTCGAAGCCGAGGATCTGCCCGCGCTTCGCGGTCAGTTGCGACACGGCGGCGGAGAGCGACGGCGACGGTACGGTCGTCTCGACGCGCATCAGCGGTTCGAGCACGACCGTGCCGAGCTTGTGCAGCGCGTCACGCACGCCCATCCCCGACGCCGTCTTGAACGACGCCTCGCTCGAGTCGACGTCGTGGAAGGCGCCGTCGAACAGCGTGACGTGGATGTCGGTGACGGGGAACCCGTGCGGACCGCCGGTCAGCAGCGCTTCCTTCACGCCTTTCTCGACCGCCGGGAAGAACTGTCTGGGCACGACGCCGCCGACGATCTTCTCGGCGAACGACACGCCCGCGCCGCGCTCGCGCGGCTCGAAGCGCAGCTTGACGTCGGCGAACTGGCCGTGCCCACCGGTCTGGTGCTTGTAGCGCGAGTGGATCTCGGTCGAGCTCTGGATCGTCTCGCGGTACGCGATCGACGGCGCGTGCGTCTTGACGTCGACGTTGAACTTGCGCGCGAGCCGTTCGGTCGCGGTGGACACATGCGTCTCACCGCTGCCGAGCAGCTGCAGCTCGTTGGTGAAATCCGCGCGCGCGACGCGCAGCGCGGGATCTTCGTCGATCAGGCGCCCGAGCGCTTGCGAGAGCTTCGCTTCGTCGAGCCGCTGCGCGGGTGCGATCGCCACCGCGAAGAGCGGTTCCGCGAGCTGCACCGTCGGCAGCAGCACCTTCGCGTTGGGCGAGCTGAGCGTGTCGCCGGTGCCGACGCCGTCCAGGCGCGCGAGCGCGACGATCGCGCCGGGGCCGGCCGACGTGACGGGCTCTTGCTTCTTGCCGAACAAGCGCGCGATCCCCGACAGGCGCACCGTCGCGTTGCCGCGCGACGCGTTGACCAGCGGCGTCGCGCCCGACAGCGTGCCGGTAAAGACGCGCACGACCGAGAGCTTGCCCTGTTGCGGGTGCACGATGGTCTTGCAGACTTGCGCGACGACGGGGCCGTCCGGGCGCGGCACGATGGGCTTGCCGTCCGCGTCCAAGCGCGGCTCGGTGGCCGGCGACGGAAAGAGCCGCGAGATCGCGTCAACGAGCGTGGCGACGCCGACGTTCTCCTGCGCGCTGCCGACCAGCACGGGGATGATCTGGTCGTGCGCGCAGTCGTCGCACAGGTCGCGGTCGATCTCTTCCTGCGCGGGATCCTTGCCGTCGAGCAGCTCTTCCATCAGCGTGTCGTCGAAGTCCGCGAGCGCTTCGAGCAGGATCGTGCGCTGCGCTTCGACGCCGGCGCGCATCGCGATCGGGATCTCGATCTCTTTCTGGCCGCCGTCGCCGTTCAAAAACGCTTTGCGGGTGGCGAGGTCGACGTAACCGCTGAACTTCTCGCCGAGCCCGAGCGGCGCGTGCGTCGCGACGACGTGCGGTCCGTACGCGGCGCGCAGCGCGGCGAGCGTCGCGTCGAAGTTCGCGCCGGGCCGGTCGAGCTTGTTGACGAAAAAGAGATGCGGCGTTTTGCGCATCTCCAGGTGTTCCACGATCCCCGCCGTCTGGGGGACGCGATCGGGTTCGGCGTCGATCACGATGACCGCCGCGTCGACCGCCGTGAGCACGGTCTTCGTCTCCTCGAAGAAGTCGATGAAGCCGGGGGTGTCGATGATGGTGATGTCGACCGGTCCGCACGACGTGTGCGCGAAGCCGACACAAACGGATTGGAGGTGGCCGATCGCCTCGGGTTCGCAGTCCGTGATGGTCGTACCGTCGCGGACGGAACCTCGCCTCGGGATCGCGCCGCAGTGCGCGAGCAGCGCTTCGACGAGCGTCGTCTTGCCCGCGTGGTGCGGTCCGACGACGGCGATATTCCTAAGGCGCGCGATGTCATCCATCGGCAGTTCCCCCGCCTGGCAACGTGAAGGTCCGCGGGGCTTCCCCCGGGGCATCGGGAGGTTCCTCCCGTGGCTCGCCCACAACAAACCTCCATGCAGACGATGCCGCTCACCACGCTCGGCCACTTCGTCGGCGGCGCCCTCGTGGAGGGCCGCCCCGGCCGGGCCGGCGACGTCTTCGACCCGGCGACCGGCGCGGTTGCGCGGCGGGTCGCGTTCGCGGACGCTGCCCAGATCGACGCCGCCGTGCAGGCCGCGCGGCGCGCTTTTCCCGCCTGGTCGGAAACGCCGCCGCTGCGCCGCGCGACCGTGCTGTTCGCCTTTCGCGAGCTGCTGCTGCGTGACTTGGACCGCATCGCGGCGCTGATCACCGCCGAGCACGGCAAGACGCTGGGAGACGCGCGCGGCGAGGTGCAGCGCGGGCTCGAGGTGGTGGAGTTCGCGTGCGGGATCCCGCACCTGCTCAAGGGCGACGTCACCGAGAACGTCGCGCGCGACGTCGACAGCACGGCGATCCGCCAGCCGCTGGGCGTGTGCGTGGGGATCACGCCGTTCAACTTCCCGGCGATGGTGCCGATGTGGATGTTCCCGATCGCGCTGGCGTGCGGCAACACGTTCGTGCTCAAGCCGAGCGAGAAGGACCCGTCGCCCGCGGTCGAGCTCGCGAAGCTGCTCAAAGAAGCGGGCCTTCCCGACGGCGTCTTCAACGTCGTCAACGGCGACCGCGAGGCCGTGCAGGCGCTGCTCGAGCATCCGGGCGTCGCCGCGATCAGCTTCGTCGGCTCGACGCCCGTCGCCGAGCACGTGCACCGCACCGGGACGCTGCACGGCAAGCGCGTGCAAGCGCTGGGCGGCGCGAAGAACCACCTCGTGGTGATGCCGGACGCCGACTTGGACATGGCCGCCGACGCGCTGATGGGCGCGGCGTTCGGCTCCGCCGGCGAGCGCTGCATGGCAATCTCCGTCGCGGTCGCCGTGGGCGACGCGACGGCCGACGCGGTAATCGAGCGCCTGCGCGAGCGCGTGCGCGAATTACGCGTCGGTCCCGGCACGACGCCGGGCGTCGAGATGGGGCCGCTGGTGACCGGCGAGCACCACGCGAAGGTGCGTTCGTACGTCGACCTCGGCGTCGAGGAAGGCGCGCAGCTCGTCGTCGACGGGCGCACGGTGCGCGACGACAGTTGGGGCGACGGGTTCTTCCTTGGCGGCTCGGTGTTCGACCGCGTCACGCCGCAGATGAAGATCTATCACGACGAGATCTTCGGGCCCGTGCTCGGGATCGTGCGCGTCGACACGGTCGACGAGGCGTTGCAGTTGTGCAACGACCACCCGTTCGGCAACGGCGTGGCGATCTTCACCCGTGACGGCGGCACCGCACGCACGTTCGCGCACCGCGTGAACGTCGGCATGGTCGGCATCAACGTGCCGATCCCGGTGCCGATGGCGTTCCACTCGTTCGGCGGCTGGAAGCGCTCGCTGTTCGGCGACCACGCGATCCACGGCGCCGAAGGCGTGCGGTTCTACACCCGGCTCAAAACGATCACGACCCGGTGGCCCGAGACGCGCTCAGGCGCGGAGTTCACCTTCCCGACGACCACCTAAGGGCGCCGCCGGCCCGGCCGAATCGATGCAACGCGACCCCCGCTCCCCGTGTTCTTTTGGCAGCTCGAAAGAGATGTCCGGAGGAACCCATGCTACTCATCATCGTGATGACGACCGTCGTCATCGTCGGACTCCCTGCCATCGCCTTGGCGGAGCCCCGCCACGCCCACGAGATCGTCGTCTGGAACGACGAGGCCGAACGGCGGCTGCTCCGTGACCGGAAGTTCAACGCCGGCTGGTGGTGAGATGGCGCTCGCCTGCGCCTGCGCCCCGGCGGATGCGGACGCGATGCTCGCGGTCGCGCTGGCGCGCGACCTCGACCGCACGTTCGAGCACGTGGTGATCGCGTACCGCGCGCGTATCGTGACGTTCGTCGCCCGAATGCTGCACGACGACGCGCGCGCCGAGGACGTCGCCCAAGACGTGTTCGTGCGCGCGTACCGCGCACTGCAAACGTATCCCGCGGAGCGCCGCGCGTCGCTGCGGCTGCGGTCGTGGCTCTACGCGATCGCGCACAACCTCACCCGCAACGCGTTCCGCGACGCGCCGCCGCCCAGCGATTCGCTCGAGTACGACGACGGCATGCCGCGCACCGGATTGGTGGACGCCCGGCCGGGCCCGGAGCACCTCGTGCTGCGGGCCGAGGCGTGGGAGTCCATCGGCGACGCGATCGCGCGCTTGTCGGAGGCGCTGCGGCCGGCGTTCGTGATGCGGTACGTCGACGATCTGTCGTACGAAGAGATCGCGGAGTCGCTCGATCAGCCGATCGGCACCGTCAAAGCTTCCGCCCACCGCGGGCTGCTCGCCGTGCGAGCGCACTTGGAGAAGAACGATGACTGAGACGAACCTGCGCGACGCGCGCGACGCGATAAAACGCGACGTTTCGCCGGACTTCACGGCCAAAGTCTTCGCGGGCTGCGGCCTCGACCGGTACACGAACGCGGCGAGCGCCCTCGGCGAAGTCTTCGTCGCGTGGAGTGCGACCGGCGTGTCGGCGGTGCGCGTCGCGGCCGACGAGCAGGCGTTCGAAGCGTGGTACGACGAGCGCTTCGCGCGCCGCTGCGTGGAGGCCGTCGAGATCGATTCGATCGCTGCCGCCGCGCGTGCGCGGCTGCAGGGCGAGGACGTCGACGTCCCGGTCGATCTGCGCGACTGCTCGCCGTTCGAGCAGCGCGTGCTGCACAAGGCGGCGGAAGTTCTCCGCGGCAGCGCGCGGCCGTACGGCTGGGTCGCCCGCGAGCTCGGGTCGCCCGATGCGACACGCGCCGTCGGCAACGCGCTCGGCCGTAATCCGGTGCCGCTGCTCATCCCGTGCCACCGCATCATCCGCGCGGATTGCACGACCGGCGGCTACGTCTTCGGCGGCGACGCGAAGCGCAAGCTGCTCGAAAGCGAGGGCCTCGATTTCGGCGCGCTCGAGACCATGACGCGTGGTGGCTTTCGCTACGTGGGCTGCGCCGACGGAACGTTCTGCTTGCCGACCTGTGGCGACGTGGCGACGCGGGTGAGCGCACCCGGCTATGTCGGGCTGCGCAGCGCGAAAGAGGCGCACGAGCACGGCCTGGTGCCGTGCCGGCAATGCCGCCCGATCGCGGCGTAAACACGGGGGCGCCGACCGCGCTAGCGCGAAGCGCCGCACCCATGGCTTCAAACCTCCAGGAAATACCGCTGCGCCAAATCGACGGGAGCGACACCTCGCTCGGCGCGTTCGCGGGCAAGGTGCTGCTCGTGGTCAACGTCGCATCGCAGTGCGGTCTGACGCCGCAATATTCCGGGCTGCAAAAGCTGTACGACGCGTACCGCGACCGCGGTCTCGTCGTGCTGGGTTTCCCGGCCAACGAGTTCGGCGCGCAGGAGCCCGGCACCAACGCCGAGATCGCGCAGTTCTGCGAGACGCGCTTCGGCGTGACGTTCCCGATGTTCGAGAAGATCGTCGTGAAAGGCGGGGCGCGACATCAGCTCTACGACGCGCTGATCGAGAAGCGGCCCGGCGAGATCAGCTGGAACTTCGAAAAGTTCGTCGTCGGCCGCGACGGCGACGTGGTGGCGCGTTTCGCGCCGACGGTCGCACCCGACGACGCGAAGCTCGTGAGCACCATCGAAGCGGAGCTCGCTAAGGCGTAGCCTCGCGCGTGGCGGCGATGCGCCGGTCGACCACGTAGTACGTGGCTGCGGCCAGCAGCGGCACGAACGACACCATCGCGAGCGCGGTGTCGGCGCCCGAGCGCGTCACGACGAAGCCGACCAGCGCGACGCCCAGCGAGCCCAGGCCGAACCCGACGCCGTTCATCAAGCCCAGCGCGGTGCCGAGGTTGCGCGGCATCAGCGCTTGCGCGAGCACGACGCCCGGCGCGTTCTGCACCGACAGGAGCATGCTTCCGAGCAGGAGCGCGGCGACGGCGAGCGCGCCGTGCCCGCTCAATGCGAGCAGCAGCGGCGGTACCGACGCGATGAGCCCGGCGATCGCGACGCGCGCATGGCCGAAGCGGTCCGCGGTCGCGCCGCCCGCGTACAGGCCGAGCGCGGCGGCCATCAGGTACGCCGTGACGACCGCGCCGGTGGCCGTGAGCGACAGGCCGCGCGCGGTCAGCAAATTCGGCAGATAGTACGCGAACGATCCGCCGACGAGGTTGCGCAGCGCGGTGCTCGCGACGAGCAAACCGACGCCGATGCGGTCGATGCTCGCGTCCGCGGCATCGCGCGGCGTGTCGCGCGGCGCCATCGTGTCGGCGCTGCGCGCGAACGACGGCATCACCGCGGCGACGGCCAGCGCCGCGATGATTCCGGGCACGCTCATCGCGATCAGCGGTGCGGCCCCGCTGTGCGCGAGCAGCGCGCCGGCGACGAGCGGCCCGATGCCGTAACCGATCTGCCCGCCGATCTGGTAGATGGAGATCGCGGACGCGCGGCGCGAGCCGCCCAGCACGCTGGAGTAGCGACCGGCCTCCGGATGCATCACCGCGGAGCCGAGCCCGCCGACCGTGATGCAGGCGAACAGCGCGCCGAGCGACAGCCCGACGGGGTGCAACGAGCCTGCAGCGGGCGCGAACGACACCGCGATCGCCGTCAGCGCGACCGACGCCGGCAAGAACCACCACCGGCCGCGCCGGTCGCTGTACGCGCCGACCAGCGGCTGCGCGATCGAGCTGGTGACGTACCAGCCGAGCGCGAGCGCGCCTTGGCACCACGCGGGCAACCCCGCGCGCGTGACGTCGAAGAAAATCACGAACGGAACGATCCCGGCGTACAAGTCGCTCGCGCCGTGCGCGAACGCCATCAAGGAGACGCCACGCAGATTCCATGGGAGCGGGCGCGTGGTCGAGGCGGTGGTCACCGCGCTCCCTTCGTCACCGAGGGCGGTGAGGCTTGCGAACGAACGAGCGCAAGGACTTGGGGCATGCGCCGGTGAGAACCCAACCGGAATCGCATTTTCTCTCACCTGCGTCGTTTGGAAAGGAGCTTCGTGTACGGCCGGATTGGGCTCGTGCTCGTCGCGCTCGTCGCCGCGCTCGTCTGGTTCCTGCCGTCGTACTACACGGGGCTGCTGACCCAGATCGGGTTGTACGCGCTCGTCACGATCGGGCTCAACCTGTTCATGGGCTACGCTGGGCAGGTTTCGCTGGGGCACGCGGCGTTCTTCGGCATCGGCGCGTACACGTCGGCGGCGCTTGCGGTCAAGGGCCACGTCACGCCGTGGCTCGGCATGATCGCCGGTGCGATCGTCGCGGCGCTGGTCGCGTACGCGCTGAGCTTCGTCGCGTTGCGCTTGCGCGAGAACCTGCTCGCGCTCGCGACGCTCGCGCTGGGGATCGTGATCAACGTCGTCTTCAACCAGTGGGAGTTCATCGGCGGGTCGTCGGGGTTCAAGGACATCCCGCCGTTCGCGATCGGCTCGTTCGCGTTCGATCAGCGCGCCGACGCGATCCTCGCCTGGGTGCTCGTCGCGATCGGGATCTGGTTCGCCGGGAATCTCGTGCGCTCGACGTTCGGGCGCGCGCTGATCGCCATCTCCGCGGGCGAGCTGGGCGCGCAGGCGCTCGCGGTCGATGCCGAGCGCCTGAAGCGCCAGACGTTCGTGCTCAGCGCCGTGTACGCCGGCGTCGCGGGCTCCGTGTACGCGTCGCAGCAGTCGTACATCGACCCCGGCTCGTTCAGCTTCTTGCTGTCGGTCAACTTCGTGCTGATGTCGGTGATCGGCGGGCTGCGCAGCCTGTGGGGCGCGGTCATCGGCGCGGCGATCGTGGTCATACTCGGGCAGCTGCTGCAGGCGTACGTGCCCGTGTTCTTGCCGAGCGCGCGCGGCGACTTCCAGCAGTTCTTCCTCGGCGTGATCCTGATCGCGATGCTGATCCTGCTGCCGCGCGGGATCACCAGCCGTTTCAGCGAGGCGCGCAGCGCATGATGGCTTCGCTGTGGCAGTACGTCTTGGCCGGCGTCGTCGTCGGCGCGATCTACGCGCTCATCGCGGCGGGCTTCGTGCTGATCTACCAAGTGACCGGGCTGATCAACTTCGCGCAAGGCGAGTTCGCGATGATCGGCGCGATGACGGCGGCGTCGCTCGCGACGAACGGTATGCGGCCGCTCGAAGCCGCTGCGATCGCCGTCGCGGTCGCCGCCGTGACGGGCGCCGTGTGCTATCTGCTCGCCATTCGTCCCGCTCGCGCGGCCACCGGCGTCACGCTGATCTTCATCACGCTCGGGCTCGACGTCGCCCTGCGCGGGCTCGGCTTGTTCGTGTGGGGCACGAACCCGCTCAGCCTCAACGCGTTCAGCGCGGGCGCGGCGATCACGGTGCTCGGCGGCGTGCTGCCGCCGCAAGCGCTGTGGGTGCTGCTCACCGACGTCGTCGTGTTCGGTGCATTGTATCTGTTCTTCCGGCACACGTACGCCGGCACGGCGGTGCGCGCCGCCGTCGCGAACCCGCCGATCGCATCGACGTTCGGCATCCCGCTGCGCACGTTCGCGTTCTGGAGCTTCGTCGCGGCGGCGGCGATCGGCGGGCTGGGCGGCGTCGTCGTCGCGCCGATCACGAGCGCGACGTACGACATGGGGCTCACGCTCGGCCTCGCGGGCTTCGTCGCCGCGGTGCTCGGCGGGCTCGACAGCTTGCCCGGCGCGCTCGTCGGCGGCTTCGTGCTCGGCATCGTGGAGAAGGTCGCGGGCGGTTTGCTTTCGACCGGCTGGGAGGAAGGCGTCGGCTTCTTGATCCTCGTGCTCGTGCTCGTGCTGCGACCGCAAGGTTTGCTCGGGCGCGCGGTGCGGCGCGCGTGACCGCGACCGCATCGCCCGTCGCGACGGCGCTCGACGTGCGCGGCGTGACCGTGCGCTTCGGCGGCGTGCTCGCCGTCGACGACGTGACCTTCACCGCGCGCACTGGCGAAGTGCTCGGCGTGATGGGCCCCAACGGCGCGGGCAAGACGACGCTGTTCAACGTGATCAGCGGCGTGCAGCGGCCCACGGCGGGCGACGTCGCGCTGGGCGGCACGCGGCTGAGCGGGCGCGACGTCGAGGACGTCGCCGCGCTCGGCGTGACGCGCACGTTTCAAACGCCGGTGATGTTCTGGGGGCTCACCGTGCGCGAGAGCATCGAAGTCGCGCTCAGCGCGCGCGCGCGCGCGACGACGTATCCGCCGTCGCCGCTGCGCGAGTTGCTCGCGTGCGGGCTGGCATTGCCCGGCAGCCGCCGCGCGGCCGCCGCGGTGCGCGAACGCGCCGACGCGATCCTCGCCCGCGCCGGGATCGCCGCGATGGCGGACCGCGCCACCGAGTCGCTCGCGTTCGGCGAAGAGCGGCTGCTCGAGCTCGCGCGCGCGCTCGCCGCGGCGCCGGCGGTGCTGCTGCTCGACGAGCCGCTGTCCGGGCTCAATCCGGACGAGGTCGAAGCGGTGCTCGCATCGATTCGAACGGCGCGCGCCGACGGCGTCGCGGTGCTGCTCGTCGAGCACGCCGTGGGCGAGCTGCTCGCGGTCGCCGACCGGGTCGTGGTGCTGGATCACGGCCGCAAGATCGCCGAAGGCACGCCGCAGGCCGTCGCCGCGGACCCGCTGGTGATCGACGCGTACATCGGAGACGAGCTCGAATGACGGTCGTGCCGGTGCTCGAGGTCGAGAGCGTGTCGACGATCCGCGGGCGCGTCCAGGTGCTCTGGGACGTCAGCCTCACGGTGCGGCGCGGCGAGACCGTCGCCATCGTCGGGCCGAACGGGGCCGGCAAGTCGACGCTGGTGGGTTCGATCACCGGGCTCGTGCCGCCCAAGTCCGGCCGCGTGCGGGTCGGCGGCGTCGACGTCACCGGCAGCCCGCCCGAACGCCTCGCGAGCCGCGGCGTCGCGCTGGTCCCGGAGCGGCGCGGCATCTTCGCGCCGCTCACCGTGCGCGAGAACTTGCTGATGGGCGCGTTCGCACGCCGCGCGGAGCGCGCCGAGCTGGACGCCGATCTCGACGGCGTCTTCGCCCTGTTCCCCGCGCTCGTGCGCTACCGCGACGCGATCGCCGGCTCGCTCTCCGGCGGCGAGCAGCAGATGGTCGCCGTCGGCCGCGCGCTCATGGCGAAGCCCGAGCTGCTGCTGCTGGACGAGCCCAGCCTGGGCCTCGCGCCGAAGATCCGCGCGGAGATCTTCGGCGCGCTCGCGCGGCTGGCCGAGCGCGGCGTGACGATCCTGCTCGTCGAGCAGAACTTGCGGCTGGCGGCGCGAATCTGCCAGCGCGCGTACCTCATGCAGCGCGGCCGGATCGTCGGCACGGAGACGTCCGCCGAGCTGGCCCAGTCCGCGCGCCACGTCTATCTGGAGTCGCACGGGTGAGCCGGGGCCCCCGCAGAACTCACCCGCAACTCGTTTTAGGCGCCTCGGAACAAGTCGCGGTTCTCGGGCGTCGTGGCTTGGGGAAATCGCCCGAGAACAGACACTATTTCAAAATCGTCCTGAAGGAGGTCATCGCCATGCGTTCCACGGCTCTGCGGCTCGGCGCGTTCGCGCTCGCGTCGTTCCTGATCGTCTCGACCGCGCCGCCGCACACGGCCGGCGCCGCCGGCGAGCCGATCCTGATCGGCGCGACGGTCTCCGAGAGCGGGCCGGGCGCGACGCTCGGACGACCGGAAGCCGACAGCATCCAGATGGCCGTCGACGAGATCAATAAGGCCGGCGGCGTGAATGGGCGCATGCTGCAAGCGACGATCCTCGACGACGAGTCCAACGCGACGACCGCCGTGAACAACACGCGCAAGCTGCTCGACCAGCACGTCGTCGCGATCATCGGCTCGTCGCTGACGCAGACCTCGCTCGCGATGATTCCGCTGGCGACGGCGGCCAAAATTCCCATGATCTCGCTCGCGTCGAGCTCGCAGGTGATCCAGCCCATCGCCGACCGGCAGTGGATCTTCAAGATGCCGATCACCGACTTCCACGTGGCGCAAGT
>DASZBS010000058.1:0-3090 GCA_035943995.1 Candidatus Elarobacter sp. | reverse complement strand
GAGCGTGTTCGTCAACGACCACGAGTCCGGCTTGTGGCGCGACATCCTCGAATGGGTGGAGAAGCTCGCACCCGCCGGACTCGACTACGCGCACCACCAAACCGGCGAGGACAATGGTGACGCGCACCTCAAGCGCATGCTCTTGGGGCATCAGGTCATCGTACCGGTGACGAACGGCGGGCTCGACCTCGGCACATGGGAACGCGTCCATTACGGCGAGTTCGACGGCATGCGCCCCAAGCGCGTGCTCTTCAAAGTCCTCGGCGTACGCGGCTGACCACCTTCCTGTATATTTATCCCAGGAAACGGAACCGGACCCAAGAAGAACCCGAGGAGCGCGGCGCCGTGGTCGGCGCTATGCGCGAAAGGGGTGCCGAAGTGCCTTTTGCAGCACGTGCCGTCGCGCTTATGTGCGGCGTTGTTATGCTTTCAGGATGCGGAGGTCGTACCGCGTCGATCCCGCCCAGCCCCCCAAGGGCGGTGACGAACGACGGCTTCGAGCTGCCAGACGGTCGCATGATCAAACACGCGCCGTCGTCGATGAAACCGGTCTTGCCGCCTCCTTCAGCCGATACGTATCACAAATTCCGGCTCGCAAAGACAAACTGCCTCTTGACGGACGGCACGAAGTGTGTGCGGCTAGAGCACTTGTACGTCGATCAACAAAGCCGCGCCGTGCAGTCGAAGCGCTCGGCGTCGGACCAGTACATCACCGAGTACTGCTTCGAAACCGAGAACTCGTACGTCGACGAGAACGGAACCATTTGGGGCGCCAGCGTGGAATGCAATTACTATCTGTACGATGACGGGACCGGTGCGCTCACCGATCCCGGCGGCGGCGGGAGCGGCGGCGGCGGCGGGACGCCGGTCACGACCTGCAAGGTTCCGGGCGCGTCAATGTTCGTTAACAGCTTCATCTCGATGAGCCCGATCATGCAAGCCCTGCTTGCGAGCATCAGCGCGAACAACGGGCCGACGACTCAGCCGACGTTTACCGAAACCTCCTTGCCGCAGGGGACTATAGCACAGGCCGATTATGCCAACCACACGATCAAGTTCGATTCGTCGCAAGCCGGCGCCGCCCAGGCAAGCGGTCAAGATATCGGCGCGATTATCGAGCACGAACTGCTCCATCTGTGGATGGAGACCGGCAATACGCAAACAGGGGTCCAGCCGCATCCATTCCCCCAGGTCGGGCACGACGACATCCGGGTCGTTACCCTGGACGACGGGACGACGCTGACCTTTCATCAAACGGCGACGAGAAATCCCGTCACGGGCCACATCGAGCTTTCGCCTGGCTACGCGGGGTATGAGCACGTCTTGATCCATGAGATCCTCGTTCGGGACGTGCCCGACACAGGAGACGCAACGGGTTCGCTAATGAGCGCGTTTCTCGAGGCTTCGAGCGTTACGTTGCCAGGCGGGCAGCCCCAAACCATAACCGATAAGGCAACCGCGAACGCGCTCGCGAATGCTCGTACGAAGATGCACGCCCGCGTGACGCCGCCTGTGCTGCCGACCGGTCTCCAACAGTACCGCAACTGCAAGATTACGATCGTCCAGAGCGTCGCGCGCGCGACGTCAGCAGGGCGAAACCTTAGCGAAATCGTTGTCTTTAACGGCGAGACGTACGAAGTTCCGTGGGACGGAGCAAGGTACTAGAGAACGTAGCAAACGCACCGGGTGCCGTCCGCGTGGCGGTACCCGGGCAACCCTTCACCCGAAGGAGCATAAGACGGTGAACCGATTGGAAGCAATTCGCCTCAGCGGCGGAACCATCGTGTCGTTCGCAGCGAGCGCACCGGCCCCGGTGGTCCGTCCCGGATTGACGTTGCCGCAGTTCGCGTTCGCAATCGGGATCGGGAGCAATCGAGGCGTCGGAGTTCTGTTCGACGATCCGGTGCTCGTCATCCAAGACGACGACACCACCGTCGTGAAGCGGCTGATCATCCCGAGAGCGCAGTTACAAGGACCGCAACGGTGGCGTGATGCAGTCGAGCCTGCCGTGCGGCCGACGACCGATGCCAGCGGGCCGCCGAACAACGACATCGCCTACGGTCCGGTCCGCGACCGCGCGACGGCGCTATGCCGATCGGCGCGCGGCGTCTACGTCGCCATGCTGGCATTCCCGACGTTGCCGTATCTCGTGCATTACGACATCGACAATCATCAATTTCGAACCTACGCGCTCCCGTCGAGCCAGCGCGTGATGGTCGTCTTCGAGCGCCCGGGCCACGTCTACTACATCCTCGCAGGAGAAACTGAGCTCCGGTCCGCCGACCTAGCGACCGCGTAGACCGCGGCTAGCCGACGTGCACGCTGAGCATCGAGATGGAGCCGCCGTCGCCGCCTTCGACTGGGAACGTCACGCGCTCGTCGTTGTGCTGCGTTGCCACCACGTACAGCAGCGGCAGATAACGCTCCGGTGTGGGAACCGACAGCACCGCGTCCTGCCCCATCGACTCGTAGTCGATCAGCGGGCCGTGATCGCGCGCTTCGAGCAGCGCGCGTGCGCGGGATTCGAAGCGCACCGCCCAGTCGAACTGCTGCGCGGCGTGCCGGCCCCACGCGTACGCCTCCAGGTTGTGCACGACGTTGCCGCTGCCGGCGATCAGCCCGGTCGCGATCGCGTCGCGCGTCGCGTCGTCCACGTCCATCAGCTCGTACACACCGGTGCGGCCGAGATAGCCGGTACCGGCGCACGCGCGGCAGCCGCCGGCGACGTACCACGTGTCGTGCGCCGTGCGCAGCGTCTCGCGCAATGGCGCTGGGATCGGCTCGCGCACTCTGCACTGCTCGCACAGCGTGCGCACGAGCCGCTGCGCAACGACGGCGGTCAGGGCGGCGGCGAGCGAGTGCCGCGCGACGCCCAGCTCGACGAGCCGGTCGATCGTGCGCGGAGCGTCGTTGGCGTGCAGCGTCGTGAACACGACTTGTCCCGCCAGCGCCGCGGAGACGGCGACGGCGGCGGTCTCGCCGTCGCGCATCTCGCCTACCATCACGACGTCGGGATCCTGGCGCATGAACGCGCGCAGCACGAGCGGGAACGTCAGGCCGGCGCGCAGGTTCACCTGCACTTGCGACACG
>DASZBS010000057.1:0-69944 GCA_035943995.1 Candidatus Elarobacter sp. | reverse complement strand
CCGCTGAGCGGGACGCTGACGATGCGCTGCGAGGCGGTGCCGGGCGATGCGTCGCTGCGCAAGCTGCAGGTGCGCGTCGAGAACGGCTCCGAGGTGGTGGCCGGCGAGCGCAGCGGCGCGTTGCGCACCGCGTTCGTGTCGACGCACGTCCTGCTGTCGGTGCAGCGCGGGCGGTTCGTCTCGGTCCTCGATCCCACGCCGGCCGCGGCCGCAGCGACCGCGAAGCTCGCCAACCGCCACGTCTTCCCGGTGCTCGTCGGCGAAGCGGCGGTGGACGCGCAGCGTTCGGCGCTGGTGCTGTCGTCGCCGATCATCCTGTACGACTTTCCTGCCGTCGCGCCGCAGACCGACTCGGACGCGTTCGACGGGACCGAGATCGACGAGCTGCTCACGCTGAGCGTGCTGAGCCTGCCCGACGCCGAGCGCGACGAAGCGCGCGCGACGGACCCGCGCGCGCGCGCCATCATCGAGCGCGCCGAGTCGTTCAGCATGCACGACCTGGCCCGCGTGCATGCCGGCACGCTGTACAACGTCGGGACGACGCCCGCGCTGCACGATCCGTTTGCCGCTTCCGATCCGGTCGTTGAAACCGAGCCGAACTTCGACCCGTTCCGGCGGGCTGACCCGTTCGCGGGCGGCGACCCGTTCGGGTCGATCGACGTGCCCGGCATCGACTGCGTGTTCGTGAACGGCGTCAAAGTCACGAAAGGCTCGTCGGTGCGGCTGCATCCGAAGCGGCGCGCCGACGCGCACGACATGTTTTTGAACGGTAAGGTCGCGACGGTGCGCGCGGTCCATCAGGACGTCGAGGACGTGATGTACGTGGCGGTCACGATCGACGAGGATCCCGCCAGCGATCTGCACGCGTGGTACGGCCGTTCGTTTTTCTTCTATCCCGACGAAGTCGAGCCGCTGGAGCCCGCACCGTGAGGGTGCTCGTGGCGGGCGTCGGCAACGTGTTTTTCGGCGACGACGGCTTCGGCCCGGAGGTCGCGCGCGCGCTGCTCGTGCAAGAGCCGGTCGCCGGCGCGAAGATCGAGGACTTCGGGATCCGTGGGCTGCACCTCGCGTACGAGCTGCTCAACGGGTACGAGCACGCGATCATCGTCGACGCGGTGCCGCGCGGCGACGTGCCGGGGACGCTGTACGTCATCGAACCCGACGCGATGGTCCTCCCGGCGACGCCCGACGCGCACAGCATGGACCTGGGTAACGTATTCGCGTACCTGCGCACGCTGGGCGGCGAACCGCCGCCCCTCACCATCGTCGGATGCGAGCCGGAGAGCATCGAGCCCGGCATGGGGCTCTCGCCGGCCGTCGCGCGCTCCGTCGACGGCGCTGCCGCGCTCGTTCGCCGTCTCATCGATCAACAACACTCGCAGGTGCGGGTCGCAACCCAGCAGCTCGCGGCGCAGGGGCGCCAGACCACCGGAGGCTCCACATGATCAAAGCAGTTGTCCGCAGCAGCATCGCCGTCGGGTTTGCCGTCTTCGCAGCACGCCAAATCGTGTTCGGGGGGCGCGACCTCGCCCGCTACAACAAGATGCGTGAGATGTCGGGCGACCCGCCGTTCGGCATGTCGAATTACAAGCCCGAGACGAACTCCACGGCCCGAACGAAAAACCCGATCGTGATGCTCATGAGCATCCCGAGCGACGTAACCCGGTATTTCAAAATGAAGTCGATGTGACTCCGGCGGTCGAATAGAGAGCCGCCATGTGTCTTGCGATTCCCGGTCAGGTGGTCGAGTTCGTCGCCGAGCAGCCGGCGCTGGTGAAGGTCGACGTCGGCGGCGTGCGCCGCAACGTCAACGTGGGCTTGCTCGAGGACGGCGAGCTCGCGCTGGGCGACTGGATCCTGATCCACGTCGGCTTCGCCTTGAGCAAGGTCAGCGAGAAAGAAGCCACGGATCAGCTGCGGATGCTGCGCGCGATGGGCGAGGACGAGCTGGCGATGGAAGAGGTCCGCGGTTACACGTTCGCCGCGGACGACGGTGAACGACGATGACGACGATGAAGTACGTCGACGAGTTCCGCGATCCGGCGCTTATCACCGCGGTCGCGCACGAGATCGCGCGCACCGTGGATCCCGCGCGCCACTACCGCGTCATGGAAGTGTGCGGCGGCCACACGCACTCGATCTACCGGCACGGCTTTCGCGACATACTTCCCGACAACGTCGAGCTCGTGCACGGGCCGGGCTGTCCGGTGTGCGTACTGCCGACCGGACGCGTCGACGACGGCCTGGCGGTCGCAGCGCATCCCGACACGATCCTGACGTGCTTCGGCGACATGATGCGCGTGCCGGGCACGAAGGGCACGCCGCTGGAGCTCAAGGCGCGCGGCGCCGACATCCGCATGGTCTACTCGCCGCTGGATGCGCTCAAGCTCGCGCAGGACAATCCGGCGAAGCACGTCTGCTTCTTCGCGATCGGGTTCGAGACCACGGCGCCGTCTACCGCGCTCACCGTGTTGCGCGCGCGCGAGCTGGGCGTGAAGAACTTCTCGGTGTTCGTCAACCACGTCACCATCGTGCCGGCGATCCGCGCGATCCTCGACTCGCCCGACATGCGGCTCGACGGCTTCGTGGGCCCCGGTCACGTCGCGACGATCACCGGCTGCCGCCCGTACGAGTTCATCGCGCAGCACTACGGCAAGCCCGTCGCGGTAGCGGGTTTCGAACCGCTCGATCTGCTCGAAGGCATCCTGATGGTGCTGCGCCAGATCCGCGCGGGCGAAGCGAAGGTGGAGAACCAGTACAAACGGATCGTGCCGTGGGAAGGCAATCCCGCCGCGCTGCGCGCGCTGGCGGCGGTGTTCGAGCTGCGGCCGTTCTTCGAGTGGCGCGGGCTCGGGTTCATCTCGCAGTCGGCGCTCAAGCTGAAATCCGCGTTCGCGGACTACGACGCCGAGGTGCGCTTCGCGCTGCCCAACGTGCGCGTGACCGACCCGCGCGCGGCGCAGTGCGGCGAGATCCTCAAGGGCGTGCTCAAGCCGCCGCAGTGCAAGCTGTTCGGCAAGGAGTGCAATCCGGAGCATCCCGTCGGCGCGCTGATGGTGTCGAGCGAAGGTGCGTGCGCGGCCTACTACCGCTACGCGCGCATCGAAGAGGCTGTCAACGCCTGAGATGACCACCGTCGCGTCGCCACGGCGGGCTCGTTTCACCGACGCGCAGATCGAGATGTCGCACGGTGCCGGCGGGAAGGCGTCGCGCCGGCTCGTGGAGGGGCTCATCGCGCCCGCGTTCGCGAACCCCGTGCTGGCGACGCTCTCGGATGCGGCGGTGTTCTCGCTGGGCGGCGCGCGCGTCGCGACGACGGCCGACGGCTACGTCGTCAAGCCGCTGCGCTTCCCCGGCGGCTCGATCGGTGAGCTCGCGGTGAACGGCACGGTGAACGACCTCGCGGTGTCCGGCGCGCGCGCGACCGCGCTGATGGCGACGTTCATCCTCGAAGCGGGTTTGCCGAGCGACGTGCTGCGCGCGGAGGTGCAGGCGATGGCCGATGCGGCGGCGCGCGCGGGCGTGCCGATCGTCGGCGGCGATACGAAGGTCGTCGAGCACGGCATGTGCGACGGAATGTACATCACGACGTTCGGCGTCGGAACGGTGGACGAGCGGCTGACGCTCGACCCGCGCTCCGTGCGCGCGGGCGACAAGGTGCTGCTGAGCGGGCCGATCGGCGACCACGGCATCACGATCCTGCTCGCCCGCGGTGAGCTCGACCTCGAAGCCGACCTGCGCTCGGACACGCGCTCGGTGTGGCCGTTCGTCGAAGCGCTGATCGAAGCGTGCGCGGGCGGCGTGCGCTGGATGCGCGATCCGACGCGCGGCGGCGTCGCGACGGCGCTCAACGAGCTCGCGCGCGATAGCGGCATGGGCATCGTGCTGCGCGAGGAGGACGTGCCGCTGCGGCGCGAGGTGCGCGGCGCGTGCGAGGTGTTGGGGCTGGACCCGCTGCACATTGCGAACGAAGGCCAGGTGCTCGCGATCGTCGCGGCCGGCGATGCGGAGCGCGCGCTCGCCGCATTTCGCGCCGTGCCCGGCGGCGACGGCGCGTGCTTCGTCGGCGAGGTGCGCGCTGAGCACGGCGGCTCGGTGATCGGCGTGACGCCGTACGGCGGGACGCGCGCGATCGACATGCTCGTCGGCGACCCGCTGCCGCGCATATGCTGAGCACGCAGACCGCGTCGCTCGCTCCGCGCGTCGCGGCGCAGCTGCGCGCGCGCAACGACGTGATGCGCGCGTTCTTCGAGGCCGAGGCGCCGCGCTTGGCACGCGCGTCGCAGGAAGTCGCCGAGCGCTTCGCGCGCGGCGGCCGGCTGTACGCGTTCGGCAACGGACCGTACGCGACCGACGCCGCGCACGTGTCGGTCGAGTTCATCCATCCGGTGATCGTCGGCAAGCGCGCGCTGCCCGCGATGGACGCGAGCGCGGCGCCCGAGGCGTTTGTCGACGCGCTCGTCGGACCCAACGACGTGGCGATCGCGTTCGGCCCGCCCGAAGGCGATCTGCGCACCATCGCCGCGCTGCGGCACGCGCGCCGCCGCGGCGCGTTCACGCTCGCCTGGCCGGGGATCGACGCGGACTACAGCGTGACGTCGCCGACCGGCGACGCGCACGTCCACCAAGAAGTGTTCGAGGTGCTCGGCCACACGCTGTACGAGAGCGTGCACGTGTTCTTGGAACACCGGCGTGAGATGGGCGACGACGTCGGCGCGTCGGCGTTTCTGTATCCGTACCTCGGCTCGGCACAGCCCGATGCCGCGTCGATCGTCGACGGCGTCGCGGCGTCGATCGTCGAGAAGGCGCGTGACGGCGAGCGGCTGCGCGACGAGATCGCCGCCGAACAGTCGGACGCGATCGCGACGGCGGCCGTCGCGATCGGCGAGCGCGTCGCGCGCGGCGGCCGGCTGCTGATCTTCGGCAACGGCGGCTCGGCGACGGACGCGACCGACTTCGCGCTGGACTGCGTGCTCGACGCGCCGGGGATGCGCGCGGTGCCGGCGATCTCGCTGGCGGCCGAGCCCGCGGTGCTCTCCGCGATCGCGAACGACGTCGGCCCGGAGCTGACGTTCCTGCGCCAGCTCATCGCGCAGTCGCGGCCGAACGACGTCGCGTTCGCGATGTCCACCAGCGGCGGCTCGAAGAACGTCGTCGCAGCGCTCGAAGAGGCGCGCAAGCGCGGGCTGCTCACCGCCGCGCTGCTCGGATACGACGGCGGCGAGATCGTGCGGCGCGGGCTCGCCGATCACGCGATCGTGGTGCGCTCCGACTACATCCCGCGCATCCAAGAAGCGCAGGCGGCGATCTATCACGTGCTGCGCAACGCGCTCGCGGAACTGCCCGCCTGATGCTCGAGCTGTACGGAACCGCTACCTGTCCGTATACAGCGGAGCTGCGCGAGGACTTGGAGTTTCGCGGTCGCGACTTCGTGGAGTACGACGTGGACGATGACGCCGGCGCGCTGCGGCGGATGACGGCGCTCGCGGGCGGAGGCGGCGCGGCCGCGGTGCCGGTGCTCGTCGAGGACGGCCGCGTGCTGCAGGTCGGATACAACGGGCGATCGTGCTACGTCGCCGTGCGAGGCGACGCGACGACCTGATGCCCGCCGTCGGGGCGCTGGACCTGGTGATTCGCGGCGTCGTGCAGGGCGTCGGCTTCCGGCCCTTCGTCTACCGCTTGGCGCAGCGCCACGCGCTGGCAGGCTGGGTGCTCAACGGCGAGAGCGGCGTGATGGTGCACGTCGAGGGCGCGCTCGACGCGCTCGACGCGTTCGCGCGCGCGGTCGTCGACGAGGCGCCGGCTGCGGCGACGGTCGCGTCGGTCGACGCGTCGCCGGGCGCGTACGAAGGCTTGCGTGACTTCGCGATCCGCGCCAGCGACGTGACGGCGGACCGGCTCACGGCGCGAATCGCGCCTGACCTGGCCGTATGCGATGCATGTCTGCGCGATCTGTTCGATCCCGCAGACCGTCGATATTTCTATCCGTACGTCAACTGCACGAACTGCGGGCCGCGGTACAGCATCATTCTCGGGCTGCCGTACGACCGGCCGGCGACGACGATGGCGCCGTGGACGATGTGCGCACCGTGCGCGGCGGAATATCACGATCCCGCCGACCGGCGGTTTCACGCGCAGCCCGTTGCGTGCCCGGCCTGCGGGCCCACGTACGTGCTGCGCGCGGACGGGCGCGACGGCGCCGGCGGGCGCGATGAGCCGCGCGGTACGGCGGCGATCGAGGCCGCGGCGGAGATGCTGCGCGACGGCGCGATCGTCGCGGTGAAAGGGATCGGCGGATATCATCTCGCGTGCGACGCGGCGAACGCGGTGGCGGTCGGCGCGCTGCGCGAGCGCAAGTACCGCAAGGAGCGGCCGTTCGCCGTGATGGCGCGCGACCTCGATGTTGCCCGCGCGCTGATCGAGCTCGACGGCGAGGCGGAGGCGTTGGTGACGTCGGTCGCGCGGCCCATCGTGCTCGCCCCGGCGCGGCGCACGCTCGACGGCGTGGCGCCCAACAACCGCGAGCTGGGCGTGATGCTGCCGTACACGCCGCTGCACCATCTGCTGTTCGCGTGCGGCGCGCCCGGCGCGATCGTGATGACGAGCGCGAACCGCTCCAGCGAGCCGATGGCGTACGACGACGACGACGCCGTTGCGAGCTTGGCCGGGATCGCGGACGCGTTCCTGATCGGCGAGCGCCGCATCGCGCGCCGCGTCGACGACTCGGTCGCGCGAGTGACGACGCCGGGACCGTCGGTGCTGCGGCGCGCGCGCGGGCTCGCGCCGCAGGCGATCGCGACGATCCCGTCGGCGCGGCCGATCCTCGCGGTCGGCGGCGATCTGAAAAATGCGGTGGCACTCGTCGTGGACGGCCAGGCGTTCGTGAGCCAGCACGTGGGCGATCTGGACCACGTCCCCGCACGCGACGCGTTCGACGAGACGGTGCGCGACTTGTGCGCGATGTACGGGATCCGCGAGGACGAGCTGCTGGTCGCGCACGACGCACACCCCGAGTACGCATCGACCATGTACGCGCGCGCGATGCCGGGCGACCACGTCGCGATCCAGCACCACCGCGCGCACGTCGCGAGCGTGCTCGCCGAGCGCGGCGAGTGGACGCGCGAGGTACTCGGCGTGGCGTTCGACGGCACGGGCTACGGCGACGACGGCGCGATCTGGGGCGGCGAGTTCTTCGCGGGCAGCGTGCGCGGCGGGTTCACGCGCGTCGCGCACCTGCGCAGCGCGCCGCTGCCGGGCGGCGACGCAGCGGCGCGGTTTCCGGTGCAGGCGGCGGCGGGATTTCTGTCCGAGCTGTCCGGCTTACCCGATCTCACGGCACCGCCGTTCGGCTTCCCCGCGCGCTACGAGCACGCGCACGCGATGATCTCGAAGAACGTGCGCGTGTTTCGCACGACGTCGATGGGACGGCTCTTCGATACCGTCGCGGCGCTGCTCGGCTTCACGCGCGAGATCACGTTCGAAGGACAGGCCGCGATGTGGCTCGAGCACCTGGCGACGACCGCCGGCGAAACGGCGCCGTATGATTTCCCGCTTCGCGACGGCGAGCTGGACTACACACCGCTGCTCGCGGCCGTCATCGACGACCGCCTGCGCGGGCGCGGCTCGGGGGCGATCGCGCGCGCATTTCATGCTTCGGTCGCCGACGCGGTGGTGCGCATCCATGCAGCGTTCGGCGCGGGCAGATCGCTCGCGGCGTCGGGCGGGGTGTTTCAGAATCGCATGCTCGTCGAGTCGCTGCACGCGCGGCTCGGCGCCGCGCTGTGGATCAATCGCGTCGTACCGGCGAACGACGGCGGACTGTGCCTCGGCCAAGCCGCGCTCGCGGCACTCAGCGACACATCGCCGCGCTGAAACGCGATCAGTCGGCGCGAAGAGCGGCCGGCGGCAACCGCAACCGCGCTATCATCTGCTGCGTCGGCAATTTGAGATCCGTCGCGAGGCGGAAGAACGCGAGCACTTTCACGGTCAGCCAGGTGACGTCGAACTCGTACCAGCGCAAGCCGTGGCGGGCCGAGAACGGGAACGCGTGGTGGTTGTTGTGCCAGCCTTCGCCCCAGCCGAGCAGCGCCACCCACCAGCAGTTCGTCGAGCGGTCGTCGGTGCGGAACGAGCGGTAGCCGATCTTGTGCGCGGCGCTGTTCACCAGCCACGTGAACTGGTACACGAGCGCGAGCCGCACGAACACGCCCCAGATCACCCACGACACGCCGCCGAACGCGAATAGCACGGCGGCCAGCGCGAGCGTCAGGAACAGGTGCGACTTGTCGAGGAAGCGGTAGAACGGGTCCGCGTAGAGGTCGGCCGCGTAACGGTGCTTCTGCTCGGGTGTCAGCACGTTGGGGTTCGGCATGACCATCCACAAGAAATGCGACCAGCGGAAGCCCGCGTTCGCATCGTGCGGATCGCCTTCGCGGTCGGTGTGCGCGTGGTGCGCGCGGTGCGTCGCGACCCACTCGATCGGCGACCCCTGCAGCGCCAGGCAACCGCATACCGCCGCCGCGTATTCCAACGGCTTCCACAAGCGCATGCTGCGGTGCGTGAGCGTGCGGTGGAAACCGAGCGCGATGCCGATGCCGCCGGTGACGTAGATCAACACCGACATCACGATCAGCGACGACCAGTGGAAGAATCCGGGCCAGAAGGCCGCGAGCGCGGCGACATGGATCAAGATCAATACGGTGCCGGCGAAGAGGTTGCCGTTGCGTGAGCCCATGAGGTGGAGATAACTCCTGTCGATCGGCGCCGGATTGACGAGCTCGCTTGCTAACGGCCTCCGCGCTGTACGCTAACGTACCCGAAGCGAAATCGTCTCAAGGCAAGACAGGCATGCGCGTGCTCTCCGTCGCGTACGCATGGTCCTCGGCGCGAATTCGCCACCACAGCATCGCGAAGTTGAGCGCCGCGAACAACGCCGCGTGCCACGCGAGTCCGAGCGCCAGCGATACGCACGGGATCTCCAGCGCGACGACCAGATAATTCGGATGCCGCACGAAGTGGAACGGGCCCGACGTGACGGGCGCCACGCCGGGCGCGACGATGATGCGCGTCGTCCAACGCCGCCCCAGCGTCAGCAGCACCCAGAGCCGCGCGACCTGCAGCAGCGCGAACGCGGCGACGAACGGCGCGGACGCTGCGTGGTTCCAGCCGAAGATCCACAGCGTCGCCAGCCACGTCGCGTGCAGCGCGACCATCACCGGGTAGTGCCCCGCGCCGCGCTCGTATGCGCCGTCGTGCAGCAGCGCCTTGGTGTTGCGCGTCGCGATGACGAGCTCGCTCAGCCGCTGCAGCGTCAAGAACGCGAGTAGCAGCGCGCCGCTCGTCATGCCGCGTTCGCCAGCGCCACGAAGCTCGCCGTGAAACCGGGGCCCAGCGCGGCGAACACCGCGAGCGGCGGCAAGCCTGCCTGCATCGCACGTTCCAGCACGAACAGCGCCGTGGGCGACGACATGTTGCCGAAGTCGCGCATCACCGTGCGCTCGTGGTCGAGCGTGCCGGTTGGGACGTCCAGCGCCGTTTCGAGCGCGTCGAGGACCTTCGCGCCGCCCGGATGGCAGATGATGCGGTCGACCTGCTCGCGATCGATCCCCATGCGCACCACGGCGCTTTCGTAAGCGTCGCGGTAGCGCGACGCGACGAACGACGGGAGCGACCGGGACAGCGCCACGCCGAGTCCTGTCTCGTCGACGCTCCAGCCCATCACGTCCAGCGTCGCGGGCCAGAGATGTTCGCTCGAGCCGATCACCGCCGGGCCCGGGCCGTCGCTGCTCGAAAAGATCGCGGCGGCCGCTCCGTCGGCGAACAGGGAGCTCGCGATGACGTCCGCCTTCGTCGCGCGATCGATGCGAAACGCCAGACTGCACAGCTCGATCGTGACGAGCAGGACGTTCGTTCGCGGCCGGGCGGCGAGGCGCGCGGCGAGCGCGAAGCCCGACACGCCGCCCGCGCAGCCCAGCCCGAACACCGGCACGCGCGTCGCATCGGGCCGGAAGCCGAGCTTCGGCAGCATGCGCGCCTCGATGCTCGGCGTCGAGATCCCGGTCGAGGATACGAACACGACGGCGTCGATCTGCGACGCGTCGAGCGCCGCGGCGCCGAGCGCGCGGGCGACGACGCGCTCGAACAGCGCGCACGCGCCGTTCACGTACTGGTCCGTCCGCTCCACCCAGCCGTGCGGTTGGTGAAACCACGCCGGCGGGACGGTGGTGTACCGCCGCTCGACGCCGGTCGACGCGAACACGCGCGACAAGCGGTCGTAGTCGCTCATGCGCGACGCGAAGAAGCCGCGCGCGAGCTCGGCGGCAGCCGCTTGATCGATCACGTGATCGGGGACGGCCGTCGCGACGGTTACCAGGTGAACAGGAGAAGCGAATTGGGAGGTCATCGCGGCTTTCCGGCGCGGGCGAAAAGCGCGCTGATCATGAACGTGCCAAAAGGCGCGCCGGATTGAGCGGTGCGACTATTCCATGAAGGCTCGAGCGAGCGCCGCGGCCTTCGCTTTCACCTGATCGCGAATCTCGCGCACGCGCTCGGACGGCTGGCCTTTCGGATCGGGCAGCCCCCAGTCGTCGTCGATGCGCGGCACGCCCTCGACGTCGCAGCCCATCGTGATGACACGGTCCGCGCGCTGCATCACGGCAGGGTCGATCAGCTTCGGGCGCGCGCCGTGGATGTCGATGCCGTCGTCCGCCATGGCGGCGACGACGCCGGGATGCGGTTCGTCCGCCGCGATCGTGCCGGCCGACGCGACCTCCACGCGGTCGCCCGCGAAATGTCGCAAGTACGCTTCGGCCATCTGCGAGCGGCCGGTGTTGTGGCGGCAGACGAACAGCACGAACGGCACGAGGATCTTCTCCATCGCCATGACGTCGACGAAGCGCCCGTCGAGCCGGCCCATCTCGCGGAACGTCCCGACCTCGCGGTAACCGAGCTTGCGGTACAATCCCTGGCCGCCGGTGTTGAACGCGAACGTGAAGAGCACGATCTTGTGGAACTCGTGCGCCTTGGCCGTCTTCTCGAGCGCGCGCAGCAGCAGCGAACCGATGCCGGTACCGCGCGCTTCGCGGGTGACGTACACCGAAAGATCGGCGACGCCGCCGTACGCGCAGCGGTGCGAGTACGGGTTCAGCGACGCCCACCCGGCGATGTCGCCGCTCGCGTTCTCCGCGACGAGCACCGCGTAGCGGTCTTGGTGAACGGACCACCATGCTGCGATGTCGTCGGCGGTTTTCGGATCTTCGTCGAGCGTCGCGACGCGGTCTTCGATGCCTTCGTTGTAGATGCGCCGGATCGCGTCGAGATCGCCGGCGCTCGCGCTGCGAACGCGCAGCGCCGGGTCAACCGTGTGCATTCGCGACCTCCGGGTGCGGCACGACGACCGCCGCGGCCACCGTCTTCGAGATGGGTGAAAGCCATGCGAACAGCGCCGTCGCCGCGAACGCGCCGAGCAGCTGCACGACGACGAAGGCCGGTGCGTCCTGCGGGCGGATGCCGGCGAACGTGTCGGTGAGCGAGCGCGCGAGCGTGACGGCGGGGTTCGCGAACGACGTAGACGGCGTGAACCAGTACGCGCCGACGATGTAGGCCGCGACCGCGTACGGCGTCGCCGCCGGCCGCGCGCGCACGCAGCCCCAGATGACGGCGAGCAGCCCGAACGTCGCGACGAACTCGCTCACGAGCATCCCCGAACCCGTTCGCACGTGACCGGACGCGAAGAACAACGGCAGACCGAACATCCCGTTCGCGAGCGCCGTGCCGCACAGCGCTCCGGAGACCTGAGCGACGACGTACGGCAGCACGGCGGATCGCGCGACGCCGCCTTGCCACGCATCCGCGAGCGTCACCGCCGGGTTGAAGTGCGCGCCGGACACCGGGCCGAATGCTAGGATCAGCGCGACGAGCGCGCCGCCCGTCGCGAGCGCGTTCGCCAGCAGCGCGAGGCCGACATTGCCGCCGCACAACCGCTGCGCCATGATCCCCGACCCGACGATCGCCGCGAGCAGAAAGGCCGTCCCGACGAACTCCGCGACGACCGGGCGCGGATTCATCGCGATGCGTGCACGCCTACGCGCAGCACGTGTCGCGCGCTTCGGACTCTTCGTGCACGACGTAGGTCTCCCAGCGGCGCCCTTCGGGGTCGCTTGCCCACACTTTCGTCTGCACGGCGTAGCAGCACGTCTCCTCGCGTTCGACGTCCACCGCGTGGCCGGCCGCCTGCAGCCGCGCGATCTGCGCATCCACAGCGTCGGACGAATCGACGACGAGCCCGAAGTGCTGGCCGCGTCCGGCTTGCGCGCCGTCGTCGAAATCGAGTGCCAACTCCAAGCCCGGCTGCTCGGTGACGAACAGCGCGTAGTCGGCGAGTCGCTTCGCGGGCTGCGCGTCGAGCAGCGTGGAGTAGAATGCGACGCTGCGGTCCAGATCGCGCGTCGCGAGGTTGAGGTGCATCTTCATGCGAGTGCTTTCTCTGGGATGACGGAGTGCGTGGCAGCGTCGATGCGGTCGCGCGCGCCGGCGGCGAGCCGGTAGTAGACCCAGGTGCCGCGCCGTTCGCACGTCACGAGCCCGGCTTCGCGCAGGATGCGCAGGTGATGCGACACCGTGGGCTGCTCCAGCGGCAGCGCGCCCGTGAAGTCGCAGACGCAGACCTCATCGTCGGCGCGCGCCAGCGTGGCGAGCATGGTGAGCCGGTTCGGATCCGCGAGCGCCTTGAAGATCGCGGCGTCCTCAGTCCGGTCGGCCCGGTCCACCGAGGCCGGCGGACAGCATCGCTGCATCGACATGCTTCGATATTAGTGACTGGATCGGCAAATGTCAATACAGCGGCCGGCGTTCAGGGACGAAGCTTTTTGACGTACTCCTGGAGCCGCCGCGTCAGCGTGGCGAAGGCGGCTCGCACGGCGAGCTGGGGCTCTTTGTGGCCCTCGTGCTCGGCCGATTTGTGAACCCGCTCGGGCTCGTCGTCGCTCGCGGGCGGCACCGGGCGGACGTCGTCGCCGTGGTTCACGACGAGCTCCGTCCCCGGCAAGCTGAGGTCGATGCGCACGTTGAACGGCGAGCCGTGCTTATGCCGGCGGTGCGTGTGCTCGACGAGCACGCGGCAGCTCACGATGCCGTGAAAGAAGCGCTCGAGCTTCGCCGCCTCGGCCTGGGTCAGCCGTTCCAGGTCGGGCGAGGGCTCGACGTCGCGATAGGCAATCTGCGGTCGAACGGCCATCGGTGTACCTTCGCGCTTCGGCGCTCCAGACCTGAGGCTATGGAACCTATCGCACGCTGGAATAAAAATTTTCGCTATTACTCCTTGCTCGTCGGCGCCATGCCGTCGCCATGTCATTTCGCCCTGGACGTCGGGTGTGGCGCCGGGACGTTCGTCCGAGCGCTTACCGAACGCGCCGAGACCGTGATCGGGATCGATCGGTCCGGCCAAATGATCGACCAGGCACGGCGTGCCGTGCCGGACGCCGGCGTGATGCTGATCCGCGATGATTTTCTCACCCACGATTTCGGCGATCTTCGATTCGATTTCATCGCTTGCACCGCCGCGCTCCACCACATGGACTTCCACGCGGCGATGGAGCGGATGAAGTCGTTGTTGCGACACGGTGGGGTCATCGGAATCGTCGGACTGGCCCGGCCGAGCACGGCAATGGACTTTGCCTTCGACCTGACCGGCTTCTTGGTCACTCGCGCGGACCGCCTCCGCTGCAAGCAATGCGATCGCGGAGCCCCACTCGCCAGTCCCACGATGACATATTCCGAGATCGAGAAAGCCGCGGCCGATGTGCTCCCCGGCTCCGTGTTTCGGCGCCTAGTGCTGTTCCGCTACTTCCTCACCTGGAGAAAAGCCGGCTGATCGCCGGCAGGAAGCGCCGGCTTCGGCCTCCTATCGAATACGGATATGCTTCGTTTCGCTCGCGCGCTGGCCGCCGTTTGCACGGTGGCTTTCGTCGCGCTTCCCGGGCCCGGCTTTTCTCAACAGACCGCGCCGTCTTCGGCCGCGTCACCCGCGCCTTCTCCCGCAGCCACGCCGGGACCCGGCGCGCTATCGGTGCCGTTCGCGGATCCGTATCCGTCGACGTACGTGCCGTTCCCGTCGCGCGCGACGCTGATCGTGCACGCGACGATCCTCACCGCCGCGGGGCCGGTGATTCACGACGGTTCGATCCTGCTGCGCGACGGCAAGATCGCCGCCGTCGGCGCGAACATCGGGACGCCTGCGGATTTGGTCGTCACGATCGATGCGCACGGGAAGTACGTCACGCCCGGCATCGTCGACATCCATTCGCATCTGGGCGACTATCCCGCGCCGAACGTGAGCGCGCACTCCGACGGCAACGAAGCGACGAACCCCAACACCGCGAACGTGTGGGCGGAGCACTCGGTGTGGCCGCAGGACCCGCAGTTTCCGCGGGCGCTCGCGGGCGGCGTGACGACGCTGCAGGTGCTGCCCGGCTCCGCGAACCTGATCGGCGGGCGCAGCGCGATCCTCAAGGTCGTGCCGTCGCGCACCGTGCAGGGGATGAAGTTTCCCGGCGCGCGCTACGGTTTGAAGATGGCGTGCGGCGAGAACCCCAAGCGCGTGTACGCGCAGCGCGGGCCGTCGACGCGGATGGGGAACATGGCGGGGTACCGCGCGGCGTGGATCGCCGCCGAAGCGTACAAGCGCCGCTGGGACGCGTGGAACGCGACGCACAAAGGCGATGCGCCGGGGCGCGACCTGACGATGGAGACGATGGCGGCCGCGCTGCGCGGCGACATCTACGTGCACATGCACTGCTACCGCGCCGACGAGATGGCGCAGGTGATCGACATGTCGCACGAGTTCGGCTACAAGGTGCGCGCGTTCCACCACGCGATCGAGGCGTACAAGATCGCCGATCTGCTCGCGAAGGAAGGCATCGTCGCGACGATGTGGGCCGACTGGGGCGGCTTCAAGATGGAAGCGCTCGACACGGTGCGCGCGAACATCGGCTTGGTCGACGCCGCCGGCGCGCGCGCGACGATCCACAGCGACGACCCGTCGGGCATCCAGCGCCTCAACCAGGAGACCGGCAAGGCGATGTACGCGGCCAAGCGCGCGGGGCTGCCCGCGAGCGAGGACGTCGCGATCAAGTGGATGACGATCAACCCCGCGTACGCGCTAGGGCTCGACGACCGCATCGGCTCGCTCGAGCGCGGCAAGAACGCCGATGTCGTGCTGTGGGACGGCGATCCGTTCAGCGTGTACACCCACGCGGAGAAAGTGTTCGTCGACGGCGCGCTGCTGTACGACCGCGACGATCCCAAAGCGAACTGGCGAACCGACTTCGAGCTGGGCTACGTGCGATCGGCGGTGCGCAAGTGAACGCGCACGTGATGAAATCGGCCGCCGTTATGCTGACCTCCGCAATGCTCGGCGCGACCGCGGTCGCGAACGCGGAGACCGTGGCGATCACCGGCGGCACGGTGTACCCGGTGAGCGGCCCGCGCATAGCCAACGGCACCGTGGTGATCCGCGACGGCCGCATCGTCGCGGTCGGCGCGAACGTCGCGATCCCGGCGGGCGCGCGACGCATCGACGCGCGCGGCAAGATCGTGACGCCCGGCCTGATCAACGCGCAGACACAGCTCGGTCTCGTGGAAGTCGGCGGCGAGCGCGCGACGCGCAACATCAGCGCGCGCGGCGTCATCAACGCGGACTTCCGGCCGTGGGAAGGCTTCTTCTCGCAGTCGGCGTCCATCGCGTCGACGCGCGAGGACGGGATCACGACGGTCGGCATCATGCCGGCCGGCGCGTTCGTCGCGGGACAGGCGGCGGCGATGGACCTCGCCGACGGCACGGCCGCCGACATGGTGCGGCGCGCGCCCGTGGGCGTGGTGGCGACCATCGTCGTGAACCCGCGCTTGACCAACGACATCGACGAGCAGACCGCCGGCGATACCGCGGCCGGCGGCGAGACGACCACACCGCCGCAGTCGCGCGCCGACGCGCTCGCCGCGCTGCGCGACCTGCTCGAAGACACGCGCTTCTACGCCGCGCACCGCAAGGGCTTCGACGCCGGCGCGCTGCGCGGGCTGACCGCGTCGCACCGTGCGCTGCAAGCGATGCTCGATGTCGTGCAGGGCCGTCAGCCGCTGATGGTGGGCGTCGACCGCGTCGACGATATCGACGCGATGGTGCGCTTCGCGCGGCGCGAGCACATTCGCCTGGTGATCCTGGGCGGGGCCGAGGCGTGGCAGATCGCGCCGCGGCTTGCGGCGGCGCACGTGCCGGTGATCACCGGCGCGATGAACAACATCCCCGACTCGTTCGACACGCTGGGCCAGCGCCAGGAGAACGCCGCGATGCTGCGCCGCGCGGGCGTGGAAGTAGCGCTCGTCGGCAACGCCGGCGGCGGCGACGAGGAAGCGTTCAACGCGCGCAACGTGAAATACGAAGCGGGCAACGCCGTGGCGTACGGCATGTCGCACGACGACGCGCTGCGCGCGGTGACGCTCGGCCCGGCGACGATCCTTGGCATCGCCGACCACGTCGGCTCGCTGGCGGTGGGCAAGGACGCGAACGTCGTGGTATGGAGCGGCGACCCGTTCGAGCTCTCCACCAACGTCGAGCACGTCTTCGTGCGCGGCCGCGAATACCACGACCGCTCGCGCCAGGACCAGCTGACGGAACGCTACCGCCACCTGCCCCGCACCAACAACTAGCGAAGGGCGTACCTCACGGAGCGGGCGACGAGCAACGGCTCGTCGCCCGTTCTTGCAACGACCGGGAACACGCTGACGTCGAAGACTACAGCCGCGTTCGTATGCGAGGGTTGCGCCTGCGCGTCCCATACGACGACGGCTTCCGCGAGAGCCCGCGCGAACGCATCGATCGATGCGCCGTCGTCGCCGTTGATCGTCAGCAGCACCGAAGGGACCAGGGCGACCGGGATCGTGGGCAACAGATCCTCGCCGTAGCTCACCGCGACGCGCAGCGCGCGCTGCAACCCGCGCGGTGCGGACTCGCGTTCGAGCAGGCCGCTCAGAAACGCACGCAGCTTCTCCTCGAGCTGTTGCACCGTTCCGCTGCCGATATCGAAATTCGCGTCGATGCGCAGCGACGGGATCGCCGGCGCGGGCGACCCTGCGTACGGCGTCCGGTACACGAACGAAGGCGACGTTGGCGAGCCGTCGATCAGGTTCGCGTTGCGCGCGACCGCTGCGCGCAAGGCGAAGCTCGTGACGGTCATGACGTCGAGCTGGCGCACCGTCACTTGGTAGGTCAGCGGCGTGCGCTTCGGAATGCCGGCCGGATATGCGTAGATCGCCTGCGCTGTCGTGGACGACTGCAGCGTGAGCGCGCGCATCCCGCCGCCGACATCGACGGCGAGCTCGGGCCACGGCAGCAACGGGTTCTCGGCCGCCGCAACGACGGTCACCGTGCTGTGATTCGGGCTGTCGTCGTGGGCGCACGTCAGCGTGTAGCCGTACGAGCCCGGCGCGGCCTGCGCGGCGGTCGCGGCCTCGATCGCGTCTGTCGGCCACGCCTGCGCAACCGCGGTCGCCATCGTCGCCAACGCCGCAAGCGGCGCGCGCGACGTTAGCGTCGCGGGATCGTCGCGCACCTCCGGCCACACGGTGATGAACTGCGCAAGCGCCGCGAACAGCGCGCCGGTGCTCGAGCGGTCGTGCATACGGCTCGGCACGTCGTGGTTCGCCGTACCGAGCTCGAACTGAAGCGCGATCTCGTCCTGGTCGGCAGCGTGCTGCACCCACGTCGCGCGGGCGTCCCAGCGCACGAGCTGGCCGGTGCCTACGGGCGCGGCGAAGGACGGCGTCGCGTGCGGCGTTCCGAGCGACGGCGGTTGTGGATAGGTGCGCAGCGGGATCGGCAGCGTGACGCCGGCGAGCGTCACGGGGTCGAGAGGGTGAACCAACGCCAGCCACCTCGAAGCGTGCTCGATCTCGACGACCTCGTACCCGGTCGACACCGTCGCGCTGCGCGCGTTCTCCGGCCGGTGCACCTGGAGCGGGAACGACGCGAGCGCCGGAGCGCCGCGCGCCGCCTTCGAAAGCCGAACTCTGCTGGGCAAGAACGCTGCGTCGAGCACGGGCACGCCGATGTCCGGCTGCGTCAGTACCGGCCAGCCGGACAGACGCTGCACGTCGTGCGCGTCCGGCATCGTGACGACAACCGCGGGCTGCACGACACATTGGATCGCGTACGCGTTCGCGAGCGCGGCGTGCAGCGATCGCTGCACCGCGGCGATCGCCGCGTCGCGGCGCCGTGCGGACGATCCGGATTCGCCGGCTGTGTCGTGCGCGAGCACGTGCTGCACGCGCGCGGCGATCGCCGTCGCGAGCGCGCGCTTCGCGCCGGTGATCGTGTCCAGCGCATCGTCCGGCGCCGGTACGAGGTCCATCGCTTCGAGGAACGTGAATGCCCACGTGTCGAGATCGATTGCTGCGAAGACCCTCGGTTCGGGCGCTCCGCTCAGCCCGCTCCCCGTCACGTAGGGCGTCACCATCACGCTTCCCGATGCGAGGGACGTCGAGAGCGGCGGAATCGCGAACGACCGCACCTCCGACGCAGGCTCGAAGGCGAACTTCACGACCGGACCGCGCGGGCTGGCGGCGTTCACCAACCACAACCGCCGGCCGAACGCGTCGTCGTCACCGCCGCCGAGCTCATCAGTCGCAACGTGCACGCCGGGCAGCGCGGTTTCGACGGATCGCGCGAACGCGTCGAGCGCGAACAGGCTCCGGAGCGCGCCCTGCGGCGTCGCTTCGATCGACGCCGGATCGCGGGTTTGCGTCACCGTCACGCGAAGCGGGACGATCGGCCCGGCGAATTTCGCCGCCACCGGGATGGGCGCCGTGCCGATCGAGACGTCGAAATCGGCCGGCTGCGTCGCGCACAGCGCATCGAGGAAGGCCAATGCTGACGTGACGAAGCTGCGGAACGGCTCGATGTCGAGCGGGTGGCTCACCGGCGTGCCGCCGACGCTATGCTCGAGCGTCGTGCTTAGCGCGAAACCAACGCCCGGCTCTGCGAGCTGCGGACCGGCGCGCGCGTACGTCGCGCGGTCCGTCTCCGCATTACGCAGCGCACGCTCTACGGATAGCTCCGGCGAGACGGTGTACGCATCGAGTTGCAGCGTCAGCGTCAGCGCGACCGCCGGATCCGCCGCGCCGTCCCCGGACAGCCTATAGCCGACGGCCAGCGACGGCCATTGCGCAATCCCCACGAAGGGGCGATGTACCGCGCTGCCGGCTCAGCGGCCTTCTTCGGCGTCCTGCTTGTCGAGGTGCGACTTCATGTCGTCGAGCACGTAACGGTTCGCCGCCTCGCGCTGCGCGTCGGAGACGTGCTCGTCGAAATACTTCGTGAGGTCCGCGTCGCTCGCGCCGTCGCGGATGAGCTTGTCGAAGTCGTCCACCGACACGCCCGCGCGGTCGAGAAAGCCGGTCGACAAACCGCAGTAGGCGATGTACTCGCCTTCGGTGCCCGCGTGGTCGGCGCGGACCTTGTCGGCGATGCGAGCCAACCATGCATAGCGGCCGAGCATCTCGCGCCCGCTGCGCGGCGGCGTAGTGGCAAGATCGAGTGCGGTAACGTTCATACGCGGGTTGTACCCGCGCCGGCGACGACCATCTCGCTCACCGCGCGACGTCCGTGCGGGCGTGGCGCGCCATCCACATCGTCAAGGTGTCGAGCACGCGGGCGTCGATGCGCGCGGGGACGGTCAGGTATTGGTGCACCGCCGCCAGCGGTGTCTGCGGCTCGCTCGATACGATCGCTTCGAACAGGTGGTTGTCGTTGGAGAACGTGCGCACCGTGACGTCGCGGTTCGCGGCGCGCGCAGCGTTCGCGAGGCGCGGGAGATCCTTAGGCAGCACTTGCACGTCGCCTTCGCCCTGCAAGATCAAGATCGGTGCGCGCACGCGCGCGATGTCGACGACCGGATCGACGTCCATCGACGAACGGTACCATGCATCCTTGGCGTCGTTGCCGTGGCAAATCTTGTCGAACGCGGCGAGCTCCTGGCGCTCCATCGCGGCGCGCCCCTCGGGCGGCACGCTCGCGAGCGCCTGCTGCATCAACACTTGTCGCAGCGGCAGCGACGGCGGCGCCATCAGGATGATGCCGGCGACCCCGGGCTCTTGCACGGCGACGGTCGGGACGAGTTCGCCGCCTTCGCTGTGTCCGAGCAAGTACACACGCTTCGCATCGACTTCGTGCTGTGCGCGCGTGAAGCGGTACGCGGCTTTCACGTCGTCGAGCAGCTCGCCGCGCGTACCCGATGTGTTGGCGCCGCCGCTCTTGGCGACGCCGCGCTTGTCGTAGCGCAGCACCGCATAGCCGGCGTTCGAGAGCGCGTTGCTGAGCTGCAGGAAGATCGGGTTCGGGCCGATCGTCTCGTCGCGGTCCGTGGCGCCGCTGCCGTGGACGAACACCACGGCGGCGAACGGTGCGCGGCCACGGTCGGGCACGGTCAGCGTGCCCGCGAGCACGGTTCCGTCGGCCGACGCGAACGTCACGTCGCGGCTCGTGAAATGCGGGGCGGGCGTCGGCAGCGGGCTTGCCGCCGGCGCAGGCGCGGGCGGCGGCGGGGCACCGAGCGGCGCGGTCGCGGTGAGGCGAAACTCCGCCTGCTGCGACGGGATCGCGATATCGTGCACCACGTACGTCGCCGGATCGTACCAGTAGATGACACGAATGCCCGCGAGCTCGAGCGCGAGCTCGACGTCGGTCGCCGGAACCGCCGCCGGCCGGCTGGGGAGCGGATCGGTCACCACCTTGCAGACCAGCGGCTGCGCGCCGGCGAGCACGGCGAGCGTGAACGATTTCGCGCCGGTCGCGTGCAGGACCGCGGGGATCATGATGCTGCCGCCCACGAGGTTGTCGCCGACGAGTTCGAGCGGCGCCGCCGGATCGGCCGGGATGTCGAGCGTCCCGCCGGTGGGTACCGTGAGCGTCATCGCGCCGGGCTTCACCGTGACGTCGGTGTGCTGGGTGCCGCTTGCGAGGCGGAAGTCTGCGCTGTAGCCGGTCTCGTGCAGCGTCGTTGCGTCGTAGCGCGTCGTCGCCGTCGCGGTATAGCGCGGCATCGACATGCTCGCGTTTTCTTTGACGACGATCGTACCGGGTGTCGTGCCGTCGACGACGACGGTGCTGTTGCCCACCGGGACGCCGCCGACTTGGATCGCGTACGTGTACGTCGCGTCGGGCGGGCGCGGCGCCTTGACGGGCGCCGTCGCGGTCGCGGCGAGAAAGAGCGCGGCGTGAAGCATATGCGCCGGTACTCGTGCGAGCGAGCGCGGTTACGGGTGCGGCGAAGCGGCCGGCGCGGGCGACGCGACGACCGGCACGTCGACGACGTTGGCCGGATCGTTCCAGCCCTCGAACGTCTGCGTGAAGCCTTGGATTTCGCACGTGCGCGGCAGATACGTCGCCTTGTCGTACGTGCACGACAGCGGCGGTATGGCGAAACCGGCGGGCGCGCCCGGCGGCACGAGCGGCGTCACTTCGTACACGCCGACGGTCGTACCGTTGTCGACCCGGTCGGCGAGCACGCGAAACCGCGACGGATCCGTCATCGCCTTGAGCGCCGAATCCGTGAGGCCCCCGCCTGCCGGCATATCGCCGACGTGCCAGTCGCCGCCGTTCATGCGCGTGTACATGCGTCCGTCGGCCGCCACCATCTCGTTCATCATCGTGCCCATCGCGATAGCCGCCTTCGTACGTTTCGCCGGCAGCAGCACGATGGTGATCGTGCCTGCCATGCCGGTCGCGGAGCTGAGCTGCACGCGGAACGACCGCACCTTGCTCATCGCCGCGACGAGCTTGAGCGCTTCCGGCGACGGCGCGGTCGCGGCGGCGGCCAGCGCAGGTGATGGTGGGGGCGCCGTTTGCGCGGCGGCCGGCGCCAGTCCGAAGGCAAACGCGCAACAGCATGCGAGCGCAAAGCGAGACATGAGGACACCCTTTCAGAGGCGAGGCGGAGCGGCTGTCAGCGTCCCGCACGCGCCTGAGACGCTCCTGCGGGCCCGATTCGCGTACTGTGCGAAACCGCGCGCGTTTCGGCAACGTCACAACCGAACGATGTCCACCCTGTTCTCCCCCGTGCGCCTGCGCGACGTGACCCTGCGCAACCGCGTCGCCGTCTCGCCGATGTGCGAGTACTCGTCCACCGACGGCTTCGCGGACGACTGGCACGTCGTCCACCTTGGCAGCCGCGCGGTCGGCGGCGCGTCGCTCGTGCTCACCGAGGCGATCGCCGTGACGGCGGACGGCCGTATCTCGCCGCAGGACCTCGGCATCTGGCAAGACGCGCACGTCGAGCAGCTCGCGCGCATCGCGCGCTTCTGCAACGGCCAGGGCGCGGCGTGGGGGACGCAGCTCGCGCACGCCGGCCGCAAGGCGTCGACGAAGCGGCCGTGGGACGGCCAGGGCGCCGTGCCGCTCGCGGAAGGCGGCTGGACGCCGGTCGCGCCGGGGACCGACCCGTTCGATCCGTCGTACCCCGTGCCGGAGGCGCTCGACGAGGCCGGGATCGCCGCGATCGTCCGCGCGTTCGCGGACGGCGCGCGGCGCACGCTCGACGCGGGCGGCTCGGTCATCGAGATCCACGGCGCGCACGGCTACCTCGTACACGAGTTCCTCTCGCCGCTGGTGAACCGGCGCACGGACCGCTGGGGCGGTTCGTTCGAGAACCGCACCCGGCTGGTGCTCGAGATCGCGCGCGCGGTGCGCGGCGTGTGGCCCGAGCGGCTGCCGCTGTTCGTGCGGCTCTCGGCGACCGACTGGGTGGCAGGCGGCTGGGACGTCGAGCAGACGGTCGAGCTGGCGCGGCTGCTGCGCGATGAGGGCGTCGATCTGATCGACGTCAGCTCGGGCGGCGCGGTGCCGGTGCCGCCCGGCACGATCCCCGTCGGGCCGCTGTACCAGACGCCGTTCGCGGAGCGCGTGCGGCGCGAAGCCGGGATCTCGACCGGCGCGGTCGGGATGATCACGGAGCCCGCCGATGCCGAGGCGATCGTCGCCGGCGGCCGGGCCGACTTGGTGTTCCTCGCGCGCGAGCTGCTGCGCGACCCGTACTGGCCGCTGTTCGCGGCACGGGCGCTAGGCGCCGACGTCGCGTGGCCGCCGCAGTACCAGCGCGCGGTGGGCGACCGCGCGACGATGCGGGTGCCGGCGGCGGTGACATAGGGCGCGCCTACCCGGTTTTGTGTATGGGGGTCTGGACTTCGGGTCGTTAGTCTCGTAGGCGAGAGGAGTTCGCCTGATGAGAAGATTTGCGGTCCTGGCCGTCGTCACCGGTGTCATCACCGCTTCCTGTTCGGGAGGCCATAGCGCGAGCACGATCCCGGCGGTGGGCGGCGCGGGCTCGCAGAGCCCCACGAGCCTGACCGGCGCGCACAGCACCCGAGCGAAGGCCGGGATCACGGCACCGCCCGGCTGGGCGACGACGGGCACCAGCGCGATCGCGCTGGCGAACGCGGCCGATCTCGGCGAGCTGGCCGGCACGAAGCCGGTCAACGTCACGCTCGGGCTGCAGATACGCAACGTCGACGCGGTGAAGGCTGCGATCGCGGCGGGTCAGCGGATGTCGCGCGACGCGTTCGTGAGCCAGTACGCGCCGTCGAGCGATCAGGTCGCGGCGGCTACCGCCTATCTTCGCAATCAGGGCTTCAGCAACGTGACCGCCGCGCCGAACAACATACTCGTGTCGGCGACGGCTTCCGCCGCGACGGTCGAGAAAGCGTTCAATACGACGCTGCACGGCTTTTCCGTGAACGGCGCGACGTATTTCGCCAACACGCAGCCGGCGTTCGTGCCGGCGGCGCTGGGCGGCAACGTCGTGGCGGTGCTGGGCCTGACGAACTTCCCGGGCCTCAAGGCGAGTCCGGTGAAGCAGCCGGCGTCCGGCGTGCAACCCGGTTCGTTCGACGCGAACGGCAACCCGAGTCCGACGGCGTGTCTGAAGAACGTCAACGTGACGACGGGCGCGCCGGTGTGCCCGCGCTGGTACGATCCCGCAACGTTCAACATCGCGTACGACGCCGGCTCGACGCCGGCCGCGACCAACACCGAGGTCGCGATCTTCACCGTCGGCGATCCGACCATCGCGATCAGCGACTTCCGGTACGGCGCGACGCAGTTCGGGTTGCCGCAGGTGCCGATCAATCAAATCCACGTCGAGCCGCAGAGCGCCGACATCACCGGCAACGGTGAGTGGACGCTCGACATGACGTACGTGCAAGGCATGGCGTACAACCTCAAGGCGATCGATCTCTACGAAGTCGCGTCGTTCACGTTCACCGACATGACGGTCGCGTTCAACAAATGGGCCAGCGACGACCGCGCGCCGATCATGAACGCGTCGGTCGGCGGATGCGAAGTGTTCCCGTACCAGTCCGGCGACATGCTCGTCGGCGACATGATCCTCGTCGAAGCGGCCGCGCAAGGGCAGACGCTGTTCGCGTCGACCGGCGACACCGGCGGATATTGCGGCGCCGCGGGCGCTCCGCCCAACGGCGGCGTAGGCGGCGTGCCGATGGTCGAATATCCCGCGTCGTCGCCGTACGCGGTCGCGGTCGGCGGAACCGACGTGTTCAGCAACGTCGACGGCACGTATCTGGGCGAACAGGCGTGGCAGTCGGGCGGCGGCGGCCTCAGCCAGTTCGAGTACTCGCCCACGTGGGAGTCGCCGACGCAGCCCGTCGGGACGACGCCGGCCGGCTACAGCTTCCGCGGCCTGCCCGACGTCGCGTACGACGCCGGTATCGAGACCGGCGCGATCACCTGGATGGGCGGCGTGTCGTACGTCAACGGCGGCACGAGCCTCGCGTCGCCGATGGCGGCCGGCGTGTTCGCCCGCATGCAGAGCGCGCACGGCAACGCGCTCGGTTTCGCGGCGCCGCTGCTCTACAACGTCTACCGCGGCAGCACGCCGCAGCAGATCGCGGGTCCGCCCGAGACCGAGCTTATCGGACCGTTCCACGACATCTTGCAAGGCACGAACGGTTTGTATACCGCTCTGCCCCACTACGACTACACGACGGGCCTCGGCAGCATGGACATCGCCAAGCTCTACGCGGCGATCGGGCACTAGGAGCGCGACGATGAAAAAACTTCTCGGCATTGCAATCAGCACCGGTTTGCTCACCGCATCGTGCTCGGGCGGCGGCGTGATGAGCCATCTCCTTCCCGCCGGCGGCCCGGCGGCCAGCGTGCACGGTCGCGCGGCGCAAGAAGCGATCGTCGCCCCGGCCGGCTGGTCGGCGACGGCGACGCGCGGTGCGACGATCCCCAGTGGGACGGACCGCGGCGCGCTGTCGCCGGCGACGCCGCTGACCGTGCGCGTCGCACTGAACCTCCACAACGAAGATCAGCTCAAGTCGCTCATCGCGGCGCGCCAGCGCATCTCGCCGTCGCAGTTCGCCGCGCAATTCGGCCCGACGCCGAGCGAAGTGCAAGCCGTCGTGTCGTACCTGCAGAGCCAAGGATTCACCAACGTGCAGACGAGCGCGCAGCTCGTCAGCGCCGACGGGACCGCGGCGCAGGCGTCGAAGGCGTTCGATACGTCGCTCGAATCGTTCCAGCTCGGCGGTTCTGCCGTCTACGTCAACACGCAGCCTGCGTTCGTGCCGGCGTCGCTCGGCAACACGGTGAGCGCGGTGCTCGGCCTTTCGAACGCCGCGAAGATGGCGGTCACGCCCAAGCTGCGCACGGCGGCGAACTGCTTCCCGCAGGCGACGCCGAACGGGCAGTGCGTGCCGTCGTTCAACGCGCACGACGTGCAGGCGTTCTACGACGCGGGCGGGACGGCGACGGGGTCCGCCACGACCGTCGCCGTCATCGCCGAAGGCGACGTGTCTTCAACGGTGAGCGATCTGGCCTATGCGGAGAACAAGCAGGGTCTGCCGCAGGTGCCCGTCACCGTCGTCAAGGTCGGCCTGGCGAGCTCCGATACGGCAGGCGCCGCGGAGTGGGATCTCGACACGCAGAGCTCCACCGGCATGGCGCAGACCGTGAGCATGCTCTACATCTACGACACGACGTCGCTGTCGGACTCGGACATTGCGAACGCGTACAGCAAATGGGTGTCACAGGACGTCGCGCAGCTCGGCAACTCGTCGTTCGGCGAGTGCGAGTACCAAGCGTGGCTCGACGGCGCGATGAAGGTTGACGACCGTCTGTTCATGCAAGCCGCCGCGCAAGGCCAGACGATGTTCGTGTCGACCGGCGACACGGGCTCGTCGTGCGCGCTCGCGGGGACGAACGGCGTGCCCGGATCCGGACCGCCGATGGTGGAGTACCCCGCGGCGTCGCCGTACGCCGTCGGCGTCGGCGGGACGACGGTCGTTTCCAACGCGTCGGACTCGAGCTATGCGGGTGAACTCGCGTGGAACGCGGGCGGCGGCGGACTGAGCCAGTTCGAGAACTCGACGAGCTGGCAGCAGGCGGTGATCCCGTCGAGCACCGGCCTCGCGGCGACGAACTTGCGCGGTTTGCCGGACATCGCGATGGCCGCCGACGCGAACTCCGGTTCGTATACCGTGTACGGCCCGAACGTCCCGGGCATCGGCGACTGCAGCGCGGGCTGCGGCATTGGCGGTACCAGCGAAGCGTCGCCGCTCGCGATGGGTTCCTACGCCCGCCTGATGTCGGCGCACGGCAACGCGCTGGGCTTCGCGGCGCCGCAGCTCTACCGCAATTACATCGAAAAGCAAGCCGGCGCGACGACCGTCACGGGGCCGCCGCCGACGCAGGCGCTCGGTGGTTTCCACGACGTCATCACGGGCGGGAACGGCATCTACACGGCGCTGACGGGCTACGACTACACCACCGGCCTGGGCACGCTCGACATCACGGTGATGAACGGTCAGATCGGCCAGTAACACCAACCCAAGTCGACCATGAGACGAGGCGCTGGTGGGGGGACCGGCGCCTCGTTGCGCAGCTAGCACATTAAGCAACGGGCAAGCGTAGCTGGGATTGGTGCGCCGCTGTGGAATTAGACAGCAGATGCGGCAAGCGGAATCGGGCTCAGGCGGCAATGACGCGCGGCGGCCGGCAGTGGCGGACCGAGCCTTCCGTCGCGCGTTCTTCTTCCGTCGCATGCGCGGTCGGCGGGACGATTCCGTCGCTCTTCGGGAATTATGGGATTACCGCCCCAACGGGCGTTGGACGGGGGGTACATTGCTCAGAGATATCCCTTATGCGGTGATCGGCGGCGTCGCGACTCGCATGTACATGCCTGAACGCACGACCGCGGATATCGACCTCCTCGTCGACCCGGAGAATTTCGATCGAGCACTGTCCCAACTTGTCGAAAGCGGTTATTCGCGTAAGCCGCAGCCGCTGGAATTCTCGGATACGCGGCTCGGCTTGATCGGTCAGAGAGTGGTTTCGGGCCGGCCGGTCGATATTCTGACGTCGAGTCAACCGTGGATTCACGACGCGGTTGCATCAGTTCGGTGGGAGAACGGGACGCTTCCGATCGTCGACCTTCCTTATCTCGTCGCGCTGAAACTCGACGCCTCACGCAGCGTCGATCAGGGTGATCTCAGCCGCATGCTCGGTTTCGCTTCGAACGACGATCTCGACCGCGTTCGATCAGTCGTACGCCGGTTGCTTCCGGCAGACGTCGAGGACCTCGAGCAGTACATTTTGCTTGGTCGATACGAAGTCGGCAACGAGCAGTAAGCGTTCAAGAAGCGCCGCCGGCGGCTGCACGTCAGCCGCCGTCGTCCGGCGCGTACAAACGGTCACGCAGCTGCGCGATCGTCAAGCCGTGCAGCAGCGCTCGCCCGACGAGTTCCAGCACCTCGCCCGCGCTCGCGCCGGCGCGTGCACCGCGGTGCTCGAACAAGTCGCGCACCTCGCGGCTCACGCGCGCGCCGACCATCGCCGGGCGCGACGGCCCGTCCACGTGCAGCATGCTTCGGTGCCGAAATCGGTCAGGAGGCGAAGCCGCGCATGCGCGCGATCAGCGTCTCGCGCTCGCGCGCGGACAGGCGCGTGAGCGCGCGCGTGCGGCCGTGGCTGACGCTCTCGACGATGTCGGTGAGCTGGTCGCCGTCATAGCGCGCGCTCGTCGCGAGCGCGTCGACGTGCTTGCGCTCGATGCGGTGCGCGCGGCGCGCAACGCGCAGCGCCGGAGCGAATCGTACGATCTGCGGGATGCCGCTTGGGCCGCTGCGGACGGTGACCTCGAGCTCGCGACCGACGAGCACGCACTCGTCGACGGTCTGCTGCGCGGCGTCGCCGCAGTCGACGCCCGTCGCGGCCGCGACGAAGCGCGCGAACGCGGGATAGGTCTCGGTGGCCGGCGGGCGTTCGAGCGACGTGCGCATGATGTGCGCGAAGCGCGCGCCGCGGTGCGGCCCGGCGACGATCTCGAGCGCGACCTGCACGTCGGTGCGCGTGCCCAGGAGCTCGACCGACACGACGGCGACGCGATACGTACCGCTAGGAACGTCGAGCATGCGCGTTCGAGAGGGATTCCATGCGTTTCATTATATACGGATTTCGATTGTCGTCAACCTATTTTGCATATGCAAGGCCGCATGAAAGGGTCCGCCGCGCTCGCGGTGTGACTGTGCGCTAACGTGGCGAAGATCGGCGAACGGATCCGGACGGCGCGCAGCGCCGCCAACCTCTCCCAGGCGGACCTGGCGCAACGCGTGGGCGTCGCCCAGGCGGCGATCTCGCGGATCGAGCGGGACGAAACCCAGGACCCCGGCGTGCTGATCGTGGCCGGCATCGCGAAGGCGCTCGGCGTGTCGCTCGACCAGCTGGTCGAGGGCAACGCTACGCGGCGCGCCCCCCGGCGATCACTCGAAGATCGGGTCGCGCTGCTCGAGGAGGAGATGCTGACGGCGCTTCGGACGGCTGGGGACGCTCTCGCCCTCGCACAGCGGCTTCAGCACTCAAAATCGCGCGCTGGCACTCGAGCAAGCGCATCGTAACCGGATCGAAAAGGGAAAGCCCGCCTTTCATGCCCTAAGGGTATCGAACATATGTTCGATACGGCAAGCGGGAATCAGCCCGGGTGCCAGGCAGTTGGCATTGCCAGCGGGAGCAGGCCAAGCCTCCGGACCATACGTTTGGGGCGTGCGCAGGATCTGGAGCCGACGGCCGGACTCGAACCGGCGACCTGCGGTTTACGAAACCGCTGCTCTACCAACTGAGCTACGTCGGCAACATTTGTTGTTACGGCGCCGAAACGACCGTCGAGTATTCTCGCCGCGCACCATGCGCCCTGCCCGACATCAGTCGCACGACCAACGCCGTATAACGAAAGGGTGGCCGCCGGTTCGGCGACCACCCTCCTCGTTTCCACACTCGCGTATTTCGCTTTGAATCAGCGCGCCGTACGCCTCGTTGTGAGTGGGCCAACCGTATTGGAGTAGACCACCTCCTGGACCGTCGAGACCGTGATGTCTGCCTGAGCGGGAAATCCCGGCGTTTGCTGGAGGTTCGCCGGCGGGGCGGGGGCCAGGAAGTCATAGTCCGCGCCGACGGTGTACGCGAAGATCGTGTCGCCGTTTGCGCCGGAGAACGGAGGTGTGTGTTGGCCCGACGCGTTCACGGGCCCGTTCGCGGTGGTGATGCCGTAGGTGCCGGCAGATGTAGCATCGATGGAATACGCGGTGGGCGAGCCGTTAGCCCCATCCACCACGACGACGTAGATGACCCGTTTGCTCACGCCCGGGGGAGACGGACCTACCGTGAACGATGCGCTTCCGCCGCCAAGCGATGCGACGACCGGGGCCGTTACCGGCGCAAGGGGAGCCACGTTGCTAAGCGTTCCGCTGGCCGTCTTCACGGCCACCGGCGCCGAGCCGGGCGAGTTTCCCGGGACTGTTACGGTCAGCGCGTACGTTCCCGCGACGGGTGTCGCGGCGAACATCGTGAAGCCGGACGGATAGCCGAGGAATCCCGGCGGGAAGGTGCCGTCGTGGAAATTCGGCGTCGCGGGCGGCCCGAATACGAACGGGAGGCGGTTGCGCGCCGACAGGTAGAGCGGTTGTGTATACGTGTTGAGAAAGGCGCCGCCGCCCCCTAACAGATTCGCTTGAACGTTTCCGCCTCCGGATCCGGCTACGATCGAGCTCACCGCGTCCAGGTACAGCGCGGAGTTGCCGGCCGTAGCCGCCGAGAATTGCGGGTATTTCGGCGCTCCCGTCGAGCTCGAGTTGATCGGTGCGAAGCCGTACGCATATGCGCCGCCGGTTTGACCGAACGTCGTGACGACGGCCGTCGTACCCGGTTGGGTCGGCGGCGTTGCGGTAATCGCGGACGTATTCGCATCGACGCCCGCGGAGGCCGCGTTGGGAACCGTGAAGCCCGGCGGCCCTTGAATGGCCGGGATGTTGTAGAGCGTCGCCGACAGGCCGTCGGCCTGCCGAAACGTCGTCACCGTGTTGAGGTACGTGCCCAGCCCCGCGTACCGCGCGGTCCCGACCGCGAACGTCAGCGCGGCGCCGTTCTGAACATCCGCGAGTTGGGTCGGGGGTTCGACCCCGACCTGCCCGCCGGTACATCCGGCGAGCAGGAATCCGAGTCCGGCCGCGCTCGCGGCCGCCCGCATGTATGTCAGCAACGATCTCTCCTAAAGGTGCAGCTGATAGTAGAATTCGGCGGTGCGACCGATGTTGCTCGCCTGGAACAAGTAGGGGAGATTGCCGTTGCGCTGCGTGTAGTTGTAGCTTTCGAGAAACGCCGGGTTCGTCGCAAAAGACGTGTATCCGGAATACGGTGCTGCGCGCCCGGTCGCCACCGGCTGATAACGGGGGTTCAGGGTCCGCGTGTTGTTATAGAGACTGTTGAACAGGTTGGTCACGAGCACGCCGTACGTGCTATGCGAGTTGCGCGGCGGCGTGAACTCGAGGCTCATCTGCGTCACGACTTTTGCACGACTCAGAACGCCGCCCGCGCTATTTCCCTCGGCCGTGCCGCGTGTTGCGGAGATGTTCGGCGCGAACACGGAGCCCGGATTCTGGGGATCGACGTACTGGGTAGCTCCGGCCGTTCCGCCGAGTTGCGTGTTGATCGTCACGTTCGTATTCGGCAGGTCGTACGGCTTGCCGTTCACCGTGAACGGTGTCACGAGCCCGGCGCCCATCGGGAAGCCGTGATCGTACGCGATCGTCGGATTGACACGCCAGCCGCTGTGCGTCCGATAGCTCAGCGCGAGTATGCCGGCGAGCGGCGACAGAAATCCGACTCGGTACTGGTTCCCCAGCTGAAGCGAGTTGAAGGGAACCGATGGGAAGAAGTTTTCGCTTGCCGACGTCGGTATGACGTTGGAAAACTCGTTCTGATACGTCAGCGACAATTGGCCGGAGAGGCCGTACGCAGCTTCCTTGGTGACGAAGAACTCCACGCCCGTGATCTGGCTGTGGCCCAGATTCGTCGCCAACGCCGGGCCCAATAGCGGAACCCCGTTGGCGTCCAGCGTTTGCTGGCCGTTCTTGAGCAGCGGCTGCTGCGCGGTCGCGATCGCGTTGTATGCCTTGCGGTAGAACGGGGTCACCTTCATCGCGACCTGATGTCCGAACGAGTGCGAATACGACGCTTCCCAATTGTTGAACGTGGTCGGGAGCAGCGGCGTGATCGGGATGCCCGCCCAGTTGGCCGCGTTCTCCCATGTCAGCTGATCCGCATAACTGGTGCAGACACGGTCGAAGGTCGTACCGCAGAAGCGGGCCGCGAACAGCGGGTTTCCGGGCATGCCGAGTGCCGGGTCGTACCGGTTGACGTCGAACGACGGGACGCCCGCATACGCGCCGTACAGCTGGCCGGCAAGGTTATTCGTCGTATCGACGTTGGCGATGAGGGGGAACTGCACGCTGCGTCCGTAGGCGACGCGGATGGAGTCGCGCGGCGTGAATTGGTACGCGACGGCGATGCGAGGCTGCAGCACCTTCGAGTCGCGGGTCTGCGGATCGTAGTTGAATTGGTCCTGCGACGGATCCGGCTGACCCTTGTTGGGCCCGGTGGTGAAGAAGCCTTCGGAGGTCGGGAGGCACGTATTGATGTCGCACTTCGGATAACGCCAGTGCGTTCCGTCGAGACGAAGCCCCACGTCGACCTTCAGCTGCGAGGTCGGCGTATACGTGTCTTGAATGTAGAGCGAGTAGTCGTTGCGATTCGTCGCGGCGGACTCGTTCGCGCGCGGAACCTTGGTGCCCGGCGCGATGTAAGCCGTACCGCCTTGGTTGTTGCCGAGCAGGTAGCCGCAATTCCCGGGCCCCGCCGGACATGCGTTGTTGTTCGGAAGGAAGTCCGCCACTTCGTAGCCGTTGGCTGCGAAGAGGTTCCAGAGCCCGCCCGTGCCCGTGATCTGGCCGAAGACGGGATGCAGGTACCGATAGTCGGCGCCGAATCCAACGAGGTTGCGGGAATTCAGCTGTTTGGTGAAGTCCAGCGTGACACCGCGGGCCCACCCGCCTTGCTGTGCGACGGAGTCACCATTATCGAAGTTCTGCCCATTATAGATGTTGTCGAACACTTCGACGTTGTTGACTTCGTAGTACTTCGCGGTGGCGAACAGCGTCGAGCTGATGTTGTTCGAGTATTGGAGCTTGAAGGTTTCATTCGGCTGGGTGCCGCCGAGGGGATACCGCCCGCCGGGTCCGCCGAGGAACTGCGTCACCGATGTTTGCCCGGCGCTGAACGGCTCGAGCGCTTGAATTTGCGCCGTCGACAGCCCCGACGTCGCACCGGTGAAGAGCAAGTACAGCGGGTCGTTGTTCTTGAAATACACCGGCGCACCGTTCAGCGTGAACGACCCGTTCGGCTGTTTCACGAACGCGTTTCCGAGGTGCAGATTGAACTGGGTGTTTTGATAGAAGAACTGCACGGACTGCGCGTTGTCCTTGCCGAACTTGTACACGAAGTTATTCAGAAAATCGTTCGCCCATTGATTGGCGCGCCCGTTCTGCTGGCCGATGAGCTGAGCCGACTGGCCGCCCGCGCCGTACTGAAACCCGCCGACCCGGTCGCCGTAGAATGACGTGTAATCCGAGATCCTGCCGGTCGGCGTGGCCCAGCCGTACTCCAGCTGGGCGGTCTGCTCCGACCGCGGCGCGTACGCTTCGATGTCGAGCGATCCGAAGCTCGGGAGCTTTCCGCGCTTCGCAACGACGTTGATGGTGCCGGTTCCCGCGTTCCCGCTCGAAGCATTACCCGCTCCCGGCGTCACCTGAAACTGCGCCGCGCCGTTGAGAATGAGGCTGTTCACGAACTGGTTCGTGAACGGATCCACGTAGTTGATGCCCTCGAACTGGAAGCCTTCCTCGTTCTCGCGCCCTCCGCGCAACACCGGAAAGCCCGTCGCATCGAACGTGGCGCCCGGCACCGAGGCCAGCAGCAACGCCTCGTTGTTCCCGTTTTCCTTGCCCAGGATCGTCTGCATCTGCGTCGTCCCGGAGGTGTACGTGTCCGTGGTCTGCGTGGGCTGAAAGGCGGACGCACCGCTGCGCGACTGCGTACGACCGATGTTTTGCAGCTGGCTCGCCAGCATGGGCGACACGGTCACGCTCTGTCCCGCGTTGACCGTCACCCCGTTCTCGCTCAGTTGCTGATAGCCGGAAACGTTGAACGTGATCGAATAGGTGTCGGCGGAGACGCCGGTGATACTGAAAAACCCGTTTGCTTGGGTGGTCGTGGTGTAACGCTGTGACGGCGCGACGGCCGTGACCGCGACCCCGGCGAGCGGCTTACCGCTCTGCGCCGTCACCGTGCCGGAGATCGTTCCGGTGGTCGCCTGCGCGAAACTCGGCGTTGCGCTGAGGATGAATGCGAGCGCCATCGCAAGGCTCGCAATGACTCGCCGCAGCGAATTGGGCCCACGCGCGGCACGAACAAGGTTATCGGCCTTGCGAACAGCAGGCATCGAAGACATGCAAACTCTCCATTCTCCGCGCTGCGCGGGACGATGTGCGTCCTCGCGCGGGGCCGAGATTTTAGAACGGCAAACCGAACACGTCTACCGCGCTTGGCCTGAGTCTGGAGAGAAGATCTTTCACTGCCGTCTCCGGTCAAAGACTTCGCACGGCGTCGTTTCGGGCGCCAGAGTGACCGCTCGAGATTACGACTCGATGAGTCTTGTAGTACGCTGTCGAGATCGTGCGAGCCCGTACGGCGAGTGCCATGTTTGTGCCAGCACGATAATCATACACCGTAGGCGACGCATGGCATCAACGCATCGCACGTCCGCCGGTTATCACGTTCGCGCGCCGTCGAATCATGCGCGCCGCCACCTTCGCCGCAGTGGCATTTCAGCGTCATATATCTGGCATACGGACTCGCGCTCCTGTCCGCGTTCGACGTTCGCGTCGAGCCGTCGTCGCGCAAACGCGCGCAATTGCTTGCTCCTCGTCGCGAGGGCGGCAACGTGCGCACGTGAACTTGCCGACGTTCTCGCGCGCGGGTACGGCCCGGTCGTGGTGTGCCTCATCGACGACAGCCGGATGATCTTGCCGCGGCAATCGACGGAAACACTCGCCAAGGTGGCTCGGACCGGTCGGCCACGCTTCCGAGGGACGTTGGTCCTGCATTTCCGACCGGACGAACGCTTCGCGCCCGTTCGGCCGAAATAGAGTAGGTGACCCGCCGCGCCGCCGTTCTCGTCGCGCTCGCTGCTTCGTTTCTGCCGGTCCCCGCACCGGCGGCGGACGCGAACGTGCCGGTCGCGCGCGTGGGCGGAGCGCTCGCGGGCGAGTCCCCCGCGGCGTCGCTGCTGCGCCCGGCCACCATGCGCGCCACGTTCCGCGTCCCGCCGGCCGACACCGCGCTCTACGTCGGCACGCCCTGGTTCGTCCGCGACATCACGGTCACGGTCGTCGGCCCCGGCGCCCGCCGCCGCACGCTCGCCGCCGCCGCCGGCCTCCCCGGCCGCATGCTGGGCGTCCGTCTGCCGGCCGACGCGTGGCAGGCCGACCGCATCGAGCTCGCAGCCGCCACGGTCAGCGCCGCCGCGCCGCCGTATCTCCTCACCGCCGAACAGCTCGCGCAGATCGCCTGGCGCACGTGGTGGTACGCCGCCGCGTTCGGCGCGCTCGCCGCGCTCGCGCTCGTCCACGGCATCCTCGCCGCGACGCGCCGCTCGCGCGCCTGCGGCTACCTCGCGGCCGCGCTCGCGGCGCAAGCGGGCCTCACGATCCCCTGGCTCGGCCTCGTGCGCCCGCCGCCCGAGATCAGCCAGCCGCTGCACGCCGCGCTGCAATCGCTCGTGTTCGTCGCGCTGACGATGCTCGCGCTCGGGTTCGCCGGCCGCGCGCACGCCGCGCGCGGCATCCGGCTTGCGGCGTGGTCGCTCGTCGCGCTCAACGTTGCCGCGGTCGCCGGCGGCGACGTCCTGCAAGATCTCTGGCCGCTCCCGGACGTCCTCATGCAAGCCGCGCTCATCGCACTCGACCTCGCGTTCGTCGCGATCGCCGTCGCCGCCGCGCGCAACGGCATCGCAGGCGCGCGCTATTTCATCGCCGCGACCGCCCTGGCCGCGCTGGGTATCGCCCTCGGCGCCGTCCCCGCGAACAGCGCACTGGTGCAAGCCGCACCGCTCGCCGCGACGGTGCTCGCCGCACCGCTCCTCGCGCTCGCGCTGTTTGCGCAACGCGAACACGAACGCCAACGCAAACACGAGCGCGAAATCGAACGCGAACGTGAACACCACCGCGACGAGCTCGCACGCGAGCCCGAACCCGCACGCCTCCCGCAACCGAACCCCGCGCACCTCGACGGCCTCACCGGCCTCGCGAACCGCCCCGCGCTCGACGCCGCGCTCGCGGCCGCGTGCGAAAACGCCGCCGCCGCGCACGCGCCGCTCGCCGCGCTGCTCGTCGACGTCGACCACTTCCACCGCTACAACGAATTCTACGGCCACCACGCCGGCGACGACGTTCTGCGCCGCATCGCCGCCGCGCTGTCCGTCACCGTATCGCACCAAACGGGCGCGCTCGCGGGCCGCTACGGCGGCAAAGAGTTCCTCGCGCTCCTCCCGCACACCGATCTCCGCACCGCGAAGCACGTCGCAAACGCCGTCCTCGCAGCGGTCGACGCACTCGAGATCGCGCACGGTGGCGCACCGCTGCGCCGCCTCACCGCCAGCATCGGCGTCGCCGCGATCGCCCCATCGAATCAAACCGCCGCCACGACCACCACCGCCACCGCGCAGGATCTGCTGCGCCGCACGAACACCGCCGCGTACGTCGCCAAAGCGATGGGCCGCGCGCGCGTCGTCGCCGACGAACCGGTTCTCGCGCCGCCGCCGGAGCCGGAGGCCGCGCGATGCTGACCGCGCTCGCCGCCCGCCGCGTCGCGAACGTCTTGCGCGGCGCGCAGCCGCTCGCCGACGCGCTCGCGTCCGCCGCGTCCGAGCTGCGCGACGACCTCGGCGCGGAAGGCGTCGCGCTGGCCGTGTACCGCGACGGCCGCGCGATGCGCGGCCAGTCCGGCGCGCTCGGCGAGCGCGCGACGGAGATCGCGCTGACCGACATCGACGTCGACGGCGCGCTGCTCGTGTCGGGCGACGTGCTCGTGCACGACGACCTCGCGCTCATCGTCACGCTCGCGCTCGCCGCGCGCTTCCTCGCCGAATCCGCGCAGACCGACGGCCTCACCGGCGTCGCGAACCGCCGCACGTTCGACGCCCGTTTGCGCGAGGAGTGGAAGCGCGCGGCGCGCGACCGCACGTCGCTGGTCGTCGCGATCCTGGACATCGATTATTTCAAAGTCTACAACGACCGCCATGGGCACCTCGCCGGCGACGACGCGCTGCGCCGCGTCGCGCACGCCGCATCGGCGACGCTGCAGCGCGCGGGCGACCGCTTCGCGCGCTACGGCGGCGAGGAGTTCGCCGCGATCTTGCCCGCGACGTCGCTCGAAGGCGGGATCGCCGCCGCCGAACGCATCCGCGCCGCCGTCGCCGCGCTCGCGATCCAGCACCCGGTCGGCAAAGCGGGCCGGCTCACGGTGAGCGTCGGCGTCGCGGCGACCGAGCCCGCGTTCGGCGGCAACGTGCAAGAGCTGTTCGCCGCCGCCGACCGCGAATTGTACCGCGCCAAGGCCGAAGGCCGCGACCGCGTGGCCGCCGACGGCTACGCGCGCGAGCACGCCGCCGACGACGCGCTGCCGCAGCCGTTCTCCGCGCTGATCGGCCGCGACGAGGACGTCACGTCGGTGAGCCGCGCCATCGAAGCGCACCGCGTCGTCACCGTCACCGGCGCGGCCGGCCTCGGCAAGACCCGGCTCGCGCTCGCGGTCGCGCACGAAGCCGCCGCGCGCTTCGTGCACGTGCGCTTCGTCGACGCACTCGGCGCGACCAACCGCGACGAGATCTTCGCGCGCATCGGCGCGGCGCTGAGCGTCACCGCCCCGGGCGACGTCGCGCACGCGGTCGCAACCGCCGTCACCGACCCGACGCTCGTCGTGCTCGACGGCTGCGAGCGCGGCGCCGAAGCCTGCCGCGACGTGCTCGACGAGCTCGCGGGCACGCCGCTGCGCTTCCTCACCACCAGCCGCGTCGCGCTCGACGCGTTCGACGAGTCGGTCATCCGCCTGCACGCGCTCGACGAGACTGCGTCGCGCGCGCTGTTCGCGGACCGCGCCGCCGCAACGGGCGTCACCGCCGAGCCGAACGATCCGCACGTCGCCGCCCTGCTGCGCCGGCTTGCGGGCTCGCCGCTCGCGATCGAGCTCGCCGTCGGCCGCCTCGCCGGCACCACGGCGGAAGCCCTCCTGCACGCGTTCGCGCGCGATCATGACGACAGCGAATCCACCGACCGCGCGACGCTGGGCTCGCTGCTCGCAAGCGCCGTCGGCGCGCTCGATCCGGACGAAGCGATCGTGTTCGGCGCCGTCGCCGCGTTCCGCGGCAGCTTCTCGGCGTCCGACGCCGCGACGGTGATCCCGGTCGACCGCATCGACGCGCGGCGCGCCGACGTGCTGCTGCGCGCAATGGCGAGCCGCTCGCTGCTCGACGCCGCGTCGCACGACGGCATCACGCGCTGGCGCATGATCGACCCCGTGCGCGACGCCGCCGACACGCTGCCGTCCGCCGCGGAGTACCGCCGCGCCGCGCACGCCGCGCACGTGCGCTGGTGCCGCGAGCGGCTCGACGCGATCGCCGCGCGTTCCGGCACCGGCACCAACCGCGCCGCGCTGATGGAGAGCGAGACCGTCATCGACGAGGTGCGCGCCGCGCTGGACCGCGCGCTGCGCGACGACGACCTGACCGCCGTGGGCGCCGAGCTGTGCATCGCCGCGGTGCGCCAGTGGTTCGCGGTGCGCCACCCGCACGAAGGCCGCGTGCGCTGCGAGATGTTCGTCGAGCGCAGCGAAGCGCTTGCGCCGCTGCTGCGCGCGCGCCTGCACGCCGCGACGGCGCGCATCGCGTTCGTGCAAGGCGATCTCGTCGGCACGGAAACGCACGCGCGCGCCGCCGACGCGCTGCTCGGCGACCGCGACGTGTACGACCGCTCGCCGGTGCTGAACTTCCTGGGGATCGTCGCGAAGTTCCGGGGCGAGTACGACGAGGCGGAGCGCCTGTTCCGGCTCGGCCGCGAGATGAACGTGCGCATCAGGAACCGCCGCGGCGAAGCGATTGCGATCGGCGCGCTAGGCACGGTGGCGTTCGACTTCCGGCTCGACCACGACGAAGCCGTGGAGCGCTTCCACGACGCGGCAACGATCTTCCGCGAGCTGGGCGACGACCTCAACGCGCTGGTGATGCAGGGCAACCTCGCGGAGTCGCTGTGCGCGCGCGGCGACGTCGACGCGGCCGCGCCGCTCATCGAGTCCGCGATCGAAGAGAGCCGCGCGTTCGGCAACCGCACGACGACGGCCCACCTGCTGTGCGTGGGCGCGCTCTTGCACGAGATCAACGACGACATCGGCCACGCCGCGCGGAATATGCGCGAGGTGCTCGCGGCCGTCGACGGCACGCCGGGCGCGCTCGCGCTCATGGCGTTCGACTTCACGGCGCGCATCGTGCAGCGCGCCGGCGACGACGCGCTCGCCGCCGCATTGATCGGCGCCGCCGAGCGCCGCGCGAAGGCCGAAGCGACGCCGTTCCTGCCGATCCAGTGCTTCTGGCGCGATCCCGTGATCGACGTGCTGCGCGCGCGCCTCTGGCCAGACTACGACGACTTCGTCGCGCACGGCCGCATCATCAACGAAGCAGAGCTGCTGCTGATGACCGACGCGTTCCTCGCCCTCCTCGAAGCAAACGGCCCGAACTAACCCCTCATGTCATCCTGAGCTTGTCGAAGGATGCGCCACGATCGTGCCCCGGCTACGCCGCGTCCTGCCACACGGGGATCGCGGAACGCACCTCACCACGCCCGCCGAAGCCGCGCACCGCAGCCTCGAGCGCGTCGAGCGAAACCACGTCGCTCGTCACGACGCTCCCTTGCGCGAACCGCACGAGCAACGGCGCGCGCAGCGCGCGCGCGACGAGATCCTCACCGCTATGCACCGCGACGCGCTCGCGCGCATCCAGCGCCGCAAGCACGTCCGCCACGACCGCCGACGCAGTAGCATCCCCACCGGCCCCGGCGCCCGAAAACACGAGCGAACCGCACCCGCGCCCGAGCACGCGCACGACGTTCTCCGCGCCACGTGCGCGCGCAAAAGGATGATCCACCGGCACGTACGCCGGCGTCACCCCGGCCTCGACGAGATCGCCGGCCCGCCGTGCGACCGCAACCAATTTCAGCCGCAGCCCGCGCTCCGCGCCGGCGCGCACGTCGTCGCGCGAGATTGCGCCGATGCCGCGCCGCGCCAGTGATCCCGACACCGCGGGTCGCTTGAACGCGAGCCCCGCGAGGATCGCGAGCTTGTGCGCGGCGTCGTGCCCGTCGACGTCGCTGCGCGGATCGGATTCCGCAAAGCCCAGCCGCTGCGCCTCCGCGAGCGCCTCGCCGTACTCCGCGCCCGACTCCATCGCGTCGAGCACGAAGTTGGTCGTGCCGTTGAGCACGCCGCCGATCTCGAGCACGTCCTCGTCGGCCAACGCCCCGCCGAGCGCGCGCACGATGGGGATCGCACCGCCGACCGCGGCCTCGTAGCGCAGCGAAGCGCCGGTGCGCGCGGCGAACGCCGCCAGCCACGGCCCTTCGGTCGCGATCAAATCTTTGTTCGCGGTGACGACGTCCTTCCCGCGCGCGATCGCGCGCAGCACGAGCTCCCGCGCGAGCCCGAGCCCGCCGATACACTCCACCACCACGCGCACGCTCGGATCGTCGACGACGTCGAACGCGTCGTCCACGAAGGAATCCCACGCCACGTCGCGCGGCTTCCGCGGATCGCGCACCGCGATGCGGCGAATCAGCCCCGGATGCGACGCGAGCAGCCGGCGCGCGACGCCGGACCCGACGGTGCCGCACCCCAAGAGCCCCACGCCGCGCGCGCGCGTCGTCGTCGACGACGCCGCCACGGGGGACGAGGTCGCATCGGACGAGCACAGGACGCGCGGTACGGAAAGCACGGGAACCTCCAGAGAAACAAAAAACCCTCGCCGCTTCGGCGAGGGTCGGTGCTGTATCGGTTGCGGCTGTCTTACGCCGTCGTCGATCCAGACCAGCCCTCACCGAGGGTAGTCGTCATCGTCGTCGTCGTGCAAATGGCCGTCAGGCCGAACGCGGACATGGAGCGACCCTACCACAAGCGAGCGCCAAGCGCAAGCGGTTAACCAAGCCTTGTAACTTCGTCAACGTTGTCAAAGATCGGGCACCCCGGGCGACCGCTCCATCTACCCCTGACGCGAACGCCGCAGCGTAACGGTCGCGGTCGCACCGGCGAGAAGCTGCGGCTTGCCGATGCTGACCTCCGCGGCCCGAACCCGCTCGTCCTCGAACGCCGCGTCCAGGATCTCCGCACCAAGCCGCTCCAACAAATCGAACGACCGCTGCTGCACGATCTCGACGACGCGCCGGTGAATGCGGGCATAGTCTACCGTATCCGCCAACCGATCCGAGCGCGCCGCGGCGGCAAGGTCGACGTGAAGCTTCAGCGCGACATCGAACGCCTGCGCCCAATCCTTCTCGCCGGCGTACGCTCCGTGCCGCCCGAACGCGCGAATCCCGCCGATCGTGATCTCGTCCACGTCACACCTTTCCCGGACCCCGAACGTTCGCTTCGTTATGAAAGCGCGGTTTTTCGTGCCGGGGCTTCCATCTGCCTGAGTCGCGTGATTTCGTCCGCGTTCTCGGAGTGCAGCTCATCCCAGAGATCCACGCGCTGCTGCAGATTCAGCCAAAGTTCCGGCGACGTCCGAAGAACGCGCGCGAGACGAAGCGCCGTATTCGGCGTGACACCGCGCTTGCCGTGCGTGATCTCGCTCAGGCGCGCGCGCGTTACACCGATTCGTTCTGCGAAATCGGTCAGCGTGACCCCGAGAGGAGTGAGGTACTGACGAACGAGGATCTCACCTGGGGGCGTAGGCCGACGGTTCTTGGGAAGGCGCATGTCACTTGAAACCTGCAGAGAGAAACATTAGTGATAGTCGGTTATCTCAACGTCGATGGCACCAAGATCAGTCCAAAGAAAGCAGATGCGATACTGCATATTGATGCTAAGTGAGTACTGGCCCGCGCGATCGCCGCTCAGTTTGTGGAATCGATTTCCCGGCACTGACGCGAGGTCCGCAAGCGAGGACGCGCTGTCGAGGAGATCGAGTAAGTCGGTCGCAGCCTGGTGGAGCTGCGAGGGTAATGTCCGGCGAGCAACCTTGGAGTCGATTCCATCGTAGATATCAGCGGTCCCGCGATCTCTTATCTCCACCGGTAGTGGATTGTATCGTGTCCCGATACGCGAGTCAAGGGGCGCACGCCTACCTGGCCGACCTCCTAGCCGGCCCGGGGCTAACGCTCCAGCAGCGCGGCCAACCCCTCCGGCTCGGCGAGGAACGCATCGTGACCGTGATCGCTCGCGAGATGCCTGTACGTGGAGTCCCAGCCGGCCTCCGCCCACCGCGCCGCGCATTCGCGCACGAACTCCGGCGGGTAGAGCTGATCGTCCTCGATGCCGACGAACGTCAGCCGCGTCGGCCCCGCCGGCTTTTCGTGACCGCGCAAATCGAACAGATCCATCGCGCGCGTGAGCGTCCGATAGCTGTTCGCATCGAACCGCTCGACGAACAGATCACCTTGCCGCGCCAGATACCCGTCGACGTCGAACCGGTCGCCGAGCACGCGCGCCGGATCGCCGCCGCCGCGATCGGGCCGGTTCGCAAACCGCCGCTCGAAGAGCGCTTCGCTCTTGTACGACAACGTCGCGAGCGCACGCGCCAAGCGCAGCCCGGCGACGGGCGGCGCGGCGTACCATCCGCCGGCAAACACGGGATCGAGCGCGATCGCATCGCGCGAGAGCCCGTTCTGCGCAATCCCTTGCGCGCGCAGATGATCGAACGCGCCGACGACGATCGTCCGATCGACGTCATCGCCGTACGCACGCGCCCACTGCAACGCCTGCTGTCCCCCGAGCGAACCGCCGACGACGACCCCAAGCCGCTCGACGCCGACCGCGCACAGCGCACGCCGCTGCGCCGTGACCATATCGGCAACGGTGACGACGGGAAACCGCGGCCCCCACCGCTTGCCGTCAGGCGAAAGCGAAGGCGGTCCGGTCGACCCATAGCACCCGCCGAGCACGTTGACCCCAACGATGCACCACTCGGCGGGATCGAACAAGGCACCCTTCCCGAGAAACCCGCCCCACCACTCGAGCACCCGCGACGACCCGCTCAGCGCATGCGCAACGAACACGACGTTCGCCCCATCGGTCCGCGGCTCACACCCATACCGCGTAACCCGCTGAACGACATCGTCAATGCGCTCACCGGAAACGAGCTCGAGCGCACCGATAGAAACATCGCGCTCAACCACGGCGTTGTCACCCTGAGCTTGTCGAAGGGTGCTCGTGCTCACGGCAGCGTATCGAGCGCCTGCGAGAGATCGGCCAGGATATCGTCGATCGACTCGATCCCGACCGACAACCGCACCGCATCATCACTGACGCCGCTGGCAATTTGATCCGCCGGCGTGAGCTGCTGATGCGTCGTCGAAGCGGGATGAATCACCAACGACTTTGCATCCCCGACGTTCGCCAGCAGCGAGAACAACTCCAGCTTGTCGATGAGCCCCCGCGCCGCCTCGGCGCCGCCCTTCACACCGAACGTGAGAATCGCGCCGGCGCCTTTGGGCAGATAGCGCTGCGCGTTCGCATACGCGGGATCGCCCGGCAGTCCCGGATAGCGCACCCACAGCACCTTCGGGTGATTTTTGAGGAACTCGGCGACGCGCAATGCGTTCGCGTTGTGCCGTTCGACGCGCAGACCGAGCGTCTCCAGACCCTGGAGCAACAGGAACGCGTTGAATGGGGAAAGCGCGGCGCCGACGTCGCGCAGCAGCTGCACGCGCGCCTTGATGATGTACGCCAGCGGCCCGAGGGCCTCGACGTACCTCACACCGTGATACGAAGGATCGGGCTCGGTGAAGTCGGGGAAGCGTCCCGACGTCCAGTCGAACTTCCCCGAGTCGACGATCACGCCGCCGATCGTCGTGCCGTGCCCGCCGATGAACTTCGTCGCGGAATGGACGACGACGTCGGCCCCGTACTCGATCGGCCGCAGCAGATACGGCGTCGCCAGCGTGTTGTCGACGATGAGCGGAACCCCCGCCGCGTGCGCCACCTTCGCGACCGCCTCGACGTCGAGGACGTCGAGCTTCGGGTTACCCAGCGTCTCGGCGAACACGGCCTTCGTATTGGGCTTGATCGCTTTCGCGAACCCCGTCGGATCGGCCGGGTCGACCAGCGTCACCTCGATGCCGAAGCGCGGCAGCGTGTGCACGAACGCGTTGTACGTCCCGCCGTAGAGCGACGCGGAGCTCACGATGTGATCGCCGGCGCGCGCAATGTTCAGCACCGAGTAGATCACCGCGGCCTGACCGCTCGCGAGCGCGAGCGCACCGACACCACCTTCGAGCGCGGCGAGACGCTGCTCGAACACGTCGGTCGTCGGGTTCATGATGCGCGTGTAGATGTTGCCGAACTCTTCGAGCGCGAATAGCCGCGCGGCGTGCGCGGTGTCGTCGAACGTGTACGACGTCGTCTGGTAGATCGGCACGGCGCGCGACTTGGTCGTCGCGTCGCCGTCGTGTCCGCCTTGGGCGCCGTGCAGCGCGACGGTGTCGAAGCCGCGCGTCGCGGCGGGGTCGAGGGTGCTGCTCATCGTGGGGTCTCCTTCACGAATGCGTCGAGCGCAGTTGAGTGAAACAAACGGCCCCCGCCGGGAGGCGAGGGCCGCTGTAGTCGTGTCGTACGCCGATCAGAGCGACGACGACCTACACCGACCCTCGCGGGTGGCACACATCGCCATGATCGCCATACAGCGTCCGTTCATGAAGCGCACCGTACCAGAAATCCGCGCAGGACGCAAGCGCGCCTGCGTCCTCATTGCGTCGCGCGCGGGCGTGGCGGCGGGGCGGCGGGGGCGCGAGCGGCCCGGGCCACCGTGGCTTTGGTGATCACCTCGTTCGCATAGGCCTCGGCTTGGCTCACCGTGGCGATCGCGTCGACACGGTCCTTGATCGCGGCGACCTCCGCCGGATCGCCGCGCGTCAGCGCGACGTCGGTTTTGGCGAGGATCTGCAGGAAGCCGACGGCGTTGCCGCTCTCGGGCAACGCAGCGTCGGCCGTACCCATGGACGCCGCCACGGCAGCGCGCGGCGTGGCTTGCGGCGGGTTGGTGAGGACGGTCGGGCAGTCCGTGCGCGGCGTGGTCAACGACAGCAGACCCAGGACGTTGTTGGCGCCCTTGTCGCGGTCGGTCATCCAGGTGAAACCGTAGAGCGACTCCAGCGTCGCCGCGACCGAGGCGTGATCGTACAGCGTGGGGTCGACGGTGCCTTGCGGAATCAGCGGCGAGACGACGACCGCGGGCACGCGCACCCCGTACCAGTCGAAAAGAAAACCGCCGGAGTTGATCGAGAGGTCCTCCGGGCTGCCGTCGCCGGGCGGCGTCGCGGGGCCAGGATGCACGGAATCGTAGAAGCCGCCGTGCTCGTCGTACGTGATGATCAACAGGCTGCGCTCCCAGAGCGGCGAGTTGCGGATCGCTTCGTACGTGGCCTTGATCAGAGCCTCGCCGCCTGCCATGGAATCCATCGGGTGTTGCGAGGACCCGCCGGTGTACGACCCGCCGATCACATCGCCGTAGTTCGGCTCGATGAAGGTGTAGGTGTACGGGTACGGGCCGTTGACGTCGGAGGCGAACGACGAAAACGCGTTGGTGTCGACCTTGTACGTGATGCCTTTGAGCGCCGACACTTGCGGTATGCCGCCGAAGACCGATCCGTTTTCATCCGCATAGATGCGCCACGTCAAGCCGGCCGCGGCGAGCTTGTCATAAATCGACGAACCGCTCGGATAGGTGAAGCCGAAGCCGGGCGTCTCCCATTTCACCATCTGGGCCGTCGTCGGTCCGTCCGTCCAGCCGGCAGACGAGGCGCCATGGACGAAGAACCGGTTGGGCCAGGTGGGTCCGGGGATCGACGAGTGCCACTGGTCGCACACGGCGAACGTCGTCGCGAGCTGGTACAGCACCGGCGCCTCGCTGGGCGTGTCGAGACACAGCATGATGTCGCCGTACTCGGCCGGCGTCGGCAGGTTCGGGTTGTTCTTCGTGATCTCGGTCGTCGTCGTCGCGTAGTTGCTGACGAAGCCGGTATTGACGATGGGCTGATTGTAGGGCGTCCAGGGCGTGTGCACGGCGCCGGGTCCGCACAGCTGTTCCACGACGTCGGAGAACTCGTGCCCGGGGTCGGTCGGCATCGCGGGCGGCGCCGGAGAACCGACGGCGTACGACACGTTCTCGTAGCTGTTCGTGTCCGCGGAGGTGGCCGCCGTGATGCCCGGTATGCCCGAAAAGGCGAAGACGTTGTCGAACGAGTGGTTCTCCAGCATCAGCACGAACACGTTGTCGATCTTGGTGTACGGCCCCACGCGGTTCATCGACGTCTGGCACGCACCCGAGGCCAGATTGATCGAGAACGTGCTCGTGTCGACCGTGAACGGCAAAATTTGGTTGGCGTCGGCGGACTGGAGCTGGCACTCCTTCCAATTCGCGACGACCCAGGAGCCCACGCTCGCGTAGAGTCCCGGGGAAGAGCCGTCCTGGACGGCCATCTTGATCGCCCAGTAATCGAGCACGAACGCCACGCTGAGCCCGAGCCGAAAGTAGACGGTGAGCGGGCCGACCTGCGCGCCCGGCGCGGCAAACCACGTGCCGCTCTGCGTCCCGTCCGTACTGTTGTTGTGGAACAGCGTGATGGTCGCGTGGCCGTCAGTGGTATTGGTCACGTAGACCGAGGCGGACACGCGTTCGACCGGGTTCATCGGCGTCGTGCAGCCGCCCGAGTCCAAATTGATCGCGAACGTCCCGGTATTGACCGTGAAATACAAGTTCTGGCTCGCGTCGGCGCTCTGCAGCTGGCATTCCTTCCAGTCGCTGTATTCCAGCACGCCGCTGCTCTCGTAGAGCCCAGGCGTCGTGCCGCCGGTCACGCTCATCTCACAGGCCCAGTAGTCGAGTACCGACCACGATCCCCAGCCGGTATTGAAATGCACCGTGAACGGGCCGACCTGTTGATTGGGCGCCGCGGTCCACGAGCCGGACTCGGTCCCGTAATCCGAGTTGTTGTGCCACACCGAGATGGTAGCCGTACCGTCGGTGGTATTCGTGATGTAGACCTGGGCCGTCTGTGGCGTCGACATGTGCATACCTCTCGGACGTTTGCCGCGCGCGGTTCCGCGCCGGCGTCATTCAGAAAAATCGAGCTGGCACGAAGAACACGTCCGCTATCAACGTCACCGAAGCTGCTCGATCAGCCCGGCGAACATCTGACGTGGACGAAAAAGCGCTGACATGATGCAGCGCTACAGCGGCACGCACCCTAAACGCATATACCCCATACCGAACGGAAGCGCACCGGAGTGGTATGAAGAAAGCATATTCCATGCGGTAAGTCAAGCGCCCCGGGAGACTGTGGCGTTCTTGGCGGCCAGCACGCGGACGCATTTTCGACATGCTGAAGTGACGGATTCGACCGCTTCGAAAAGGCTGGAATCACATGCGACGAAATACGCCGGGGCTCACTTTACCGATGTCCCGCATGGCGAGCAGAACATGGTCGAAGACAGTCTAACGCACCTACGAAAACCGCTGCATCCCGATCGCCGCCGCTAGCGGTTACGCAGCCCAGACAATTCAGAGAGGGTTGATTGTGCGAAAGCAACGCTCACAGGTGCGCATTACGTCGTTATGTCGGCTACAGTCAGCTTCTAAGGAAAGTGAGAAGCGCGAATCTCGATCTCGAGCCGCGAAGGGCGATGCTCGACGCCTATGGTGCGATTTCAAAGACACCATTCGCCGGAACAGAGGTATACGAAAGTGGGCTGGATGACCGTAGCACCGTTCGTCGCATGTCGAAAAAGCGTGCTCCGCGCGAGGGTACTGGATAGCACAGGCCCGTCGGCTCAGCTACCGCCGCATCATGTCCAGACCGCCGAGCATCCGCATCTCGATTCGATGCCCGAGCTCCGGATGATTCAGCACCGCAAGGTCGTGCACTGCGGCGGCGAGATCATCGCTGATGCGCGACTGACGCGACGCCTCGGCCACGTTTCCGGCGAGCGCCGCCTTTTGTGCTGCGGCGTTCGCATCGACGGCGTTCTGCGCCAGCGCGTGCGCCTCGGCGCCCGTCTCCACTTTGAGGAGTTCGGCGAGCCCGGTCGCATCGAACCCGCCGTGATGCAACCGGACCACATCGCTCATGACGCGCATCATCGGGCCGTGATCGAATCCCATCGGCCCGTCGCCGCCCATCACGCGCATCATGCCGTCCATCGGCGCGCGTCCGTCGGCCGGCTGGCCCGGCATCGGGCGCGGGGTCGGCGGTGCGGGGACGTCCTTCGGTCCCGTCTGAGCGTTCGGCGGCCGCTCATCGACCGCGACGCGCGCGAGATCGGACGCGAGCCGCGCCTCCGCCGACGCGCCGGTTTCGTCGTTGCGCCCGCGCCGATCGATCGCCGAGCGATAGTGCGTGCGCGCCGCATCGATGTAATGCCCGGTCGCGCCCGCGTTTTCGGCGCGGCCGATGTCGCGGTACGCCGCGCCGAGCGCGTACGCGGAATCAACGACCCGCCGCGGCATCGCCTGCGGATTGGCAGGCGGCGTGACTTGCGCGAACGCCGCGCCCGGCAAAACCAGCGCCACCACGGCAACGAGAACACATGATCCGAACCGCATACTCATCTCCCACTCGACGACGCGAAGCGAGTCCCGCAACGCAACAGAACGCCGTGAGAGCGGCCGGTTCCTGCCCGCCGGTACGCCCCTAGGCCTCCACACGCCGCCACTGAAGCACCGCCGCGCCGAGGTACGCGATCGCGAGCGCCGCGAGCGCGAGCAGCCCGATCACCGTCGCACGCGCCGGGTCCGCGGGGTAGTCCATCCGGAACCAGGTATACGCGATCGGGTCGAGATAGCTGACCGCGTTGAAGATCGCGTACACGGAACGCCCGACCGGCGTGGACGCGTTCTGCGCGGCGGTCGCGATGAGCGGGCAGGCGACGGCCACGACCCATCCGATGCCGAGCACCGCGCCCGGCCCCCGCTTCAACGAAGCGCTGAACGCCGTGAGACAGGCGAACCACGCGATCGGCGCGGCCAGCGCGAACGCGATGTGCCCGGGCGCAAGCGATTCGAACGAAAGCTTCGGAACCTCCCAGAACAACGTCGCGAGCAGCAACGCCGCCGCCGTTGCGACCTGCGCGACCGCCAACGCCGTGACGTCGACCAGCACCGCTGAGAGCGCATAGCGCTCGCGCGAGACCGGCTTGGTCCACGCCAGCTCCAAATGGCCGTTGTTCTCCTTCGCGAGCGGCCCTGCGAGCAGCGTTGCGACGAAGAAGCCCATCGGGATCGTCATCGAGAACAGCGACCCTATGCCGAAAAACGCATAGGTCACCGACGTTCCTACCGTCGTCTCGGTGAGCGGCTGCGGGCTGGCGCGCACGCCGCGCGTACGTTCGCGGTTGTGCGCGCCGCCGCGCGCCGATGGAACCTCGTCCATCACCAAGCTCGTGATCGATCCGCCGCGCCGCTCGACGACGGCATGGATACCGCGCTTCCGGTCGTCGATGACCGTGCGCGTGCGCCCGTCCGGCAGCGCGGTACGCGTGACGTGCGCGGTCCGCGAGCGCTCCATCGAGGCGACGAAGTCGTCCTGGGTCCGGATCTTGCCCCACGACAGCCGCGCCAGCAGCGCCGCCACGAGCAGCAGCCCCAGCACGATCGCGACGACGCGGAGCGCGCGAAGAGCGCGCCGGTATTCGACGTAGTAGCTCATCACACGCGGCCCGCGGCGCCGGCCGCTCGCGGCGCCGGATCGACGGCGTTCAAAAAGATGTCTTCCAAATTGAGGTCGACGACGCGGACGTTTTGCGCGCCCGTCGCGGAAAGCTGCGCCGCGACCGCCTCGCTATCGCCGCGCACGGTCACCCGCAACACGTGCCCGGTTTGCTCGACGCGCGAGATGCGCGCGTCATCGTGCAAACCGGAGGGCAGGACCGCGTCCGGCGCAACGACGGCTTCGACGATCTTCAGCCCCGCTTTCATGCCGTCGACCGGACCCGCCAAAATCACCTTGCCGCGCTGCAGGATCGCGACGTGATCGGCGGCGTGCTCGACCTGGCCGATCTGATGTGACGAAAACACGATCGTGCGCCCGCGAGCGGCGGCGTCGATGATGAGCTTGAGCACCTGCCGCTGATGCAGCGGATCGAGCCCGCTCGTCGGCTCGTCGAGCACCATGAGCTCCGGATCGATCGCGAACGCCAGCACGACGGACAACGCGGTGCGCATCCCCTTCGACAGGTTGCGCACGCGGCCGCGCACGTCCAGCCCGAAGAGTTCCAGCAGCTCATCGGCGCGCTTGCGATCGAAGCGGACGAACGCGCGCCGCTGCATCTCGAGGTGCTCGCGCACGCGCATCCACTCGTACAGAGCGCTGCGCTCCGCCACGTAGGCCAGTTGCTCAAACGTGCGCGGCGCGAGCGGCTCCCCGTCGAAGCGTACGGCACCCGAAGACGGCGCCGCAAGCCCCAGCATGCACTTGAACGTCGTCGTCTTGCCGGCGCCGTTGGGTCCGAGCAAACCGAACACCGAGCCGGACGGCACGTCGAAGCTGACATCGTCCAGCGCGGTGACGGCGCCGAATCTCTTCGTCAGATGCTCGACGGAGATGCTCATCTAGCCCCGCAAGCGTTACGGCGCCTTGCGCACCCGGCGCAACAGCGACATCGCGCCGCCCTCCAGCGGGCGAAACAGCGCGAGCCCCAGCGCTTGCAGGCCGGTCGGACGGATGTACCCTTCGTCGATATCCCACAGCCGAATGTAGGTGCGGTACGTGGACGTGAACCGCTCGGACCACCGGCGCACGCGCGGTTCGTCCCAGCCGCGCGCCCGAATCGCGTCGAGCACGGCGGCATCGTCCGGCGCTTGCCGCACGATCTCCGAAAACTGCTCGGTCGTCAGGTTCATGCGCGTCAGCAGCGCATGATCGACGGGCGAGTGCCCGAGCAGATAGTTCCCGAGGTCGCCGCGCTGCTGCATGCGCGCTTTGTCGATCAACCGCGGCAGCCAGCGGATGCCGTCGATCTCGGTATTCCAGCGCCGGGGAACCGTGGAAGAGGCCATGCTCCGTGCTTCGTTCACGGGGCGCTAACTCCGGTTCGCACGGGCGCGTCCCGCCCCCGCCGGCCCCGAACCGAAGGAAAGCACGCGGCGCTCACCAACGAAATCCGGACTTTCTCGGAGGAGGTCACATGCGCAAGACCTTATTGGCGACGGCCGTTTTCTGGATGCTGGCGGCATGCGGGGGCAGCAATTACTCTCCACCGTTGGGCCCGGTCGTGCTTTCCCCCGCGAGCGCGACCCTGGGCTGTCCGCCCACGAGCGCGACCTTCACCGTATCGCAGTCGGGATATTCGGGCTCGTTCAGCGCAGCGTCCGCCGACACGACCAACGAAACCGTTGCCGCCGGACCCGGGGCGAACCAATTCACGGTGACCAGAATCGCCGCTACCACCTCGACCCCGGTCAACATCACGGTGACCGGAGGCGGCAATCAAAGCGCGGTCTTCACCGCGAACAACGTCGGCTGCATCTGCATGCGCCACCACGACATGTGGAACGCGCATCTGCACCCGATGCATCCGTCCAAGCGTCGCTGACGCTCACAGAGCAACATGCGGATCACGAGCGTTCCGGCGGTGCACCGGAACGTTCGGATTCGTATCGGCAAACGCGCCGAGCGGATTGGGCACGAGCCACACGCTCGCCACCCACACTTCCGGAAAATAGAACACGAATCTCACATCGCGATCGTCCTTCGCAAACCCGAGCCGCACGATCGGGTGAGCCGTCGGGCGGCGAGGATCACCACCGGCTTCACGATAGCGGTCGACGTAAACCGCACCATAGTGAACCGGCCCGCTTCGCACGGCGAAGTGCACGTGCGCGATAAAATGCGTCCAACGGCCCGGAGAAAGCTGCCAAAGCGACGGACGCTTCGTGCGATCGGCGACATAGCGCGAAAAGTCCGCGCCGATCAGACGCCCCCGCTCGTCATACCAAAGCTGGCTGGGATGATGCTCGTCCGACTGCCACTGAAGGTTCGCGTAGGCGATGATGCCTGCCCGATCTTCATCGGTATATCGAAAGTAACCGCCGCGCCGCGCGGCAGCGACCGTCGGATATCTCGCGTGCAACTCATGCGCGCGTGCCGCGACGAACTGCTGCTCGGCGGCGCCGGCAAAGGCCGGCATCGACGGCGGCGTACCGGCGTTCACCAGCGCGACCAGTGCGCCGAAGGCAAGCAAGTGCATACCTCCATGATACGCCCATCTCGCAAGGATGTCGCTTCCAGCTTGCCTTAGACACGCCGCGTGCGCATGCTCGCCTACACGATTACCGCTCTGCTCGGTTTCGGCCTCACGCCGGCGCCGGTATCCGCGATGACGATGCGCGTCGCGAACGACCAGGTGATTCTGAGCGGGCGCCTGGTCCCTGGCGACGCCGCGGATTTTCAGTCGCTGCTCGATGCCAATCCCGGCGTGAAGACGGTCGTGTTCTGGAACTCGCCGGGCGGCGCCGCGATCGCGAACCGAGCCATCTCGCGCATGATCGCCGATCGGAAGCTGGCGACCGCGGTCGCCGGATATTGCGTGTCGGCGTGCGCGATGATGTTCCTCAGCGGTGTCACGCGCAATTTCTCGGACGGCGAGGCACTCGACGCCACGTCGTTGGGTTATCACGGCAACTATCTCGCCGGTGGCGTGCTCAACGAAGAGCCGCGGCTACAGCAGCTCAAGCGAACCGTCCTCGAAGAAACGGGCGGCAAAGCCGATCCGGCATTGGTCGACCGCTGGCTGCACCTTGCCGATCAGCGCAACACCGTGCGCTTCCGCTTCCCAGGTACCGGTGACGGCACCAAGACGACGGTGTTTCAGTGCTCGGGCGCAGGGCCGAACCGAGGCGACTACGCCGCCTGCGCACCGATCCCAGGCGCCAACGCGCTGACGATGGGGATCATTACATCGCTCCAGATCGTCCACGTTCAGAGATGAAACTTGACGGCCCTGCGCGTCCGTGCTAAAGTGCCCGAACCGTGACCAAGGCCGTGTCCTGTCTCATGTCGATGTGCATTTGCTGTCTCCCGTGTGGGGATCGGCGAGCCTCGGCATGAGCTAGCGCGCACCGCGCACAGCCATCGTGCAGAGCCCCCGCCGATCACCGGCGGGGGCTCTTTGTTTCTCGCGCTTTCCCCTCGCACCAGGAGGCGTTCCATGACATCGCTCTCGCGCTCCCGATTCCTCGCCGCCGCCGGCGCCGCCGGTCTCGCAGCCGCCGTTCCGCTCCGCGCGCGCGGCGCCGACCGCATCGGCGTCGACTACGCGTACTACAACCCGCCCAGCCTCGTGCTCAAGGCGAAAGGCTGGCTCGACGAGGCGCTCGCAAAGCGCGGCACCGGCGTCGACTGGGTGCTCTCGCTCGGCTCGAACAAAGCGAACGGTTTTCTCGCCGCCGGCGCGGTTCAATTCGGCTCGACCGCCGGCAGCGCCGCGCTGCTCGCGCGCGCCAACGGCTCGCCGATCAAGACGGTGTTCCTCTACTCGCGCCCCGAGTGGACGGCGATCGTCGTCCCCAAGGAGTCGCCGCTCAAGAGCGTGCGCGATTTGAAGGGCAAGAAAGTCGCCGCGACGCGCGGCACCGATCCGTGGTTCTTCCTGCTGCGCTCGCTGCAAAGCGCGGGGCTGACGCCGGCCGACGTGCAGCTCGTCGACTTGCAGCATCCCGACGGCCGCACCGCGCTCGAGCGCGGACAGGTCGACGCGTGGGCCGGGCTCGATCCGCACATGGCCGCATCGCAGCTGGACGCCGGCACGCGCCTGCTCTACCGCAACGTCGCGTTCAACACGTGGGGTGCGCTCAACGCGCGCGAGGACTTTCTCGCGCAGCATCCCGACGTCGCGGCGATCGTGCTGCACCAGTACGAGCGCGCGCGCCAGTACGCGACCGCGCACGTCGAAGAGACCGCCGCGCTGCTCTCGGACGCGTCACATACCGAACGCCGCGTCGCCGACCTGCAACTGCACGAGCGCACGACGTACCCCGGCAACGGCACGCCCGGCACCGACTACCACGACGCGATCTCCGCGGTCGTGCCGCTGATTCGCAGCGACAAGCTGGCGAAGCCGGACGCCGACCTCGACGGCGCGCTCGCGTCGCTGATCGACACGAAGCCGGTGACGACGGCGCTCGCGCTGCGTGGCTAGGTTCGCCGTTCCGCTCGCGCTGTTCGTCGCATGGTGGGCGGCGACCGCGAGCGGGTGGATCAAGTCGTACCAGCTCGCGTCGCCGCGCGACGTCGTGCGCGAGCTCGCCGACCTCGCGCAGACCGGTCTGCTGTGGCGCGACCTCGGCGCCAGCATCGAACGCGTCGCGCTGGGGTTCGCGATCGCGCTGCTGCTCGCGGTCGTGCTGGGCTCGCTCGTCGGGGGCTCGCGCGCCGCGGAGCGCGCGCTCGACCCGACGCTGCAGGCGATCCGCGCGGTGCCCTCGCTCGCGTGGGTGCCGCTCATCCTGCTGTGGCTGGGGATCGGCGAGACCGCGAAGATCACGCTCGTCGCGATCGGCGCGTTCTTCCCGATCTACGTCGCGCTGGTCAGCGGGATCCACGGCGTCGACCGCAAGCTGGTCGAGGTCGGCGCGATGTTCGGGCTGTCGCGCTTCGCGCTGATCGCGCGCGTGCTCGTGCCGGCGACGCTGCCGCAGCTGCTCGTCGGCGCGCGCATCGGCCTCACGCAAGCGTGGCTGTTCCTGGTCGCCGCGGAACTGCTGGCGGCGACGAACGGGCTCGGTTTCCTGCTCACCGACGGCCAGCAAACCTCGCGCACCGACGAGATCCTCGTCGCGATCTTGCTGTTCGCGGCGTGCGGCAAGCTGTCGGAGAGCGCGATGCGCGCGCTGGAGAAACGGCTCGTCGGCTGGACGGACACCGTGCCCGCGTGACGGCCGCACGCATCCGCGGGCTGCGCAAAGCGTACGGCACGCACCTCGTCTTCGACGGGCTCGACTTGGACGTCGCGCGCGGCGAGCGCGTCGCGATCCTCGGCGCCAGCGGCTGCGGCAAGTCGACGCTGCTGCGATGCATCGCCGGGTTGGAACGCAGCGACGCAGGCACCATCGCGACCGCCGGCGAGATCGGCGTCGTGTTCCAAGAGCCGCGGCTATTTCCGTGGCTGGACGTCGCGCGCAACGTCGCGTTCCCGGCGCGCACCGACGACGAGCGCGCGCGCGTGCCCAACGTGCTCGCGCTCGTCGGGCTCGCCCACGCCGCGAAGCGGCTGCCGAAGCAGTTGTCGGGCGGCATGGCGCAGCGCGCGGCGCTGGCGCGCGCGCTGGTGCGCGACCCGCACCTGCTGCTGCTCGACGAGCCGTTCGCGGCGCTCGACGCGCTGCGGCGGATCGAGCTGCGCGCCGCGGTGCGCGAGATCCTCGAGTTCACGCGCGCGTCGGCGATCCTGGTCACGCACGACGTCGACGACGCGTTGACGCTGGCCGACCGGGTGATCGTGCTGGCCGGCTCGCCGGCCGAGATCGCCTTCACCGGAACGGTCGGCAAGACGGCAACGCGAGCGGCGATCCTCGACGCGCTCGGCGTGCTCGAAGGGGGCGGCCACCTCCGCGCGTCCAAGCAAACCTGATGGAAGAACGGACGTTCGGCTTTCGCACGCGCGCGCTGCACGCGGGGACGCCGCCCGACGGCGAGACCGGCGCGCGCGCGCTGCCGCTGCACATGTCGTCGGCCTTCGTCTTCGACTCCACCGAGCACGCCGTCGAGCTGTTCTCGCTGCGCACGTACGGCAACATCTACACGCGCATCAGCAACCCGACCGTCTCCGCGTTCGAGGAGAAGCTCGCCAGCCTCGAAGGCGGGCTCGGCGCGGTCGCGACGGCCAGCGGCTTGGCCGCGCAGCTCGTCGTCATCCTGAGCCTCGCGCAGCAAGGCGATCACCTCGTCGCGTCCTCCAGCTTGTACGGCGGCACCGTCACGCAGTTCTCCGTCACGCTCAAGCGCATGGGCATCGAGACGACGTTCGTCCCGGGCGGCGATCTCGACGGCGTGCGCGCCGCGCTGCGCGAGAACACGCGCGCGGTGTTCGTCGAGACGATCGGCAACCCCAACGGCAACGTCGCCGACCTCGCCGCGCTCGCCGAGATCGCACACGCCGGCGGCGTCCCGCTGATCGTCGACAACACGTTCGCGACGCCGTACCTGTGCCGCCCGATCGAGCACGGTGCGGACATCGTCGTGCACTCGGCGACGAAGTTCTTGTGCGGACACGGCACGCTGATCGCCGGCGCGATCGTCGAATCCGGCACGTTCCCGTGGAGTGCGGGCAAGCACCCGCTGCTGAACATGCCCAGCCCCGGCTATCACGGCCTGAATTTCGCGGAGACGTTCGGCGAGTACGCGTTCCTGCAGCGCGCGCGCGTCGAGGTACTGCGCGACGTCGGCGCGTCGCTCTCGCCGATGAACGCGTGGCTGCTCGTGCAAGGGCTCGAGACGCTGGCGCTGCGCATGCCGCAGCACGTCGCCAATGCGCGCGCCGTCGCGGCGTTTCTGCGCGACCGCGAGGAAGTCGCGTGGGTATCGTACGCCGACCTGCCCGACAGCCCGGAACGCGCGCTCGCCGCGCGCTACCTGCCGCTGGGCGCGGGCTCGGTGTTCACGTTCGGCTTGCGCGGCGGCCGCGAAGCGGGTCGCGCGTTCATCGAAGGGCTCGAGCTGTGGAGCCATCTGGCGAACCTCGGCGACGCGAAGAGCTTGGTGATCCACCCCGCGTCCACCACGCACCAGCAGCTCTCCGACGACGAGATGCGCGCGGCCGGCGTCGGACCCGAGATGGTGCGCCTGTCGGTCGGCCTCGAGGACGTCGACGACTTGATCTGGGATCTGGAACACGGTCTGGCGGCAGCGCGCGCGCTCACCGCGGTGCGCGCATGATCCTGGAGACGCCGGCGCAACGCCGCGCGCTGCTCGACCGCTCGCGCACCGTCGCGATGGTGGGCGCGTCGGCAAACCACACGCGCCCGAGCTACTTCGTCTTCTCCTACCTGCGCACGCGCGCGAAGTTCGATCTCACCCCGATCAACCCGACCCTCACGGCGATCGACGGCGTGCGCGCATACCCGTCGCTGGCCGCCTACGCCGCGGAGCGCGGCGCGCCGGACATCGTCGACGTGTTCCGCAAGCCGGAAGAAGCGCCGCAAGTCGTACGCGAAGCGATCGCGGCCGGCGCCAAAGCGATCTGGTTCCAGTACGGCGTGATCAACGACGAAGCGATCCGCCTCGCAGACGAAGCGGGCCTCGACGTGGTGGTCGACCGCTGCATCAAAGTGGAGTCGGCCCGGTTCGACGGCGGCCTCGCCGTCGCGGGCATGAACACGGGCGTGCTCAGCGCAAGAAGGCGAGTCCGTTGAACACGCGCGCGGGGATGATGACGGCTCTCATGCTGACGATGGCACTTACCGCCCCCGTGGGTGCCAACGACGATCACTACCGCCCGCACGTACGAGGGAAACCGGCCGGTTCGGTGGTCGGAACGCTCCTGAATTACGGCGAAGGCATGGCTTCGGGCAACGTCACGATCCGGAAGCGCGACGGCACAACGGTTTGGTTCTATACGGCCGCGCCGCCGATCACGATCGACGGCAGAAGGATACACTGCCCGCTTCCGCCTTACGCGCCGGCGTACCGGCGCAACCGGGACCTGTGCTCGGTGTGGCCGTCCTACGTCAGGATCGGTAGCACTCGCGTACGCGTCCCGTACTGGAGAGGAACGCGCTACGGCACTCCGACGTTGGTAACCAACGAATTCACCGTCGTGAAGTAAAGGCGAAACGGCGTGAGTATAGCATGCATGGTCGCATGATTCACGTCCTCGCGATGATCACTGCCAAGCCCGGACAGCGCGCCGCCCTGCTCGAGGCGTTCAACGCCAACGTACCGGCCGTGCGCGCCGAGCAGGGTTGCATCGAGTACGGTGCCGCCGTCGATGAAGATGTCCTGGGCCGGTTCCAGGCGCTGCTCGGTTCGGACAGCCTCGTCGTCATCGAGAAATGGGCGAGCCCCGACGCGCTCAAAGCGCACGCGGCCGCACCGCACATGGCCGCCTACGCGGCGAAGACGAAAGACTTGATCGCGAGCCGCGCCATCCACGCGCTGTCGCCCGTGTAGGACGTACCGCTACGGCGCGGGCGCGGCGTGCTCGCGCGCCCAGTCGCGCCAGCTCAGCGGCAAGTCCTCGACGTCCACGAGCTCGCCGATGCGGTGGCGTTCGAAAAAATAGATGCGCGCCATCTCGGCGAGCGTCAGCGTGTGCGCGGGACGGTGCACGATCTCCACGCCGTCGCTCGCCGCGACGTCGCCTTCTTCCACGATCGCGAGGTACGCGCCCGGGCGCAGCGCTTCGGCGAACCGCCGCACGAACTTCGGGTCGTCCATTTTCATCGCGAGCTTGTAGCACGGCACCCGCGGCGACGTCACCCGCACCACCGCGGAGCCGACGCGCCAGCGCTCGCCGATGACCGCGCCGCTCACGTCGATCCCCAGCGTGGTGAGGTTGTCGCCGAATGCGCCCGGTGCGCAGGCGCGGCCGAGCTCGCTCGTCCACCAATCGTAGTCTTCCGCCGCATAGGCGTACACGGCGCGATCGGGACCGCCGTGCACCTCGCGGTCGGCCTGATCGTCGCCGTCGAGGTTGACGCCGCGCAGCCGCACCCGCCCCGCAACCGGTTCCTTGAAGATCCCCGTCGTGATGAGCTCGTCGCCGCGCTTCACCGTCCGCACGGCGCCGGTGTTGACGGAGACGATCGCGGGAGCGTCGTGAGATCGAGTTGTCACGGACGGTATATCCGCAAAAAGCCCCGTCCGGTTGCATCGGGGCCCAGAAGACGTACGCGCGTGCCGCGCGAAGACGCCGCGTCATGAAAACTCGAGGCGCGGTCCTGCGCGAAACGCCCGCCGCGACGCCGTACGCGCAAAGCCTGCCGCTGACCGTCGAAGAGCTCGAGCTGCTGCCGCCGCAGAGCGGCGAAGTGCTGGTGCGGATCACGACGGCGGGGTTGTGCCACTCCGACCTCTCGCACATCGACGGCACGCTGCGCAAGCCGATGCCGCTCGTCCTCGGGCACGAAGCCGCAGGCGTCGTCGAAGCGCTCGGTTCCGGCGTCACGGAGCTGCGCGAAGGCGACCACGTCGTGTTCGCGTTCGTGCCCGCGTGCGGGCACTGCACGCCGTGCCTCACCGGCCACTCCGCCCGCTGCGCGAACGGCAACGCGGCGAACCAGAACGGCGAGCTGCTCGGCGGCGGCACGCGCTTTCGCCTCGCCGGCGCGCCCGCGTACCACCATCTCGGCGTGAGCGCGTTCTGCGAGCGCGTCGTCTGCGCGCAGGAATCGCTGGTGCGCATCCCCGCCGACGCGCCGCTCGAGATCGCGTCCTTCTTCGGCTGCGCGGCGCTCACGGGGCTCGGCGCGGTGTTCAACGTCGCGCGCGTCACGCCGGGCTCGCGCGTCGCAGTATTCGGCGCGGGCGGCGTCGGCCTGATGGCGCTGCTCGGCGCGCTTGCAGCCGGCGCGACGCACACGATCGTCGTCGATCCGATCCCGGCGAAACGGCAGCTGGCGCTCGACCTCGGCGCAACGGCCGCGCTCGACCCGGCCGCGGGCGACGTCGCCGCGCAGATCGCGGACACGCTCGGCGCGTCCGGCGTAGAATTCGCAATCGAAGCCGCCGGGAGCGCGCCGGCCTTCGAAGCGGCGATCGCATCGACCGCGCCGGGCGGCACCGCCGTCGCCGTCGGCCTGTCGCGCAAAGGCGCGAACGTCGCCGTGCCGTACGGTCCGCTCGTCGTCGGCGAGAAGACCGTCCGCGGCAGCTTCATGGGCTCGTCCGTCGCACGGCGCGACATCCCGCGCTACATCGAGCTCTGGCGCGCCGGCCGGCTCCCGGTCGAGCGCCTCGTCAGCGGCTCCGTGTCGCTCGGCGGCCTCAACGCCGCGTTCGACCGCCTCGCGAACGGCGAAGCGATCCGTACGCTCTGCACGTTCTGATGCGAACCGCTACCGCGCTACCCATATTCAGGCTGGTTCCCGGTGGCGTCGGGGCGCGTTCAGTTTCGGCCGCGGGCGGGAAAGAGCGAATGCTATGTCGCTCGACCTCGATTACCAGCGCGCCGCGGAAGCGGCGCTCGCCGCCGACAAGTCCGCCGCCGACGCTCACGCCGCCCTGTTCGACTTCGCGCGCCAACTGGGCGATTTGAGCACGCAGCTGCAGGCACGTTCCGCGCCGCTTCCGCTGCACGTTCGCTTCGTGCGGCGCCCGCCGCCGAATCTGGCCGCGCCGGCCGGCGTGCGCGTCGACGAGGCCCCAAAAGAACGGCCCGCCGGCTTCGCGAGCGTCGTGATCGAGACGCGCGACCTCTTCTTCGCGATCGAGAGCCTGCCGGGCGTCGCGATCGCGGCGGTGACCAACCTCCCCGAGCTGGAATCATACGCCGCGTCGATCTGCGGCATCCGCGTCGCGACGGACAACGATCCGCACCTGCTGGTGCGCACGCTCGACGGCACCGTCGCCGTACCGACCGTGCACAGCGCGGGCGCGCTGCTCGAAGCGTTTCTCGCGTTTGCCGCGGCCGTGTTCATCGAGCGCGCCGCATTCAACCCGCTCCCGTCGCCAACGCTTCCCGGCCCAATGTCACCCTGACCCTTCGACAAGCTCAGGCGAAGGGTGAGCCGCCTACGGCGACGGTGTGAACTTCTGCACGAAGTCGCCCTTGCCGTCGCGGTCGCCCCACACCGCGAAGACCGCGTGCGTCTTCGAGTCGATCGCGTTGGTGTGCACGCCCGCGTCCACCGCTGTCTTGTCGATCATCTGCGGCGCGGCGTTGCGCTGCAGCCGGAAGCGCGTCACGCCGCCGTCGCCCGCGCACGCGAGGACGTGCTGCGTCGGATCGAGGTCGCACTGGTCGAAGCGCCCGACCGGCGCTTCCCCGATCTTCTTTCCGCTCGGCGAGTACGCGCTCATCACGCCGCCGCCGGCGATCACGATCTGATCGTACTCGGGATCGTACTGCAGCGGGTGGTTGTGCTTGACCTCCGGCGTAGGTATTGTTCGGCTGACGGTCATCGTCTTCGGATCGATCACCGCGATCTCGGAATCCGAGTCGATGTTCTGGTAGACTTCGTGCGTCTTCGGGTTGATCGCGAGGTATTCGGGCTTGTGGCCGGGGATCGCGATCGTCTTGATCACCTTGAACGTCTTCGCGTCGACCACCCACACGCGCGCGCCGTCGTCTTCATCGGCGTAGATGCGCCCGTTGGACGGATCGTACGCGATCGCGTCGACCGAGCCGCCGACGTCGACGTGGTTGAGCACTTTGAGCGCGACGGGATCGACCTCGCTCACCACGTTGTCGCCGGCGCCGGTGAACACGTGCCCGGTCTCGGGGTCGAACGCGACGCCGCGCACCGGACCGACGCGCACCTGGCCGACGATCTTGCCCGAGTCCGCGTCGAGGATCAGCAGCCGGTTCGCACCGCCGTGCGCGGCATAGACGCGCCGGCGCTGCGCGTCGACGGTGACGTAGTCGAACCCCGAGTAGACGGGGACGGCTTGCGGGGGAGCGGCGGGTGTCAGCACGCTGCGCGCGTTCGAACGCGGCGGTGCCGTTCCTGTCAGCTCTCCGGCAGGTCGTGGAAGGTGCGCTTCGGCGCTGCCTCTTCGCGGTCGAGGTCGTCGAGGTAGTAATACACGATCTTGCGGTCGTCGAAGCCGACCTTCGCGAGCTCGCGCCCGCCGATCTCGACCACCTCGTGGATGTGGCCGGTCTGCCCGGCGTACCGGTAGTTTACGTCGGTGTAGTCGGGATCGTCCGGCTTGGGGCGGGGGACGACCTTCGTCCCGCGTAGAGGGGTACGGTGACGGTGCTCGCTCAAATGGGTTTGCCTCCGGCGAACCCATCGCGTTCGGGCTGCACCCGGTCCGCCCTCGTCCTTCGTGAGGTTCCTAGCGCATGATCATCGAGTACCGCGGCAAGCGCCCGAAGATCGCCGCCTCCGCGTTCGTCGCGCCGACCGCCGTGCTGATCGGCGACGTCGAGGTCGGCGAGGAAGCGTCGATCTGGTTCGGGACCGTCATTCGCGGCGACAACGGGCCGATCCGCATCGGCAAGCGCGCGAACGTGCAGGACAACGCCGTCGTGCACGTCAGCGAGGGCTCGACGACGATCATCGAGGACGACGTCACGATCGGCCACTGCGCCGTGATGGAGGATTGCCGGATCGGGCGCGGCTCGCTGATCGGCTCGAACGCCGTGATCCTCAACGACGCGGTGATCGGCGAGCAGAGCCTCGTCGCGGCCGGCTCGGTGGTCGCCGCCAGGGCGCAGATCCCGCCGCGCGTCGTCGTCGCCGGCGCCCCTGCCGTCGTCAAGAAGCAGCTCGAAGGCGCGGCGGTGCACTGGGTCGAGCACGGCAGCGTCGAGTACGCCGAGCTGTCGCGCTCGTACCTGCGCCACGGCATCGGCGACCCCGGCGCGCACGAGGTCGTCGAGCGCATCGCTGCGCCGTAGCGTGCTGCTGCCGGGGATTCTGCTCGCCGTGGCGGTTGCCGCGGTCGCTGTGGTCTGCGCGCATTTCGCACCGCTGGTCGGCGCGCCGGTGTTCGCGATCGTGCTCGGCGTCGCGATCCGCGCGCTCGTGCGGCTGCCGGCGGCGTGCAAGCCCGGCCTCGCGTTCTCCGCGCGCACGGTGCTGCAAGCCGCGATCGTCGTGTCCGGCTTCGGGCTGTCGCTCGCGGTCGTGGCGCGCACGGGTTTGAGCACGCTGCCGGTCACGCTCGGCACGATAACCGTCGCGCTGGTCCTCGCGCCGCTGCTGGGCCGCCTGCTGCGCATCGGCGGCACGCTGCGCCTGCTCGTCGGCGTGGGCACGGCAATCTGCGGCGCGTCCGCGATCGCCGCGGTGTCGTCGGTGATCGAGCCGGAGGAAGCCGAGATCGCGCTTGCGATCGCGACGGTGTTCTTCTACAACATCGTCGCCGTGCTCGTGTTCCCGCCGATCGGCCACGCGCTGCAGCTGTCGCAAGAAGCGTTCGGCCTGTGGGCGGGCACGGCGATCAACGACACGTCGTCGGTCGTCGCGGCGGGTTACGCATACGGCCGCGAAGCGGGCGACCACGCGACCATCGTGAAGCTGACGCGCGCGACGCTGATCCTCCCGATCGTCGCCGCGATCGCGCTGTGGCGCGCACGGCAAAAGCGCGGCGACGGCATGCACGTCCCGTGGCGCCGCATCATCCCGTGGTTTATCTTGTGGTTCCTCGTCGCGGCGCTCGTCAACACGACGGGCATCATCCCTGGCGCATGGCACGCCGGCATCGGAATGGTCGCGATCTTCTTGATCAGCATCGCGCTCGCGGCAATCGGCTTGCAAACCGACCTCGCGCGCCTGCTGCGCACCGGCGCGCGCCCACTGGCGCTAGGCTTCCTGCTATGGATCGCGGTAGCACTGTCGTCGCTCGCAATCCAGCGCGCAACGGGGTTGTAAGATTTGGCGCCCACACTCCGGTGTGGTATACTCGGGGCGGTGCCGAACCTCGAAGTTCTGGGACCCACCCGGGGAGCAATCCAGCCGGGTACAATGGGCGGCCGAAAGGCCGCCGTCGACAGGGATCGGGCGACCGGTCCCTGTCTCATTCCAAGCGCGCCGGTGGCGATGCCCACGAGGCGTGCAGCAGTTCCCCCTCGCGACTCGCATCGAGCGAGTGCGGCGCAACCACGTACGACGTCACGACGATGGAAGTTCGGGGGTCTGCGCAGACGAGCAGATTATTGACGACGCCGAAGACCGAAAGCTTTTTCAAGAAGCGAAGGCGCGGCTTTCCTCGATGCGTGCCGAGCCAAACCTCGGTCGGATACATGATCGCATCGGCCGTGTAGCTTACCAGAAATAGATGCGGCCGATCCCGCTTGCGCGCGAACTTCCCGACCAAACCATGATGGATGACGAGCGGCGCGCCCCAAGCGTCCGGCCGCAGGCCGTACGGCCAAAGATTTGCCGGCAGGCCCATGGCGTTCCGAATCAACCCTTCCAGATTTGCGCCGGACATATTTTGAAAGACCTGGTGGAACCGGCGCCGCTTCACCGTAGGGAATATCGCGTAGGTCGGGCCTACGGTGTCGCCGATTTCGTCAAAGCGCGGCAAGCCTAATCTCTTCCAGTTTCCCGTCGCTCCAATTTGCGTACGACCTCGCAACATCAGACCGTGAGAATGATCGAGGCGCCACTTCTCATCGTCCTTTACACGACCACAGTCGACGCACCGGAGCACCGTTCCCTAACGCCAGTAGCAATTCCTTGCTATCATTGAAAAAAAGGGCAAATGCCTTTCGTCAGAGCTTCGAGCAATTGCCGACTGCGATGTGAATGGCGCCGACGAATTCGGCGAAGATCGCACGGCTTGCGTCGTCGGTTGCGTGCGTCGACTCCGGGTGCCATTGGACCGCGAGCCAGAACGGCGCGTCGAAGCGCGCTTCCAGCGCTTCGACGATTCCGTCGGCGGTGCGGGCGACGACGCGTAGATCGAGCGAACAGCGGTCGACGGCTTGATGGTGCGCCGCGTTGGTTGCGAGCTGCGTCGTGCGCGTGATGCGCGCGAGCGCGCTGTCCGGTTCGATGTGGACGACGTGCTCCGGGACGATGCGCCACTCGCCGTGCTGATTCGGCTCCGAGACGTCGTGCGGGATCGCTATGCCGGCACCGAGGTGGTGCGGGACGTCCTGGATCAGCGTCCCGCCGAACGCGACGTTCGCGATCTGCAGCCCGCGGCAGACGCACAGCACGGGCAGACCCCGTTCGCGCGCGGCGCGCAGCACGTCGATCTCGAAGACGTCGCGCTCGGGCTCCGTCTCGGTCACGAACGCCGACGCGGGAGCGTCGTACGCCGCGGGGTCCACGTCGACACCGCCGGTCACCACCACACCGGCCGCCTGGCCGAGCGCGGCGCGCGCCGCGTCCCCCGGCACGATGCGCAGCGGCGCGGCGCCGGCGTCGCGCAGCGCGGCGACGTACTCCGGTACCGCGTTATCGCGCGACGCCGTGACCAGGATGCGCGGGCGTTTCACAGGGCCGTGCTTCATCATCGGGTTTCTGCACGCCCCCGGCCGCAGGCGCCGCTGCGGAAAGCCGTCGACGCGTCAACGCAGCGTGAACGCCGCGCGCACGTTACGCAGCGCTGACGCAGACTTAACTGCGAGCTGTTTTAGCAAGCGTTAGGACGTTGTACCATCGGGAAAGTCGCTCAAGTCGGATGATGCCCGCCGGCACTTGACAGCGTGAGGGCATCGCCCCCGGTACGTCCGCTCGGATGCATTCTGTTTCCGAAAGGGGACTTTTCAAGGATGAAATCGGTTCTCGCCTGCCTCGCGGTCGCGCTTTCGCTCACCGCCTGCAACGTTTCGGGACCTGCGACCAGCGTCGTTCCCGGCGCGGCGACGGGGGCGCCACGCGATACGCAAGATTTCCTCGGTGGCGCGCCCGCCGCAAAGCTCAGGGTGGCGCTGTTCGATGCTCCGCTCGGCAACATGCCGGGCGTCAAGGTCAACGTCGCCCTCGCCGGCGTGCAGCTCTTGACGAGCACGGGCGCCCTGCCGTTCGTGAGCTACGGCTCACCGCAGGTCGTGAACCTGATCGACCTGCAGCACAATGCGCTGACGTTCGACGGGACCGCGCCGAGCGGCCGGTACACCGGCGTCCGCCTGCTCATCGAGAGCGGGCACTCGAACGTCACGATCGGCAACATGACGATCCCGATCGTGTGGGGGACGCCGGGACACCCGAGCACGTCGCCCGTGATCGCAGTCGACTTCGACGTCGCGTTCGCCGCCGGCGGTCTCCTGAGCGGCGCCAAGCCGACCACGATCACGCTCGACTTCAACGTCATGCAATCGGTGAAGTTCGCGAACGGCACGATCTACGTGCAGCCGTCGGTCACGGCGGCCAACGCGGCGGCGCAAGTGACCGGTACGATCAACAACCGCGCCGGGAAGCCGGTCGCGAACGCGTCGGTGCTCGCCATGGACCTGACCGGACACCTCATCAACGCGACGGCCACCGGCTCCGACGGCAAGTTCGTCCTCCACGCGCTGACGCCGGGCGCGTATACGATCGTGGTGAAAAACTCCTACGTGACTGCTTCGGGTGAGACGATCACGGCGACGGGCAACGACGCGGGCGCAGCCCCGTCGCAGCTCATCGTGCTCTCTCCCGAGGATCAGCTCGAACTCGATTCGCTCGTCGACTGAACGGGATCATTCCATGAGACAACGTTCGGGCGCTCGGGCGCTCGAGGATTCGCTGCGCGACGCTCGCGTCGCGCAGCGGTCCGCCCACTACGACGCGGCGCTCGAGTTCCTCGAGGGCTGTGAAGACTGGCCCGACGACGTCGTCGAGCAGGCGGTGCTGATCAAGGCCGGCACCATCGGACGCCGCGATCCGAGCGACGCGCTCGCGTATCTCGCCGGCGTCGACGACCTGTTCGCCTCGCCGCAAGGGCGCTTCGGCCGGGACGTCGAGACCGGCAAGCTCTACGCGGCGGTGCGCGACTTCACGTCGGCCGAGTCGAGCTACGCCGATGCGCGCTTGCTGCAGCAGGCCGTGCCCGACGGCGCGAACACGATGGCGTACCACGACCTGCGGATGCGCTGGCTGCGCCGCGACTGCAACCCCGCGGCGCCGGAAGCCACGCTCGCGATCGCGCACCCCGACCCGAGCATCGCGTCCGCAGCCTACGCCTACCGGGCGTGGCTGCACGCCGGCAATCACGACTACGACGCGCACGTCGCCGACCTCATGCGCGCGGTCGCGTATGCGACACTGCCGACCGCCGAGCCCGTCGATGTCGGGACGCTCGCGACCTCGACGCATGCGCTCGCGCAAGTCGCCTTCGAGACGGCGAACGCGCCCGGCATCGAAGCGGCGCGCGTCGCCGCCGGCGCGCTCGCGTGGACGCCCGACGTGCGCGGCGCGCACTTTCAGACGGCGCGCGCGTTCGGCTGGGACGCGTTCATGCGCGGCAACCCGGCGCAGGCGCAGTGGGCGTTCAAGGAAGCGCGCACGCTCGCACCGAGCGCGCCGCTGCGCATCATGGGCCACCTCGACCGCGCCTACGTCGCGCGCATCGCGCGCAACGAGTTCTGGGCGCTCGAAGAGCTCGCGCAAGCCGACGCGCTCGCGTTCGACGTGGCGTGGGAGTCGAGCTACGGCGAGGAGCGCCAGGTGCTCGTCACGCTCGCCGTGCTGCACGCGCCGACCGACGCACCGCGCGCGCAGCGCTACGCGACGACGTACTCGCGGATCGGGACCGAGAACGTGAACCCGGCGATCGCGGTGCACGGCGACGTGCGCGCGCTGGCCCACGCGAAGTACGCGCAAGGCCGCATCGACCAAACGCTGGGGCGGCGCGCCGCCGCCGTCGCGTCGCTCGAAGAAGCCTATGCGATCTTCGACGGCGCGTCGTTTCACTATCGCGCCACGCTGGCCGCGTCCGCGCTCGCCGAGCTGACCGGCGACGAGCGCTGGTGCCTGGCCGCCGTCGCGCACGCGGGCCGGTATCCCGATTGCCCGCTGACATCCCTCGCGGGCCAGAGCGTCGCGCGCGAGCAGGCCATGCCCGACCAGTTGTCGCCGTTCCAGCGCCAGATCGCGCGCGCGCTCTGGGGCGGTGCAGATCTCGCCGAGCTGTCGCGGCGGTTCAGCCGCAGCATCTACCGGATCGAACGCCAGATCGAGACGGTCTACGCGGCGTTCGGCGTCGCCTCGCGCAACGCGCTCCTGGACGCAGCCCGCTCTCGCGGGCTCGCATGACCCTCATCGCCGAGGTCGCGCCCGCGCTCGCCGGCATCGCGCTCGCGGCCGGCGGCGCGACGTCCTGGCTGCGCAGCCGCGGCGCGGTGCAGCGCGCGCGCAGCGCCGCGGACGACGCGGTCGAGCGGCGCTACAACGTGCTCGAAGCGGTGCGGGAGGGCATGTACATCGTCGACGCGGAGCTGCGCGTGACGCACATCAACGAGGAGGCGGAGCGGCTGCTGAACCGGACCGCCGACACCGTGATCGGCGCCGCGCTCGAGGCCACCGTCGATCCGCTCGCATCGGAGCTCGTGCCCGACATTCGCGCCGCGCGCCGCAGCGGGATCGCGATCGAACGCATTCACGCGTTTCCCGCGCTGCAGCGCTGGATCGAAGTTCGCATCCTGCCGGCCGCCGCCGAAACGCTCATCTCGCTGCAAGACGTCAGCGCGCAGACGATCGCGGAGTCGCAGCTGCACGAGAACGCCCACAGCTTGCAGCTCGTCGAGAACAACGTCGACGCCGTGCTGTGGACGGTCGGCCGCGACGGCCGCTTCTCCGCCGTGTCGGGCGGTGCGCTCGCCGAGCTCGGGCTCACGAGCGCCGCGCTGATCGGCCAGCCGTGCGCCGCGCTGATCGCCGAGAACGTCGTGCGCGAAGTCTTCACCGGCCGGCACGTGCGCGTCGAATCGGCGCACGGCGCCCACTGGCTGCGGCATCACGTCGAGCCCCTCGCCGACCGCGACGGCAAGATCGTCGGCGCCGTGGGCGTCGCGATCGACATCACCGAGCTCAAGCGCACGCAGCGCCAGCTTTTCGACGCGGCGCACAGCGACCGGCTGACCGCGCTCCCGAACCGCTTCTCGCTCGAGCAGCGGCTCCAAGAGGCCGTCGCGGCGGCGCGCGAGGACGGCAGCCGCTTCGCCCTGCTCTTCCTCGACCTCGACCGCTTCAAAGCGATCAACGACACGATGGGCCACGGCGCGGGCGACGCGGTGCTGCGCGAAGTCGCTTCGCGCCTGCAGAAGTGCGTGCGCGGCGCGGACTTCATCGCGCGCCCCGGCGGCGACGAGTTCGTGATCCTGCTGTCCGGGATCGCCGGCATGGCCGACATCGAGTTCTTGTCGCAGCGAATCATCCAGACGCTGTCCGCCCCGATCCGCTTGCCCGAGCGCACGGTGTACGTCGGCGTCAGCGTGGGTGCCGCGGTGTTCCCCGATCACGGGCACGACGCTGAGGCGCTCACCGCGCACGCGGACGCCGCGATGTACCGCGCGAAATCTGCCGGCGGCAGCAGCCTGGCGATCTACGAGAGCTCGCTGCAGGCGATCGACGCCGAACGCTTCGCGCTCGAGGCCGACCTGCGCGAGGCGCTCGCGCGCGGCGAGTTCGAGCTGGAGTATCAGCCGCTGGTCGACCTCGCGCGCAACGAGATCGTGGGCTGTGAGGCGCTCCTGCGCTGGCACCATCCCACGCGCGGCACGATCTCGCCGGAGGTCTTCGTCCCGATCGCGGAAGCGTCGTCGTCGATCGTCGAGATCGACCGCTGGGTGCTGCGCGAAGCGTGCGCCGCGCTCGCGAAGTTTCGCGTGATCGCACCCGACCTGAGCATGTCGGTGAACTTGTCGGCGCGCGATCTGCGCGAGGACGACCTCGGCGGCCACGTCGCGAGCGCACTGGTCCAGCACGGCATCCCGGCGCACGCGCTGATCATGGAAGTCACCGAAACGGCCGCGCTCGACGACGCGGCGCTGCCGGCGCTCGAACGGCTGCGCGAGCTCGGCGTCCAGATCGCGATGGACGATTTCGGCATCGGCTACAGCTCGCTCGCGCACCTCAAGCGTCTGCCGATCACCATGCTTAAGATCGACCGCACGTTCGTGCGCGACGTCACGGAAGACGAGTCCGACCGCGCGATCGTCGTCTCGATCGTGAACATCGCCAAAGCGTTCGGCCTGCGCGTGGTCGCCGAAGGCATCGAAAACGACGACCAAGCCACGTTCGTGCGCGACATCGGCTGCGACGACGGCCAAGGTTTCTGGCTCGGCCGCGCGCAAGCGCCTGCTCAGTTCGCCGAGGTGCTGCGGGCTGCGCAGCGCCCAAGGCTGCGCCTCGTCGAGTTGACCGCGTAGCAAGCGCTCGCGTTATCGATCGCATGGTTTGGGTACGATCGTAAACCTATGAAGAAGACACTGACGGCAGCAGCCCTGGCCGCGACGATGACGTTCGGCGCAATCGCGCCGGCTCTCGCCGACGGTGCGGCGAGCACGCGCAACATCATCATCGGCGGCGCGGCCGCCGCGGTACTCGTCACGAATTACAATCACAAGGTGCGCCAGAAGCGCGCAGAGCAACGCGCAGCAGCCGCGCGGCGCCAGGCATACTACCGCCGGCACCACCGCTAAA
>DASZBS010000056.1:0-72264 GCA_035943995.1 Candidatus Elarobacter sp. | reverse complement strand
GAGCGTGTTCGTCAACGACCACGAGTCCGGCTTGTGGCGCGACATCCTCGAATGGGTGGAGAAGCTCGCACCCGCCGGACTCGACTACGCGCACCACCAAACCGGCGAGGACAATGGTGACGCGCACCTCAAGCGCATGCTGCTGGGCCACCAAGTGATCGTGCCGGTCACCGCCGGACGGCTCGACCTCGGCTCGTGGGAGCGCGTGCACTACGGCGAGTTCGACGGCATGCGCCCCAAGCGCGTGCTGTTCAAAGCGCTCGGCCTCCGAGGCTAGCCTGCGGTCTCGTTTGCCCCGGCGTCGAACGTGAAGAGCCGAACTCCGCGTTGAAACTCCTGAGGCGGCCTCATCAGACGGCTCACGCCGACGCTCGACACCGAACGGGCGGGCTTCACGAACGCGACCTCGGCGAAGCCCGCCGCGCGGAAGCGGGCACGCGCCGCGCGCGTACGATCGGGTTCTCGATGGTGGAGCGTCCAGATGACCGTTGCACCCGGCGCGGCGAGCCGGGGCAGAAAATCGATCGTGCGAAACAGGTCCGTATCGGAGATCCATCCGAAGACGCCGCAGAAGAGCAGCAAATCGGCGGGCACCGCGGCGGCGTAAAAGCTCGAGATCCCGGCGTCCGCTTCGACGATGGTGAAGCCGTGCAGGCCGTATCGCGCGGCGGTGCTTCGAGCAACGGCGGCGACCGTCGGCGCCGCTTCGATGAGGTAGGCCCCGACGGCCTCACGTGCGGGATGCGCGACGGTCACGTCGATGATGTCGCGCCCTTCGCCCGCGCACGCGCTGATGACGCGCGTGGGTGTGCCGGTCCGCATGTCGAGCACGTCCCGAATGTATCCCCGAACGATCTCCAGCCGGCGCGCCAGCGACGACTCGGGTTCGTCGTATGCGTCGTGCCATGCGAGCCAATCGCGTCGTTCCATGCCGGTCAGTATCCCCGATCCGAAGAATCTGACCCGTCAACCGATCTGCACGGTGAGCATCGAGATCGAGCCGCCGTCGCCGCCTTCGACCGGGAACGTGGCTGGGTCGTCGTCGCATTGCGTCGCGATCACGTAAAGCAGCGGCAAATAGTGTTCCGGCGTGGGGACCGACAGCACGGCGTCCCGACCCATCGACTCATAGTCGATCAGCGGACCGTGATCGCGCGCTTCGAGCAGCTTGCGCGCGCGGGACTCGAACCGGCCCGCCCAGTCGAACTGCTGCACCGCGTGCCGGCCCCACGCGTACGCGTGCAGATTGTGGACGACGTTGCCGCTGCCGACGATCAACACGCCCTCGTCCCGCAGGGGCGCGAGCCGCCGGCCGAGCGCATAGTGAACTTCCGGCGGCTGCATCTCATCGATGGCGAGCTGTACGACCGGAACGTCCGCATCGGGATACGCGTGCACCAGCACCGACCACGTGCCGTGGTCCAGTCCCCAGCGCGCGTCGCGCCCGACGACGACCGGTGCGAGCAGGTCTTGCACGCGAGATGCGAGCGCGGGGTCACCGGGCGCGGGATACCGCACGTCGTACAGCTCGCGCGGAAAGCCGCCGAAGTCGTGGATGGTGCGTGGCTGCGCCATCGCGGTGACGTGGGTCCCCGGCAGGTACCAATGCGCGGAGACGGCGAGGATCGCGCGGGGGCGCGGGATGCGCGCCGCAACCGCCGACCACGCGCGCGTGAACGCGTTGTCGTCGACCGCGTTCATCGGGTTGCCGTGACCGAAGAAGATTGCCGGCAGACGGTTCGCCACGGTCAGACCTCCGCGAGCGCGGGCGTCAGCGCGAACGCGTGCGCCAGGAGCTCGTAGGAGCGCGTGCGCGCCGCATAGTCGGGTGTGATGGTCAGGATCATCACCTCGCCGGCTTCGTGCGCGTGGGCCAGCGCTTCGAGGCGGTCGCGCACCGCGCGCGGCGCACCTAGCGCGAGCCGCTGGCGGTTGTAGGCGATCTCGTCGCGATCGTATGCGGTGTACGGATACGCGAGCGCTTCGGCGCGCGACGGTACCGGCAGATCGACGCCCCGCCGGATGCGCAGCCGCCACAGATCGATCGTCGCCGCGAGCTCTTCGGCTTCCTCGGGCGTCTCAGCGGCAAGCGCCGCGACGCAGAGGATCACGCGCGCTTCCGGCAGCCGCGGCGACGGCCGAAAGTGCCGCCGGTACATGCGCGTCACCGCCGTCGCGTCGCCGCTGATGAAGTGCGCGAACGCGAACGGCAGGCCCAGCTCGGCAGCGAGCGATGCGCTGTAGTCGGACGAGCCGAGCAGCCATACCTCGGGTGACGATTCGCCGCTCGGCATCGCGGTCAGCTTCGCGGAGGGATGCGACTCGGGCAGTGTACCGTCGAGGAAGCCGACGACGTCCTGCACTTGGCGCGGGAAGCGCGCGATCTCGCGCGACTCCAGCGCGGTCGACACGCGCTGCGAACCGCCCGGCGCGCGGCCGATCCCGAGATCGATGCGCCCGGGTGCGAGCGCTTCGAGCAGGCGAAACTGCTCCGCGACCTTGAGCGCGGAGTAATGCGGCAGCAGTATACCGCCGGTGCCGACACGCATGCACCTGGTCTCCGCGGTGATGCGCGCGAGCAGGATCTCCGGCGCGGGATCGGCCAGCCCTTGCATCGCATGATGCTCGGCGAGCCAGTAGCGCTGATAGCCGAGCCGCTCCGCGGCGCGTGCGAGGGCGAGCGTCTCGAGGATCGCATCGCGCGGCCGAGCTCCGGCCAAGACGGGTGATTGATCGAGGATGCCGAGCGAAAGTCCCATCGTCGTGAGCCTACAAGGCGCGTGGGCTCCCCGCGGATGCAGCCGACACCCGCGCCGCCCTGATCGCTTCCGCATGCGCGAACAGATCGCGTGCGCGGCGCGCCGGTTCGGTGTCGCACGGTCCGCCCTGCCGGTCCAATGTCGCCGAGTCGACGTGCCACAGCCGAATCAGCCGCGCGTTGTCGCCGGCGAAGCGAGCGACGATGCGCTCCCGGTCCGTTCGCCCGAGCGGCATGAACGACTGACTTGCGGCCACGCGATCGCACGCCACGATCCCCGTCCCGACGTCGCCGAACCGCCCGTCGCCGAGCTCCGCGGCAGTGTTCGCGTACAGCTGCACGATGACGGCGCCGGTCGTTGTCCGCAGGTTCTCGTAGGCCGTCGGCTCGACGATCGCCGCCGGTGGTATTCGCGCGGCGACGCCGACGGCACTCAAGAAATCGTGAACGAGCGTTTCGGCGCCCCCGTCGTCGCGATAACTGCGGACGACCACAGCATCGCGTCCGAACACGTTCGCGAAGTCTTCGATGAGCTGCCCGTATTCGAAGCAAAACGACGTACCGCCTTCGGCGACGGCGCCGCGCTCGACGATCTCGCCGATAAAGCTCCAGACCGACCGCGTCGAACCGTGTTTGACGAGCTCCGCATAGAGCGATTCCGCGTAATCCTCCTGAGCGCGGACGTAGACGACGATTCGCGGGTGGTATCCGATCGCCGCGACCGCGTCGCGCAGGCTGATCAGCGCGCGTTCGCGCTCGTGCAGCGACGCGAACTTTTCGGAGCTCAGACACGCGTGCGGCGGACGAACGCGCGCGATCTCACCGACCGCGTCGGCGAGCGTTCCTGCCGATACGTCGAAGCGCGGCGAATGCCGGAGCTCCGACGCGATGTTATGATGACCGGGCAGGTCGGCGCTCCGGCGCCCGGCACGCGGGTAATACAGTCCGGCGAGCCCGAGCGCTTCCGGGTTCCCGGCAAGGAACCGTTGAATCGCGGTCGTGCCGGTCTTGTGGACGCCGACGTGAATGAAACACGAGCCGGAGTTCGCAGCGCCTTGCGCTTCCATCAAACCTGGCATTTCGCTTAGAAATCGATCTCACCTCGCGACGTGTTCCGTACGGCGCACCGGCGGAAGGACGCTCCGGTGCACGAAGCGTAGACGCCCAAACCTTATGCGCGACGCCGACGTGAGCTGTGCAAAACCCAGGGAGCGATGGATCCTCGCGGCATGAAGCTCCACGGATTGGCGCGCGTCAAGAACGAAGGCGACGTCATCGAGGAGTTCGTTCGACACAATTTACGATTTCTCGACGCGCTCACGGTGATCGACAACGCGTCCTTCGACGGCACGTTGTCCGTGCTGGAGTCATTGCGCGCGGAAGGGCTGCCGCTCACCATCCTGCACGATCCGATATTGCCGAAGCGGCAAAGCGAGACGATGACTCGTGCGGCACGGCAGTGTGCGGCGGAAGCGGACTGGGATTTCTTGTTTCTCCTCGACGCCGACGAGTTTCTCAAGGTCGCCGACCGAGACGGGCTCGAGCAGTCCCTCGCCGCCGTTGCGCCGCACGAAAACGGGCTGCTGCCATGGGTCTCCTACGTGCCCACCAGATGCGACGACGAGAGCGAACCGCGCATCCTCAACCGGATCACATACAGGCGTGCGGTCGAATCGACTCCGGCGTTTTACAAGTCGGTCATCTCGCGCGGATTCGCTCAGGGAGGCCCCTTTTCAATCGCCCAGGGCAATCACAGTACGAACGGTGCCGACGGCGAGGCCACTGCAGTCGTCTTGCATCATGCGGCGCTCGCGCACTTCCCGGTTCGCAGCCTCGTTCAGATTCAGAGCAAAGCGCTGCTGGGATGGGGCGCCTACATCGCGATGGGACCCGACGTGGGATACGGGTGGCACCAGCGCCGCCTCTTCGAGAGGCTCGAATCAGATCCGGCATGGACCTCTGACGATCTCTACGAAATCGCGCTTTCGTATACCGCCGCGGAGGGATCGCACCAAGATTCGAGGGTAACGCACGATCCGTTGCCGCCCGTCCCCGTCTGGCGATTCGGGAACACCGCCGTCGCGGCCCCGCTGGCGCTGGCCGCCATGTATGTTCGCCAACTCGCCGGCGCGATCGCGGAGTACGAAGCTACCGTACGGAAGCCACAGCAAGCTGCCATAGACCGGTGAGCACGTCCTTGTGCGCATCGATGTCGCTCAGCCGCGCGTGTTCAAAGCCGGCTTCGCGCATGGAATCCGGATAGGGGCGCGTGATGATCTCACGGACCTCGTCGAGCGAGTCGTAGAAGTAGCCGCTCGCGCCGACATAGTCTTTCAAATCCTCGCGGAGGTTGGGTACGCACACGCCCACGCCGCTGGCTTGCGCCTCTGCGATGCAGAGCGGCCAGCCGACGGTGCCCATCTCTTTCGAGGCCGTCACGACCAGCCAGCGATGTTTCTTATAGACCGCCGGCATGTCGCCGGGCTCGACGGGCCGGCGGAGATGCACCGGGCTGCCGTGCGCTTCGTTCAGCGCTTCGAGCGCGGGGGATCCATAACCGATCGAGTAGAGATTGAACTCGAGGTCGGGGAGCGAGGCGCCGAGCGCAACGAAATCCTCGAACTTCTTCTTCGGGAGCGAGGCGCCGACGTTCATCACGGCCGCGCCGTTCGGGCTTCGGTCGAGAAAGTTCGCGTATTGAACCGCCGGGTGCACCACCTTGATCTTGCTCGCCTCGATGCCTGCGGCGAGAAGGTTCTGCACCGAAAACGGCAGGGCGAGCACGCCTAGGCAGAGGTCGCTGTTGAGAGCATCGACGGCGCTCGCGATCGGTCCCGGTACTGCCGGAGGAGCGAACAGCGTGTCGAACGAGTGAGCGCGCACCGTGAACGGTATGCCGTTCTCCCGAGCGAGGGCGATCACGAGCTCCAGCTGCGTGTGGAGCCAGTGCGTATGCAAGACGTGCGGTTGGAACCGTTCGATCTCGCTCTGAATCTCGGCGCGCGTCGAGAGAAGCTTGAACGGAAAGAAGTCTTTGTACGCGTAGTCCGCTTCCATCATCGAGATGACGGCGATGTCGACGTCCGCTTGAACCGCAGCGATCTCCGCGCGGATGTACGTTTCAGATAGCTGCGGATATTGTACTAGGACGTACATCACTCGCGGGTTGCTCATGTCTTCTCCGACTGCCCGATGGCGCTGACGGCGGGTGTGAGCGCGTCACTATACGGAGCCGGTATCCCGAGACCTTCGCGGCACGCGACCGCGTCGCGCCCGAACCAGCGTTGGCGAAGACGCACGTATTCCGCGAAGAAGTCGATGTCGGCGGCATACCAGGCCGCGATGTTGGCGTGCGCCGCCGGCGAGAGCGTGGTCTCGTATCCGGACGGCGTACGGTGCGCGTGAACGGGATCCGCGGGCAGCCCGACGTCGTCCGGGATGCCGAGCCGGCGCTTGACGAACGCGAAATCGGTGTCGAGGCTGCGCTGCAAGCCGAGCAAGACGATGCGGTCGCGGCGAGCGACGATCTCGTCCAGCGTGAACCAATCGCTGAACGACGAGCTCACATGGTTGATGTTTCGCATCGCGTAGCGCGCTTGCGCCGCAAGCTCGGGATCGGCCGCTCCGAGCGCCTCCCCGAGCGCGTTCGGGCTCTGGAATTGAGCGAATGCTCGCTCTTCGCCTGCGGTCCAGATGAGATCGCGCAGCGGGCGACCGCGGCGCAAGCGGCTGTTGAATCCGCTCATGTACCGCTCGACCGGATCCCTGAGGAAGAAAAAGACGTCGTCGTCCTGCGGGACGTCGGCAAGCCGCGTCGCGTGGCCGTGGATCGCGATTCGGTGCGACTGTGCGACCGGGGCGAGCGCATGACCGACCGCGCTACCGCCCGTCTTTCGCACGTGCAGAAAATGCGTCCAACGGCCCGCCATGCCCGGCCTATACTCGTGCCGCGGAGCCCGTTCCTATGAAAAAAGCGAACCCCGGCGGTCGTCCGCCGGGGCTCGCTGCGGGGTTTGGTTCGTAGGAGGTTTAGAAGGGGCCCTGCGCCGGCGTCTGCTGCGGACCCGCCAGGTTGGCGGAGACGCAAAGGTGATGCAGGTCGGAGTACTCGGATTGCAAGACGTGCGGAAACTGCACGACCTCGCGCGACTCCAGCGCCGCCGACACGCGCTGCGAGCCACCCGGTGCGCGCCCGATGCCCAGATCGATGCGGCCCGGCGCGAGCGCGTCGAGCAGGCGGAACTGCTCGGCGACCTTGAGCGCGGAATAGTGCGGCAGCAGCACGCCGCCCGTGCCGCTCGCGCAAAGAAAAAAGCGAGCCCCGGCACCCGCCCGGGGCTCGCTTCTCGACCTTCGATCGGTCGCTAGGTTCGCTCGCTAGAGGTTGTCCGACGACGAGCTCGTGAGGTTCGCCGACACGCACAGGTGTCGAACGTCGGAGTACTCCGATTGCAGCACGTACTTGTTGTGGTTCACCGTGACGAAGTTGTCGAAGTCCGCGCAGAGGTCGCCGATCTCCTCGCCGGTGAGGTTGTTGAACCACGCGTTGAGCAGCGGATCGGTGATCGCTTCGAACAGCTCATGCGAGAGCGTCGAGTAGCCTGGATCCGCCGGATCGACACCGGGCGAGACCGCATTCGGCAGCGGCTGGTTGTGGACTTGATTGCGGCAGCCGTTGACGTCTTGGTACGGCTCGACGCTGTACAAGTACGTCTGGCGCTGGTTGCCGCTGGTCGCGGTGAACGCACCGTGGTACGCGCAGAACACGAACGTGGAACCATTGTCCGGCGAGTAGCACGACGTGCCTGGTTGTCCGGGCGGGTTTTCCATACACGTGTCGACGTTCTTCGGCAAGAACACGTGATAGATGTGGCTGAGCCCGCCGCCGCCGAGGGCCGTCGGCTGCCCGGGCGGACCGGCCGCGTTGAGCACTTGCAACCAGATGGCGAGCTCACCGAAGTATGGGTTCGTCGAACCCGGACGCGGCGAGGCGTAGGTCGCGGTCAGGTCGCCGCCCAGGCCCTTCGTATACGAGCCGATCGGCGAGCCGAGGACGACGCCGGGGCTCGTGCGGTATTGGTAGAGCAGGGTCACGAACTGATCCTGATTCAAGTCCGCGAGGAACACGCCCGGGAAGAACCCTTCACCCTGGCGGCACGCGGCTTGGCAGTTGAGGAACAGATCGTGCGAAACGACGCTGCCCAGCACCGGGCCGCCGTGGTTGATGAGGTCGAACGGCGAGTTGACGGCGACCTCTTTAGCCGCGCGATGCGCGCTCGAGCTGGACGCGCCCGGGCCCAACGAACCCTTGAACGCGTGCTGCACCGCGTCGCTGAACGTGGGCATGCCGACGCCGCCGGCCGAGTTGACGGCGGCGGTCGAAGCATCCCGGACGTCGACGGTCGGTCCCGCCGGGGTGGTGCTGGTGAGGTTGACCGCGACGGAGCTGGCGGGCTGATTGAGATCGAGCGAGCCGATCGAAACGCTGCCGCTGGTCGGCGTCTGCACGGTCGTCGTGGACGCCGCGGGGACGGCGTTCGACGAGCTGCCGCCGCCACCGCACCCCGAAAGCGCCGCGGTGCCCAGCATTGCAGCGAAGGCGAGTCCGGTTAGGGCTGAAAAAGATGCCTTCACAGACACCCCTCCTATCAAAGCGAGAAAACGAGCGCAAAATTCGAGAGAGCGGGCGCACGGTATGCGTCCGTCCTCTGCACTTTTCCGGAGGTAACGGCTGTTCCCGTGAACCGGGACTATCGGCCCAAAATACCCCTCGATCGGATAGGGTCTTACCAGCGCTTTGAACGCTAGCGCGCTTTGATCGCTACCGCCAGCAGCCCCGGGGACGCGTGCGCTTCGAAGCGTTTGAAATTGTCCTCGAAAAGCGTCGCGAGTTTCTTTGCTTGCACGTCGTACGCCGCGGCGTCGGCCCACGCGTTGCGCGGGTTGAGCACGTCGGTCGGCACGTCGGGGACCGCGGTCGGGATCGACAAACCGAAGAACGGCTCGGGCTCGAACGCCGCGCTCGCGAGGCGGCCGTCGATCGCGGCGTTCACCATCGCGCGCGTGTACGCGATCTTCATGCGCTTGCCGACGCCGTAGCCGCCGCCGGTCCAGCCGGTGTTCACGAGCCAGCAACTCGCTTCGTGCGCCGCGATGCGCGCGCCGAGCAGGTTCGCGTACACGGTCGGATGATGCACCATGAACGGCGCGCCGAAGCACGTCGAGAACGTCGCGGTCGGTTCGGTGATACCGCGCTCGGTGCCGGCGACCTTCGCGGTGTAACCAGAAAGGAAGTGGTACATCGCCTGTTCGGGCGTGAGCTTTGCGATCGGCGGCAGCACGCCGAACGCGTCGGCGGTGAGCATGATGATCGTCTTCGGATGCCCGGCCATGCCGCTCTTGACGAAGTTCGGCAGGAAGTCCACGGGATAGGCGGCACGCGTGTTCTCGGTGAGCGCTTGCGAATCGAGATCGAGCTGACGCGTCTGCGGGTCGATGACCACGTTCTCGAGCACCGTGCCGAACCGGTGCGACGCTTCCCAGATCTCCGGCTCCGCATCCTTCGAGAGCTTGATGGCCTTTGCGTAGCAGCCGCCTTCGAGGTTGAACACCCCGTCAGCCGACCAGCCGTGCTCGTCGTCGCCGATCAGCGGGCGACTCGCGTCGGCGGAAAGTGTCGTCTTGCCCGTGCCCGACAAGCCGAAGAAGATCGCGACGGCGCCGTCCTGCCCGACGTTCGCGGAGCAGTGCATCGACAGCACGTCGCGCAGCGGCATCAGATAGTTCATCACCGTGAACACGGACTTCTTGATCTCGCCCGCGTAGCGCGTCCCGCCGATCAGGATGATCTTGCGCGCGAAGTTGACGATGATGAACGTCGAGGAGTTCGTTTTGTCGCGGGCGGGATCGGCGTCGAAAAGGGCGGCGTCGATCACCGTGAACTCCGGCGAGAACTCGGGAGCCTGTCCCGAGCTTGTCGAGGGATCGCCGTCGGCGGTGTCGATGAAGAGGTCGCGCGCGAACAGGCTCTGCCACGCGTACTCGGTGACGATGCGCACCGGCAGCCGGTAGCGCGCGTCGGCGCCGACGTAGCAGTCCAGCGCGAACACGTCCTTACCGTTCAAGTAGGTCCCGGTGCGCGCGAGCAGCGCGTCGAACGCCGCCGCGTCGATCTCTTTGTTGACGGTCCAGTCGATGTGCGTCTCGCTACCGGGCTCGCGCACGAAGAACTTGTCGTTGGGCGAACGGCCCGTGTGCTTGCCGGTCTCGACCACGAGCTGGCCGTCCGCCCCGAGGATTGCCTCGCGCCGGGCCAGGGCGTGCTCGTACAGCTGAGCCGTGCTCTGGTTGCGGTACACCGTCCCGACGCCGCCCAAGCCGAGGCTGGACAGATGTTCGTCGAAGGACTGCGAAGGGTGCGGTAACGTGAGAATCGGCGTGCTCCTCGGTGCGACCGGGGGAAGAGGTCCGTGATTCGCTTGGTAGCGGTGGCTCGCCTCGTATGAACGAGCTCTTCACGGTGCTGCCGCCCGCGGACGCGTTCGCGGCGTTCGGCCGCGGTTGTTCCCGCATCGGCCGCACGGAAACCGTAGCGCTCGACGCAGCGCTCGGTCGCGTGCTCGCTGCGGACGTGGTGGCCGGCGAGACCCTGCCGTCGTTCGCCCGCTCGACGATGGACGGCTACGCGGTCCGCGCCGCCGACACGCACGGCGCATCGGAGCAGTCACCGGCCTACCTCCGGCTGGTGGACGACGTCCCGACCGCGGTGGTTCCGGCGGTGCGGGTCGGCCTTCGGGAAGCCGTGCGGACGCACACCGGCGCAATGATCCCGCCGGGCGCCGACGCCGTGGTGATGGTCGAGGACACCAACCTCCATCCCTCGGCCGCCACCGGCGGGGCCGAGGTCGAGGTGCTCGACGCGGCGGCCGTCGGCGAGAACGTGCTCACGGTCGGCGAGGACGTTCGGATCGGCGCGGTGGCCGTCCCGGCGGGGCGGCGGCTGCGCGCCGCCGATCTGGGCGGGCTGGCGGCGCTGGGCGTGACTCGGGTCGTGGTGCGGGCGCGACCGCGGATCGCGATCGTGTCGACCGGCGACGAGATCGTCGCCGCGGGCGCGACGCCGGGGCCGGCCCAGGTGCGCGACGTGAACGGCACGACGGTCGCGGCGGTCGTCACGCAAGCCGGCGGTGTCGCGGTCTCGCACGGCATCGTGCGCGACGACGCGGCCGAGCTGGAACGCGTGTTGCGCGCAGCGCTCGGCGATGCGGACGCCGTCGTGCTGTCGGCGGGTTCGTCGGTGTCGGTGCGGGATCTCACGGCGCACGTCGTGGCGCGGCTCGGATCGCCCGGCGTGCTGGTGCACGGCATCGCGATCAAGCCCGGCAAGCCGACGGTGCTCGCGATCTGTGACGGCACGCCGGTCGTCGGGCTACCGGGAAATCCCGCCAGCGCGCTGGTGGTGGCGTGGCGCATCGTGCGGCCGCTGGTGCGCCTGCTCGCCGGGGAAGACGTCGACGCGGACCCTTCGACAGGCTCAGGGCAGGCTATGGGCGACGAGCGCGAGACGAGCGCGGTGCTCGACGTGCCGCTGCCGTCGCGCCCCGGGCGCGAGGACTTCGTCCCGTGCACGCTCGCGCGCGATGCGAACGGCGCGCTGCACGCGACGCCGGTGTTCGGCGCCTCGAACCTGATCTTCACGCTGATCCGCGCCGACGCGCTGATCGCGGTACCGCTCGACCGCAGCGGCCTCGCCGCTGGCGAAACCGTCCGCGTGGTGGTGCCGTGAGCGAACGAACCGTCTTCCTGCACGACGTTCCGCTCGAACGCGCGCGCGAACGTTTCGACGGCGCGCTCGCCGCGGCGGGCCTGCGCAACGACGCCACCGAGACGCTGGTGCTCGACGACGCGCTGGATCGCGTTACCGCGCGACCGGTGATTGCGCGGTTGTCGTCGCCGCATTATCATGCGTGCGCGATGGACGGGATCGCCGTCGTCGCGGCGCGCACGGCGGGCGCTCTTGAGACGGCACCCGTCGAGCTCGTAGTCGGCACCGACGCGGTCGTCGTCGATACCGGCGACCCGCTGCCGGACGGTTTCGACGCGGTGATCCCGATCGAGCAGGTCGAACCGCACGCGAACGAACGCGTCGCGGTGCGCGCGGCCGCTGCGCCGTTCCAGCACGTGCGCGCCATCGGCGAGGACGTGGTGGCAAGCGAGGTCGTCGTCCCCGCGCTACGGCGGCTCGGTGTCGCCGACCTCGCGGCGTGCGCGACCGCCGGCGTCGCGGCGGTCGAGGTGGTGCGCCGGCCGCGCGTCGCGGTGATCACGACGGGTGACGAGCTGGTCGACGTGACGACCGACGCGCCCATTCCGGGCGCCACCGTCGACTCGAACGGTGTACTGCTGCGCGCGTGCGTGCGCTCGTACGGCGGTGAGGTCGCGCTCGCGCTGCGCGTGCCGGATGAAGAAGAAGCGCTCGTGGCGGCGGTGCGCGATGCGATCGCCGCGGCCGACGTCGTCGTCGTCAACGCCGGTTCGTCGGCGGGGCGCGACGACTACACCGCGCGCGTGTTCGCGACGTTCGGCGACGTCGTCGTGCACGGTGTCGCGATCCGGCCGGGGCATCCGCTCGTGCTCGCGGTCGCGCGCGACGCGGCTGTTCCGCTGCTCGGCATCCCCGGCTATCCGGTGAGCGCTGCGATTTGCGCCGACCTGTTCCTGCGACCGCTCTTGGAACGGCTTGGGCACCGCGACGCGCCCGAGCCGCGCGAGATCGAGGTCGAGCTCACGCGCAAGCTGTTCTCGCCGTTGGGTGAAGACGAGTACGTGCGCGCGGTCGCGGCGCGCGTCGACGGTAGGCTCGTCGCGACGCCGCTGCGCCGCGGCGCCGGCGTGATCACGTCGCTCTCGCGCGCCAACGTGCTGGTCACGATCCCGCGCTTCAGCGAAGGCGCGCGCGCCGGAAGCCGCGTCGCCGCGCGCGCGCTGCGCCCGCTCGCGCAGATCGAGCGCACGCTGCTCGCCGTCGGCAGCCACGACGTCGCGCTCGACCTGCTCGCCGGCCGCCTCGCCGCCGACGGGGTCGAGCTCGTGTCGGCGCACGTCGGCAGCATCGCAGGCCTCGTTGCGCTGCGCGAGCGCTCCGCGCACCTCGCCGGCACGCATGTTCTCGATCCCGAGACGTCCGCGTACAACGACGTCGCGGTGCGCCGCTACGGACCTCGCGAACCGGTCGCGCTGGTGCGGCTCGCGGAGCGCGAGCAAGGGTTGGTTCTCGCGCGCGGCAACCCGCTGGGCATCGCGTCGCTCGCGGACGTCGTGCGAACGCGCGCCCGCTACGTCAACCGCCAATCCGATGCCGGCACGCGCATCCTGCTCGACGTGCTGCTGGCGCGGGCCGGAATCGCGCCGAATGCGATCGTGGGCTACGACCGGATGGAGTTCTCGCACCTCGCGGTCGCGCAACTCGTCGCGAACGGCAACGCGGACGCGGGGCTGGCGATTCGCGCCGCGGCGCGCGCGTTCGACCTCGATTTCATCTCGGTCGCGTGGGAGCCGTACGACCTCGCATTGCCCGAACGCTCGCTCGGCGAGGCGCGCATCGCGCGGCTGATCGCGATCTTGCGCGAGCCGGCGTTCCGCGCGGAGGTCGAGGCGCTCGGCGGTTACGATTGCGCGCACGCGGGCGACGTCCGCATCGTGGACGCCGAGCCGGTGGCTTCGATATGAAGGTTGAGCTGTTCGGGATGGCGCGCGCGCTCGCGGGCGTGTCGTACGTCGAGCTCGCGCTCGACGAGCCGGTCGCGCTGCGCGACTTCCTGCGCGCGCTCGGCGACGCGGTGCCGGCGCTGATCCCCGACGTCATCGCGCCGGCGTCCGACGCGCTCGTCGAACCGAATCTGCTGCTGCTCGACGGCCGCCGCGCGCTGCGCGACGGCGAGACGTTCGGAGACGCAGACCGCCCCTGCATCCTGTTCCTCGCGAGCGGCGGATAGATGTACGCCGGCCCGCGCGAGCTGCTCGAGATCGACCTCTCCGCGCGCACCGCGCGCCGCAGCGCGCTGGGCGACGACGTGTTTGCCGACGCGCTCGGCGGCGTCGCGCTCGCGGTGCGGCTGATCGAGGAGCGCGTGCGCGGTCCGCTCGACCCGCTTGGCGCGAGCAACCCGATCGTCTTTGCCGCGGGGCCGTTCGCATCGACGCCGGTGCCGGCCGCGAACAAGCACGCGCTCGCGACGATCTCGCCGCTGACCGGCTTGCTCAACGAGGGCCTGTCGTCGAGCCATTTCTCCGCGGTGCTGCGGCGCTGCGGTCTGGCGGCGATCGTCATCACCGGCACCGCGGACGCGTGGACGACGCTCGCGATCGACGGCGACGCCGTGCGCTTCGAAGACGCGTCGGCGCTCGCGGGCCTGTCCGCGCGCGAGACGACGAAGGCGCTGCGCGAGTCGTACGGCGACCGTTCGCTGCGCGTGTGCGCGATCGGCGTCGCGGGCGAGCGCGGCGTGCGCTACGCGGCGGTCGAGAACGACGGCCGCCAAGCGGGGCGCGGCGGCACCGGCGCGGTGTTTGGCGCGAAGCGGCTCAAGGCGGTCGCGCTGCGCGGGCGCGGCGAGGTGGGCATCGCGGATCCGGCGGCCACGGCGCGGCTGTCGGCGACGTTGCGCGAGCGCGCGCTGGGGCCGAAGACGGCGAAGTACCGCGTGCTCGGCACGAGCGCGAACCTGCGCGTGCTGCAGCGCATGGGTCAGCTGCCGACGCGCAACTTCACCGCCGCGACGTTCGCGGGCGCGGAGAACGTCACGCCGGAGCGCGCGCGCGAATCGACCGGCACGTATCTCGAGCTGCGCGCGGGTTGCGCGGGCTGTCCGGTGCAGTGCGAGCACCTCTACGTGCGCAAGGACCGCGACCGGCGCACCGCTGCCGCCAGCGAGTACGAGTCGGTGTGGGCGTTCGGCCCGAACTGCGGCGTCGACGACCTCGACGCCGTGCTCGACGCGATCGCGCGCTGCGACGCGCTCGGCCTCGACACGATCTCGACCGGCTCGGCGATCGCGTTCGCGATGGAGTGCGCGCAGCACGGCCTGGTCGCGAGCGACGCGTTCGGCACGGAACTGCGCTTCGGCAACGCAGCGGTGCTGCTGCCGGCGATCGAGGCGATCGCAGCACGGCGCGGCTTGGGGGATGTCCTCGCCGGCGGCGTGCGGGCGGCCGCCGCGCGAATCGGCGGCGGCGCTGCGCGCTTCGCGATGCACTGCAAGGGTCTGGAGCTGCCCGGCTACGAGCCGCGCGCGCTGCCCACGTACGCGCTCGGCCTCGCGACGTGCACGCGCGGCGCCTGCCACAACCGCGCGGCGACGTACGACAAGGATCTGCGCGATCCGTCCGCCGATCCGAGCGACGGCGCGCGCGCGCGCGACGCGATCGAAGCCGAGGACCGCGCGATCGCATGGGACAGCCTAGTGCTGTGCAAGTTCGTGCGCGACTGCTTCGAGGACTTCGACACGGAAGCCGCGGCGCTGTGGAGCGCGGTCAGCGGCATCCCGCTCGACGCCGCCGGCCTGCGCGCGGCCGCGCAGCGCACGTGGCAGCGCAAGCGCACGATCAACGCGCGGCTCGGCTGGACGCCGGACGACGATACGCTCCCCGAACGCCTCTTCGCCGAAGCGATCGCGAACGGGCCGAACGCCGGCCGCCGTATCGAACCGGAACGGCTCGAATCGCTGCGCACGGCGTACGAGTCGCAGCGGCGCGATGCGAGCGCGCCCGTCGCCGTCGGATAGCGTTCGTCACCTCGCGAGCGGAGACGCCGCTTGCGGCGGCAAACGTCGTGCCGATGCGACACGTTCTCGCGCTGATCGCGGCGCTCGTCTGCTGCGGCGTTCCGGCCGCCGCGCGCACGCCGGTACCGATCGGCACGTTCTCACCGGGCGCCGTGGACGGCATCACCGACGTGGCCGGCGTGCGCGTCGGGCACGTGACGAAGGTCGAAGGGACGAGCGTGCGGACCGGAGCGACGGGGATCATCGCCGGCGACGACGTGTGGAACCAGCGCGTCGCCGCCGCGACGTTCGACCTCAACGGGAACGGCGAGATGACGGGCGCACACTGGGTGAACCAGTCCGGCTTCCTCGAAGTGCCGATCGTGCTGACGAACACGCTGAACGTCGGCCGGGTCGACGACGGCGTCGTGTCGTGGCTGATCGGCAAGCACCCGCAGATCGGGGTGCGCGAGGACGTGCCGCTGCCGGTGGTCGCCGAGTGCGACGACCAAGGCATCAACGACATCCAAGGCCGCCACGTGCACGCAGAAGACGTCGTCGCGATGCTGGACGCCGCGAAGCCGGGTGACTTCGCGCGCGGGAACGTCGGCGCGGGAACCGGGATGCGCGCGTTCGGGTTCGCAGCCGGGATCGGTTCGGCGTCGCGCGTCCTGCCGAAGGCGCTGGGCGGCTACACCGTCGGCGTGCTCGTCAACGCGAACACCGGGTCGCGCGCAGAATTGCGCATCGATGGCGTGCCCGTGGGACGTGCCTTTGCGAAGGAGCTGCTGCCGATCTATCCGCGAACGGCGGGCTACGTCGCGCCGGAACGCGGGCGCGCAGCCGACGGCAGCATCATCATCGTCGTCGCGACCGATGCGCCGCTCGACCACAACCGTTTGCACGACATCGCCAAACGCGCGGGGCTCGGGCTCGCGCGCACCGGCGCGACGTCGCACGTGTCGAGCGGCGACCTCTTCATCGCGTTCTCGACGACGCACGTCTATCCGCGCGCCGGCGGGATCACGGGCCCGCCCCTCGAGAGCGACGACGACCGCGTCGACGCGCTGTTCGCCGCAACGGCCGACGCGACCGAGGCGGCGATCGACGACGCGCTGTTCAGCGCGCACGACGTCACCGGCCGCGCGGGCGTGACCTACTTCAACTTGCCCGCGGCGCGCGTGCTGCCGTTACTGCGGCGCTGAGCCCGGCGCTCAGCGTGTCGTGAAGCTGCCGAGCAGCCGGGGTTCCGAAGCCGAGAGAGCGGGGTTGATTCCGCACGGGTTGAAGGTCGTGCTGAACACGATCACGTTCGCATAGACCTGATACGTGGTCTGGGACGCGAGCTGCGCGAACGTTCCGATCCGGACGTCGTTGGACGGCGGATTTGCCTGGCGGAAATTGGTCGAGCCGACAAAATTTCCGCCGGGTCATGAAGGTAGAGCAATTCTGCACCCGCGGCGTTGCCGATGGTAACGTCCAGCGGGCCCGTCGAAACTCCGGTCGCTCCGGCGGCCGGCGAGACCAGTGTCGGGATGACGACGGGCGCCGGGCTGGAGATCGGCGGCGGGACACAGGCGATCGAATCGTTTCCGTGGCACGCGGCGAGGGTCAACACGGACAGCGCAGCGACCGCTGCGCGCGCGAGGCTTCCCGGTAATCTCATCGGTGCTACCATCTCGCATACCGGTGCCGCCGCGCTAGCCGTACGTTCGTCCCGAAATCGCGCTAGGTCCAGCTGGACGTGCCCGTCATGCCCGTGCCCGCGGCGTTCGCGGCGTTGCGGATCGCCGCAAGCTCGGACTCGCCGACCAAGTCGGCGGCGCGCTCGTACACCGGCGCGGTAGCGCGCACGAACGTCTGCCGCTCCGCGTCGTCGAGCGTGGTCACCTTCATGTGGCGGCGTAGTTGCGCGAGCGCTTCCGCGTCGAACTTCGCCGCGTTCTCGCGCTGCCACGCGATCGCGCGCTCGGCGGCCTTCTCGACGATCGCACGCCGGTCGCCTAGCGAAGCGAGCAGCTCGGGGTTCGCGACGAGGATCTGGGGCGTGTACGTGTGCGCGGTCAGCGTGAGAAAGCGCTGATGCTCGTAAAACTTCGTGCTCGCGATCGTCGGCAGGGGATTGTCCTGGCCGTCGACGCGACGCTCGCGCAGCGCGTCGAAGACCTTGCCGATCGGCATCGGGTACGGCGTCACGTCGAGCGCGCTGGCGACGTAGAGGTACACCGGGCCGTCGAGCGTGCGCATGCGCAAGTCGCGAATGTCGTCGGCCACGCGCAGCTCGCGCACGTCGTTGGTGTAGTGGCGCACGCCGTTCTCGCAAAAGCCGAGGAACGTCAAGCCGACGCTCGCGCCGCGGGCCAGGAGTGCACGGCCGTACGCGCCGTCGAACATCGCGAACGCGTGCCGGCGCGAGCGGAACAGGTAGGGAAGCTCGAACAGCTGCGCGGCCGGCAGCAAGCTGCCGACGAGCGATGCGTTCAACGAGCCGAGCGCGAGGTCGCCGGTGCGCAGGTCGATCAGGAGCTGCGTCTGCCGCTTCTCGTACGGGATGACCAGCTCGACGCGCAACTGCGCGTCCGAGAGTAGCTCCACGTGGCGCTTGAATTCGCCCAGCATGCGCGCCGGCAACGACTCCGGTGCCACCGCGCAGCCCACGCGCAGCGTGCGCACGACCGTGTTCGTCGTCACCACCGTGGCATGGCGGCGTTGGTTCAGCGCGGCGAGCTCGTGGCTCTGGAACTCGACGTTGCCGGTCCACATCTGCGTCTCGGCGGTGTCGGCGAAGTGCTCGCGCACGCTGCGCAGCAGCGAGCCGGCGGCCGAGCCGTACTGGTCGGCGGCGGCGATCTCGCTGTCGACGAGCCGCTCGACGTCCGCGAACGTCGCGACGACGTCGGCGACCGCGCTCGAGATCGCGCCCAGCGCCGAGCGCGCACCGCCGGCGGAGCGTTCGCTGCCGGCTACCGCGTCGTCGAGCGACGCGCCGAACGCGCTCGTCGACGCGCCGCGCGCGGCGATCTGGCGCAGCAGCTCGTCCATGTCGCGGGTCGCTTCGCGCGTCGACGCCGCGAGCTTCCCGACTTCGCCCGCGACGACGGCGAAACCGCGGCCGTGCTCGCCGGCGCGCGCCGCTTCGATCTTCGCGTTGAGCGCGAGCAAATTGGTACGCTCGGACACCTCGCGCACGAAGTCGACGATGCCGTTGATCTTCTCGGTGAGCGCGAGCAGCTCGCCGATCGACGCGAGCGCGCTCTTCGTTACCGACGCGAGCTCGCTCGACGACATCGTGAGCTCTTCGATCCCGCGCCCCGCGGAGCTCAGCTGATGGTCGGCTTCCGTGGTGCGCGCGCGCGCATCGGCAACGGTGCGCCCGGCGCCCCGAACGCGCTCGGTAGAAGCCCGCGCAGTCCGAGCAATCTCGACGATAGCCGACGTCTGCGCAATGGCATTCGCGGTAAGCCGATTCGACGCCGAACGCAAACGCTCGATCGCGGCACCCGTCTGCACGGCAACCTCACGAACCCGCGCATCACGCCGCGACTCGAGCTCGCCCCCGGCATCCGCAACCACGACAGCCTCCGTGCCGAGCCCAACCCCTCCTGGCCGAACGTCCCCAGCCGGGACAAGCCCCTGTTGCTGCACTGACCGTACGTTCGGCGAAAAGCCCGTCCCGCGTTAGAGATGCGAGGGCAGGCAACGCCTCGGCGACCGCGCCGACCAGCGGACACAGAGAGCGGTAGGTCTGCCCAGCAGGTCTACCGTCACGCAACGCCGAAAGGAGACGACGCCAGGAACGTAGCTGGTCCGGCACGTTCCGTACGTGAAAGCGAGTTGCTGGTGTATCGTCGCACGTTCTTCATTGCCGCCGGGTCGTTCGCAGCTCTCAGTGTCGCGGCGTTCCTATACTTCAACCTTCATCGCAATTCAGCGCCGGACTGGGAAGGTTCGGGTCACGAATTCATGGTCGAACATCGCGTCGTCGATGCCGCGATGACGTTCCAGCGGAAGGTGCGCCGCAGCGACGCCCTCACGGTGATCCTCACGCTGAAGTCCGGCCCCGCCAACGCAGATAAGTCGGTCCTCGCCGACGAGGCCTCCGGAACGCTCGAGCCGGTCCTCACCATGACCGATTGCACGGTGACGCCTTTGACTAGTCCGCCGGCGAAACCGACGAATCAAACGATCGACTCGTTCGTGTGGTTCTGGACCGTCAGCGACTGCACGAGCGCGGGCGACAAAGCATTGCATCTGCTGCTCAAGTACCAGGGTAGCGGTATCGACGTCGACCCGATCGCGTACCAGACGAGCGCGCAGGTGAACGTGACGGACTCGCTCACGCTCGACGATTGGCTCAAGGTCGGCGGTACGATCAGCGCCTTGCTGGTCCCCATCGCTGCCGTCCTAGGGCTCTTCGTGAAACGCAAAGCCGGCGCGGCATAGATTGGCGGAGAGGGGGAGATTCGAACTCCCGATACGTTTTACCGTATGCTCGCTTTCCAAGCGAGTGCATTCAACCGCTCTGCCACCTCTCCGCGGCCGAGCTCGTCCTGAGCTCGTCGAAGGCCCCTGATTCACACTCCCGCGGGCGCGGTCCCGCCGAACCGAATCAGATCTTCGCGGGATGCCAGATCGTCTTGAGCTCGGTGAACGCGAGCACGCGCTGCAGCTCGTCGTAGCCGCCAGCGAACCACGCGGCGCGGGGCGGCGCGTCTTCGAAGTGGGTGCGCTTGACGTTCTCGGCGGCGAGCTCGCCCAGTTTTTTCTCGATCGCCGCGTCCAGACCGAACGCGCCCAGCGCGTTGACGTCCATGTGGCCTGCGAGCACGGGCGCGAGCTCCGCGCGCGTGCCCGTGAGCACGTTGCACGCGCCGGCGGGGAGGTCGCTCGTCGCGAGGCATTCCGCGAAGACGACGGCGGTGCGCGGATCGCGCTCGCCCGCCACGACGACGACCGCGTTGCCGCTCACCAGCGCCGGGAGCACCGCGGTCACGAGGCCCAGCAGCGCGGGCTCGTCGGGCGCCAGCAAGGCGACGATTCCGGTCGGCTCGGGGGTGGAGAAGTTGAAGTGCGGGCCGCCGACCGGATTGCGCGTCGACGCCAGCGCCAGATATTTGTCGCACCAGCCCGCGTACCACACGGTCCGGTCGATCGCGGCCGTGACCTCGCGCCCGGCCTCGGCGTCGTCGGCGGTGCCGCCGGCGACGAGCTGGGCGGCGAGCTCGGCTTTGCGGGCCTCCATCATCTCGGCCAGCCGGTAAAGCACCAGCCCGCGCAGCGCCGGCGACTGGCCGGCCCATTTCTCGAATGCCGTGCGGGCGGCCACGACGGCGTCGCGCACGTCCTTGCGCGAGGCGTGCGCCACGTTCTCGCCGTCGATCTGGTCGCTGCGCCCCGACTCGCTGCGCGCGAACGCACCGTTGATGTAGAGCTTGTACATCTTGCGGATCGCCACGCGGCCGTTGGGTTCCATGCCGTCGAAGTTCCGGCGCCGATAGGGTGCCCCCTTGCCTGGGGCGGGCGCTGGGCGGGTACAGTTCCGATCTGACCGTTCCACAGAACCGGGAGAAACCGCGTTGTGACCACGACCAATACCGAGCAGCCGTTCCTGACCGACGTCCAAGAGCTGCGCCGCCGCGCCCGCGAGCAGATCGACAAGGGCGCGCTCACGCAAGACTACGGGCTCGATCCCAAACAGGCGATCGAGCTGCTCCAGAACGCACTCGCCACCGAGATCGTCTGCGTGCTGCGGTACACGATGCACAGCATCGCCGCGACCGGCATCTCGAGCCAAGGGCCGAAGGACGAGTTCGCGCAGCACGCCGATGAAGAGCGCGGTCACGCCGCGCGCATCGCCGAGCGCATCAACCAGCTCGGCGGCACGCCCAACTTCGATCCCGAGGGGCTTGCGACGCGCTCGGCTTCGCAGTACGGCAAGACCGATCTCGATCTGGTCGGCATGATCAAGGAGAACTTGATCGCCGAGCGCATCGCGATCGAGCACTACCGTGAGCTGATCCACTTCTTCGGCGAGAAGGACTCGACGACGCGCATCATGCTCGAAGAGATCCTCGCCGTGGAAGAAGAGCACGCCAACGACATGTCGGACTTGCTCGTCTCGCACGGAGGGAAGTAGCAGCTCCGGCGATCATATCTTCCGCGTGCAGCTCATCTGCGTGCGCCACGGGCGGACGGCGTGGAACGCGGACAACCGCTTTCAAGGACATACCGACGTCCCGCTTGACGACGAGGGCCGCGCGCAAGCGTCGGCCCTCGCCGCGATCCTTCGCAACGAGCGGATCGACGCGGCCGTGTCGAGCGATCTCTCGCGCGCGGCCGAAACAGCGCGTATCGTGCTGGGGCCGCGCGACGTCGCGCTGCGACTCGATGCTGATTGGCGCGAGATGCAGCTCGGCGACTGGGAAGGGCTGACGTGGAAACAGATCCTCGCCGCGAACCCGCAGCTCGACGCGACGAACGAGACCGCGGTGAAAGCATACACGCCGGGCGGCGGCGAGACGTTCGACGCGCTGTGCGAGCGTGTGGCGCGCGCGGTGGAGCGGATCACGGGCGAAGTCGCCGATGACGGCGTCGCGCTGGTCGCGACGCACGCCGGCCCGCTGCACGCGCTGCTGCGCGTGCTGCTGGGTGACACGGAGCTAAAGGTCCGCTTTTTGACCGCATCCGTGACGCGCTTTCGCCGCACGAACGGCGTGTGGACGCTGACGCGATTGAACCAGACCGCGCACGCGGTGTAGGCGCGCGCTCAGCGCGCGCGGAAGCTCACCGCCGTGACCCTCGCCACCCGCCAGAACCGCCTCAATCTGCCGCTCGGCGATCGCGCGCCCGACGAGATCAATGTGATCGTCGAGATCCCCAGCGGGTCACGGAACAAGTACGAGTACGACAAAGCGCTCGACATCTTCCGGCTCGACCGCGCGCTCCACTCCCCGATCTTCTATCCCGGCGACTACGGTTTCTCGCCGCGCACCCTCGCGCTCGACGACGATCCGCTCGACGTGCTGATCCTCGTGTCCGAGCCGACGTTCAGCGGCTGCCTCGTCGCCGCGCGGCCGATCGGCTTGCTGCGCATGATCGACGACGGGAAAGAGGACGACAAGGTGCTCGCGGTCCCGGTGGGCGAGCCCGACTACGCCGACGTCCACAACTACACGCAGATCTTCTCGCACCAGCTGCGCAAGATCCAGCACTTCTTCGAGACGTACAAGACGCTCGAAGGCAAGCACACGAGCACGACGGGCTGGGACGACGCCGCGACCGCACGCCGGATCATCGTCGAGTCCGCCGAGCGGTTCACGCAGCAACCCGCGAAGTAGCGCTCACGACGACGTCGCCGGCGATCGCGGCCGCGAACAGCTCCGCGGTGTCGACGAGCCGCGGGCCCGGGCGGTTGACGAACGCGTTGCCGTCCATCGCGTAGGCGCGACCCATACGCACGGCGCGCAGCGATGCGAACGCCTCTGCGGCGGCGGGCGGCAGCGCGGCGAGCTCGTGCTGCGCGCGCGAGAGGCCGAAACCGCACGGCGCGACGATGACGACGTCCGGATCGGCGGCGGCGATGTCGTCCCACGCGACCACGCGGCTGTTCGCGCCGGCGTTGCCGAGCACGGGCTCGCCGCCGGCCAGCTCGACGAGGCCGGGCGTCCAATGCCCGCCGCTCATCGGCGGATCGGTCCACTCCAGCACGAGCACGCGCTCGCGCTTGCGCGCGGCGACGCGGTCGCGCAACGCATCGAGCCGCGCGCGGACGTGCGTTAGCACGCGCGATGCGCCGTCGCGCGCGCCGGCGAGCTCGCCGAGGAACGCGATGGTGGAGAAGACGTCCTCGAGCGACGACGGTTCGAGCGACACCACCCGCGGATCGCCCCGCAGCCGTTTCGCGGCGCGGTCGACGATCTCGTACGACACGGCGCACACCGCGCACAGTTCCTGGGTGACGATCAGATCCGGTTTCAGCGCGGCCAACGCTTTGTCGTCGAGACCGTACAACGACGAGCCCGCGTGGACGCTCGCGCGGACGTGCCGGTCGATTCCGGCCGCGTCGAGCTCGGCCGGCAGCAGCGACGACGTCAGGTGCGGGCGCGTGCGCGCCTCCGGCGGGAAGTCGCACTCGTGCGTGACGCCCACGACGAGCTCGCCCGCGCCGATCGCGAACAGGATCTCGGTGGCCGACGGCAACAGGCTTACGACGCGCATCGGACGGTCTTTCGGGCGCGCCGCGAGCCGGCCCGCCGCGGGCAGGGCTCGGTTCCCGGGGACGCGGGTGCGGGACGCGGAACCACCCGCGGTCACGCCTTTGCCGCAGGAGTATCCTCCCTGAACAAGATCAAGGTCAAAAACCCCGTCGTCGAGCTCGACGGTGACGAGATGACGCGCATCATCTGGCACTTCATCCGCGAGAAGCTCATCCTGCCGTACCTCGACGTCGACTTGAAGTACTACGACCTCGGGGTCGAGCACCGCGACGCGACCGACGACAAGGTCACGCTCGACGCGGCTCGCGCGATCAAGCAATACGGGGTCGGCGTGAAGTGCGCCACGATCACGCCCGACGAGGCGCGCGTCGAGGAGTTCCACCTCAAGCAAATGTGGCGCTCGCCCAACGGCACGATCCGCAACGAGCTCGACGGAACGGTGTTCCGCGAGCCGATCATCTGCCGCAACGTGCCGCGTTTGGTACCGGGCTGGACGCAGCCGATCGTCATCGGCCGCCACGCGTTCGGTGACCAGTACCGCGCGACCGACTTCGTGGTGCCCGGCGCAGGCAAGCTGGTCGTGAAGTTCACGCCCGCGGACGGCAGCGCGCCGATCGAGCGGGAGGTGTACGAGTTCAAAGGCGGCGGCGTCGCGCTCACGATGTACAATGTCGACGAGTCGATCCGAGGCTTCGCACGCGCGAGCATGAACTACGGGCTGCTGCGCGGCTATCCGGTGTATCTGTCGACGAAGAACACGATCCTCAAAGCGTACGACGGGCGCTTCAAAGATATCTTCGAGCAGGTCTATCAGGAAGAGTTCAAAGTGGAGTTCGAGCGCCGCGGGCTCACGTACGAGCACCGGCTCATCGACGACATGGTCGCGTCGGCGCTCAAATGGTCGGGCGCGTTCGTGTGGGCGTGCAAGAACTACGACGGTGACGTGCAGTCCGACACCGTCGCGCAAGGGTTCGGCTCGCTGGGCCTGATGACGTCGGTGCTGATGACGCCCGACGGCCAGACGATCGAAGCCGAAGCCGCGCACGGCACGGTGACTCGCCATTACCGCGAGCACCAGAAGGGCCGCGAGACGTCGACCAACCCGATCGCGTCGATCTTCGCGTGGACGCGCGGCCTGGCGCACCGCGGTAAAGTCGACGGCACGCCCGACGTGACGCGCTTTGCCGAGACGCTGGAGAAGGTGTGCGTCGACGTGGTCGAGTCCGGCAAGATGACCAAGGATCTCGCGATCCTGATCGGACCCGATCAGCCGTGGCTGACGACGACGCAGTTCCTCGACGCGCTCGACGCGGAGCTGCGCACGCGGATGGGAGCCGCGACGACTCCGGCGGCGGTGTGAGGACGGCGCGATGAACGCGGACGAGACGCTCGCGATCCTGGTCGGCGGCGGGCCGGCGCCGGGGATCAACGGCGTCATCGCCTCGGCGACGATCGAAGCGCGCAACCACGGGCTGCGCGTGCTCGGCATCTACGAAGGCTATCGCCACTTGGTCGCCGGCGACATCTCGCACGTCACCGAGCTGCAGATCGAGGACGTGTCGCGGCTGCATTTTTCCGGCGGCTCGATGCTGCGCACGTCGCGCACCAATCCGGCGAGCGACCCCGACTCGCTGCGCCGCTGCATCCGGTCGCTGACGATGCTGGGCGTTCGCTATCTGATCGCGATCGGCGGCGACGACACGACGTTCGGCGCGACGCGCATCGCCGCGGAGACCAAAGGCCGCATCGGCGTCGCGACCGTCCCCAAGACGATCGACAACGACTTGCCGCTGCCGGACAACGCGCCGACGTTCGGCTTCGAGACGGCGCGCGCCGTCGGTTCGGCGATCGTCGAGAACCTGATGGAAGACGCGCGCACGGCGTCGCGCTGGTACCTCGCGGTGACGATGGGGCGCAAATCCGGTGCGCTGGCGCTCGGGATATGCAAAGCCGCCGGCGCGACGCTCGCGCTCATCCCCGAAGAGTTCCCCGGCGAGAAGATCACGCTGGACGAGGTGGTCGACACGATCGTCGGCGCTATCGTGAAAAGGCTCGCATCCGGACACGACCACGGCGTCGCGGTCGTCGCCGAAGGGATCGCGGAACGCATCGCGCCGGAGGAGCTCGCCGCAGTGTCGACCGCGACGCGCGACGCGTACGGTCACGTGCGGCTCGCGGACGTGCCGCTGGGCAGCGTGCTGCGCGACGCGGTGCGCGCGCGGCTGAAAGAGATCGGGATCGATGCGACCGTCGTCCCCAAGGACATCGGCTACGAGCTGCGCAGCGCGAAGCCGATCCCGTTCGACGCGGAGTACACGCGCACGCTGGGCTACGGCGCGGTGCGCTATCTGTTGAGCGGCGGCAGCGGCGCGCTGATCGCGCTGGCCGGCGGTCGCATCGTCCCGGTAACGCTGGACTCGATGCTCGACAAGGCGACGGGCCGCATCCGCGTGCGCATGGTCGACGTGACCACGGAGTCCTACGAAGTGGCGCGCAAGTACATGATCCGCCTCGAAGAGCAGGACCTCACGGAGCCGCGGTTGTCGCGCCTGTCGGCGCAGACGAACCTTGATCCGGAAGCCTTCGAGGAGCGCTTCGGCAAGCTGTTCGCGACGGCGTAGAGTGCGGGGTCAGCGGCGTCTTGCGGGAACGCTCGCGATGAATTGCTCAACTTTGGAGAGACGCCGCTCGACCGCGACGAGTCGATCATTCACGTTCGAACTTTCGCCGAACGCAAGGTAGTACGGGTCGACGCCAAGACGGTGTGCCAAGCGTAGACCCACAGCAAAGCTCGGACTCTTGACGTTTCCCGTCTCCAACTGGCGGATCGCACTTTCGGATATTCCAACGTCCAGCGCAAGGGCAGCAATCGTGAACCCGCCCTCCTCTCGCAGTCGTCGAAAGCGTGCCGCGGCAGTCTCGCTCATTTGTGATTCGCGCCTGTGGGCCGCAGGAATCGCAAATGTTGCCGCAGTATGTTACACTGGCCTCTACGAAGATGCTCGCGACTAGCGGTGACCGCTCCATGAGACGAAACGATTGATGGCGCAAAGAATTCAGGCAAATGACGAGAGCGCTCAAAGACGCTCGGCTGGGGTCAACGACGATGAATCGAACGCACATTCGACAGCATACTACGAACCCTCCTATGCATCCCCGGGCCGGGGAGCGTGCGCGCGACCGTCGAACGCGCCCTGTCTCAATGAGTACCAGCGTGACGTATCCGATCGTCATCGAGGAGCAGGACGGCGCGTTCGTAACCTACGTGCCCGCGCTAGACTTTGCGTCGACGCACGGCGACACGCGCGACGAGGCGCTGGAGCGGACTCACGAGCTCATCGTGGGCTACCTGGAGTTTGCGCGGAAAGAAGGACTCGCCGTTCCCGCGCCCGCGAGTCGAACCGAGATCGCCGAAGTGACCGTCAATCGATCGTAATGCTCGCGCGGTGCCCGTAGCGAATGGGACGTTCGCCGCGGGTCCCGGGCCGTGACGTTTTGCGAGGTCTCTTGCGCCGCGGATTCATCCTCTCACACGTCAATGGGTCGCACCATTTTCTGCGCGGCCCGGGCGGTCGTGTCGTCGTCGTGCCGGTGCATGCGGCGCAAACGCTACCGCCGGGGACGATGCGTTCTATCCGCCGTCAAGCCGGACTCACCGCAGCAGAATTCAGCGCGATGCTCGACGGCTGACGATCTCACGTTCCCCCGCTAGGACAACGCCGCCAAGGCGCGTAGGGTCGTCATCGCCTGCTCCGCGGAGGCAGCCGGGACGAGCAGATGATCGTGATGGTAACCGCGATCACGTTGGCCGGTATGCCGGCGTCGGCGAGCGCACGCGCGACCGCGGCGATGAAGCCGACCGCGTGCAGGCTCGAATGCACGCCGAGCGTGATCGCGCGGTACGCGTCGTCGTCGACGGGCTCCCAAGTGGGCTGGTGTTCGATGACGACGGTGAGGCCTTCGTCCTCGCGGACCGTCGCGAACGGCGCGATTCCGGGCGGTAGCGGCTCGCCCGGCGGCAGCGTCCAGAATACATACACCTCCGGCCGCAGCGTCGGGGTCATGCCGGCGAGCAGCGCGCGCAGATCCGTTTGGCCCGGCACCGTTCAGACGCGCAGCGGGGCCAGTTGCGACTCGGTGCGCACCAGCGTTCGGTCGAATGCGTCGGCGCCGTTGCGCGCGAGCGCGTCGTAGAGCGCGAGCGCGGTGTTGCGGGTGAGGATCATCGCGCGGTACCACGGGAACGTCGGCGCTAGCGTTCGGAGGCCTTCCTGTCGCGACCAGCGCTGCTGGAACCGGGCGGAGATCACGTGCATCGCGTGCACCGACACCACGTAGTCGTGGTCGCTGAGGTGGTTGACGAACGCCTCGAGCGGCACGGGATCGGCCGCGAGCGCGTAGTTCGCGCCGTCGCGCTTCACCAGACCGTACGCCACGGGATCGACGTTCGCGACGATCGCCGCCGCGCGGCACCAGGCGACGACCTTTGCCTCGTCGCCGAGCGACGGCGCCGCGTGCGCCGACAGCAGCGTCGTCACGAAGCGCGGATCGCGGGCACGAACGATCGCCTCGGCCCCGGAGAGCACGTGATGCGCGCCCGTGCCGGCGATCGTGAGCTCGTCGAACACCGTGCCGTCGTCGTTCCAGCCGAACACGACCGTTTTCATGACGTCGTGGTACAGCGCGGCGGCGGTCACCGTGTCGCGCGAGACCGTCGGCCGCCCACCGAAATAGTGCGTGTCGTACGTCGACGCGAACGCGGTAGCCATCGACGCGTTGAACGCTTCGTGCACCGCAAGACCGCCCGGATAGTCGTGGTGCGAGCCTTCCGACGAGCCGGGCGAGCACCAGAACGGCTGCACCGCGGTGGTGGCCTCGGGCTCGGTTCCCGGCGGGAAGATGCCGCGCACGGGCGCGGCCGGTGCGACGAAGCCTTCGCGCGCCAGCGCGTCGCGCACCGCCGTGCGCGATGCCGGCGACGGGTGCCGCTCGGCGTAGAGCGCACGCGGGTTGCGAACGAGGTCGAGCACGTCGGCGCGGAGCGCGGGATCCTCGATCGAGCTCGCCGCCGCTTCGACGCGCGCGTAGGTCGCCGTGACGAGGTTTGCGCCGCGCGCGAGCGACGCCGCTGCGGCGTTGCCGCGCGTCAGCGGCAGCCGGGGCTCAGGAAGAGCTACGCGCGGGACGCGCTCGGCCGCCGCGGCTTGCTCGGCGCCGCCCACGCCCGCGATCAGCGGCGCCGCGGCACCGGCGAGCACCCCGAGAAACGCAGGCCGCGAGAAGAATGCCGCCCGGCCGTCCGCGACGCACATGAACGCGGCTTCGCGGCCCGCGGCGCCGACGCCCGTCGTTCGCGAGGAACCCGGCGGCGCGCAGGTAAGGTGGCCGCAATGACGGTCAACGGCACCTCTTCGGCTGACGGGCAGCCGGTCCGCAAGGCCCTCGACGGGGTCAAGGTCCTCGACATGACGCACGTCCAGGCGGGGCCGTCGTGCACGCAGATCCTCGGCTGGCTCGGCGCCGACGTGATCAAGGTGGAGCTGCCCGGCCGCGGCGACATCACGCGCGGCCAGCTGCGCGACCTGCCCGACGTCGACAGCCTGTACTTCACGATGCTCAACTGCAACAAGCGCAGCATCACGCTGAACACCAAGACCCCGGACGGCAAGGCGATCTTCACCAAGCTGCTCGAGCATTGCGACGTGATCGTCGAGAACTTCGGGCCCGGCGTGCTCGACCGCCAAGGCTTCACGTGGGAGAAGATCCACGCGATCAACCCGCGCATCACGTACGCGTCGATCAAAGGCTTCGGCGCCGGCAAGTTCGAGGATTTCAAAGCGTACGAGACCGTTGCGCAGGCGATGGGCGGCGGGATGAGCACGACGGGGTTCGAGGACGGTCCGCCGACGAGCAGCGGACCGCAGATCGGCGACTCCGGCAGCGGCATCCACATGGTCGCCGCGATCCTCGCCGCGCTCTACCAGCGCACGCACACCGGGCGCGGTCAGCGCGTCAGCGTCGCGATGCAAGACTCGGTGCTGAACCTGATCCGGGTGAAGATGCGCGATCAGCAGCGGCTCGCGCACGGGCCGCTGCGCGAGTACCCGAACAAGCAGTTCACCGACTTCGTGCCGCGTTCGGGGAACGCGTCGGGCGGCGGCCAGCCCGGCGGCGCGCTGCGGTGCGCGCCCGGCGGTCCGAACGACTACGTCTACGTCATCATCCAGCCGCACGTGTGGGCGCCGCTCGCGAAGCTGATCGGGCGCCCGGAACTGGCCGACGATCCCGCGTTCGCGACGCCCGAAGCGCGCCTGCCGCACCTCGAAGACGTGTTCGGCGCTGTCGAGGCGTGGACGCAAGGGTTCACCAAGTTCGAGGTGCTCGACAAGCTCAACGCGATCGACGTGCCGTGCGGCCCGATCATGAGCACCAAAGATCTCATCGAGGACGAGTCGCTGCGCGCGCGCAACATGATCGCCGAGGTGGAGCATCCGCAGCGCGGAACGTTCAAGACCGTCGGCTGTCCGCTGGTGCTGTCGGACACGCCGGTGCAGATCACGACGTCGCCGCTGCTCGGCGAGCACAACGAAGAGATTCTGAAAGAGATCGGTTGGGACGGCGCGGACGCGCACGCGCTGCACGCGGCGGGCGTGCTCTAGCGTGGCGGTCAGCCGCTACGCGGTCGTCGGCGCCGGCGCCATCGGCGCGTACGTCGGTGCGTCGCTCGCGCGCGGCGGCGCGGACGTCACGCTGATCGCGCGCGGTCCGCACCTCGCCGCGATGCGCGAGCGCGGCGGCGTGCAGGTGAAATCGGAGCGCGGCGATTTCTCGGCGCAGCTGGCGGCGACGGACGACATGGCGTCGGTCGGCACCGTCGACTGCGTGATCGTCGCGCTCAAAGCGCATCAGATCCTCCCGGTGCTGCCGCAGATCCAGACGCTGATCGGGCCGCACACGCGCGTCGTCGGCATGCAGAACGGCATCCCGTGGTGGTACTTCCAGCGGTTGGGCGGGCCGCACGACGGGCTGGTGCTGCAGACGGTCGATCCCGGCGGAAAGCTGGCGGCTGCGTTCGATCCCGACCGCGTCGTCGGCTGCGTGATCTTCTCGTCGACCGAGATCGAGTCGCCCGGCGTGATCCGGCACATCGAAGGCACGCGCTACTCGCTGGGCCGCCCGGGCGGCGGCGCCGACGACGCGCTCGAGCAGATCGCCGCGGCGTTCGTCGTCGGCGGGCTGAAGGCGCCGGTCGAGCCCGACCTGCGCCCCGACATCTGGCTCAAAGTCCTCGGCAACGCCGCGCTCAACCCGATCTCCGCGCTGACGCGCGCGACGATCGCGGGGATGATGCGCGACCCCGATACCGAGGCGCTGATCCGCACGATCATGGAGGAAGCGCAGTCGCTCGCGAACGCGCTCGGCGTCACGCTGCCGGTGTCGATCGACAAGCGGATGGACGGCGCCCGCCGCGTCGGCGAGCACAAGACGTCGATGCTGCAAGACGTCGAGCTCGGCCGGCCGTTCGAGCTCGACGTGATCCTCGGCGCGGTCGTCGAGCTCGGCGGCGTGCTCGGCGTCCCGGTGCCGGCCTCGCAGCACGTGTACACCCTCACCAAGCTGCTCGACACGACGTTACAGAAAAGATAAATCTTTCACCCAAGCCTGAAAGGTGTGGTAATGCCGACCGCTTTGCGTAATCCGTGGGTCCAGCTCGTCGCCGGCGTCATCTGCATGGCGATGATCGCGAACTTGCAATACGGCTGGACGGTGTTCGTCGACCCGCTCGTGCAGACGAACGGGTGGGGCCGCGCCGCGGTCCAGGTGTCGTTCACGATCTTCGTGGTCGTCGAGACGTGGCTCGTCCCGTTCGAGGCGGCGCTCGTCGACAAGTACGGGCCCCGGGTCATGGTGGCGATCGGCGGCGTGCTCGCCGGCATCGCCTGGGTGATCGACGCGAACGCGCACAGCTTGGCGGTACTCTACACCGCCGCCGTGGTCGCGGGGATCGGCGCGGGGATCGTGTACGGCACGTGCATCGGCAACGCGCTCAAGTGGTTCGCAGGGCGCCGCGGCTTGGCGGCGGGCCTCACGTCGGCCGGCTTTGGCGCGGGCGCGGCGGTCACCGTGATCCCGCTGACCGTGATGATCAAGAACAGCGGCTACGAGCACACGTTCTTGTTCTTCGGCATCCTGCAGGGCTTGGTCATCCTGGGTGTTTCGATGCTGCTCATCACGCCACCCAAAGCGTCGCCGGAGAAGCAGAAGGTGAGCCCGCGCGTGCTCGTCGGGAACCGCGACTTCGTCCCGCGCGAGGTGCTCACGTCGCCGGTGTTCTACGTGATGTACGTCATGTTCGTGCTCGTCGCGTCGGGCGGCCTGACCGCCGTCGCGCAGCTCGCGCCGATCGCCAACGACCGGTACATCAACAACTTCCCAGTCACGCTGTTCGCGATCACCGCGCCCGCGCTCACGTACGCGCTCTCGCTCAACAACATCATGAACGGGATCACGCGCCCGCTGCTCGGGTTCGTCTCGGACAAGATCGGGCGCGAGACGACGATGTTCGGCGCGTTTCTGCTCGAAGGAATCGGGATCTTCGCGCTGATGCAGTACGGCACGACGCCCGTCGCGTTCGTCTTGCTGTCCGGGCTCGTGTTCTTCGCCTGGGGCGAGATCTACAGCATCTTCCCCGCGACGACGCGCGACCACTTCGGCCAGAAGTACGCGACCACCAACTACGGCATGCTCTACACCGCGAAGGGCACGGCGTCGCTGCTGGTGCCGCTCGCAAGCGTCATTACCGCGAAGACGGGCAACTGGACCGCGGTGCTCGCGATCGCCGCCGCGTTCAACATCGTCGCGGCGTTCATGGCGATGTTCGTGCTGCGGCCGCTGCGCGAGCGCGACCTGCGCAACCGAGGCGCCCTGCCGGTCTCACCTGCCGCCGCCGCGACGGCCACCTAGAGAAGAAGAGGAAAGCCAATGCACACCAGACTGTCGCGCACGTTTGCGCTCGTTACGGCCGCCGCATTGCTCGCCGTCGTCGTCCCAGCCGGCTCGCGCCCCGCGGCCGCGGAGAGCGGCGAGATCAGCGCGCTCGTCGCGTCCAACGCGAAAGGCGCGTTCACGCAGCTCATCAAGCAGTTCGAGACCAAGCACAAGGGCGTCAAGGTCAAGGTCGAGTACCTGGGCGGCGCCGAGATCGGCAAGCGCATCGACAACAACGAGCCCGTGGACGTCGTTCTGGCCGGCAGCACCGTGCTCGACAAAGAAGTGCAGCTCATCGAGCCGCCCACGCCGGTGCTGCAAAACAAAGAGATGATCCTCGTCCCCAAAGGCAATCCCGCCAAGGTGCACAGCCTCAAAGATCTCGCCAACCCCGGCGTGAAGCTGTCGATGGGCACGCCGACGTCAGCGGTCGGGCGCCTCGCGTCGCAAGTGATCCAGAACGCCGCCGCCGACTACGGCTTCGACTTCGTCACCAACGTGCGCAAGAACATCGCCGTCGCGAGCGAGAAGGGCAGCGACGTCGTCGACGCGATCGGCCCCAAGGCGAACGCAGGCATCACGTTCGCCTCGGACGTCAACCCCGCGAAGTTCGAGCCGATCACGATCGACGAGAAGTACAACGTCACGTCGACGTACTCGATGACGGTGACCAAGAACGCGAAGAACGCCGCGCTGGGCAAAGACTTTGTCGCGCTCGTCCGCGGTCCGCAGGGCCAGGAGACGCTGAAGAAATTCCACTACATGCCCCCACCGAAGTAGCGAGCGGGCCGATGTAGCGAGATTCGCTGCTAGTCGTACACGCGGCGGAAGGCCGCGTCCATGTACGGATAGTCGAAGTAGAACCAGTTGCGGAACGAGCGCCGCACCAGTGACGAAGCGGTCACCGGTGCGGCGCCTTTCATCACGTAGTGCATGCCGTCGAAGAAGTCCGTGGAGTACAGCGGATAGGACGCCATCGGCGTGAAGCCGGAAAACGGCGCGAACGGCGTCGCCGTCCACTCCCAGCCGTTACCCACGAGGTCGTGCACGCCGAACGCGCTCGCTCCGTGCGGGGACGAGCACACGGGTTCGGGATCGAAGCGGCGCCAGCCGAAGTTGCCGTGGCGCGCGGGATCGGGCGCGTCGTCGCCCCACGGGTGCGCGCGCTCGTCGCCCGCCGGCGTGCCGTACGCGGCACGGTGATATTCGGGCTCCGTCATGAGCCGGCCGCCGCTCCAGCGCGCGAACGCCGCGGCCTGCTCCTGCGTACACCACACCGGCCACGACAGCGGCAGCGGGAGATCCTCGAACATCGCGCGCAGCATCCACGCGCCGTCCTGCTCGAACCAGTTGACCGGCACCGGCCCGCCGTCGCGCACGAACTCCATGTACTCGCCGTTCGTGACGTCGTACGCGTCCACGCCGAACGCTCCCACGTCGACCACGTGCTCGTCGAACTCGTTGTCCCAGCCGAACGGGATCGCGTCGCGGCGCGCGCCCAGCGTCGCGCGGCCGGCCGGGATCGCGATCGGCTCGCGCCGCGGCGGGGCGACGTCGTGGTGCTCCGCGAGGATCCCGCGCTGCTTGTCGCGCGCGAGCCGGTGGATGATGTACGACAGCGTCTCGTGGTGCATCTCCTCGTGCTCGAGGATGTTGTACGCCGCTTGCGCGTGCACGAGGTTCGGATTGGACGGGTCGTCGAGCTGCGCCGTCGCGTACGCGTCGAAGATCGCCGCGTCGCACGCCGCGGTGAACCGCCGCACGGTCGCGCGATCGGGCCACGCCGAGCGCGCGTGCTGCGCCGCGACCGTCGCGTCGCGCGGATCGATCCCGCGGTTGAAGAGCTTTTCCAGCTCGAGGTCGACCGACGGCCGCTTCAGCGCATCGCGAACCAGCGTGATGAACGCGAACGCGGGGATGTGCCCGTCGTAGAACACGAACGGGTGGCGCAGCGGAAGCGGCCGGTCTTCGTACGCGTCCGGCGCGATCGTGGCGAACAGGCCGGCGGTGCGGCGGCGGTTCGCGCGATAACGCGACGCCATCGCCTCCCGGTCGACGGCCTGGGCGGGAGCGAGCGTGTCCACGCCCGCGCTTTTACCCGACGGCGGCCCGAATCCCGCGCCGGGCAAGGAAGGCCTCGACGTCCTCGGCCGCCATCGGCCGGCCGTATAGGAAGCCTTGGACGCGGTCGCAGCCCTCGGCCCGCAGGAACTCGAGCTGGTCCGCGGTCTCGACCCCTTCGGCGCAGACCTCCAGGCCCAGGCTGTGCGCCATCCCAATCACCGTGCGCACGATCGTCGCGGCGTCGGGCTCGACGGGGATCTCGCGCACGAACGACTTGTCGATCTTGAGGCTGTCGAGCGGGAAGCGCCGCAGATAGCCCAGCGAGGAGTAACCCGTGCCGAAGTCGTCGACCGCGAGCCGCACGCCGGCGCGGCCCAGCTCCTCGAGGATCTGGATCGAGATCGCGGCGTCGCTCATGGCGACGGACTCGGTGATCTCGATCTCGAGATGATCCGGCTGCAGGCCGGTGCGCGCGAGGATCTCGCGGATCTTGCCGGTCAGCGCGGTTTGGTGGAACTGCCGCGCCGACAAGTTCACCGCCAGCCGCAATCCCGGCACGGTCGTTTGCCACGTGCGAATCTCGCGGCATGCGGTTTCGAGCACCCAGTCGCCGAGGTCGACGATCAGCCCGCTCATCTCGGCGCTCGGAATGAACTGGTCCGGGCCGATCAGGCCCAGCGCCGGATGCTGCCACCGCACGAGCGCCTCGAACGCGACGAGCCGTTCGCCGTCGAGCTCGAACTGCGGCTGGTAGTGCAGTACGAACTCGTCGCGCTCGAGCGCCTTGCGCAGCGACTTCTCCTGGGCGAGACGCGTGCGCAAGCTCGCCGCGAGCGCGGGCGTAAAGAACTGGTGCGTGTTGCGCCCGCGCTCCTTCGCGCGGTACATCGCGACGTCGGCGTGCTTGATGAGCGCGTCGGCGTCGTCGCCGTCGTCGGGGCAGATCGCGATCCCGATCGACGTGGTGACGAACTGTTCGTAGCCGTCGATGACGAGCGGCTCGTCGATCGCCGCGATGATGCGCCGCGCGAGCTCGTCGAGCAGCTCCGTCGCCGGGTCGCTGCCGATCAGCACGATGAACTCGTCGCCGCCCATCCGCGCGACGAGGCCCTCGCTGCCGACCACCGCGGTGAGGCGGTCGGCGATCACGCGCAGCATGCGGTCGCCCAGCGCGTGGCCGAGCGAGTCGTTGATGTCCTTGAACCGGTCGAGGTCCAGGAACATCACCGCGACGCGCATCTTCGCCGCGCGCGCGAGCGTGAGCTCGTCGCGCAGGCGCTCGACGAACCACGCGCGGTTGGGCAGCGCCGTGAGCTGGTCGTTGTACGCGAGGTGCTTGAGCCGCGCGCGCGAGTGACCGCGCTCGATCGCGGAGCTCACGAGCACGCCCATCAGCTGCACGAGATCGCGATCGCTGGGTGTGAACGGCTCCGCGCGGGGCTCCTCCGCCGCGAACGACAGCGAGCCGTAGCGCACGCCGCCGACTTCGATCGCGGTGCCGACGTACGCGCCCGGCGGCTGCTCGCCGAACTCCGCCTCGCCGAGATACGGCACGCCGCTGAGGTCGTCGAGCGCGAGCGCGCCGTCCGTCGCGAGCGCGAGCCGCGCGAGGCGGCGCGGGATCGGGTTGCCGACGGTCGACACGCTGCGGTCCGCCTCCGCGTCGTAGAGCGAGCCCGCGGTCATGCGCAGCAGCCGGCAACCGGCGTCGATCGTCGACGCGATGAGGATCTCGGGCGTCGCGTCCGCCGACGCCGCGACGAGGTACAGCTCGCGCAAGCGGTCGCTCTGCACGGCCACCTCGCGCTCTGCACGGCGCACCGCCGTGAGGTCGCGCGCCACCAGGTGCACGCCGGTGATCGCGCCGCGGAAAACGATCGGGATGAACGTCACCAGCACGGACACGGGCGGGCCCTGCGCGCGCAGCGCGAGCGCTTCCAGCGTGACGGCGGTGCCGCGCGCCGCGGATTTGAACGCGCGGTTCGCGTCTTCGAGCTCCGACGACGTCAGGAACTCGCCCGCGGGATGCCCGAGCATGTCGTCGATGCTGCCGCCGTACTCGCGCGCGGCCGCGGCGTTCGCGCGCACGATCGTGCCGTTGAGCGCCAGCGCGAGCATCGGCTCGGGGCTGTAGTCGAAGATCGAGCGAAAGCGTTCCTCGCTGGCCTCCAGCGACGCGGTCGCTTCGACGAACGCGCTCATGTCCTTGGCCGTCGTGACGACGCCGACGATGCGGTCGCCCACCCGGATCGGTGCCGTCGACGTGGTGACCGGGAACGTCGAGCCGTCGAGGCGGCGCATGCGCAGCGACTCGCCGACCGTCTCACCGAGCAGTACGCGGCTGAACGACGACCGCCCGATCCAACCGCTCTCCTCGGCGATCAGATCGCCGTACGGGCGTCCGACCAGGCTCGACGCGGGTGCGCCGAACGTGCGCTGCGCGGCGGCGTTGGCGTGCGTTACGATCCCGCTCGGGTCGATCAGCATCATCGCGTCGCCGGCGTTGGTGAACACGGACCGAAAGCGCTGCTCGTTCTGCAGCGCCGCGGCTCGCGCACGGACTGTGTCCGTGACATCGTCGACGAGCGATACGACCTGAAACGAGCCGTCGATCGGGATGCGCGAGCTGAACCAGCGGCAGTGCAACACGCGCCCGTCCTTGGTGACGTTGCGGTTCTCCGACACGTCCGCGGTCCCCGGCCCGGCTTGCATCGCGCGGCCCGCGTCGGCCACGCGCGGCGCGTCCGGGAGATAGACCAGCCCGAATTCTTCGAAGCTGCGCCCACGGACGTCGTCGAACGTCCAGCCGAAGATCTCCGCCGCGCGCGCCGACCACTCGACGACGCGAAACTCGTGATCCCAGCGGACGAAGCCCAGCGACGTGTTGTCGGTGTACGCCTGCAGCAGGCGGTTCGCGAACGCCAGCTCGCGATGCGCCCAGCCGTCGTCCGTCGGCCAGTTGCCGTCGCGCTCGCGGTGCAGGTTGAACGCGATCGCGTCGTCGCCCGCGAGGCGGTGCGTCATCACGCTGAACGGCTCGTCGCCTTCGAACGGCCGCAAATCGTTCGCGAACACGGACAGCTCGTCGAACGCGCGCGCGACGAGCGGCTCCAGCACGGCGGCTGCGGCCGGGGCGACGGTGCTGAGCCGGCGCCCGACCAGCGCTTCGGGCGCCGCACCGAACAGCGCCGCGGCCCGAGCGTTCACCGCAACGACGCGCAGCTCACGGTCGAAGGCCAGGAGCGCGTCGTGCCACCCGTCAGCGAAGCGTTGCCAGAGGTCCACTCCGGATCAGCTTCGGCCGGCGACCCAGGGTTTCACAGGAGAGCGAGCGAGCGATTCGGCCCAGCCGGAGCTAGCCCGCCAGATACGAGCGCAGCCCGGCGACGCCGCCCTCCCGGCCGAACCCCGATTCGCGGTAGCCGCCGAACGGCGAGCTGGGATCGAATTGGTTGAACGTCGAGCACCACACCACACCTGCTTGCAAACGCTGCGCGACGTACATCGACTTCGCGCCTTTATCGGTCCACACGCCGGCCGACAGCCCGTACGGCGTGTTGTTCGCTTTCTCGATCGCTTCGTCGGCGGTCCGGAACGTCATGATCGACAGCACCGGCCCGAAGATCTCTTCGCGCGCGATGCGATGCGACTGCGACACGCCCGTGAAGAACGCCGCGCGATGGAAGTAACCGCGCTCCGGCAGCGCGCACGACTGCTGGTAGAGCACGGCACCTTCGGCCACGCCGCTTTCGATCAGCTCGCCGATCTTCGCGTGCTGCGCGGCGGAGTTGATCGCGCCGATATCCGTATTCTTGTCGAGCGGGTCGCCCAGCCGCAGCGTCTCGATGCGCGCTTTGAGCTTGTCGACGACCTCGTCGTGCACGTTCTCTTGCACCAACAGCCGCGAGCCCGCGCAGCACACGTGGCCTTGGTTGAAGTAGATGCCGTTGACGACGCCTTCGATCGCTTGATCGAGCGGCGCGTCGGCGAACACGATGTTCGCTGCCTTCCCGCCGAGCTCGAGCGTGACGTGCTTGCGCGTCCCCGCAAGCGTTTTCTGGATGAGCTTGCCGACCTCGGTCGAGCCGGTGAACGCGATCTTGTCGACGCCCGGGTGTGCGACGAGCGCTGCACCGGTGCGGCCGTCGCCCGTGATCACGTTGACGACGCCGGGCGGCAGCTCGGCCTCTTCGCAGATCTCCGCGAGCAGCAGCGCGGTGAGCGGCGTCGTCTCGGCGGGCTTGAGCACGACCGTGTTGCCGCACGCGAGCGCCGGCGCGATCTTCCACGCCGCCATCAAGAGCGGGAAGTTCCACGGCACGATCGAGCCGACGACGCCCAGCGGTCCCGGGTCGGTGACGCCGCTGATCGCGTAGCGCAGCTTGTCGGCCCAGCCGGCGAAGTAGAAGAAGTTCGCTGCGGCCTGCACGACGTCGAAGTCGCGCGACTCCTTGATGGGCTTGCCGCCGTCCTTCGTTTCGAGCACGGCGAGCTCGCGCGAGCGTTCGGTGATGGCCCGCGCGATGCGGTAGACGTACTTTGCGCGGTCGGCAGGCCGCATGGGGCGCCAGTACTTTTCGTAGGCCTCGCGGGCGGCGGCGACCGCACGGTCGACGTCCTCGGCCGTGCCGGCGGCGACCTGGGCGAGCTCGACCTCGGTGGCGGGGTTGACGGTCGCGAACGTCTCGCCCCTCGACGACGGCACCCAGCGGCCGCCGATGAAGTGGTCGTACTTCGAAGCGATCCGGACCGGCGAGGTCTCGAGCGAGGGGGCGTAGGCGAGAGCCATGCCGGGGGATTCGCCCGCGCAGGTGCAGTCCCCCAGCTGCCCGCCGGGAGAGCCAGTCGCGAACGCGTCGCCAGCGCGTCGCGCATCGAGGTCGGTGGCCGGCCGATCGCGTTGCAGCGCTCTACGGTAACCCTGGATATACGACGCGTTTAATACTCATGAAACGTTTAGGCCTGAAAGAATAACAATCACCGAGTTAATTCGACTACACCATAGGTAGGCGAACGAGTCTTATGCAGACGAGTAGACGAGAGCGCCACAACGCGATCGGCCGGCCACCGACGTCGATGCGCGACGCGCTGGCGACGCGTTGGTACAGTATCTAATGGATTACCGGCCCCCGGAGACACTTCTGGAGCACCTCGAGCGCGTGGCAGGCACGGGCCATCGGCAATCCTGAGGGGCTCCTCCTAGAGCAGTGCACGGTGTCTTGACTAAGGGTGTATAATAAATTTACCCTTATAGGAGAAGCCAATGGAGCAGTCGCCTCTTCAGAGCCTCGTGGTGGACGAATCCGCGATGCACGACGCGATCCTGGCGGAATTATTGCGCGACTGGATACAGCTCACCACAACAGGCGGGATTGTCTTCAAGGCGGACGCCGTTAGGCTCAGCGTTCGCTCCCGCGCATTGATCGGAATCTTGGGCGGCGCAGCGCTCCATCGATTGGGACATCGTTCAGAAAAAGGCATCGCTCCTAAAGAAATCGAGACGCTAACTGGGATTCCGGGAGGTACGCTTCGGCCCGCCCTCCGTGAGCTTGCGTCACGACGTCTGGTTCGGTCGGAAGATGGTCGCTATGAGGTACCTGCATATGCGATCGCGGACGTAAGGAAAGCATTGACGATATGATTGAAGCCGAAATCATCGATGAGTGCGTGCGCCTCGCCGACTCAGTTCCGGAACGTTACAGAGAGCCGGCCTTTGCCGTGCTCCTGAGACATGCGCTCCTGCACAATGGTACGGTACGCGAAGACCCGTCCTTGAAACCAGCGAAGCATCCCGGCTCCCGCGATGGCGAATCGCTGGAACTCGACGCGCTCGCCCAGATTCTCGTTACGGCCGACGCATACGACCGGCGTATTCTTGCTGCCGTTCGTATTCTTGAACTCGAGCGAGGCGGTGAAGCGCTGCTTTCCGACCTTCCGGCGATCTTCAAGCGGTATCGGGTGAAGCCACCTGGTAACATCTCGCGAGATGTGAGCAAGCTGATTCGCCGCGGTGTGCTACTAGAGCACGGGCGTGATGGTCGTCGCGTTCGCATCGCGCTCAGCAATCAGGGTCTGAGCGAACTTCAAGGATCCAATTAGAATGTCGACCCTGTCGCAAGAGTTAAAGAGCTATGTCGGCGAGGCTATTGAATTCGCAGAAACACTACCCGATCGATACCGAATTGCAACGTACGAAGCACTGGTGCGCGACCTCATGACCAACGGACCACAAGCGAATGTTGTAGGCGCCCCGGCGCAGGCGAGCGGGTCAATTCCCGTCGCGACGCAGCGCGCGGTGGTCCACACCGAGCACTCTGCTGAAAAATCGCGGAATCCGGCCCTGAAGGGCTTTTTCATGCGGTATGGCCTGGACGACGGCATCGTGGAGGAACTAGCGATGGTAGACGCAGGCGAGTTAACCTTTTTCCGTCATCCTCCGATCAAGCCGAAAGCACGAGCGACGACCGACTGGGCACTATTACTTGCGTTTCGCCACGGTATTATTGACGGCGAGTTTTCTGTTTCCAAGGCGGAAATCCGAGATACATGCAAGGCTGAGCAATGTTACGACGACGGAAATTTTGCGACAACGCTTCGCGAAATGAAAGGGTTGTTTAGCAATTCTTTTACAGACAACGAGACTCGTCGCCGTCTTACACCAGATGGAGAACGCGAACTTGTTCAGGTGCTAAAGAAGCTCGCTGGCCGCACTCCCTAGGAGATGCTGCTCGAAGAAATTGTGCGCCGCACCGACGACTTTGGCGCATGGCGGTACGCGGATAAGATCCGGTTGTTCGCATGGTTCATAGGCAGTGTTGAAAAACGGGAGCCGTTCACAGCCGACGACATAGCTGGGTGCTTCGAGGCGATGCGTGTAAAGAAGCCATCAGCGATAGCACCATTCTTGCGCGCAATGACTATTCGCGATTCGCCAGAACTGATTCACGAAAACGGCGGATTTCGATTGGAGCGCAGTTTCCTAAAAGCCTACGACGAATTGTTTGGAACCACGTCTTCGCGCTCGGTTGTTAATCGGCATCTAGACGAACTTAGCGGTACGATTGATGATCCCTCTCAGCGCGCTTACCTAGATGAAACACTCGTATGTTTTTCCAACGGTGCATATCGAGCCGCGATATTGATGGCATGGAATTTAGCGTTTTACTGCCTACTTCAATGGATCTATCGGAGCCATATCGTCGCTTTCAATGCTCAGCTTCGGCAGACGTTCCCGAAAGCAAACATCACGATCGGCAGCGTCGACGACTTCTCATATCTGCGCGAGGAACAAATATTAACCATTACGCGAAGCGGGCGCCTGATCCCGAGCGGAGTATACAAGGTCTTGAAGGAAAAGCTAGATCGACGTAATGCTCTTGCTCATCCCTCGCGTCTAGCGGTGCGCGACGTTACCGCCGAAGAATATATTCGCGATCTTGTCGAGAATGTAATCCTTACATTGTGATTGTTCACACTGCTTTGTCATGCCGGTTTCGATAGGGCGATAAGTCTTGGCTCCAGAAGTCTATGCGTGACATTCTCGGGTGAGTTTCAGCAGTTTCGCCTTTCAGCGCCCGGACAGTACTGGATCGACGGTGGTGGTCTTCACGGCGCGGAGAGCAGATCGCCAGCCTTCACGGTTAATCTTTGGCGATGTAGTCTAACGAGCCGTAGCGGCCTGTCGCGAGCTTCTGGCGCTGGAGCAGCAGATCGTCGAGCAACGCGCTCGCGCCGATCCGAAACAGGTCCGGCGACAGCCACGGATCGCCGAGCGTTTCGTCGAGCAGCACGAGGTACGCGATCGCGGCTTTTGTGTTGCGGACGCCGCCTGCGACCTTAAGACCGCGCCGCTCGCCGGTGCGGCGCTCAAAATCGCGGATCGCTTCCGCCATCACGAGCGCCGTGGCGAGCGTCGCGGACGTGCCGATCTTACCGGTGGACGTCTTGATGACGTCGGCGCCCGCTTCGAGCGCGAGATCGCTCGCGCGGCGTGTCGCGTCGTACGAGCCGAGCTCGCCCGTCTCCAGGATTGCTTTGAGATGGATCTCGCCGCAGAGTTTCTTCACGGCGGCGATCTCGGCGAACACGTGCGACTCCTGGCCGGCGAGAAACGCGCCGCGATCGATCACCATGTCGATCTCGTCCGCACCGGACTCGAGCGCCGCTTCGGTGTCGCGCAGCTTGACGTCGAGCGACGAGAGCCCGCTGGGAAACGCGGTCGCGACCGAAGCGACCTTCACGCCCGTCCCGCACAACGCTTCCTTCGCGACCGCGACGAGGTTCGGATACACGCATACCGCGGCGACGCGCGGCGCGCCCGGCGCGGGATAGGCGGCCTTCGCGCACAGCGAGCGCACGCGCCCAGGCGTGTCGCGGCCTTCGAGCGTGGTCAGGTCGATGCAGCGGATCGCGAGGTCGATCGCGGCGAGCTTCGCTTCATTCTTGATCGATCGCTTGGCGAAGCCCGACGCACGAGCTTCGAGCATCACCGCATCGACGGTCGGCGACGAGGGCGAAAGGAGAAGGGGCATGGGGTTCGGTTCGAGTTGACCAACGCTGGTCACCTTCGCTATCCTCGCCGCATGGATACGGTAGACATCGTCGAGGCGGAGGCCAAGCTTTCGCTGCTCGTCGACTCGATGGACGGCGGCGAAGAGCTCCTCATCGTGCGGCATGGACACCCCGTCGCGAAGCTCGTGCGTTTGGAGAATCGCCCTGCCGAGCGATATCCGAATCGCGGGTTAGGAATCGACCGCGGCCGGTTCGAGGTACCGGATGACTTCGACGATCCTCTGCCACCCGAGATCCTACGCCATTTCACGTGAGGGAGAAGGGTTTCAGTTGATCACGGCCGACCGTCGTCTCTCGATGTACGACGTCGATCTCGTTACGGTATGACCACGTATCGGGCGCCGCTTGGCGGTATTCGCGTGTTGGAGCTGGGATCGTCCGTTGCCGGGCCGGCGGCCGGGCGGCTCTTGGCCGATCTCGGGGCCGAGGTGCTCAAGGTCGAGACCGGCGAGGGCGACATGCTGCGGACATGGGGGGCGTCGGCGCCCGACGGGACGTCGTGGTGGTTCAAGTCGCACAACCGCAACAAGCGGTTCCTCCAGTTCGACTTGCACGACGAGGACGATCGCGCCACGGTGCGAGCGATCGCGCTGCAGTGCGACGTGCTCATCGAGAACTTTCGGCCCGGGCGCTTGGATGCGTGGGGGCTCGGCTACGAGAGCTTGCGCGCGGAGAACCCGCGCATCGTGTACGCGTCGATCAGCGGCTACGGCCAGGACGGGCCGTATCGCGACCGTGCCGGTTTCGGCAACATCGCCGAGTCGATGAGCGGGCTGCGCTACGTGACCGGATTCCCCGACCGGCCGCCGGTGCGGGTCGGATTTTCGTTGGCGGACGAGCTCGCCGCGCTGTACTGCGTCGCCGGCGTGCAGGCGGCGCTGTTCGCGCGCGAGCGCGACGGTGTCGGCGACTACGTCGACGTGTCGCTCCTCGAATCGTCCATCGCGCTGACGCAGGGGATGCTCCCGGAGTACGACGCGCTCGGCCTCGTGCGCGAGCGGTCCGGCAACCTGATGGGTTCCGCGGTGCCGTCGAACGTGTACCCGACGCGCGACGGAAAATGGATCGCCATCGGCGCGAACGCGAACTCCATCTTCAAGCGCTTCGTTGCGGCGATGGGACGTCCCGAGCTCGCCGAAGCGCCGCGCTTTCGCGGCAACCGCGAGCGCGCTGAGAACGCCGCGGAGCTCGACGCGCTCATCGCGGGTTGGACGCAATCGCTCGACGCCGCCGAGGCCGCGCACCTGCTCGCCGCGGCGGGCGTTCCGGCGGGACCGATCTCCTCGATCGCGGACATCGTCGCCGACGAGCACGTTTGCGCGCGCGGCGTCGTGCGCCGGCTGCCCGACGACGCGGGGAACCACGTCGCGACGACCGCGCCGGTGCCGCGCTTTCGCGCGCACCCGACCGTCAGCGATCACGCCGCGCGCGCCGTCGGCGCCGACACGGCCGCCGTGCTCGCGGAGCTGGGGATCGGAGGCGCGCCATAGCGCCGATCATCGCGTTCCGCGACGTCACCAAGACGTTCGAGTCGGGCTACACCGCCCTGCGCGGCGTGGAGCTCGAGATCGCGCCGCAGCGCTTCGTCGCGCTCGTCGGGCCGTCGGGCTGCGGGAAGTCCACCGCGCTCTCGCTCGTCGCCGGGCTCGACGGGCCGTCGAGCGGCACGATCACCGTGCGCGCCAAGGACGTCGCGGGGATCACGGACGGCGTCGGCTTCCTGTTTCAGCGCGATGCGCTGCTGCCGTGGAAGACCGTGCGCGACAACGTGCGGCTGCCGCTGCAACTGCGCGGCGTGCACGGTGAGGACGCGCGCACGCGCACGGCGGATTGGATCGACCGCGTCGGTCTGCGCGGTTTCGAGAAGCTCTTCCCGCACCAGCTCTCCGGCGGGATGCGCAAGCGCGTGTCGCTGGCGCAGACGCTCGTGTACGATCCCGAGATCCTGCTGATGGACGAGCCGTTCTCCGCGCTCGACGTGCAGACGCGCAACCTCATGGAAGGCGAGCTGCTCAACCTATGGCAAGGCTCGGGCAAGACCGTCATCTTCGTCACCCACGATCTGGAAGAAGCGATCGCGCTTGCCGACGAGGTCGTCGTGATGACGGCGGGACCCGCGCGCGTGAAGGCGCGCTACGACGTGACGCTGCCGCGGCCGCGCGACATCGAGCAGGTGCGGTTCGACCCGCGCTTCACCGAGCTGTATCAGGCGATGTGGAACGATCTGCGCGACGAGGTGCTGGAAAGCTATGCGCGAGCGCGTCGCGCGGGTTAACCCCTGGCTCGTCTTCGCGACGCAGATCGCGCTCACCGTCGCGTTCCTCGCGCTGTGGGAGCTCGGCGCGCGCGCCGGCAAGATCGACAAGTTCTACTTCTCGAGCCCGGCCGAGATCGCCGGCACGATCCACACCTGGTGGACGCAGGGGTACGTCCTCAACGACGTCTACGTGACGATGAAGGAAACACTGCTCGGCCTCGCGTTCGGGTCGGTCGCCGGCATCGTGCTCGGTATCGTGCTCGCGTCGAACCGCTTTCTCGGCGCGGTGTTCGAGCCGCTGCTCGTGCTGCTCAACTCGATCCCGCGCGTCACGCTGGTCCCGTTGTTCATCCTGTGGTTCGGGCTGACCAGCCTCACGTCCAAGGTGATGAGCGCGTTCGCGCTGGTGCTGTTCGTCGTGTTCTTCGCCACCTACGCCGGCATCAAGGACGTCGATCCGGCGCTCGTCGCGAGCGCGCGCGTCATGGGCGCGAAGCGGCTCGACGTCGTGCGCCACGTGCTCGTCCCCTCCGCGCTGACGTGGATCTTCGCGTCGCTGCGCTCGGCGGTCGGTTTCTCGCTGATCGGCGCGGTCGTCGCGGAGTATCTGGGCGCCAACGCGGGAGTCGGCTACCGCATCCAGTATTCCGAAGCCAACCTCAACACCGGCGGGGTGTTCGCCGGCTTGGTCATCCTCATGGTCCTCGTCACGCTCGTCGACACGTTCATCCGCTGGGTCCACCGCCGCATCGTCGTGTGGAAGCCCGCCGACCTTTAGGGAGCCCAACCATCATGCGCACGTCCGACATCTCGCGCCGCACGCTGCTCGGCGGTATCGCCGCCGCCGGAGCGTCCACCGTCTTCGGCGTTCCGACCATCGTGATAGCCGCCGCGGCAAAGGAGAAGCTGCCGGTCGCGGTCGGCTCGGAGCACGCGCTGGTGTACTTGCCGTGGGACGTCGCGAAGGCGCTGGGCTACTTCGACCAGGAAGGGCTCGACGTTGAGATCACCTACACCAAGGGCGGCAGCGAGGCAGCGCAGGCGCTCGTCTCGGGCAGCGTCGACTACAGCGGCAACGCGATCGATCACGCGATCGCGGCGTCCGAGCGCGGCAAATCGCTGGTGATGATCGCGGACTTCATGAACCAGCCCGGCATCGCGCTCGTCGTGCGTCCCGGCGACCGCGAAAAGTACAAGACGTTCGCGGACTTCAAGGGCAAGACGCTCGGCGTCACGTCGATCGGCTCGGCGACGCACGTGCTCGCGCTGTGGATGGCGCACCGCGCGGGTCTGGGCAAGGACGACGTGAAGGTGGTCGGCGTCGGCGGCGGCGCGACGATGATCTCGTCGATCGTCGCGAACCAGGTCGACGGCGCGCTCGGCAACGACCCGTACGTCACGACGCTGCTGAAAACGAACCGCGCCGTGCAGTGGCTGGGGCTTTACACGGCGGCCGAAACGCGCAGGGCGCTGGGCTTTTCGCAGTACTGCTTCACCGGCGCGCTCACCCGCGCCGATGTGATCCAGAAGAACCCCGAGCGCACTCAAAAGGTGATCAACGCGCTCGTGCGCGCGCAAAAGTTCATGGCCACCCGCACGTCGGCGCAGATCGCGGCGGCGCTGCCCGACGAGTTCCGCGGCGGCACGCCGCAGGGCGACTGGGCGGCGTCGTACAGCCACTCGCGGCCGGCGTACACGCAGCACGGCGAGATGACGCTCGACGCCGTCCGCGCCGTGATCGAGACGAACACCTATTTTCTGGGCGCTGCGCCCAAGGTCGATCCGGCGAAGCTGTACGACAACGCGTTCAACGAGAAGGCGGCGCGCTCGGTTCGCGTCTGAGCGCGCCGTTCGGCCGCGCCGCCGACACGACGGCGTACGCCAGCAGCGCGAGCGCGACGAACAGCGGCACCTTCTCCGCGAGCGTTCGCGGCGAGGCCCAGCCGTACGGCGTCATGCGCACGAAGCGGCCCCAGACGACCGAGGCGAGCTCGTCCGGCGCGCCGCCGGCGTTCGGATGCACGGGCAGCGCGACGTGCGCGTGCGGCGACAGCGCGTGGAACGCGAGGACGGCGCACGCATACCCGGCGCAGACGCTCACCGCGAACACCGCTCGCCGCGACGGTTGCGCGAACGCGAGCGGGGCGGTCCACGCCATCACCGCCAACGCCGCGAGCGCGAGCACGGCGCTGAAATCGCCGAACCACGTCACCGCGAGGAGCATCGTGGCGGTCAGCGCGAGCGCGCGGACGCGGCCTGCCGTCACGCTCGCGAGCACGAGCGCGGCCGGCAGCGCGATCGGAAGCTGGAGGTCGTGGATGAACAGCCCGCCGGTCACCGCGAACGCGGCCGGCACGAGGACCGCAAGCGCCGGCCGCCCGAACCGCGTCGCCAGCCGCTTGCCGGCGAGCACGCCCAGCGCCGCCGTCGCGGCGTATGACAGCGCGCCGGCGCGCAGCGCCCAGCTGTCGGGCACGCGCAGCATGTGCGCGATCCAGGTGACGCTGTACTGGTCGTTGGCCGTCACCTCCGACGCGGCGTGTGCCGGCAGCGCCGACAGGAAGTACTCGGCCGTGAGCAGCGGGTGCAGCACGACCACCGACACGATTGCGACGACGACGCCGGCGATCGCAAGCGTCGCGCGCGACGGCTTCGACACCAGGAACAGCGCGAGCAGCACCGGCGCGGCGACGTGCGGTTCGATCAGCGCCAGCGACGCGACGAGTGCGGCTGCGCGCGGGCGACCGCGTTCGAGCAGCAGCGCCGCGGCGCACACGATGCCGATGACGAGCGGCGGGATCTCGCCGAAGTGCAGGTTTTGATAGAGCGCACCGACGGCGAGCGACGCGCCGACGAACCACGGCGAGAACCCGGTCAGCCGCTGCAGCGCCCAAGTGGCGAACGCGATCGCGATCAGCGCGAGCGCGGCGTACGCGCCGAACGCCCACGCGAACGGCAGCAGGGCGAGCGCGCCGAACGCGGCGAGCACGACCGGCGGAAACGGCGCCGGCTCCACGACACCGGTCACGTCGTAGCGGTACGACGGCAGGGTCTGCTCGCACGCGCGCAACGGCTCGGCGCGGTACGGATCGTGACCCTGCCGGGCGACCGCGCCGCCGCAGTAGAACGCGGCGAACCCGCCGAGATCGTTGACGCCGAACAGGTGGCGGCGGGTGTACGGCACCGCGACGAGCGCGACGACCACCGCGACGAGCAGGCCGGCCTTGAGAAGTCTCACCACCCGCCGGCATTCACGCCGAGGCTTACGCGACCCCGTCCCAGAGCGTGCTCAGCCGCGACACGATCGCCGCGTCGTGCGGCTGCAGCCCCGTGCCTTTGCACACGCGGCACGGCGACGGCACGCACTCGTCGCACGTGCCGCTGCCCGTGCAGTGGCGGCAGTCGTCTTCGGGCGAATGGCGGCGGCGCCGCTTGCGCGGGAGCGCCCAGCGCTCGGCGTCGGCGCGCCGGCGCTCGTCCCGGCGCTGCTGCTGGTGCAGCTCCGTCTCGCGGAGCACCGCGTAGAAGCCCAGGACGGAGATGCAAGCGATCGCGCCGGCCATGAAGTCGGCGAACGTGCGGTCCCTCATTGCGTAGGGTATCGGAGCGGCGGGACCTCGAGTTGAGCCTCAGAGGTTGCCGCGCTTCGCCTGCTCCTGCTCGATCGACACGAACAGCGCCTTGAAGTTGCCCTTGCCGAAGGACAGCGAGCCGCGCCGCTGGATGATCTCGAAGAACAGCGTCGGGCGGTCTTGCAGCGGCTTGGTGAAGATCTGCAGCATGTAGCCCTGGTCGTCTTTGTCGACCAGAATGCTCAGCTCGCGCAGGATCGCGACGTCCTCTTCGATCGCGCCGACGCGCTCGCCCAGCGTGTCGTAGTACGACGCGGGCGTGTCGAGCAGCTCGACGCCGTTCGCGCGCAGCGCGCGCACCGTGTCGACGATGTCGCCCGTCGCGATCGCGACGTGCTGGATCCCCGGCCCGCCGTAGAAGTCGAGGTACTCCTCGATCTGCGACCGCTTCAAGCCTTCGGCGGGCTCGTTGATCGGCAGCTTCACCTTGCCGCTCGGGCTCTGCATCACTTTGGACCGCAGCGCCGTGTACTGCGTGGAGATGTCCTTGTCGTCGAAGCCGATCAGCTGCGTGAAGCCGAGCGCGCGCGCGTAGTAGTCGCACCAGCGGTCCATCTCGTTCCAGCCGACGTTGCCGACGCAGTGGTCGATGCGCATCAGGCCGACGGCGTTCGCCGAGCGCTGGTCGTGAGACCACGGCCGGTAGCCGGGCAGCCACGCGCCGCGGTACGCTGTGCGCTCGACGAACGAGTGCACCGTGTCGCCGTACGTCGCGATCTGCGCCGTCGCGACGCGCCCGTCCGCATCGTCCACGACGTCGGGCTGCGCGAGCGCGCGCGCCCCGCCGGCGACGGCGATCTCGAACGCCTCGCGCGCGTTCGACGTGCGGAACGCGACGTCGCGCACGCCGTCGCCGTGGCGCCGCACGTGGTCCGCGATCGCGTCGTCGGGTCCCAGCGTCGACGTGAGCACGAGCGTCAGGTCGTTCTGGCGGACGACGTAGGACGCGCGGCCCTTCACGCCGGTCTCCGGGCCGGCGTATGCGACCGGCTCGAAGCCGAACGCGGTGCAGTAGTAGTGGGCGGCTTGCTTGGCGTTCCCGACCCAAAGCTCGAGGTGATCGAACTCCAGCGTTTCGAGCGCGGGCGCGCGCCGCGGTGACGTCGTGCTCACGTGTGATCCGGTTAACCCGGCCGCGCAACGTTCCCTGTAGAGGCGATTGAAGCTCAGGCCCATCCTGCCTCAGGCGAGCGAGCAATCCGCGCGCGGGTGGGTATGACGTCGCCCGACGCTTCTTCCAACCCGGTGAGGACAGTATGCAGACAACGGACGTCCGCGAGACGGCTCAAAACGCGGTCAACCAAGGTAAATCGTTTTTGGGTAAACAGGTCGACGAACGGTCGACGGTGATCGGACAGCAGATCGGCTCGCTCGCGCAAGACTTGCGCAACGTCGGCGACCAGCTCCGCGAGAGCGGGACCGCCGGCGGCGCCGCCGGCTACGTCGACCAGGGCGCCGAGCTGGTCGACAAATTGGCAACCTATCTTCAAGGCGCCGACAGCGACCGGCTGATCGGCGATCTCGAAGACTACGCGCGGCGCCAGCCGTGGGCGATCGCCGGCGCGGCGCTGGTGCTCGGCTTCGCGGCATCGCGCTTCCTCAAGACGTCGAGCGTGCGGCGGTACAGCAGCACGTACGGAACCACGACGTACGGAGGCGGGCGGTATGCGACCTGACGCTCCGCGCGAAGCGGATCGCCCGATCGGCGACCTGCTGCGCGAGCTCGGCGACGAGATCTCGACGCTCGTGCGCCAAGAGATCGCGCTTGCCAAAGTCGAGATCGCCGAGAAGACGAAGCCCGCGATCGCGTCTGCCGGCATGTTCGGCGGCACGGCGCTGCTCAGCTTGGGCGCGTTCGGCGCGCTGACCACGTTCCTGATCGCGTCGATCGCGCTGTGGGTTCCGGTGTGGGCGTCCGCGCTGATCGTGACCGTCGTGTACGGCATCGTCGCGTTCGTTCTCGCGCAGACCGGTAAGAAGAAATTGCATGAAGCCGCGCCGCTCGTCCCCGAGCAGACCGCGCAGACCGTAAAGGAGGACATCGAATGGGCAAAGACTCGAGCGAAATCCGGCGCGAGATAGAGCAGACGCGCGCGCGCATGGGTGACACGGTCGAAGCGCTCGGCTACAAGGCGGACGTGCCGTCGCGCGTCAAGGAAGCCGTGCACGACAAGGTCGACACCGTCAAAGGCACGATCGGCGGCGTCGTCGACGGCGTGAAAGACGCGCTCGGCGCGGCAACGGGCAAAGTGGGCAACGCGCTCGGCGGCGCGAAACAATCCGTATCGCAAGTGGGAGACATGACCAGCAGCGTGACTAGCAACGTGACCGATACCGTCGGCGGGCTCGCCGACAAGCTGCCCAGCGGGGCGGACGTCAAGGGCGCCGCGCAGCGCGGGGTCGGCATCGTCGCGGAGAACCCGCTCGGGCTCGCGCTCGGCGCGCTGGCCGTCGGCTTCCTCGCGGGGCTGCTCACGCCGGTGACCGACTTCGAGCGCGAGAAGGTCGGGCCGATTCGCGACGACCTGCTCGACCGCGCGCAGAGCGTCGGCAGCGACGTGCTCGAGCACGGCAAGCAAGTCGTGCAAGAGACGGTGCAAAGCGCGCTGCACACCGCGCAGCAGTCCGCGCAGACGCATTCGCAGCAGGTCATCGGCGAAGCGACGGGCGCGGCGGAGCACGGTTCGAGCGGGAACGGCGCGCAGGCGAGCACGGGCTCCGGCGCAACGTCGTCGCAGTACGGAGTCCTGCTCGACGAGAGCGAGCGCGACGTGCTCGAACCCGGCACGCCGGGTACCGCGTCGCCGTAGCGCGGCGGTTCAGCCACGATCGTAGAGGCCCGGGCGGATGCGCCCGGGCCTTCATCGTTGTGACCGTTACGGCAGCACGGTGATCGGGATCGCGAGCACGGCCGACGCGCCGTCGAGCCGCGCCGCGGTGACGACGAGCTGCGCCCCGCCTTGCGGCGGCGCGGGGCCGTTCGCGGTGAAGTTGTAGGCGGACTCCCAGCGGCCAGGCGCGGTCTGCGCGATCGACGTCTCGAACCCGGGCCGCCCGATCGTCAGCCGCGCGACGTTGGTGGTGGTGATGGCGGCGAAGCGCACCGGCGTACCGTTGCGCACGACCGTCGGCGCGAACGTGACGGAGAAGATGCGCACGGGATCGGCCGGTCCCGCGAGGTTGCTCGCCGGCGGCCGGCCGTACGCGAACGCGTTCGTCTCGGTGAGCGGCGGCGCTCCGGCGGCCGGACTCGACGTCGCGCTCGGTGCCGGCAGGGGCGGCGCGGCCGCCGGCGCGGTTTGCGGCGAACGCGTTTGCGCGGGCGGCGGCGGCGTCGGGCGCGCGCGGGGCAGGACCGTGCCGGGCGCGAGCGTCGGCAGCGGCGCGGCCGCGGGGATCGCGGGCAGCGGCGGACCCGGCGACACGAACTGCGTCCCCGGTGTGACGATATGCGGCGTGACGGTGATGATGAGCTCGTTGCGCGAGCGGTTCAGCGTCGAGTTGCGAAACGCGCGGCCGACGAGCGGTAAGTCGCCGAGCAGCGGGATCTTCGTGTCGAAGCGCGTCGTCGTGTCCTGGATGAGGCCGCCGATGATCAGCGTTTCGTCCTCGCGCATCGCGACGGTGGTTTGCGTGTCGCGCGTCGCGATCTGCGGGATGCCGTTCGAGATCCCGGCCAGGCTGTTGACGGTCGGGTGCAGCGCGACGGTGATGAAGTTCCCCGCGTTGACGACCGGCGTGATGTCGAGCGTGACGCCGGTCTGAAACGTCTGCAGCTGCGTCGTCGCGACGGTGCCCGTGCCGCCGCCGGTCGTCGTGAGGATCGCGATGTTGTCGCCCGCGCGGATGGTCGCCGTGCGGCCGGAGATCGTCGTGATGCGCGGGTCGGCGAGCACGCGGCCCTTGCCGGTCTGGATCAGCAGGTTCAGGCTCAAGCCGAACGACAGCGGCGTGCGCGTGAGCGGCTGGAACTTGAGGAACGGCGGCGGCGTGCCGCCGTCCGGCGAAACGGGCGTCGTCTCGCTGAACGTGCTGCTCACCACCGGCGAGCTGAACGATAAGCCGAGGTTCTTCGCCGCGCTCTCGTCGACTTCGAGGATCTCGGTGTCGAGCACGACCAGCTTCTGCTCGACGTCGAGCTGCTCGATCAACCCTTTCGCGAGCCGGATCGCGTACGGGCTGCCGGTGAGCACGAGCTGCGTGGCGTTGGGCGGCACGGTGATGCGCAGGTCGGGGGCCTGGCCTTGCAGCGCCTGCGTCACCGTGGTCGCAATGTCCGTCGCCGACGACGACGGCGCGCCGTTGAGCCCGGGGGCCGCCGCTTTGAGCGAGATCACCTCGATGCCGCCGGCCGCGACGTCGACGCTACCGGGCTGCTGCACGGGCGGTCCGTTCGAGCCGGCGGTCGCGGCGCTGCTCGCGTCGAGCTGCGCGAGCGCGTCGGCGATGCGCTGGTGCTCCGCCGCGGTCGCGACGACCGACAGCGCGTTGAGCGCGGCGTCGGTGGCGACCTGGGCGTCGCGGAACGAGCGCGCGATGAGATCGCCGACCGAACGTGCGTCGACGAAGCGCAGCCGGTACACCTGCGTGAAGCGCACGCCGGCCTGCGGCTGGTCGATGAGCGCGACGAGCGCCTTCGCTTTGGCGACGTCGTCGGGTGGACCGCCGAGCAGTACGGACTGCCCGGCGACGCTCGCACGAACGGCGCGGAACTGGTGCGCGATCGCGCGCGCCACGTCGCCCGGCGCGGCTTTGGTGACGCGCACGGCTTCCACCGGCGCGGCGCTGGGCGCAGGCGACGCGGGCAGCGTGTCGATCGTCGCGATCAGCGCTTTGATCTGCGCGAGGTCGGCCGGATTCGCGGCGATCAGCAGCGTCTTGTTCGGCGCGAGCGCGATGCGCGCGGCGGGGAAGATGGCGTGTAGCCGCGCCACGACGGCCGCAGGGCTCGCGTTGCGCAGTTGCACCGCGTCGCTGACCGGGCGGGTGGGATTGCGAACGTCGATGCCTTGCAAGATCGTGCGCATCCCCGCGACGTCGTCCGGCGGCGCGACGACGACGAGCGCGTTCGCGCCCGCGTCGACCGTGATGCGGTCGCGCGGATACAGCGCGCGCAGCACGGCCGCCGCGCGGCCCGCGCCGATCACCTGCACCGCGAGTACGGCGGGCGCGGGCTGCGGCGCTGCCGCACCTGCCGGTAGTAGTTCACTCGTACTAAGCGTAACGAGCGCGACGATCGTAATGCGTTTCATCGAACGCGCTGTCAGGAGCTTTCTCACCCCGCGATACCTCCCTGGGACGTTGACGTTCCCTAGCTTGTTCATGCTACCTTTTCGAATACGGTGAAACGGTGAGGACGCTGTCCGTGTCCGGCGCGACCGAACGGACGATGCACGCGCGCGCGGCGGAAGACCGCGAACGCATCGACGCGGTGATCGCGGGCGGTGCGACGCCGGACTACGTCGGCATTCGTGCCGTCATCGCGGCGGCGAGCGAGCGTGACGACCGCATCGCACGGTTGACGGCGATGGGGCGCGAGTTCGTGACCGAGGTTCGGCGTCGCGTGCGCGACGGCGGCACGGCCGCGATGCTCGCGGAGACACCGAACCTGCACGAGCGCGTGCTCGAGAGCGCGACGCGGCAGATCGTCGCCGACCGCGGGCGTGAGATTCTCACCATGCAGCGGCTGTCGCGCGACGCCGGGATCCCGCGCCGGACGCTGTACAACCTGTACGCGGCGGCCGAGCTCGACGCGGCGTGCCGGCGCCGTGCGCAGACGATGTGGCGCGCGCGTTTCGAACGGATCGTGCTCGCGGCGACACCCGATCCGAAGCGGCGGCTGTTTGCCGTCGTCGACGCGGTCGACGGCTGGGTGGGATCGGATCGCTTCCGCAGCGATCAGACGCTGTGCGCGCGGCCGTCGGCGAGCGAACGGCTCCAGGACGACGACGTGCGCGAGCACCTCGCCGAGATCGACCGTTTCGCGACCGCGCTCGGCAGCGCCGCCCGGCTCGCATCGCCAACCGCGTTCGGCGCGTTCGCGGCGACGATCGTCGCCGGCGCCGCAGCGTGGTACGACCGCCGCGCCGCCGCGCGTGCCGCGGGCGTTACGTTCGTCGAGCGCGAGCTGGCCCGCCGGCGCTAACGCTGTCGCCGCAGCGCGCAGTCGCGCGGCGCGCGCCAGCGAGCGCATCTGCGCCGAATTTAGTATGGCCATATCTAGCTAGACCGCATCGACAGCGCGCATGATGGTGCCGCTCGACGACGTCCGCGCCACGCGAGACCGGACGAGATCCGAAACGGGGGTGTCATGTTCGGACGCTCACTCGGCCGAGACTTGCTCGGCGTGTCGTTCGTCGTGCTCGCCACGGTGGCCGCGGTGCCGGCTCACGCCAATCCCGCGGTCATCGTGCGCGTCACGAACGCGTCCACCGCATTCGATCTCGCGTACGCTGCGAGCGCATCCACCCTGGGCGGTTACGTCACCTCGGACAACGCTCCGATGGCGACGATCCCGCGCCAGACCAACGACGCGTACACCATCACGTCCGCGAGCCCCAAGGCGATCGCCGGCGAGCTGATCTACCGCGCCGCCGGGGACCCGACCCGCGAGTGCACGTTTCGGTACACGCTCTCGTACACCGGTACGAAGTTCGTGCTGACCACCGACGCGCGCGCGAGCTGGACGGGTCAGATGCGCTGCGCCGCGACCACGTCCGGCCTCGACAAGACCAAAGGCGACTTCACCGTGACGCTCACGGTGCAGTGACGGCCGCCGTACGAGCGACCACCTCTCAAAGGACATCAGCATGAACAGAATCACATCATTTCTCGCGCTGGGCGCGATCGTCGTCGCCGGCGCGTTCGCCGGCACGGCTGCTCAGGCGTCTGCGAGCAACGTCAGCGTGTCGTTCACCGTCCACAACGCGGACGGGTCCGCGAGCGCGATCCGGACCGGGTCATCGTCCAGCATCAGCGGACTGACCAATCCGGCCGCAGCGATCCTCGCCGGCAATTACGATCCCGCCAGCGGCTCCGGAACGTTCAGTGCGCCTGCGCCGGCGCTACGCCAATACGTCGACGGGTTCGTAGCCTATGCGAACGCGAGCGACGGAGTGAGCAACAAATGCACGTTCAACATGCGGATCACGCAAGTGGGTGCAGGCTCGTTCACGCTCCACGCCTGGATCACGGAGTCCGGAACGAACTGCAGCGTGCCGAGCGACATGACGAACTCCAGCGGTGTATTCACGGGTATCACGCTCGTCTGGAAGACCTAGAGGTCCGGGACGCTCGGGCCGGCGCTCCGCGACCGGTCCGGGCGTCACTGCGGAACCGCCGTCAGTACGAATACGGCTGGACGGTGCTGCTGCTGACGAAGAACCCCGACAACGACTCCTGTCCCGTCGCGGCACCAACTCGCGTCGTTCCGTTGACGCCGCTGAAGAACACGGAGAGCTCGGCGTCGGAGAACAGCCCCGGTACCGTCTTGACGAGCCGGCCGCTCTCGTCGTACTCGTTCAGACAGACCCGGGCGTTGATGTCGAAATTCCCCAAGATCACCGGGCACAGCATGGAGCGCTGGAGGATCAGGTGGTTCACGACGTCGATGCCGACGACCGGCGAGTCGCCGCCGATCAAGACCCCGCTGTGGTAGAAGTTCTCGTCGTTGAGGAGGTGCTGGAACACCGGCGTCGCCGCGCCCGTCGACAAGTCCACGATCGTCAGTTCGGTGCGGTTCTTCTGGAGGCTGCTCACCTGGCAACTCGTCACGATCGCCGCGGTATGCGTACCGGGGTCGATCGCCAGCCCGAAAAAACCGAACGTTTCGCCCGCGCCGATCGCCAGCGCGCGCGTTGTAACGTTCCCGGTCGCGTAGTCGATCGTGACGAGCTGCGGGGACTGCTGCTCGCAGGGCAGCGTTTGGTCTTCCGCGATGAAGTAGCCGCGATCGGTGGACGGGTCGTAGCTGAACGTCGCGAGCTCGAACGGTGCGAAGTTCGGCCCGAGGCTCGGGGTCAGGTCGATCCCCGGGCTGAACCCCGCTCCGGTGGTGACGTCGCCGCGCGTCGTGATGAGGTCGCCGCTCGCGAGATCCTGTGCGACATACGCCGAGCGCGTGGGCGACGAGTTGGACGCGACGACGCTGACGAACGCCGTACTCGGGAGACTGCCTGCCGGGAACGAGTATTGCGTGAAGCCCGCTCCGAGCGGCGATGCGCGATAGTGATCGATCGTCGCGAAATCCAGCGAGCTGTCGGCGAGCGCGACGTCGTTCTGCACGATCGGATACTCGTCGCTCAGCGCCGTCGTGAGCACGAGCGGCGTCGCCCCTAGCGTCCCGGACTGGAGGTCGAACGGCTCGACGAGTGCAACGGGCGAGTTCGTCTGTTGCGTGCCGAGCAGACCGGACTCCGTCAGGAACCCGTCGGTACCGTTCGGGTTGACGAACACGCTGCCCAACGGTAGGCCGATCGCGCCGGAGAGGCCGTCGTATTGAACGGTGCCGACGTCGCTCGCTTCCGCGATCGGGCCCGTGGCGTCGGCCGGGAGGACGCGAACGTTGACCGTCGTCGTCGCGGGGATGTTCGCCGCGACCGGATCGATCGTCACCGAGCCGGTCGTGCCGGACGCGCGAACGTGGTACAGCGAGCCGGTGATGACGCCGTCGTCGTCGAGCGCGTTGCCGTTCGGGTTTCGGAACGTGTTGAGCGCGCCGGGTAATCCTTGGCCGTAGAAGATCGTCGACGGCGGCGGGGCCGACAGCTCGACGATCGCGCCGGACGCACCCGGGACGTGCGACACGTCGTACGACACGACGAACGGCGACTTGTACGGAACTTGCAGCGTCGGCAACGGCGGCGTCGGGTCGTGCGGCAGAGAGAGGAGCGGACCCGGCGGCCGTGTGGTGCCGGCGTCGACGCGCGTGAACGCGAGGTCGCTGATGTCGTCGGCGAACGCGGCGGTGCCCGGCTGTAAGTCGATCCACACCGTATACGTGCCGGCGCCCGCGAGCGCGGACACCGGCACGTTGACGGTGCCGCTCGGTGCGCTCAGCGGAATCGAGTAGTACGGGTACAGCCCGATGCCGCCGAACTGCAGGCTGTCCTCACCGGGGAACGACACGTCGAGCACCGGTGCGCGGAGTTTGTCCGCCGGATAGCCGCGCAGGTCGTACGTCACGGGGATCGTCGAGCCGCTCACGACCGGCGGCACGTGGGGCGCGAGTACCAGTCTTGAGCTCGGTGCCGGCGGGCCGAACGTCAGCGCGAACGTCGACTCCGCGACCGTGTGCAAGCCGACCGACGCGCGGTAGGTGAGCGACAGCGTGCGCGTCACGCCCGGCGCGAGCGCGACGCCGGCGGCCGCGAACAGCTGCGCCGGCAGCAGGCGCGCGTACGGCGTCGTCGCGATCGTGCGCGACGGCTGTCCGGCGACGGTGAGGCGATAGCTCGCGTTGGCCGGGATGCCTTCCCAGTCCGGCGCGATGGTCAGGTACGAATTGAGGTCCGCGCCGGTGTCGCTGCCGGGCCATGCCACTCCGTGCGAGGTGATCGCGCGGGTGTACGGACCGTCGAGCTTGACGTACGAAGGATCGAGCGCCGTCGTGAAGATCGCGTCGTTCGGATAGCGCTCGTTGAAGTAGGCGATGACGTTTCCGGCGCGGCGGCCCTGCACGGCGACGCGCGCGATGCCGGGCTGGACGGGATGACCGGCGCCGGCCAGCAACTGCTCCACGGCGCGGCGCACGCTGACTTGCGGCCCCACGTTGAGCGGGACGTCGGACTGTGGCGGCGTCGCAACCGGCGTTCCCGTCGCGACGAGCAGGTCGCGGACCTGAGCCGCGCTCGCGAACGGATGTCCCGTCAATCGCGCGACTTGCAGTGCGACCGCCGCAGCGGCCGCGACCTCGGGCGCCGAGGCGGACGTCCCGCCCACGTTCTCCAGCCCGACCGTGTCGACGTCGATGCCGCTGCGGTAGAGCGCGTCGATGTTGTCACCGGGCGCGGATATGTTGACGCGGGTTCCGAAGCCGCTCGAGAAACCCAGCGCGCCGTTGTAGCGCGTCTCGGCGAAGGCCTTCACGTTCGCGAGCGGGGTCAACGCCGGGTCTTGCGGGTTCGCCGAGATCACGTCGTCGAGCGTGGTCGCGCCGACGTCGATCGCGCCGCTGTCCGGGATGACCGACGGGGCCGTCGTGAGCGCGATGTCGTTGATGTTCGTCAGACCGGTCGTGCCGACGTTGGTCGGCGCGCTGCCGCCCGACGGCCCGATCGCCGCGCTCGTCACCATGCGCATGCCGTCGTTCGCGGCGATGCAGACGACGACGTTCGACGCGACGATGCCGGCGACGACGCTCTGCACGAGCGGATCGTCCTCCAGATACCGGCTCGGAAAACCGAGCCCGTCGATGCCGTAGCCGATGCTCGCCGTGATGACGTTGGGCGCGGGCTGCTGGCGCGCCGCGCCGAGCAGCGCGCCGAGCGTGTCGCTCGTGCCGACGACGCCGCGCGTGCTGCCGGGCGCGACCCAGCGATACGACGCACCCGGCGCGATGCCGAGCAGGTCCGCCGCGAACGGCGCGACCTTGCCGGGACGCTGCAGAGCATCCGGCAGCGGTGCCATCACGGAGAAGTCGAGCCCGACCTCGCCGAGCTGCGGGTCGACGTCGCACACCTCGCCGGTCGCCGACAAGTTTCCGTTCGCGTCGGAGACCCACACCGGGATCAGCGGCAGCGACGGCCAGTCGAGATAGCGTTGTCCGCCGACGACGCGGGTGGTCGGGCCGTTGTTGCCGACCGCCGCGTTGCACGGATCGTTCGGGTTCGCGGCGGCGGACGCGTCGTCGGCGTCGCCCAGGCCGACGTTGGTGATGATCTCGCCGGCGCCGGGGAGCTGGTTGAAGCGCGCGCCGATCTCGTCGAACGCGGCGACCGCGTCGACGCCGGGCGCGTTCAGCAATGCCTGGAGGTTCAGCGACACCGCCGTGTTCGGCGGGATCGTCGCGGCGGACGTCGTCGAGCGCACCGAGCGGCCGAACGTGCGCGCGGCACGGTGATAGCCCGCGATCTCGCGCAGCGTGTCGTCCGCGAGCGGGCGGCGCGCCGCGAGCATCGAGCTCACGACGTGGTCCGGCGCGGCGTACGTCACGCCGGGCAGCGCGCGCAGGCGGCGGACCGCATCGTTCACCGATGCCGCGCCGACGTGCAGGACGAACGCGTTGTCGAACGCCACGAGCGGGCGCCGGACGCGCGCCTCGGCGCGGGCGCGCATCGCGCCGAGCGAACCACGGTCGGCGTGCGCGAACAGCCGGTCCGCCCGGTCGACGCCTAGCGCTGTGAGCGTCCGGTTCGTGCGCACGTCGTTGGTGAACGCGTGCGGACTGACGTCACGGCGCTTGGCGAGCACCGCCAGCCGCAGCGTCCGCGCGGCGGACGGTGAGAGCGCGTCGCTGTCGCGGGCCATCGTCACGCCCGGTGCGAACGCGACGACGACCCGCTCCGGGACGAAGCGCTGCGGCGGGTGCTCGAGGTCGAAGAGGATCTGCCGCCGCACGGCCGGCGGCACGTCGCCGTCGAGCGGGCCGTAGCGAGCGACGGCGACGTGCGCGCGCGTCATCGCGTGCGATGACGGCAAACGCAGCGGGCCGTTGCGCTTGACCGCGGCGGTCGCGGCGCGCGGCGGCGCGACCGTCACGCGCCCGTCCGCGTACACCGTCGCGACGCGGCCGTCACGCAGGTAGCCCATGAACGCGACGCTGTGCGAAACCGGAACCGACGGCACGGCCGCCGCGCGGCGGTTCGCACGTGCGTCGCCGACGCTCGTCAGCGCTCCGAACGAGAGCGCGAGCAGCAGCGCCGCGCAGAGCCTAGAAGACATCGCAAACTCCTTGGGGTCGAGTGAAGCCGAGCGCGGCGGGCGTCGCGAACGAACGCGTCGCGTCGATCGCGCTGAGGTCGTCGAGATAGGTGGTGACGGCGCCGGCGGCGCGCTCGGCGACCACGGGCATGACGAGGTTCGGATCGACGTCGATGCCGAACGGGGTGCCCGAGTCGGCGACCGCGGCGACCGGCGCGCCGAACGCATCGAGCGCCGCGACGCCGTTGGCGCCGGTGACGTAGATCTGCGCGGTCGTCTGCGGCACGGTGCCGCTGCCGTACGGCCTGCCGTACGCGAGCGCGGCCGGCGCGGCGGCGAGCGGTTTCGTGCCGAGCGATGCACCGCGCTCGGAGAAGAACGCCACTTGCGGCGAAGCGGACGCGACGCCGACCGCGATGCGGTTCAGCGCACCGTTCGGCGACGCGGCGACGAACGCGATGCCGTTCGCATTAGGCACGGCGAACGCCGGCGGCGCCGCACCCTTCGGCGGTCCGCCGTTCGGTGCGAACACCGTCACGCCGGCGCTGCCGGACGCGTACACGTTGCCGTTGTTCGCGTCGTACGCGATCCCGTTGACGCCGGCGACCGCTTTGGCCGTGAACCCCGCGACCGGGGTGCCGTCCTCGTCGAACGCGAGCACGGCGTTCGCGCCGGCGTCCGCGACCAGGATCTCGCGATCCGCCGCATCGTACGTGAGCGCGACGGGGTTCGCGAGCCCCGCGAACGCGCCGGCGGGCAGCGCCAGCGGGGTGCCGTGCGCGTCGAAGCGCGCGACGGCGGGCGCGCCGCCGTTGGCGTACGCGACGTACACCGCGCTGGTCATGTCGACGAGCGCGGACGACGTCGCGAGCCCGCCCGCGGCGTCGGTCGCCGTGGCGACGAGCGACGTCGGATAGAAGCTCGTGTTCGGCGCGACGGCCTGCACGGTGAAGCGGTCCGTCGTCCCGCTCAGCGGCGTGACGGCGAGCACGCCCGTCGCCCGCGTGTTGGGCGCGAGCGCGATCGACACCGGCGCGTCGGGCTGCACGATGACGTTGCCGCCCGCGTCGAGCGGTGCGACGGCGAACGTCGCGGGCGCGCGGCCGACCAGCTCGTACGCGCCGGGGTTCGCCGGCTGCACGAGGACGTTCGGCTGGTTCGGGAGCGGTCCGATGCGCACGGCGGCGACGGTGCCGATCACCGTGGCGTTCAGCGTGTTGAGCGTGTTCGCGACGATCGTCTGCGCGACGCGCACGCGGCCCAGCTCGTTGCCGATCGGGCTCGTCTCGCCGGGCGCCTGCACCGCATCGTACAACGAGATCACGAAGACGTCGGGGCCGACGGGCGCGTCGATCGCGACGGTCGACGTGCCGCCCGCCGTGCTTGGATTGTTCGCGAACGTGACGGGACCCGGCGGCGCGGCGTCGGGGTTCACCTCGATCGCGACGCTCAGCGTGGACGGCGAGACGAAATGCCGGCGGCGCGCCGCGCTCGGCGCCCGCTCGGGCCACCGCATCGTGAAGCTGACGCGCGACCGCGCGGCCGCGGACGGCTGGTGTACCGCAGGCACGGTCCGCGCGCCGCTCGCGCACCCGCTCGTCGCGAGCAGCACCAGCGTGGCGGCGGCCGTTCCGCGCGCGCTCACTTGATGCCGCCCTGCGTCAGCGTCACGCCGACGGTCACCGGCACGCGCTGACCGAAGCGGTCGACGAACGCGAGCGTGCACGCACCCGCGCCTTGCGCCGTGATCGTGAACGTCGCCGGCGCGAGCTGCAGCGTTCCGGGCGTGACGCTCGCGACCGGCGCGCACGCGGCGGCGTCGAACCCGATCGTGCCGGAATATCCGGCCTCGCTGACGCCGACGCTCGCAGACTGCCCTTGCGCGGTGAACGCGACGGCGCTCTGTGATACGCTCAGCGTCCCCGGCGGCGGTGCGGTCGGTGACGGCGTCGGCGCCGGCGTTACAACCGCGGGTGCGGGTGCGCCGCCGCCGCCGCCGCAACCGCCGGCGAACGCGAGGCCGGCCATGATGATGAAGAAGTGTCGCATGTCGTGCACCATCGTCGCCGGGTACGCGCACGACGTTGCGTCTGATTTGTTACCGCGCTGTTTTCCGCCGACTTGGCCGGAAAGGAATCCTCGCCGCGTCCTTCAGGCGATGTCGAGACGCCGCGCGAGCACGTTGGTGCGCGCGAGCGCTTCGGGGCAACCGTATCGCTCGGTCAGCGCGAGCGCTTCACGAACGTAGCGCTGCGCCGCCGCGCGCCGGCGGCACCGCAGCGCGATCGTTGCAAGGCTGCGCGCGGCGAGGCTGCGCGCGCGGCCGTTGCCGGCCAGATCCGAATCGTCGTAGACCGACTGCGCGAGCGCACGCGCCTCGTCGTACCGGCGGGCCGCGATCGCGTGGTTCGCGCGCGCGTAGCGCACCAACAGGGTGGTCGCGTTGCGCGCCGGGAGCATACTCTCCACCAGCTTTGCGCTGGCGACGGCGTCCCGCGGGTTCGACTCGCACTGCGCGACGCATTGCGCGGCGCCCGCAAGCGTGCGCGCCATCGTGTGGCGTTCGGCGGCTCCGAACGGCCGGAAGATCTCCTCGGCGATGCGGCCCGTGGCGGTCGGACCTTGGGCGGCCGCGCCGGCGATGCGCTGCGCGCGGGCGCCGAGCTGCGCGCGCACGTGACCGTGCGAAGCCGCGAGCTTCTCGACGACGCAAAAGCGGTAGCGATCGTCGCCGCGCGATGCGTGCAGGCTGTAGACGTGCGCGTCCGCGGTCAGCACGGCGAGCCGCTCCTTCGTGCGCGTCGGATGCAGCAGCGGCAGCACGTGCAGCCCGCGCCGTACCGCGTCGTAACCGGCTCTGACGTCGCCGACTTCCGTGCGCTGCGTGGCGTACGCGGCGGCCGCGCGCACGAACAGCGCGCGCCGCGGCTCGCCGCGCGCGCGGTCGTCGCCGCTCGCCGTCACGGCGAGCGGCGGCTGCATCGCCAGCCCGGCGCCGGACGCCGTGTGCCAGCGCAGCAGCCACGCGACGAAATCGATCTGTTCCTCCGCGGCTCGCGCCGCTTCGTCGTCCAGCTCGCGCGCGCGGCACTGCAGGACGGCGCGCGCCTCGGCGAGGTGCGCGGTCGCCGCCGCGTGCCGCAGCGCGTCGAGCTCGGCCTCCGCGGCGAGGCAGAGCGCCTCGATGCGGCGCGCCGCGCCGGGTGCGCCGGCGGCGATCGACGCGAACGCGGACTGCGCGAGCGCGGCCTGGCCGAGCTCGTGCAGCTCGACGGCTTCGGCGAGGCGCACGGTTCCGACGTCGCACGCCGTCGCCGGCACCGCACCGCGCGCGCGCTCGCAGCTCGCCGCGCGAAACGCGCGCACGAACGCGGCGTGCGCGGCGCGGCGCTCGCGACGGCCTTGGCGTTCGGACAGGCCGATCTCCGCGGCCACGACCGGCAGCGGCTGGTCGTCGATCTCGCAGCGCAGCAGCACGGCGTGCATGCGGCCGAGCGCGACGTGGCTGCGGTCGTGCGCGTAGTCGCTGCAACGCGCCAACGCCGTGCGCACGTCGTTGCGAACCCGTTCGAGCGCGTTCCGGTCGGCTGCGGTGTCGCGCCGGCGCAGCATGCTCGCAGTGTCCGCAAAGTAGTCTCGCACCAGCGGGTTGCGCCGCAGCTCGGCCGCGTCGTCGAGGTTGCGCAGCAGATGCCGCGAGGCGCAGTAGTCGGAACGCGTCGGATCAGCGCGCGGCATCGCGCTCGACCCGGCGGAACACACGGCGGTACACGATGGTCGGCCTCCGAGCGGAATGGTGTGGCCACACCGGTTTGCTCGGAGCGTTCGTAGCGTGGTGTAGTAGAATCCTGCTACATCATGCTACACCGGGTGGCTACATACGTCGTGTGCGTTAGCGCTGCGACGTCTGCGGCGGTGCGATCCCCAGCTCTTGGTAGAACGCGTTCGGGTTCATCGGGCGGCCGAGGAACGTGCGCACTTCCTGATCGGGCTCTTCGAGGCGCGCCGGCGCGAGGATGTCGTTGCGGTACGCCGCGCCCGTGACCGGGTTGGTGAGCCCCTGCGCTTTGAAGCGCGAGAACATGTCTTGCGCGTACACCTTCGACCAGAGATAGCCGTAGTAGCCCGCGTCGTACCCGCCCATCAGGTGGCCGAACTCGGACTGCGGATGCGTTCCGTCGACGAACCCGTTCGGCGTGGTCGCGGCGACCGTCGCCTTCCAAACCGCGGTCGTGTCGATCGGCGGCTTGCTGGTGTGGTACTTCATGTCGACGGTGCTGTAGAGGATCTGCTGCGTCGTCAGCAGCGCGTAGTGCACGTAGCGCGCCGCGATCATCTTCTTGACGAGATCGGCGGGTAACGGCTGCCCCGTGGTGACGTTCGCGCTGACGCGCTCGAGGATGCCCGGATCCCACGCCCAGTTCTCGAGCATCTGCGACGGCGCTTCGATGAAGTCTTGGCGGAAGCCGTTGGTGAGCGTCTCGTACGGCTCGTTGGCGAGCACCGCGGCCATGTTGTGGCCGAACTCGTGGAAGAACGTCTCGACGTCGCCGTGCTGCAGCAGCGCGGACTTGCCGGGCGCGGGCTGGGGCCAGTTGCCGACGATCGCGCTCTCGGCGAGACGGATGGTGCCGTCGGGCAGCACGCGGCGCGGGATGACCGGGAAGTTCGCGAAGTGGTCGTACTTGCCGGGCCGCGGGAACAGGTCGAGGTAGAACCGGCCCAGCGGCTTGCCCGACGCCGCGTCGTGCACGTCGTACGCCTGCACCTGCGCCTGCCACACCGGCACGTTCACGCGGGTGAACTTCACGCCGAGCAGCTCTTGATAGATGCCGAGCACGCTGTCGACGACTTTTTGCACCGGGAAGTACTGCTTGATCTCGTTCTGGTCGACGGCGTACTTCGTCTTGCGCAGCAGGTTCTCGTAGTAGGTTTGATCCCACTGGTCGAGCGGGCTGCCCTTGAGCGCCGCATCCTCGTCGCGCTCCTGGCGCGCCTTGGGCAGAATCGCCGCGTCGATCTGCGACAGGAACCCTTCGACGCGCGCCGGCGTGGCGGCCATCTTGTCGTCGAGCACGTACGCGGCCCAGCTCGAGTAGCCCATGAGGTGCCCCAGCCGGTCGCGCGTGGCGATCGCGTCCTCCAGCAGCTTCACGTTGGCGTCGCCGCCGCGGTTGTTGTAGGCGACGTAGAACGCTTTGCGCGCCGAGGCGTCCGTCTCGTTCTGCAGGAACGGGCCGACCGTCGACTCGTTGACGGGGACGGTGTAGCCGCCGTCCGCGGTTTTCTTGAGCGACGCGGCGATGAAGTCCGCCGGCAGCGGCTGCGCCTGCGCCGCGGTGATCGCGATCGTCGTCGCGTCGTTGCCGAGGTTCGCCTGGAATTTGTTCTGCTCGTCGGTCAGCTTCTGCTGGAGCGTGACGAACTCGCGGCGCTGCGCGTCGGGCAGCCCCGCGCCGCTGCGCTTCACCGCCGTCAGCCACAGCTGCGTGAGCTTATGCTGCGCGGCGCCTTTGACGGTACCGCTCGCCTGCGCGTCGGCGAGCGCGCGGTAGAGCTCGGGCCGGGCGGCGATCTCGCTGAGCACGTTGCCGGCGTCGGTGGAGCACTTCAGCGACGCCTTGCGCACGCCGGCGTCGGTGGAGACGTTGTAAAGGAAGCCCTGCGCCGCCAGGTCGTCGTTGAAGTCCGACGACGCGTTCTCGAGCGGGAGGACCACGCTCGCGAAGCTGCGGGTCTGCGCGGAGCGCACGATGCGGTCGACGCTGCGGCGCAGCGCCGCGACCGACGTCGCGCACGACGACGCGATGCGGGCGGGCGCGAGCGACCACTCGATGGGCAGCACGGCCGCCGCGGGCTTGGTCGAGGGCGCCGCCGCCGTGGCGGGCGACCCGGGTGACAGCGAGCAGAGGAGGGTCGCGCTCAGGACGGCGGCGCTGCTACGCGAGAATACGGACTTCATCGTCCGCTCTACGTTCGCGGGCGCGCCCCGCGTTCCGTCCGCCGCGGCTTCGCTACGGTCCGGGCGCCGGGAGGGCTGTTCGGTTCCCTCGTCCGAACCGCACGCACATGCTCCTTCGCTCGCTCCTCCGCGTGTCCGCCGCCGTCGCGTTCGCCGCGCTGATCGCCCCCGCCGTCCCGTCCGCGGCGCCGCCGCCGGGCCTCGCGTACGACGAGATCGTGCGGGTCGTCGTCAACGCCACGCCGCCGCCGCCGGGCAACTTCCAAGCCGACCTCGCTGCCGTCACCTCGGCGCAGACCGCCGCGTCGCCCACGCCCGCGCCCAAGAAGCGCGGGATCGGCATCGGCGCGATCGCCGGCGCGCTGGCGGGCGGCGGCCCGGGCGCGGTCGCGGGCGCCGGCAACGCGATCTCGAACGCGATGGACAACGCCGTACAGCAGTCGCTGGGCGCGCAGTTCGGCGCGCTCGCCGCGCTGGCGCACGGCTTCCTCCAGCCGCACCTGATGCGCTACGCGTACCTCAACGGCTGGGAGCGGGTCGAGGACGTGACCGCGCAGACGGCGACGATCCGCAAGTGCAACATCGGCCAAGTCGTGTACCTCGACCTGGCCAAGAAGACGTACACCGTGTACGACCCCAACGCCGAGCCGACCGACGCGCCGGCCGCGCCGGCACCCGCGCCGCGCCGCGGGCGGGCGGCACCGCCCGACCCGCAGCAGCCGGGCACCGCCGTCGCGACGCTGACGTCGGCGACGCGGGCGCTGGGGCCGCTGCGCATCGAGAACCAGACGACGGCCGGCTACGACTCGACCACCAGCTTCGCGACGACCCAGTCGACGGGCAGCTGCCGCGACGGAAGCGCGTCGCTCGAGAACGTCGAGTATGTCGCGCCGATCTCCCGGCCGGCCGTGACGTCGTGCCCCATCCGCCGCCGGCCGGTCCCCGAGACCGCCGACGCGGTGGTTGCCGCGCCGCCTTCGGGCGGGTGCCGGCCGACCTTCGCGATGCACCGCAGCGGGCCGACCCCGCCGGCCGGCCGGCTGGCGCTCTACTCGCTGGTGACGTTCGGGACGGGCGCCTCGGCGACGCCCGCGCCTGCCGCGAGCCCGGGTGCCGGGACGGTCGGCTTCCTGACCGAGCGCGGGAACCTGCGGAGCCTCGGGCAGACCGATACCGGACTGTTCGCGATCCCCCAGGGCTTCACGAAATCGCCCTAGACCGCTATCATAGGCGAGCCTCGACGAGGGTTTGGGCCTCGCGCAACGGTAATCCGTGAACCCCGCCAGGCCCGGAAGGGAGCAACGGTAAGCGGACTATCCCGTGTGCCGCGAACCACCTGGCCCTCGTCCTGGCCTTTCTTTTTATGCAGAATTTTTTGATAACGGCCGTGCTCGCCGGGTTGGTGAGCGCGCTCGTCGTGACGACCGGCTACCACCTGCTCGTCGCGGCACCGCGCTTGCGCCAGCTCTCGACGACGGTCGACACCCACGACGGACTCCTCGGCGGCGGCGCTTCCCGCGCGACCGACCGGCTCGCCGTGCTCGAACGCGACGCCGCGGCGCTGGCGAGCGCGCACGAGACGGAGGCGCGCCGCGTCGAAGCGCTCGAGAAGGTCGCCCGCACCGAGGTCCCGCGGGTCGGGTTCGTGCGCTACAACTCGTTCGACGACGTCGGCTCCGACCTGTCGTACGCGCTGGCGCTGCTCAACCGCGACGGCGACGGCGTGGTGCTCAGCAGCATCTACTCGCGCGAGGAGACGCGGACGTACGGTAAGGCCGTGGCCGGGTTCAAGCCCGCCACCGAGCCGTCGGACGAAGAGCTGGCAGCCATCGCCAAAGCGCGGGCGGCGACCACGTGAACGACGCGCGCAAGACGTTCTTACTGAAGATCATCCCGCCCGACGGCTATAGCGTGTACCGGCTCGCGTTCACGCGCCGCCACCTCGCGCTGCTCGGCACGCTGATGGTGATCGCGTCGCTGGCGGCGATCGGCTTCCACACCTACCAGCTGCACGTCGCCTCGGCGGACGTGCGCGCGCTGCAGTCGCGCATGGCCGAGCAGCAGACGAAGCTGCAGGTGATCGACCAGCAGGCCGACGCGCTCGCGAAGCAGCTGCGCACCGTGCAGAAGGAGAACGCCGACATCAAGGCCCTCATCGGCGCGGACCGCGGCGGCCGCAAGCAGCATGCGTTCGTCGCACTGCCGGTCGCGGCGCCGGCGACGGACTTCGGCGCGGTGCAGGCGCGGCTGCATGCGCTCGCGCGCGCGTCCGATGCGACGCGCGCGGACGCGCAGCGGCTGCAGCGGCTCGCGATGCGCGTGCTCAACCTGCGGCGCATGGCGTCGATCGCGCACGAGCGGATGCTCGCGGCGATCCCGTCGCTCAACCCCGTCGGCGGCGGCATCGCCGCGTCGTTCGGCTGGCGCACCAACCCGTGGCCGGAGTTCCACAAGGGGCTCGATCTCGAAGCAAACTACGGCACGCCGGTGCACGCGACCGCGGCCGGTACCGTGGCCAGCGCGAGCTGGGACGGCGGCTTCGGGCTCAAGGTCGACATCGACCACGGCAACGGCTACCACACCTGGTACGCGCACCTGTCGCGCGCGAACGTGAACGCCGGCCAGCGCGTGACGAAGGGCCAGCTCATCGCGCGGAGCGGTTCGAGCGGCTCGTCGACGGGACCGCACCTGCACTATCAGCTCATGCGCGACGGCCAGCCGATCGACCCGCAGCCGTTCCTGCGCGGCGTCCCGGAGAACGTGCTCGCGACACTTCCCGACGCGCCGGGCGTATAAGGGTCGCCATGTTTCCGTGTTTCGTCTGGGATATCGTCTCCAAGCTGTTCGGGCTCTACATCCTGCTGATGCTCGTCTACGCGGTGGTGTCGTGGGTGCCCAGCATCCGCGGGCGCTGGAGCGACTACGTGGCGATGGTGGTCGAGCCGGTGCTCGTGCCCGTGCGCCGCATCATCCCGCCGCTGGGCGGGCTCGATCTGTCGTTCTTGGTGGTAATCATCGTCCTGCAGCTCGTGATGCGGCTCGTGTCCAACGAGCCTTGTACCGGCTGAGCTTTTGATTCAACGCGAATCCGCCGTCGCGACGAGCGGCCCCGCCCACGTTCGGAACTTCTGCATCATCGCGCACATCGACCACGGCAAGACCACGCTGTCGGATCGTCTGCTCGAGTTCACCAAGACCGTGCAGCACCGCGAGATGGAAGAGCAGCTGCTCGACGCGATGGACCTCGAGCGCGAGCGCGGCATCACGATCAAGATGCACCCCGTGACGCTGACGTATACGGCGCACGACGGGCAGACGTACGAGCTGAACTTCATCGACACGCCGGGCCACGTCGACTTCTCGTCGGAGGTGTCGCGCTCGCTGGCTGCCTGCGAGGGCGCGCTGCTGGTGATCGACGCCGCGCAAGGCATCGAGGCGCAAACCCTCGCCAACTACCACCTCGCGCTGGCGCAGGACCTGACGATCATCCCGGTCATCAACAAGATCGATCTGCCGGCGGCCGACGTCGAGCGGGTGAAGCACGAGATCGAAGAGCTGCTGGTGATCGAAGGCTCCGACGCGATCCCCGCTTCGGCGAAGGAAGGGATCGGGATCGAGGAGATCCTCGAAGCGATCGTGCACCGCGTGCCGCCGCCGCGCGGCTCGACCGACAAGCTGCGCGGGCTGGTGTTCGACGCGCAGTTCGACACGTACCGCGGCGTGGTCGCGTACGTGCGCATCGTCGACGGCGAGCTCAAGGCCGGCTCGCGCTTCATGTCGATGGCGCACCGGCGCGTGTACGAAGCGACCGAGGTCGGCGTGTTCAAGCCGGAGATGCGCAAGACCGAGTCGCTGGCGGTCGGCAACGTAGGCTACGTGATCGCGAACATCAAGTCGCTGGGCGACATGGACGTCGGCGATACGATCACGCTCGCGGACGACCCCGCTTCCGTTGCGCTGCCGGGCTACAAACCCATCGTGCCGATGGTGTACTGCGGGCTGTATCCGAACGAAGGCGTCGAGGTGTCCGACCTGCGCGACGCGCTCGAGAAGCTCGCGCTCAACGACTCCGCGCTGCACTTCGAGCCCGAGTCGTCGATCGCGCTGGGCTTCGGCTTCCGCTGCGGGTTTCTGGGGCTGTTGCACATGGAGATCGTGCAAGAGCGGTTGGAGCGCACCTACAACCTCGACTTGATCGCGACGTCGCCGTCGGTGGTCTTTCGGGTGACGATGACCGACGGTGCGGTCGAGAACATCGACAACCCGGCGAAGCTGCCCGCGCGCGACAAGCTCGCGCTGATCGAGGAACCGTACGTCAAGGCGACGGTGATCACGCCGCCCGAGTACGTCGGTGCGATCATGGAGCTCACGCAAAACCGGCGCGGGATGCTTTCCAACATGGAATATTTGGTCGACGGCCGCGTGATCCTGAGCTACGAGATGCCGCTGATCGAAGTGATCGTGGACTACTTCGACCAGCTCAAGTCGCGCACGAAGGGCTACGCGTCGCTGGACTACGAGGTGATCGGCTACCGCGAAGGCGATCTCGTCAAGCTGGAGATTCTCCTGAACGCAGAGCCGGTCGACGCGCTGTCGTTCATCGTGGCGCGCGAGAAGGCACCGTCGCGCGGGCGCGCGCTCGTCGAGAAGCTCAAGGAGCTGATCCCGCGCCAGATGTTCGACGTGCCGATCCAGGCGATCATCGGCGGCAAGGTGGTGGCGCGCGAGACGGTGAGCGCGATGCGCAAGAACGTGCTCGCGAAGTGCTACGGCGGCGACATCACCCGCAAGCGCAAGCTGCTGGAGAAACAGAAGGTCGGCAAGGAGCGCATGAAGCGCGTCGGCCGCGTCGACCTGCCGCAGGAAGCGTTCATGGCGGTGCTGCGGCTGGACGAGTCGTAATCGCGGCGCGGCACGCAGCGGCGGCTTCGGTGAGCGCGGTGATCGTATGACGTTGTACGTCGCGACGAAGAACGCCGGGAAGCTGCGCGAGCTGGAGGCGCTGTTCGCGGCGTCGCCGTTCGCGTTGGCGACGTTCGACGGGTACGAGGATCCGGTCGAGGGCGATGCGTCGTACGCCGACAACGCGGCGCTCAAGGCGCGTGCGTTGCACGCACAACTGCGACGGGCCGGCTTGGCGGGGGACGTGCTGGCGGACGACTCGGGGCTCGAGGTGGTGGCGCTGGGTGGGCGGCC
>DASZBS010000055.1:0-62106 GCA_035943995.1 Candidatus Elarobacter sp. | reverse complement strand
GGCGAGCCCGATGACGTCGAGCGCGTGCGGCCGTGGATCGCGGCGTACGCGAATCACGTCACGCACATGGGTCCGGTCGGCAGCGGGCAGGTCGCGAAGTCGTGCAATCAAGCCATCGTCGGCGCGACCGTCGCGCTGTGGGCGGAGATCATCGCGTACGCACGCCGTTGCGGCATCGATCCTGACTTGCTCGTCGATGCGGTGCAAGGCGGCTGGGCCGACTCGGAGATCCGCCGCGTGCACGCGCACGACATGGTCGCCGGAAAGTTCCGCCGCGCGCCGGGCTCGATCATCCTCAAGGACCTCGAGATCATCGGCGACATGGCCCGCGTCACCACGTCGCCGATGCCGGTGACCTCGACCGTCACCTCGCTGTTCCGGCTGCTCCTCGCGCAAGGCCACGAAACCGGCGGCGTGACGGCCGTCGTGCAACTGTACGGCGCGCGAGAGCCGTCGAAGCTGGCATGAGCGTCCAGACAGGCACGACACTGCAGGCGCGGCCGCTGCATCCGCTGTTCGCGGGCGAGCTGACCGGCGTCGACGTGCGCACGCTCGACGAGCGGGGGCTCGACGAGCTGCGCGCGCTGATGGACCGCTTTGCCGTGCTGGTGATCCGCGAGCAGCCGTTCGCGGACGAAGAGCAAGCCGCGTTCGCCGGACGGCTCGGCGGCGAGCTCGTCACCAGGGTCGGCCGCAGCGTGATCGATCCGAACAAGCGCCTCAAGCACGAAGCGCTCACCGACATCTCCAACCTCGACGAAAAGAACGAGATCATGGACCGCGCCGACCGCCGCCGGATGTACTCGCTCGGCAACCGGCTGTGGCACAGCGACTCGTCGTTCCAAAGCCCGCCCGCACGCTACTCGATGCTCTCCGCCAAAGAAGTTCCGAGCGCGGGCGGCGAGACGGAATACGCCGACATGCGCGCGGCGTACGACGCGTTTCCCGCTGCGCTGAAGGCGCAGATCGAAGACCTGCGCGCGTTCCACTCGATCATATACTCGCGCTCCACGATCGGGTTCACCGAGTTCAGCGACGCCGAGCGCGCGCAATTTCCGGGCGCGGAGCAGCCGCTCGTGCACGTGCATCCCGGCTCGAAGCGCAAGAGCGTCTACATCGCCGCGCACGCATCGCACATCATCGGCTGGCCGGTGCCCGACGGCCGCATCCTGCTGCGCGAGCTGCTCGCGCTCGCGACGCTGCCGCAGTTCGTCTACCGCCACACCTGGCGCGTCGGCGATTTCGTGATCTGGGACAACCGCTGCACGATGCACCGCGGCCTGGCGTTCGACGAAACGCGCGAGCGCCGCGACCTGCGCCGCGTCACTACGATCGACGCGCCGTAGCGCGAACGATCGCTAGTACTCCGCGATCGAAGGATTGCGGCCCGGATTGTCCCGCCATGCAGCGCCGGTAGCGGCGAAGGCGTGCCATTCCGCGGCCGCCTCGCGAGCTTGGACTAACGATGCCGCGTAGCGCCTGCGATGATCGCCGACCCGGTGCGGATCGCGCAGGCATGCCTTCAGCCCGCGCACGCCGACATCGTACGCGGCAGCCATCGCGGAGGCGTCTTGACGCTGCTGTGCGTGAAAAAGCTGGTCGTTCGCGCGCGCCGTGTCGTTCAGACATTGGTCGCCACCGTACGTCCGCCCAAAGCCGAGGTACAGGAACGCTGCGAGCGCGACGAACGGCAGCGCCCCGATAAGCATCCCGCCGAGCGCTCCCCGGAAGGTCGGCTTACGCGGCCACATGGCAAACACGGAACGCTCTACCGGCAACGCGGCCGAACGTAGCAGAGCGAGTCAAGCATCCACGACTTTTAGTCAAGGTTACTTGACTTTAAGACAAGGAGGCTTTACCATGTCGAACATGACGAATCTGCTGTGCTTCCCGCACCTTCGGCGGCGGTACTGGCTCTGGATGGGAGCCTACGTGGTCGCCATCATGGCCGGCGCTCTCCTGATCTCGAAACCGCCGCGGCCGGACGCGGCACATCTCGCGGCGGGGATCATCCCGCTGGTACCGTTGTTTCTCGCGCTCGCCGAGACGTTTCGTAGCGTGCGGGCGATGGATGAGCTGCAGCGCCGCATCCAGATCGATGCGCTGCTGCTTTCGCTGGTCGGAACGATCGCGATCGTGCTCGGCGTTGGGATCTTGCAGTTCATGGCCGGCATCCCGCTCTTCGGCGTGTTCTGGCTGTGGCTCCCGATTTGCGGTCTCTACGCGGTCGGCGTGTTTCTCGGGCAGCGACGTTATTCGTGAAGAACTCGCTGCGCGTGCTGCGGGCGGAGCGCGAGTGGTCGCAGGCCGATCTTGCAGAACAGCTCGGCGTGAGCCGCCAAACCATCAACGCGCTCGAGGTCGGCAAGTACGATCCGTCGCTCGCACTCGCATTCAAGATCGCTCGCATGTTCGAGCGCACCATCCACGACATCTTCACCGATGAGGAGCATCCCCGTGCGTAATCGACTCGCCGGCGCGTTCGCCGCCGCGCTCTTCAGCGTGACGCCGCTCGCGGCGCATGCCGCGACGCTGTCGCCCGATCCGCCGCGCGCGGAGAGCTTCGACGTGGGCATGCTGCACGTCGACCGCTACGGCAGCGGCGATCCGATCGTGCTCGTCCCCGGCCTCGCATCCGGCGCGTGGACGTGGAACGGTTTGATCCCGCACCTCGCCGCGAAGCACAGCGTGTACGCCGTCACGATCGCGGGCTTCGCCGGCCGCGCCGCTGCAGGCGAAGCGAGCTTCGCCGCGTTCGAAAAAGACTTGACCGCACTGTTCGACCAGCGGCATCTCGTCAAGCCCGTGCTCGTCGGCCACAGCCTTGGCGGCACGCTCGCGATCGACTACGCCGAGACGCATCCCGACCGCGTGCGCGCGATCGTCGCGGCGGACGGGCTACCGGTCTTTCCCGGGATGCAGCAACTCACCGCACAGCAGCGCGAAGCGGCCGGTGCGCAGATGGCAGCGGGCGTCAAAGGCCAGACGCCCGACCAGCTCCTCGCGTTCGAGAAAGGCTACATGGCCACGGTCGGTGTGAGCGATCCCGCGCTCGGCGACCAGGTCGCGACGCTATCGGCGCAGAGCGCGCCGCCGGCAGTCGCCGCGTGGCTGCAGGCGGATCTCGCGGCCGACCTGCGCCCGAACCTCGCGAAGATCACCGTGCCGGTGCTGGAGATCGCGCCGTACAGCCCCGCCGAAGGCAACCCCGGCGCGCCGATGCACTACACCGAAGCGGAGAAGGGCGACTACTACCGCGCGCTGCTCGCCGGTGTCGCGAAGCTCGACGTCGTCACGATCGCGCCCGCGCGGCACTTCGTGATGCTGGACCAGCCGGAGCGCTTCAACGCCGCGCTCGACGGCTTCCTCGCGCGGGTTTAGGCGTCGTCGTCGACGGGGCTGATCGTTACCACGTGGTCGACGTTGATCTCGACCGCGTGGGCGATCCGCTCGCCGCGCACGGTGTTGAGCGCGACCAGCCGCGCGCCCAGCGTGCTCGCGAGGCCCGTCTTGATGGAGCGGTAGCCCTCGTCGTTGGTCGTCAGCCGGTGGCCGTCGCTGAGGAAGATGTCAAACCGCTTCATTCATACCTCGTGCACCGCGCGCGAACGACTCGGCCCGGTATTCCGCGCGCGGCAGCGGACCCCGGTTCAGCGGCCGGTGCTTCCCGCACGGTACGAGCTCGCACAAATTCTCTTTCTCGCGCGCGCCGCAGCCGCAGCGCCACACGTGGTCGCGCAGGTCGGGCGCGGCGCTCGCCGTGTACGTGAACGTGCGGGCCGGCGGGCCGAGAGTCGACCGAAGAAATGCAAAGGTGTGCTCGTACAAAGCCGCCCCTCCATGGCAAATGAACCGGATCGTCTAACCACACCCGCGCGTCGCCATCCAGGCTACGAGCCATTGTACGCCACAAGCAAGCGCCGGCTCAAGGGCTCAGACCTCCCGCGAGGCCTTTCGAACCGAATTTAACCCGGAGCGAACAGTGCGTGAACGCGCGCTTTTCGGTCAGCGGTCCGGCTCGACGATGACGCGCAGAAAATGGTCGGCGTCGATGCGCCGCAGCGCGTGCTGGAGCTGAGCCGGCGTCGTCTGCAGCAGCGCGACCCAAAACCAGGCCTCGCTCGTAGAGGAGCCGTCCTTCGGGCCGCGGAGCATGTCCTCGGCGACGCCGTTGTAGCTGTCCAGCGGCAGAACGCGCTCCGCGAGCAGCAGCGCCTTCGCGCGCTGGAGCTCGATCTCGGGCAGCGCCTGGCGCTGCAACCGCTTGATGATCGCGACGACGGCGGCGTTCGCGCGCCCGACGTTCTTGGGATCGCTGGCGAACGACACGCTGAACTCCGCCTCGTTGCGGTCCACGCTGAAGTCGGAGTCGGTCGAGTACACGTAGCCGCGCCGGGTGCGCAGCTCCTCGAACAGCAGCGAGCCGGTGCCTTCGCCCGACAGGATCGTGTTGGCCAGCAGCAGCGGCACGTAGTCCGCGTCGCCGCGCCGCATCGCGAACACCTGCTTGAGCGTCACCTCGGACTGCACGTTGGTCGCGACCTTCACGGTGACGGTCTCGGACTTCGTCGCCTTGCGCGCCAGGCGCGGATAACGGAACGTCGGCGGTGCGCCGGATGCGCGCCAGCGGCCGAAGTATGTGGTGACGGCGCTCGCGGCGCGCTCCGGCGTGACGTCGCCGACGATCGCCAGCGCCGTCTGGTCCGGGCGGTATGCGAAGCGGTAGTAGCGCTTCGCATCGTCGAGCGTCACGGCGGCGATCGTGCGGTCCGTCGAGTCGCGGCGGCGCGGATCGCCCGGCGGGTAGAGCGCGAGCCGCTGCGCGAGCGCCGCCTTCGCCTTGGGAAGCTTGTTCGCGAGCCCGACGCTTTGCTTCTCGTTCGCCTTCACGATCGCGAACGCGGCCGGTGCGAACGCCGGATGCAGGAGACCGTCGGCGAGCAGCTCCATGCCGCGCTCGAAATCTTTCGACTGGATCGTCATCGTAAAGCCCGTGCCGAGCCGCGCCGAGCCCGCGATCGCATCGAACTGCGCGTTGTACGCCTTGCGGTCGTACGTCGTCGTCCCCCACGGCAGCAGGTCGTCGACGATCGCGTGCACGCCGTCTTTGCCCTTGGGCTCGTACAGCTCGGGGCTGGTGCGGATCACACCGCGTACGACGACGGTCGGCGCCGCGGTTTCGCGCCGCGTCAGGTAATACAAGCCGTTGGGGAGCCGGCGCGCCCGCGTGCCCGCGTTGTCCCAGGGCGCGCGCAGCGGCGCGCGCAGCGCGAGCCGCGCCCACGCCGGCAGCGGTTCGTGCATCGTCGGCGTGAAGCCGACGTGCTCGAGCCCGGCGCTCGAATTCGTCTTGGGCATGGTGCTCGACGGCTTGGGCGTGATGATGATCGACAGCCGGTGCTCGGGCGTGAAATACGTTCGCAGCACGCGGTTGACGTCGTCCGCGGTGACGTTCGCGAGCGCTTCGTGCAGCGCGTCGGGCGTCGTTTGATGCGCCGCGCTCGCGTCGGCCCACGCGAACCCGAGCCCGGAGATGGACGCTTGGCGGTACGCCTGTTCGCTGAGCAGCCGCGTCTTCGACGCGTCGATCAGCTCGGGCGGCAGGCCGTTCTTGCGATAGTCGTCGAGCACGCCGCTGACGAGCGCCTGCGCGCTCTGCGGCGTTCCGCCCGCGGCGGGGATCGCGAGCAGAAAGCTGGCGCCGACTTCGGGGAACGCGTTGCCCAGGCTCAACACGGCGAGCGTCTTGCCTTCGGCCGTGAGGTCGGTCAGCGCGCCGCGCCCGCTCGCGAGCACGCCGGTGAGCACTTGCGACGCGGCGTAGTCCGGGTCGTTCGAGCCCGGCATACGATACGCGAGCGCGCCGAAACCGATCGGAAAGTCGATGGTCGCTTCGACCGTCGAGTTCGCGAGCGGCTGCACCTCGATCGGCTTGCGCGCGGGCACCGCGGCGTCGGGGATCGCGTCGAACTGGCGGTGCACGTACTCGAGCGTTTGCTTCGGGTCGATGTCGCCCGCGACGATCACCGTCGCGTTGCTCGGCCGGTACCACGCGCGGTAGAACGCGCGGATGTCGTCGGCGGTCATCTTCTCGAAACTGGGGATCGTGCCGCCCGACGCGGTCGCGAACGGCGTCCCCGCGAAGAACGCCTGGCGCAGCTTCAGCCCGACGCTCGCGAGCGGCTGGCTCTCTTGCGCGCGGATCTCTTGCTCGATCGCGCCGCGTTCCGTCGCCCAGTCGGCCGCGCGGATCGCGGCGTGGCTCATGCGGTCGGCTTCGATGCGCAGCGCGACGTCGACGTACGGCGAGGGCAGCTTGTAGTAGTAGAGCGTGTACTCGAACGTCGTCGCGGCGTTGTACTCCGCGCCCATGCGCGCCGCGATGTCGGCGAGCTGTCCGCCCGACAGGTTCGTGGTGCCGCGAAAGAGCATGTGCTCGGTCGCGTGCGCGATCCCGGGCATCGTGTCGTCGTCGGACCCGACGCCGTACGAGACGATCGTCGTCGCGACCGGCGCGAGCCGGTTCGGCAGCAGGATGACGCGCATGCCGTTGGCGAGCGTCGCGCGCACGGCACCGTGCGCGTCCGGCGCAGGCTGGGCCGACGCTTGCGGCGCGGGCGACACCTGCGCGAAAGCAGCTTGCGGAACGCACAGGAGTATGGCGAGAACACCGATGACGAGACGCTTCAAAGACGACGCTCCGATGGAAAGGATGAGATGACTTCTGGCCTTGGGGGCATTCCTACTCCGGATTTTCACGAAAGCTTGAATCTAGGAAGCGGGTGGGGGTCCAGCGTATGGCGGCTGGATGAAGCGCTTTGTCGTTTGCGTGGGTGTCGTCTTCGCGCTGGTTCCAGGTGGGGTGGCTGGGCAAGAGCCGGTCTCGTTCGGCGACGTGATGCAGGCGTACGTCGCTGATTTTCCGCGGGAGAATCCGGTGTATGCCGACGCGCTCGGCATACAGTCGGGTGCCGACCGGCTGGAAGACGTCTCCGCCGCGGGGCACGACCGCGGCATCGCGTCGCTGCGCGCGTGGCGCGCGCGGTTCGCCGCGACCGCGCGGCCTGACGACGGTGCCGGCGTGCGCGCCGACCGCACCGCGATGCTCGACACGCTCGACGCGCAACTCGTCGAGGACGAGCTGCTCGCGCCGTGGCACACCGATCCCCGCCGATACGTCGACCTGATCGGCCAGTCGGTGTTCGTGCAGCTCGTGCGCGAAGGACGGCCCGCCGACGAGCGCTTCGGGCACATCATCGCGCGGCTGCGCGGTATGCGTGCCGTCACGGATGCGGCGATCGCAAACCTGCGGCACACGACGCAGCCGGCGCAAGGCCTCGCCGGCGCGCAGCTCGCCGGCGTGCTCGACTTGTGCGCGTCGCTGCCCGACGCCGCCGCGCAGCAGGGTGCGTCGCCGGCCGTGCGCGCGCGGCTCGCGGCGGCGCTGCCCGACGCGGTCGCCGGCGTGCGCGCGTTCAAAGCGTTCGTCGACGGGCCGCTCAAAGCGCGCGCGACCGACGAGCCGCGCATCGGCGTCGCCGCGTACACGAAGCTGTTCCCGCTCGTCACCGGCGTCGACCTCGCGCCGGCCGAGCTCGAAGCGCGCGCGCGAGCGCGCATCGCGTCGACGCGCGCCGCCATGCTCGCGATCGCCGAGCCGCTGTACGCGCGGATGTCGCCGGACAAACCGGTGCTCGCGACCGGCGACGCCCGCCTCAACGCGATCGTGCGCCCCGTCCTCGACACGATCGCCGAGCAGCACGCGACACCGGCGACGCTGCTGGATCAGGCGCGCGCCGACGTCGCGGAGAACGCAGCGTTCCTGCGCCGCACGGGTTTGATCGCGCTGCCCGTGCCCGACACGCTGCGCGTGCGGCAGACGCCGCCGATCCAGGGCGGGACCGCGGTGGCGAGCATGGAGACGAGCGGGCCGTTCGATCCGCCGAGCGAGCCGTCGTACTTCAACGTCGACCCGATCCCCAAGGACTGGAGCGCCGCGCGCGTCGCGTCGTACTTCCGCGAGAACGACGACGCCGGTCTGCACATGCTGTCGATCCACGAAGCCGTGCCGGGCCACTACGTGCAACTGCGCGCGAACAACACGAACGCGTCGCTGGTGCGCCGCATCTTCGGCAACGGCTCGTTCATCGAAGGCTGGGCGTGCTTCACCGAAGGCTTGATGATCGAGCAGGGCTTTCGCCCCGGCGATTCGGCGCTCGCGCTGACGCAGCTCAAGTGGCGGCTGCGCGAGGCGACGAACGCGCTGCTCGACGCTGAGTACCATGCCGGCTCGCTCACCCACGACGAGGCGATCCGCCTGATGGTGGACGGCGCGTTCCAAGAGAGCTCGGAGGCCGAAAGCAAATGGCACCGGCTGCAGCTCTCGCACGTGCAGCTCGCGACGTACTTCGCCGGGCTCGATGCCATCGAGCGCGCTCGCGCGGCCAGTGGTCTCGACGCGAAGACGTTCGCCGCGCGCTTGATCTCCATGGGCGCCGTCGAGCCGCGCGCGATCCCGGCCTTGCTCGGTGTGCGCTAGGTGTGCGCTAGCGGAAGGTCATCATCCGGGCGCTGCGCGCCGAGACGTCGAGGTGGCTGTCGCACGTGATGAGCGTGTACGCCCCGGCCTCGTGCTCGATCGCGCGGCAGCCGCAGCCCCACCCCAGCGCCGGGGTCAGGCCGGTCACCCGGGCGATCGCATAGGGCTGAGCGGTTCCGAGGAGCCGTTCGAGGGCGGGTTGGTTCAGACGAGCTGCACCGGCCATGTGAGTCTATGGTCGGCATTCGCCGGGCTTTGTTTAGCGGACGTAAAGCACTATGTGCCCCCAAGGGCCGGGGGCATCGCCCGATCGGGTGATGCGGCCGGCTGCATGGTCCGCTACCTTGGGACGATCCAGCCGCCGCGGCGAAGCACGTCGACGAGGTGTCCATGTCCGTTTCCGACCCTGCCGCCGACGCCGCCCGCGAGCACATCGCGCCGGTCACGACGCGTGAAGAGCTCATCTACCTGCTGTCGCGCGCGTGCGAGCTCGAGCACGGGCTCGCGTGCGTGTACCTGTTCGTCAGCCATTCGCTCAAGAGCGACGTCGCGGAAGGCGGGCTGACGGACGAAGCAGCGCGCACGGTCCGCGGCTGGAAGCGCAAGCTCGCGTGCGTCGCGGTCGAGGAGATGCTGCACCTCGCGCAGGTCACGAACATGCTCACCGCGATCGGCGGCGCGCCGCATTTCCGGCGCACGAACTTCCCGATGCCGTCGACGGCCTTCCCGTTCGGCATCGAGCTGGCGCTGGAACCGTTCTCGACGACGATGATCGAGCGGCTCGTGTGCTACGAGATGCCCGAAGCCGGTATCCTCGCGGCGGAGCGCCAGGCCGACTACGACACCATCAAGTCGCGCATCGTCGCCGAGCGGACGGCCGGGGAACCGGCGATGCCGACGCACTGCTCGACGGAACCGTTCGACATCGACTTCACGACGGTCGGTGAGTTCTACCACAAGATCGAGACGGGCTTCGACAGCATCCCCGAGGACGTGCTGTTCATCGGGCCGGCGCAGGCGCAGGCGAACGCGCGCTACGTCGACCTCAACGGCGAGCTGATCGCGGTCGTCGACCGGGCCTCGGCGTGCCGCGCGATCGAGATGATCGTGGAGCAAGGGGAGTCGCCGACGTCCGACCATCCGGATGCGCACTTCTGCGTGTTCGACTCCATCCGCGTGGAGTACGAGCGCGAAATCGCGCGAGCGCGCGAGGCGGGCGAGCAGTTCGATCCCGTGCGGCCGGTGCTTGCCAACCCGATGACGCACTTCTACGAGGACGCGTCGGGCGGCAACGTCATCCGCGACGAGCTCACGCACAACGTCGCCGACCTCTACAACGTCACCTACGACACGATGCTGCTGATGCTGCTGCGGTTCTTCGCGCACACCGACGAGACGGAGGCGGAGCTCGAAGCGCTGTCGCGCGGCACGCTGCGGCTGATGGCGTCGGCGTTGCGGCCGCTGGGCGAGGCGCTCACGAAGATGCCGGCCGGCGACGCGTATCCGGGCCGCACGGCGGGGCCCGGCTTCGGCTACAACCGCGACGTGCATCTGCTGCCGCACAAAGAGTCCGCCTGGACGTTCTTCGTCGAACGGCTCGAGCAGCTCGCGACCAAAGCGACGTGGATGCGCGTGAACGAGACGGTGCCGCCGGAGATCGAGGAGGCCGCGGCGGCGCTGCAAGACGTCGCGAGCCGCATCGCGGCGTTCACCAAACGCGGCGCCGCCGCCGAAACCACCGCGCTCGCCGCGCTGGAGCACTCGCTGGGCACGACGATCGCGCCCGAGACCAACGGGCCGTACCTCGTGACGAACCTCAGGCGAATGACCAACTCGAAAGGCGAGACGCTCGCGACGCGCACCGAGATGGCGCTGTGCCGGTGCGGCGGCTCCGCGATGAAGCCGTACTGCGACGGCACGCACGCGCACAACGGGTTCAACAGCGACAAGCAGGACGATCGCAAGCCCGACAAGCGCGTGGCGTACGCCGGGAACGAGGTGACGATCTTCGACAACCGCGGCACGTGCTGCCACTCGGGGAACTGCACCGACAACCTGCCTGCGGTGTGGCGCGAGAACCAAGAGCCGTGGATCGACCCGAACGGCGCGCCGAAGCAGGCGATCATCGACATCGTGCGCGCCTGTCCGTCCGGCGCGCTCAGCTACGCGGTCAACGACGTGGAGTTCCGCGACCAGGACCGCGCGCCCAACGTCTACGTGTCCAAGGACGGACCGTATCACGTGCAGGGGCGCATCGCGCTGCTGCACGAGCAGCTCAACGAAGGCGCGTCGACGGAGCACTACGCGCTGTGCAGGTGCGGACAGTCGAAGAACAAGCCGTTCTGCGACGGATCGCACTGGTACGTCAAGTTCGCCGACGAGAAGAACTGAGGCCGATGGCGCAGGTACCGGCAGCTGCGGCCGCGCGCGCGACGGCGGCCGCGGCGCTGCTGCTCGCGACGCTGCTGGCGGGGACGACGGCGCCGTCCGCGCTGTTCGTGATCTACCGCGCGTCGATGCACATGTCGCCGGCCGCGATCGGCATCGTGTTCGCGACGTACGTCGTGACGCTGCTGCCGGTGCTGCTGGTGTTCGGCGGGCTGGCGGACCGCTTCGGCCGCCGCATCGTGGTCGCCGTCGGATTGCTGTGCGCGCTCGCGGGGCTGGTGGTGCTCGCGCTCGCGCACGACGTGCCCGTGCTCGCGGTGGCGCGATTGCTGCAAGGCGTCGGCGTGGGGCTCGCGAGCGGCGCGCTCACCGCGGCGATCTCCGAGACGCATCGCGGGCGCCTGCCGGCCGGCACGATCACGGTGGTCGCATCGGCGACCGGTTTGCTCACCGGCGCGGTGATCACCGCGGGCGCGTACGACGCGTCGCGCAGCACGACGCTCGCGGTCGTGCCGCTCATCGTGGTGACGGTCGCGATGTTCGTCGCCGTGATGCTGCTGCCGGCGCGCGGGGAGTCGGGGGTGCCCGACGGCGCGCCGTACGACCGCGCGACGGTCGTGCGGGCGCTCGTGTTCGCGCTGCCGATCACGTTCGTCGGGTGGTCCGGCGTGTCGCTGTTCTTGGCGATGGTGCCGGCGTTCATCGCGAGCGCGCTCGGCGCCGCGGATCCGTTCGTCGGCGCGGCGGTCATCGCGGCGGTGCAGATTTTCTCGATCGCCGGCACGTTTGCGGTGCGCCGCGTCGCGGTCGAAGCCGCGGGCGTCGGCGGGCCGATCGCCGTCGTCGCCGGGCTCGTCGCGCTCGTCGCCGGGACGATGGCCGCGGGGATGGCGGGCTGGCTGTTGATCGGGCTCGCGACCGTGCTGGTCGGCGCCGGCGGCGGCGCGGCGTTCGCGGCCGGGGTTGCCGCGACGATGCGGGTGTGCCGCGGGCAGCGCGCGCGCCTGTTCGCGCGGTTGTATGTCGCGGCGTATCTCGGCTTCGCGGTGCCGTCGTGGGTGGTCGGTGCCGTCGCGGTGCGGTCGTCGTTCGCGATCGGCTTCGTCGTCGTGATCGCGACGCTCGCGGCGATCGTCGTCGCGCTGCCGTATCTCGGCAAGCGCGCCGCGCTGCATGCGGTGCCCGCCTAGCGCGCGATCTCCGGTCCGTGTCTAACGCGGTGCGGCGAACACCGGGATGCGCGCGTTCACCGACGGCATGTACGCTGCGGGCGACCGCAGCGATGCGACGTCGAGCCCGGCGTCGAGGAGGCGAGCGACCCCGGCTCGCGCGATCGTCGCGGCGAGTTGCATCCCCGGGCAGGCATGCGGGCCGAATCCGAACGTGTACGTGCGGCGGTTCTCGCGCATCGGATCGAAACGGTCGGGATCCGGATTCACCGACGGATCGCGGTTCGCCGCCGCCAGCACGACGAGGATCATTTCGCCTTCGCGCAGGTCCTGACCGAAGATCGTCCCGTCTTGGGCGACGAAGCGTCGCGTGTTCTGAACCGGCGCATCGTGACGCGCCGTTTCGGCGGCGACCGCTGCCAGCAGAGCGTGGTCGGCGCGAGCGCGGCCGCAGAGTTCCGGTCGCGACGCGAGCGCGAGCAGCATCGCACCGATGAGGCCGGCCGTGGCGTCGTAGGCTTGCGAAAAGAAGCCGACGGCGTTCGCAACCATGTCCGCGCGCGTGATCGTGCCGCTCGCGCCGGCATCAGGTTCGCGAGCGAGCATCGCTGCAAGCGGCGTTTGCGCGACACGAAACGCATCCGACACGGCATTGCACAGCATCGTCGCAGACGCAGCGCCGTCCGCGATGTCATCCGGTTGCGCGCCCGGCGCGAACGCCCGCACGAGAGCGCGCGCGCGTTGCGGCAGCGGCGCGATCGTCTCCGGCGGCAAGCCGATCAGCGTTGCAATGACGACGGCAGGGAGCGCGAACGCGAACGCCGAGATCGAAGCCGCGCCGGCCGGTGATCCGGCGTCCTCGACCAACTTCGCGGCGCAGTTGTCGCTGACGGCAGACAACGTCGCCGAATCGAGAGCGTCACACGCTCCCGACACGATCGGTTTGAGCGCAACGTGATACGGTCCGTCGTTCATCCGCACTAGGCGCGCGAAGATATCGCCCGCCGCAGTGCCCACGATCGCGTTCGGAACGGGTTCGGACGGCGGCGGCACGCGCACGGACGGGCTCGTCAGCACCGCCTCGACCGCCGCGGCGCTCGACGCGACCCACATCCCGAGCGCCTCGTCGCGATAGAACGGTTGCTCGGCGACGAGTTGCGCATAATACGGATATGGATCGGGAGCGGTGACGGCCCCGATCGGATCGAGCGCGCCCATCGTCAGCGTTCGAGATGCACGCCGAAGCAGCGTGCGAGTTCCGCCCGGCCGGCGTCGGTGATGCGCAGCGAACGGTCGCGCGCGTTGCGCTGCACCCAGCCGGCTGCAAGGAAGCGGTCGCGGAGTCCAGCGCCGAGGCTTCCACCCAGATGGGGACGGCGTTCGGTCCAGTCCGTGCACGCGCGGGCGAAGCTGCGCCGTTTCGCGCGGGCTCCCGGCACGTCGACATCGAGCGCCGCGAAGAGCCGTTCGCCGCCGCGCGTGACCGCGTATTCGTTGCCTGCGAGCCGGATGGCGCCACGCGCGACGAGGCCGCCGGTGACGGCGACGCCGAGGCGGCCGGCGAGGTGGTCGTAGCACGAGCGCGCTTCGCGCAAACGCCGCAGCGCGGTGCTCTGGCTGAGCGCGACGACGCGCGCCGGTCGCGCGATCGTGGCGATCGCTTCGAGCGCGTGGCCGACGTCCGGCGACGCCAGACGGAACAGCCGGTGGCGCCCCTCGGCGGTCGCACCGAGCAGGCCTCCCGCGACGAGCTTCGCGAGGTGCGCGCTCGCAGCTTGCGGCGACACCCCGCCGCGAAACGCAAGCTCCGAGGCCGGCAGCGCGCCTCCGTCAAGAAGCGCGAGCAGCATCGCCGCCCGAGCGGGATCGCCGATCAGCGCGCCGATTTCGGCGATATTCGGGTCGACCTGGAAACGAAGGTTCGGACGACGAGCCACGACGTCATCATAGCACGAGAACACTTCACGCGAACGTGAAGTGTTCTCGTTATTCCGCTAGACTCAATGCACACCGGCAGGTCGGCCGCGCCGAGCTCGCGGGCTCTTGTCAAGCTCTTCCAACGTGACCTTTACGCGCTTTCCTAGCGCCTCGGCAAACGATCGAAGTGTTTCGAGGCTGGGAAGATGCCGGCCGGACTCCAGGCGCGAAATTGCAGTAACGCTCGTCTTCATTCGATCCGCAAGCTGCTTTTGCGTGAGTCCGCTACGAGTACGATGGAGTATCACAAGGTCGGCAATCGCCATGCTCTGCGCGAGTCGGGCCGCGGCTGCTTGGTATTCAGGGCGTTGCTCTCTGCGCTTTCTTCCACTGCTCGCGTCTTCGCCGAGCGGACTACTTCGCCGAACTGGTGCCACTCCACTATGTTACCAAATTTGGTAAGTCAAAGTCAAGTCCGAGTATGCTTTCGAGGGGCATCCTTCCCTGCGGCTCTTGGAGGGCGAGCCGGGACCATGTTGACCTCGCTTGGAAATTGGCCCAACGCCGGTACCGCGATGGCGATATCTGCCGAAGGGATCGCATCGGTGTTCTTGCGGATCATGTGAAGCAGGATGACGAAGTGACCCGACTGCCGGTATAAGATGCGATATAGTGTGTTTCCGTAGTGGCATCGCAGCTCACGGAGACTCCCCTTCACCTGCGAGCTATGCGGGAAAGCTAGCTGGTTATGGACCTCGTCGAGCAAATTGATTCGGGCAATTTGGGTATCGACGATTACCTGGATCTCGGCAGATAAGTCCTCAATAAAATCGTCAACGGGCTGGCTGCCGTCAGGGGCGCGGTAGAGTTTTGCAATCAGATTTCGCGGGGCTATGCGCGCACCTGGCCTGAGCTCGGTCTGCGATTTCTTGGATTTCGACGATTTTCTCACACCCCGCTCCGCAGACCATCATCAAATAAAGCTTGAAGCGACGTGCGCTTCGTGCTCGACGAGTATCACGGTCGTATGAGCGCCGTCAATACCTCATTTCTCGTTAGACAAATCAGAAACTCGACGCCGGTCCATCGTGTCGGCATGACCGACGATCGCCGGCTACAGCTTGCAAAGGCTTCGGTCGCGGGGGACCGGGTGTGAGCTCGATGCGACCGTGTCGACGTAATCCCACTGGTCTTTCATCGCGCTCTTTGCTTTGCCGACCAGCAGGTAATACGGTTTGACGACTTGGTGGTCGAAGCCGCGGATTTCTTCGGCGCCCGTCGGGCCCGTGTATTTGTAACCTTCGAGTGCCTTTGCGACGCGGGCCGGGTCGGTCGACTTCGCCTTTGCGATGCCGTCGAACGTCAACTTCGCCTCGATGTACGCGCTTGCGCCGACGTAGCCCAGCGGCTCGCCGTAGGCGGCTTTGTAGGCTTCGCTCGCTCTGCGCGTTGCGGGGGTCGATTCGTGCCAGTACTGGCAGCCGACGTGCACGCCGTCCAAATCGTCCGCGCCGATGCCGGCGAAATCTTGGAGGCCGCCGCTCCAGACGTACAGGATCTTCGTCGACTTCTTGAGGCCGTAGCTCACGGCCGTTTTCAGCGCTTTGATCGCGTCGCCGCCGAAGTTCAGCAGGCACAGCACGTCGGGCTTGGCTTCGGCCGCTTTCGCGATGAACGCGGAGTACTCGGTCGCACCCAGCGCGTGGTAGTCGTTGCCGACGAGCGTGAGGCCCTTCTCCTGCGCGACTTCCTTGACGTTCGCCAGCAGCGAGTCGCCGAACACGTAGGACGGCGTGATCGTGTACCACTTCTTCGCGTTGGGAAACTTCTGGATGAACGGGTACATCGCCGCGCGCACCGCGCCGTACGCCGGGACCGACCAGCGGAACGTGTACTCGTTGCAGCTCTTGCCGGTGATGTCGTCGGCGCCGACGCTCGTCCAGAACATCGCGTGCTTGTCTTTCGCGACCTCGGCGATGCGCAGTGCGACCGCGCTGGACGCGCAGCCCGCGAAGAACCGTGCACCGTCGTGCTCGTACGCGTCCGTGGCCTGCTGCACGCCGACGTCAGCCTTCGTCTGGTCGTCGCGCGTGATGTACTTGATCGCGTGACCCGCAACGAACTTCTTGACCTCGTTGACCGCCAGCTGGAAGCCGCGGTCGGTGTCGCGGCCGAACGCCGCGTAGGCGCCGCTCGAGGAGAACACGCCGGCGAACACGACGTCGTCGGCCGCGCTTGCGGGCAAGCCGGTGAGTACGGCCGCGGCAGCGGCGCCCGTCGTCGCGAGAAAGTGCTTGCGTTCCATCTCGAGGTCCTTTCGGTTCAGGTGCCGACGCCCAGGTACGTTGTTTGCAGGTCGCTGCGTTCGCGCAGCTCCGACGCTTTTCCGGCGAACACGATCGCGCCCTGGTCGATGATCGCGGCGTGATCGGCGACGTCCAGGGCCAATTCGACGTTCTGCTCCACCAGCAAGATCGCCAGTCCCTCGTCGCGCATCGCCTCGATCGACGCGATCACCGCGTCGACGATCACCGGCGCGAGCCCCTGCGAGGGTTCGTCGAGCAGCAAGAGCCGCGGGCCGGTGACGAGCGCGCGCGCGATCGCGAGCATCTGCTGCTCGCCGCCGCTCAGGAACCGTCCACGGCGGTCGCGCAGCGGCGCGAGCGCCGGGAACACGCCGAACACGCGCTCGGCGGGCCATGCGGCCGAACGCGTCGCGATCGCGAGGTGTTCGGCGACGGTGAGGTCGCGGAAGATGCGGCGCTCCTCGGGCACGTAGGCGATGCCGAGGCGGTTCACGGCGTGCGGCGGCAGCGCGCCGATCTCGGCACCGTCGAGCCGCACCGAGCCCGCGCGCGGTGCGACGAGGCCCATGATCGTCTTGAGCGTGGTCGATTTGCCGGCGCCGTTGCGGCCGAGCAGCGCCACGACGCCGCCCGCCGGCACGTCGAGTGAGACGCCCTTGAGGATCCAGCTCGAGCCGTAGTAAACGTCCACACCGGCGAGTTGCAGCATTAGTGGCGCATCCTTCGACAAGCTCAGGATGACAGTGGGCGGGTTCCGAGGTAGGCTGCGCGCACGTCGGCGTTTGCGCGAATTTCGTTCGGTGTGCCGTGTGCCAGGATGCGGCCGAAGTTCATCACCGTGATCTCCTCGGCGAGGCGCATCACCAGCGGCATGTTGTGCTCGATCAGGACGATCGTGTAGCGCTGCGCGAACGTGCCGATGCGGTCGATCAGCCGGCGCGCGTCTTCGGGCGAAAGGCCTTGCGACGGTTCGTCCAGCAGCAGCAGCACGGGATCGGTAGCGAGCGTGATCGCGAGCTCCAGCAGCCGCTGGTCGCCGCCGGCGAGCTCGCTCGCGAGCTGCGAGCGGTAGCCGAGCAGGCCGAACTCGTCGAGCACGCGTTCCGCGCGAGCGTTCACTGCGGCGAGCGCTGACGCGGAGCGCCACAGCGCGAAGCTGTCGCCGGTGCGCGACTGCGCCGCGAGGCGGACGTTCTCGAACACCGTCAGTTTCGGAAACACGTTGGTGCGCTGGAACGAGCGGCCCATGCCGAGCTGCGAGCGGCTCGTCGCGTCGAGTTGCGTGACGTCGCGGTCGCCGAACGCGATCGAACCCGCGGTCGGGCGCAGCTCACCGCTGAGCAGGTTGAACAGCGTCGTCTTGCCCGCGCCGTTGGGGCCGATGATCGCGTGCAGCGTCCCCGGCCGAATCGTCAAATCGACGCCGTCGACCGCCGCGTGCGCGCCAAAGCGCTTCGTCAGCTCACGCGTGCGCAGCACGGCGGCTCCGGCGGTCGACAAGGCTCCACAAACCGCCGCGGAAGAACAGCACGACCGCGCAAAACACGAGGCCGAAGATCAGCGGCCAGTGCGACCACACGTGGCTGAGCGAGTTCGAGAGCACGGTGAAGATCGCCGCGCCCAGCAGCGCGCCGTACGGCGAGCCGGTGCCGCCCAGCAGCGCGGCGATCACCACGTTGGTGGACGTGTCGAGGTCGATCGCTTGCAGCGGGACGAAGCGGTACAGCCCCGCGTACAATCCGCCCGCGAGGCCCGAGAGCGCGCCCGAGATCGCGAACGCCGTCACCTTGAAGTGGCGCACGGAAAAGCCGATCGCACGCGCGCGCTCTTCGTTCTCGCGGATCGCGCGCAGCACCGCGCCGAATGGCGAGTCGTTCATGCGCAGCACGGCCGCGAACGCGAGCAGCACGACGAGCGCGGTGAAGTAGTAGTAACGCGTCGGGTCGTCGAGCGCGATGCCGAAGATCCCGGGGCGCGGCACGCCGCTCAGCCCGTTGTCGCCGCCCGTCACCGCGCGCCACTGGAACGCGGCGTAGTACGCCATCTCGTTGAACGCGAACGTGAGCATCACGCCGTACACGCCGCGCCCCGTGATCGCCAGCGCGCCGATGATCGCAGCGGTGACGGCCCCGGCGGCGATCGCGACGACGAGCGCGAGCGGCAGCGCCGCGTGCGCGTCGATCAGCACGCGCGCGGCGGCGTACGCGCCGACACCGTTGAACGTCGCTTGACCGAACGACAGAAAACCCATCTCGCCGAGCAGCAGGTTGAACGCGACCGCCAGCAGTCCGAACGTGAGGATCTGCGTCTCGAGCTCGGGATAGCGCAGCACCAGCGGCGCGAGCGCGACGATCGCGGCGAGCAGCGCGAAGCGTCTCATCGCTTGCCGAACAAGCCCTGCGGGCGGATCAGGATCACTAGCGCCATCGCAGCGAAGATCGCGACTTCGGAGGCGGCGGGATACAGGATCGTCATGACGGCCTGCGTGAGCCCCACGAACAGCCCGCCGACGACCGCGCCGAGATAGCTGCCCAGCCCGCCGATCACCACCACCGCGAAGCTGGTCGCCATCAGCTCGTTGCCCATCGCGGGCTGGCCGCCGCGGATCGGCAGGATCAGCGCACCTGCCAGCGCGGCGAGGCCCACGCCGATGCCGAACACGATCGTGAACAGCCGCTGCACGTCGATGCCGATGCAGTCGACCATCTCGGGATCGTCGATCCCCGCGCGAATGATCGCGCCGTACTTCGTGCGCTCCAGCGCGATCCACACGAGCCCGATGACGAGCGCCGCGGCGACGACCAAGAACAACCGGTAGACCGGAAAGCTCACCGCGCCCAGCGGCACGCCGCCGCCGAGCGCGGCGGGCACGTCGATGCTGGTCGGGTTCGCGCCCCAGATCAGCACGATCGCTTCTTGCACGATCAGCACGAGCCCGAGCGTGAACAAGATCTGGTACACGTGCCCGGCGCGCGCCAGCCGCCGCATCGCGAACGCGTCGACCACGAGCCCGATCACCGCGACGACGACGGGCACGATCGCGATAGCGAGCCAGAAGTTTCCGGTCGCCGACACGATCGTGAACGCGACGTAGGCACCCAGCGCGTAGAACGCGCCGTGCGCGAAGTTCGGGATGTCGAGCATGCCGAAGATCAGCGTCAGCCCCGCCGCGACGAGCGCGTAGATCATCCCTTGCACGATGCCGTTGAGGAGCTGGACCTCGACCAGGCCGGACATCAGCCGGCGGCGTCCCACACCTTGGTGCCGCCGACGTACGTCGCGCGCACACCGAGCGCACCCAGCGCCGACGGCTCGACGGTGAGCGGATCGTCGTCGAGCGCGACGAAGTCCGCGAGGTAGCCGGGCGCGAGCCGGCCCTTCACGTGGTCTTCGCCGGACGCGCACGCGGCGTTGATGGTGTAGAGTGCGAGCGCTTCGCGCGGCGTGATGCGCTGCGACAGCCCCAGCGGCGTGCCGTCGTAGCCGGTGCGCGTGATGCACGACTGCAGCGCGAGCAGCGGCTGGTACGGACCGCACGGATAATCCGACGAGCCCGCGACGGTGATACCGTGATCGATGAACGAGCGGTGCGCGAACATGCGCTCGATGCGCGCCGGGCCGTACCAGTCCAGCAGCTTGCCGCCGTGGTAGTGGACGTAGCTGCCGAACGGCGCGGCGATCGCATCGAGCGCCTTCATCCGGCGCAGGATGTCGTCGTTGACGATGCTGCAGTGCTCGATGCGGTGGTGCAGGTCGGGCCGCGGGTACTCGTTCTGCGCCGCTTCGAGCTGGTCGAGCAGCTTGCCGATCGCGCGGTCGCCGTTGGCGTGCACGCACACGCGGTTGCCGTCGAGGTGCGTCATGCGCACGACGTCGCGCAGCTCGGCGTCGGAGAGCGTCTGCATCCCGAAGTCGTCGGTCGTGCCCTCGAACGGCTCTTCCATCAAGCACGTGCGCCCGCCGATCGCGCCGTCCACGAACGTCTTGATACCACCGAGCCGCAGCCGGTCGGTGCCGGAGCCGGTCGTGATGCCGCGCTCCTTCAGCAGCCCGTAGTGCTGGAAGTGCAACAGCATGTTCACGCGCATCGACAACTCACCGCGGCGCTGTGAATCCTCCAGCAGCGCGATGTCGTCCGGCCCGATCAGCGCGTCGGTCAACGAGGTGATCCCGGCCGCGTGGAACGCGCGCATCGCGAGGCTCAAACCGCGCAGGCGATCTTCGGGCGTGCTCGCGGGCGCGACCGTCTGCGCGAGATGCGTCGCCTGCGGGTACGCGAAGTCGAAGATCGCCATCTCGAACAGGATGCCGTTGAGGCGGCCGCTGCCGTCGCGGCCGAACTCGCCGCCCGGCGGCGGTTCCGACGACTCGTCGATCCCGCCGAGCTCGAGCGCCTTGGAGTTCACGACGCCCCAGTGGCCGGCGACCTGCAGCACGAGGATCGGATGCTCGCGGCTGATCTCGTCGAGATCCCAGCGCGTGAGCACGCGGCCTTCGGCCATCTTCGCGTCGTCGTAACGGCTGCCGCGCAGCCAGCCGCCGGGCGGCGTGTGCGCGAGCTGCCCGCGCAGCTTCGCCGCGATCTCCGCGAGCGACGACACCGCGTCGATGGAGAGGTCGAGGTGCAGCATGTCCTCGGCGGCGACGGCGAGGTGCGCGTGCGCGTCGTTAAAGCCGGGCACGATCACCGCATCGCCGAAGTCGACGACCTCGGCCGCGGCGAAACGCTCGCGCAGATCGGCGAGCGATCCCGTCGTGACGACGCGCTCGCCAGCAACGGCGAACGCCTCGGGTGCGTCGTCCGTCATGGTGACGATGCGCCGCGCACGATAGATCGTCGTCGTCATGAGCGGCGGTTCGTCACGCCCGTCGCGGATGCCCTGGCACGTGCACCACGGTCATGTCGACGGTCGTTTCCGGTCATGTGCCCGTTGACAGCATGCGGTGAGGGTTCGTGCGGTCCGCGCGGAATGTCCTCGGGCAGGAGGACTGCGCATGATCGCTTCGCCGGTTGCGAGCACGATTTTCGTGGACGGGGAATGCACGGCCGCCGGTTCCGGCGAGACGCTGCCCGTCGTAGAGCCCGCGACCGGCCGAACGGTGGGTGCGATCTCCGCGGGCGGTGCGCAGGACGTCGACCGCGCGGTGCGCAGCGCGGTCGCGGCGTTTGAAGGTGCGTGGGGACGGCTCGGCGCGGCGGATCGCGGGCGACTGCTGGGGCGTTTCGGCACGACGATCGCGCAGCACGCGGAGCGGCTCGCGCAGATCGAGTCGCAGGACACCGGCAAGCCGATCTCGCAAGCGCGCGCCGATCTCGTCGCGACGGTGCGCTATTTCGAGTTCTACGCGGGCGGCGCCGACAAGCTGCACGGCGACACGATCCCGTATTTGCCGGGCTACGCGGTGCAGGTGCTGCGCGTGCCCGTCGGCGTGACGGGACACATCATCCCGTGGAATTATCCGGCGCAGATGTTCGCGCGTTCGCTGGGGCCGTCGCTCGCGGTCGGCAACGCGACGGTGATCAAGCCGTCGGAAGACGCGTCGCAGTCGATCGTCGAGCTCGCCAAGCTCGCGGCGGAGAGCGGCATCCCGGCAGGCGCGATCAACGTCGTCACCGGGCTGGGTGAAACGGCCGGCGACGCGCTCGCGCGGCATCCCGGCGTCGACGTGATCGGCTTCACCGGCTCGCCCGAGGTGGGCACGCTCGTGCAAGCCGCTGCCGCGCAGCACCACGCGCGCTGCATCCTCGAGCTCGGCGGAAAATCCGCGCAGATCGTGTTCGCCGACGCGGACCTCGACGCGGCGATCCCCGCGATCGTGCGCGCGATCGTGCAGAACGGCGGCCAGACGTGCTCCGCCGGCAGCCGCGTGCTGATCGAAGCGTCCGCGTTCGAGCGCGTCACCGAACGGCTCGCCGCCGCGTTCGCGGCGCTGCGCGTCGGCGTACCGGACGCCGATCCCGACGTCGGGCCGCTGATCAACGGCGCGCAGTTCGCGCGCGTGCGCGGCTATCTCGACCGCGGCAAGCGCGACGGCGTCGGCGTGCTCGCGCGGAGTACGCTGCCCGGCGATCTGCCGGGCGGCGGATTCTACGTCGAGCCCACGCTGTTCGGGCCGGTGCACGAACGGCACGAGCTCGCGTGCAACGAGGTGTTCGGGCCGGTGCTGTCCGCGCTGCCGTTCGCCGACGAGAGCGACGCGATCCGGCTCGCGAACGCGACCGAGTACGGTTTGGTCGCCGGGCTGTGGACGGAGAACGGCAGCCGCCAGACGCGCGTGTCGCGCGCAATGCGCGTGGGCCAGGTGTTCATCAACTGCTACGGCGCGGGCGGCGGGGTCGAGTTGCCGTTCGGCGGGTTCAAGCGCAGCGGGCACGGGCGCGGCAAGGGTTTCGCCGCGATGCACGAGTTCAGCACGCTCCAGACGATCACGCAGAAATATACGTGACGGCGCGCGAGGGCCGGCTGCACGGCAAGGTCGCGGTCGTCACGGGCGGCGGATCCGGTTTCGGCGCGGACATCGCCACGAAGCTGGTCGAGGAAGGGGCGTCGGTGACCGTGCTCGACGTCGACGACGCCGGCGGGCGGCGCGTCGTCGATGCGATCAACGCGCTGAGCCCCGGCCGCGCGCGGTTCGTCCACTGCGACGTCGGCCGCCGCGCGGACGTCGCCGCAGCGGTGCGCAACGTGGTCGACGCCGACGGGCGCATCGACGCGTACGTCAACAACGCCGGGATCACGCACCGCAACCAGCCGATGCTCGACGTGAGCGAGGACTGGTTCGACCGCATCTTCACCGTCAACGTGAAGGCGCTGTACCTGTCGGCGCTGGAGCTCGTGCCCGTGTTTCGCGCGCAAGGCGGCGGCGTCGTGATCAACATCGCGTCGACGGCGGGGATCCGGCCGCGGCCCGGTCTCACCGTGTACAACGCCTCGAAAGCGGCGGCGATCGGGTTCTCGAAGTCGATGGCGGTCGAGTTCGCTGCCGACAACATCCGCGTGAACGCGGTGTGTCCGGTCGCGGGCGAAACGCCGCTGCTGAGCGAGTTCATGGGCGGCGACACGGCGGAGCTGCGCGCGAAATTCGCGGCCACGGTGCCGCTCGGACGGCTCTCGCAGCCGCGCGACATCGCGAACGCCGTCGCGTTCCTGGCATCCGACGAAGCCGCGTTCATCACGGGCGTCGCGCTCGAGGTCGACGGCGGCCGCTGCGTCTGATGGCGGACGCCGGCCGCGAGCTGCTCATCCTCGGTATCCTGCGGCGCGCACCGCTTTCCGCGTACGACGTCGAGCTCGCGGTGCGCGCGCACGCGCCGCTCTTCCGGCTGCTCAAGCGCGGCAACGTCTACTACACGCTCGAACGTCTCGCGGCGCAGCGCTTCTTGGCGCGCCGCGACGTGCCCGCGCAGCGCGGGCGGCTCGCGACCAAAGCGGTGTACCGGATCGCGGCGCCGGGCGAGCGCCGGTTCCGCGAGCTGCTGCGGGCGACGGTGCTCGATCTGCAAGCGGGTGACGCGGCGCTGGAGATCGCGTACGTGCTGCTGGGCCAGTTGCCGCGCGACGAGACGCTCGCGCTCATGCAGGCGCGCCACGAGGCGGTCCAGTCGCAAGAGCGCCGGCTGCGGCGGCTGTACGGCGACGTCGTAAAGCGGGGTGGTGCGGCATATCTCAGCGCGAGCCACGCGTTCAACCGCGTTCGCGCCGAGCAGCGCTTTCTCGCCGAATCCATCGCGCTGCTGCACGACGCGAAATGGTCGCCGTCGTGGGCGTCCGACGACGGGCCGATCGATCCGGAACGCCGTCTGCGCTGACCCCGGCGCGCGCTCCGAGGCACGCGCTTCTAGAACAGCGGCGCATTGAACACCAGATGCACGCCGACGAGCACGACGATGAGCCAAAGCAGCGTGCGGTGCCATGCGAGCAGCGGCCGGCGGTACGACCCCGGCGCCTGCAGGCTCGCGCCGACGAACGCTTGCACGGCGAGCGCCGCGAGCGCTACGCTAGCGGCATAGATGCCGGTCGTCGTCGCGACCGACATCGACGGGCCGGACGTCGCCGCGTGGATGCTCGCGGCCGCGAGCGTCGTGTAGCCGAGCACGAGGTGCGGCCGCATGCGCGCGGCGATCGGACCGCCGCGCATGCGGCGCAGCACCCAGCCGAGCACCGCGGCCAGGACGAGCGCGCCCGCGCCGATCCAACCCGCGAGCGCGGACGCGCTCAGGCTCACGTGGAGCGCGGTTCGACCTTCGCGTAGCGCGTGATCGGAACGAGCTGCTTCGCATCCGCGCGGCCTGGTCCGGTCACGACGCCGTCGACGACGACCACCGCGCCCGGGCGGACGTCGTCCGCGGTGCCCATCGCGACGGGCGTGTCGCGCGCGACGTACAGCTCCACGCGCCGGCCGGTCGCGGTGTACACGGTGCCGGCTTTGCGCTCGAGCAGCTCGCCGCGCAGCGACGTGCGCGAGCGTGCGATGACCCGCACGACGACGGACGCCTTCGTCCCGTTGCGTGCGGCGAAGAATTCGGACGCGGTCATGGGAGGCACCGCATGCATAATCTGGGCAGGCGCGGTCGCGGGCAATGCCGCGAACGCCAGCGTGAGAACCGTCGCGACGAAATGCTGTTTCATGGCGCTACTGTAGCGGAAACGGCGGCGTCCGCAACCGCGTCGACGTGCGATATTAGTGCGCGCCGCAGTAATATCGGCTCGAAAGCGCGGGGGCGCGCTGCCTTCGACCGGTAAGTTTCACGACGTGCTCCTCACGCGCTTCTGCTTGCGCAACCCCGTCGCGGTGACGCTGCTGTACGCCTTTCTCGCGGTGATGGGCGCGCTCGCGTTCTTTCGGATGGGACGCGGGATCTTGCCGCCGGTCGCGTTTCCGATCGTAGTCGTCTCGGCTCCGTATGCCGGCGCCGCCGCAGTCGAGATGGAGCGCCTCGTGATCGAACCGCTCGAAGATCAGCTCAGCCGACTTGCGGGCGTCGAACGTGTCTCGGCGTCGGCGCAAGACGGAACCGCGCGGCTGTCGGTGCGATTTCGCTTCGGAGCGAACCTCGACGCCGCGCGCGCGAGCGTGCAGCAAGCGGTGAACGCGGCGCAACCCAACCTACCGGCGGATATGGTAGCCCCGGTCGTGCTCGGCGACGACGCCGGCCGCGCGCCCGTCTTGGAAGAGTCGCTGTCATCGGCGGTGCTGTCGCCCGCGGCGCTCTCGGCGTTGGCGGATCGCACGTTCGCGCCCGCGCTGCGCGCCGCACCCGGCGTCGGCGGCGTGCGCGTGGCCGGCGAGCTCGTGCGGCAGCTACACGTCGAGCCGCGCGAGGACCGTTTGGCCGCGGTCGGCGCGACGATGCTCGACGTCTCGCGCGCCGTCGCCGGCAGTCAGGTCGTGCTCGCCGGCGGGCGCTTCACCACGCCGGGCGAGGAGACGCCGATCGGCGTGCGCGCCGCCGCGCCGTCCGCGGCGGCGCTCGCGCGGCTGCCGTTCTCCGTGCCGGGCAGCGGCGCCGCGCTTCGCGTCGGCGACGTCGCGCGCGTGACCGACGGGTACGCCGAGCGCGCCACGGTCGCGCGCGTCGACGGCGAGCCCGCGATCGTCGTCGACGTCACCAGCTCCGGCGACGCGAACGGCGTGCTCGCGATCCGTTCGGCGCGGCGCGCGTTCGCGCGCCTCGGCGCGCAGTGGGGCCTGGTGCGGTTCGAGGAGCTGCGCAGCGACGCGCCTTGGACCGACGCCGCGATCGGCGGCGTCCTCCAAACGCTGGGCGAGGGCGTCGTGCTCACCGTGCTCGTCATGCTGGTGTTCTTGCGCGCGTGGCGTGACGCCGCGATCGCCGCGATCGCGATCCCGTCTTCGCTGTGTGCGGCGTTCGCGGCGATGTGGGTGCTGGGGTTCACGATGAACGTTTTGTCCCTCATGGGCCTGTCGCTGACGATCGGCATCCTCGTCGATGACTCCATCGTCATCGTCGAAGCAATCTCGCGCTACGCGGCGCGCGGTGTCGCCGGCGACGAAGCCGCGCTGCGCGGGCGCGCGGAGATCGGCGGCGTGGCGATCGCGATCACGCTCGTCGACGTCGTCGTGTTCGCGCCGATCGCGTTGATGAGCGGGATCGTCGGCGAGTTCATGCGCGAGTTCGGCTTGGTGGTGGTGATCGCGACGGCGTTCTCGCTGTTCGCGTCGTTCACGCTGACGCCGCTGCTCGCGGCGCGCTGGGCGCACCGGAGCGCGTCGGCCGACGATGCGCCGAAGGTTCTGCCGTGGACGTTGCGCGGCCGTCATGCGACATCGGCGCTCGGCACGTGGCGGCGCGCCGTTGCAGGGCTCGGCGAAGCCGAACGCCGCGTCACGCACGCGTATGCCCGGTGCTGGCTCGCCGCGGCCTGGGCCGCGCGCAAACGTGTGCTCGCGCTGGCGGCGGTCCTGTGCATCGCATCGCTCGTGCCGGTCGTGACCGGCGCGATCCCGACCGAGTTCTCGCCGCCGATCGGCCGCGGCGAGGTCACCGCGGAGCTGACGTTTCCCGCCGGGTCGACGCTCGCGCACGTCGACGCGAGCGTCGCGCGCCTCGCGCGGCGGCTGCTGGACGATCCCGCGGTCGCGCACGTCGTGACCACGGCGGGGCGCTCGTCGACCGGGTCGAGCGACGTCTTCGCGAGCGACCGCGCCGAGATCAGCGTCGTGCCTGCGGATCCGTCGGCGCATGGTGCAGCATTGCTCGAACGCATCAAGGCGCTCGCCGCGGTGGTTCCGGACGCCGCGATCGCCGGCGCGGGGACCGGCATGGGCGGCCAGCCCGCGCTCAGCTATCATCTCACCGGCGAGCCGGCGGCGTCGGCGCTCGCCGCGTCGCGCATCGCCGCCGTTCTCACGGCGCAGCCCGCTGCGACCGACGTGCGCACGAGCAGCGGCGGATCGGGATCGCGTTTCGAGATCGACGTCGATCCCGCGCGCGCGCTGCTGCTCGGCGTCGATCCCGGCGATGCGGCGCAAACGGCGCGCATCGCGAGCGGCGGCGCGGTCGCGGCGAAAGCGCGCTTCCCGGACGGGCTCGTCGACGTGCTCGTGCGCGGGCGTGCCGCGCGAGACGGCGACCTCGACGCGCTCCGGCGTGCCGCCGTGCGCGCGGCGAACGGTACGCGCGTCCCGCTCTCCGCGGTCGCGCGCATTCGCCGCGGCGCGGCCCCGCTCGTGATCGATCGGGAAGATCGCGAACGCATCGTCACCGTCAGCGCCAACGCGCGCGACGGCGCGCCGATCGGGCCGCTGACCGCGAGCGTCGCCGCGCAGGTTCGCACGACGGGCTTCTTGCCGGCCGGCGTGCAAATCGCGCCGCGCGGCGACATCGAGCAGTTCCTCGACACCGTCGCGCGCATCGGCGCGGCGCTCGGGCTCTCGCTGCTCGGCATCTTCGCGATCCTCGCTATCCTGTACCGCAGCTATGCTTTGCCCGTCGTCATCATGGCGACTGTTCCGCTCGCGGCGCTCGGAGCGTTCGGCGCGCTCTGGGTGATGAACGCCGCGCACGCCGTCGCGCCGGGCATCGCGCTGTTCGGCGCGCAAACGCTCAACCTGTACTCGATGCTCGGGATCGTGATGCTCGTCGGCCTCGTCGCGAAGAACGGCATCCTGTTGGTCGAGTATGCCGAGCGCGGCGTGCGCGAGGGCGCGCCGCCGCTCGCCGCGATGCAGGCCGCGGCGGAGCGGCGGTTCCGCGCGATCGTCATGACGACGGCCGCGATGATCGCGGGCATGACGCCGCTCGCGCTCGGTCAAACGGCCGGCGCGGAATATCGCAAGGCGCTGGGAACCGTCGTGATCGGCGGCCTGTCGAGCTCGCTCCTGCTGACGCTATTCGTCGTGCCGCTGGTCTATGTGGCGTACCGATCGCGCCACGCCCTTGCGTAACGGACGCTACTGCTTCGGCTTCAACGTGTGCAGCACGACCTTGTTGCCGTCGGGATCGTGCGCGATCGCCATCCAGCAGATGGGAGACTCCATCTTCTCCATGTAGAACTTGGCGCCGCTGGCCTTGACCTTCGCGACCATCGCGTCGAGGTCGTCCACTTCGAACGCGACGGCCGTGCCTTGTTCGCTCGGCTTCCACGAGTCCGCCGCGATGTTGGTCAACGCGAACGTCCCACCGCCGACGTCGTACTCGACCCATTTCCCGCCGGCCATCTCCAAGGCCGGCCCGAGCCCGAGCACGCCCTCGTAAAACGCGCGTGCGCGCGGCATGTCGGTCACGGCGGAACCGGTGAACGCGATTGCTTTGATCACTTTCGATGCCTCCTCGTCTTGGGGATCGCGAACGTTACCTAAATCACCGGCGAGCTCAGATAGCGCAGCGCGCCGGCGTTTCATCACATTCTCTGCAATCGCGCTCTGAGCGATGAAGTCTGATTCTTGCGCCACCCGGACGAGCCGTTCGCTACGGATAATCCGGCGAACCTCCGAGGTCAGGCGGCTCAAGGGATTCGCAGATGCCCGACGCAGACAGGGCGCATGGCTGAAAACTTCTTCGAAAAGGCGGGCGCCTTTGCCGGTGATGCCGCGATCGACACCGCTGCCGACACCGAGATCAACCGCGTCATCGACGGCGTCGCCGGGCACATCCCGGGCGGCGGGATGATCGACGGCATGGCCAAGACCGGCATCGACCTGGCCGTAAACAACGAGATCAACTCCAAGCTCGGCGGGATCTTCCACCACGACACCGCACCGGCCGCCGAAGCCGCGGCGCCTGACGAATCCCAGGCGAGCGACCCGGCTACCGAGGAACAGGCCGACCAGCAGAATTAGCTCGTCACATCGCTTGCGCGTGTGACGCGATCAGCGAGCCCAGCACGAAGGACGGCGTAAGACCCAGCTCGTCGAGCAGCGCCTTGGCGTAGTCGCGGTACTCGCGGATCGCGCTCGCGCGGTCGCCGCGCGCGAGGTGCGCGCGGATCGCGAGCTCGCGCGCGTGCTCGTCGCACGGGTCGTAGTCGAGCGTCACGCGCACGAGCGCCAGCGCGACGTCGGGGCGGTTCGATGCGATTGCGATCTCGGCGAGGCGGTCGGTGGCGTCGCGCGCGGCGGTCAGCAGCCGGCGCTCGAGCGCGCCGACGAACTCCGGATCCGACGCCCGGCGCACGCAGCCGCAGCACACGTGGCGCATGACGGCGAGCCAGCGGCCCGCGGCCGTGATGTCGGGCGTTTCGCAGGTGCGGAACCGCGCGGCGAACGCTTCGATCTCCCAGAGATCCACGGTCACGACGTCGCCGAGGCGGTAGCCGTCCGCGGATTGCACGATCGCGTTCTCGCCGAGCCGTTTGCGCAGCCGGTGGACGGCGATGTTGAGCAGGTTGCGCGCGCGCTCCGGCTCGTCGTCGGGCCAGAACATCGCTTCGAGCTGCTCGCGGTCGACCGGATGACGGCACCGCGCCAGCGCGCACACCAGCAGCCGGTGCGCGCCGCTCAGCACGATCTCGACACCGCCTACCAGCGCCCGGCCGGACAAGACCTCGACTTGAACCTGTGTGCTCATGCACCGATCGTAGGCCGCCGGCGCCGGCGCCGGTATTCGTGCCGGTACCGCTTTTCAGTACCTAGACGAACCGCCGCCGAGCAGGAGTTTCTCCTCTTTTCGCGCTCAGAAGTGCCTTGCGCGCTCCGCACGCCGTTCGAAGGAGTCTCGGCTGGTCACGACCCCGTTGTACTGCCCTCGGTTCATCGGCCGCGAGCGCGAGCTCGCCGCCCTGATGGAGCTCGCACGCAGGGCTGCCGCAAGCGAAGGTTCCATCGCGTTCGTCTCCGGCGATGCGGGTGCCGGCAAGACACGCATCGTCGACGAGCTGTGCCGGCATCTTCCGCGCGGCATGCACAGCTACCGCGCCGCGTGCCTGGAGTACGCGCCGTCACCGATGGGGCCGATCGCCGAGATCCTCGCGGCGCTCGACGGTGACCGGGTCGTGCCCGCCGAGGGCGCAGCGCTCGCGGCGCCGACGGGCGACGATCCGGTCGACAAGCGACGGCTCTTCGAACGCGTCGCGGCCACGCTGCGAGCCGCCGGATCGGCACGCCCGCTGGTCGCCGTCGTCGATGACGCGCACTGGGCCGATACCGTGACGCTGGACCTGCTGCAGTTTCTGGTCGCGACGCTGCACGACGCGCGGGTGCTCATCGTCGTCGCCTACCGGACGGACGAGGTGTCGGAGACGCATCCGCTCCACGCCGTGCTAGCGCGCGCGGCGCGGGCACGCAACGTGCAGCGTATCGAGCTCGGGCCGCTCGACCACGCGCAGATCCACGAGCTGATCGACGCGACGCTGCCGAAGAACGTGCGTCTCCCCGTCGAATCGCTGCGGGGCGTTCGCGACCGCAGCGAGGGGAATCCGCTGTTCGCCGAAGAGTTTCTCAAGGCCGTCGTCGACGACGAGCGATCCGGCGAGGTACGTCTCACGCTTCCGCCGTCGCTGCGCGGCCTGCTGGTCGAGCGCCTGCGCCGCGTCACGCCGGAGCACATGCGCCTGCTGGAGATCGCGGCGCTGATCGGCCGCCGGTTCGGCGCGGCGTTCCTCGCGCGCATCGGCGGTATCGGCGCGGACGCGCTGGCAGCGTTCCTGCGCATCGCCGTCGACGAGCACTTTCTCGTGGAGGACGGCGACGAACCGGGATGCTTCGCGTTCCGGCACGCGCTGACGCGCGACACGATCGTGGACGGTGTCCTCGCGATGCACGCTCGCGCGATGCACCTGCTCATCGCGCGTGAGATCGAGCGCGAGCCGGACCGCGACGGCCGCGTCGTCGAGCTCGCCGAGCACTACTGGCGCGCGGCCGCGTTCTCCGAGTGCGCCGCGTATGCGCAAACCGCGGGCGACGTCGCGAAGGCGCGTCACGCGTACGCGGAGGCGGCGAGCTTGTACGAACGTGCGCTCGCATGCGGCGTCGCCGACCAGCACGGGCTCGTCGTGCTGCACGAGAAGGCCGCGTCCGCGTATGCGTCGCTCGGTGCGCCGCAAAAGGTTCTCGACCATCTGGACGTTGCCGTCGACCACTACACGGCGACCGGCGAGCTCGGCCGGCTCGTCGAGGTGTATCTCGACCTCGCGCTGGCGTTGCGCCGCATGGCGAAGACTGAGCGCGCGTTCGCCGTGCTGCATCGCGCCGCCGAGATGAGCAAGGACAGCGGAAACGACCGGCTCCTGCTCAAGAGCGCCGTGCAGCTCGCGCAGATGAACGCGATCGCGGAACACTGGGACGAGCTCGCCATTCACCTTCGGGCGGCGGAGCCGCTGCTCGCAATCGCGGAACCGCGCGATGCGGTGCGGTTTCACACGTCGCGCGCGGCGCTACACCTGGCGCGCCACGAACTCGATGGCTGGCGGCACGACTCGGAGCAAGCCGCGAGCATCGCACGCACGCACGGCGATCCGACGTTCCTCGCGTTCGCGCTCACCAACTACGGCATCGACGCACGCAAGGTCGCGCACTTCGACGACGCGTCGGCGGCGTTTCGCGAAGTCATCGACATCGGCCGCACGCACGCCGGGCTCTACAACGTCACCTTTGCCCGGCTCGTGTACGCCAACGTGCTCTACCTGACCGGCCGCCTCGCCGCGGCGCGCAACCACGTGCTCGAAGTGCTCGCCGACGTGCACGAGTCGGTGACGATCCGGGGGCTCATCGCGCAGTTCGGCGTCGCGATTGCGACCGTGCTGCGCGACGACACGCTGTCGAGCCGCTGCTACTCGCCGAACGTCGTCGAGGACGCGTTTTTGACCGGCGAGCCGACGCAATACGCGCCGCTCGCCGCGACGGTTGCCGAGTACCAGCTCGCGAAAGGCGAGCCGGTCGCGGCAGTGATGTTGCTCGAACGGATGCTCGCCGCACTACCGGACGACTGGAACGACGGCGAGCCGCTGCTCGCGGTTGCCGTCTGCTGCCCTCAAGAGGACGTCGAGCGCGCCCGCGCCCTCTTGCGGCACGACGCCGGCGCGCCGGATGCTTTGGCCGCGGCGTACCGCGAGCTGTTCGACGCGTATGCCGCGGCGCGATTCGGAAACCGTGAGACGAAGCTGCGCCACGCCGGGCGCGCCGCGGGGCTGCTGGAGCGGCTCGGCATCCCCCTGCTCGAAGCCGAAGCCTACGAGCTGGCGGAGCAGCCGAAGCGCGCGGTCGCGCTGCGCGAACGGATCGGCGCACTACGGCCCGCGCGCCGGCTCGGACCGCCGCCGCAGCGGCGGTCGAGCGCGACGCAGTTGACCGCACGCGAGCGCGAGGTCGTCGAGCTGGTGCTGCGCGGTTTGTCGAATAGCACGGTTGCCGACGCGCTCTCGCTCAGCGAGAGGACCGTTGAGGCGCACGTCGCCGCCGCGTACCGGAAACTCGGCGTGCGGTCGCGCGGCGAGCTCGCCAACGTCATGGCCGAGACGTCATCTCGGGTTTAGACGGCTGCCCGTTCGGCCGGGGCGGATCGCCATGACGTCGATATTGTTGTTGTTCGGATCGCTGATGATGATGTCTTTGACTCCCCGCGTGATCGTGACGAACGGCTGTCCGTTATGCGTGATCGAGAAGACGTTCCGCTTTTGTGTGACCTCATAGCCCATGGAATTGATTCTCGCGTCGGATCGCACGACGTCGGTTCCGATCTGGAAGATTCCCCCGCCCTCCGACATCGCGACAGCCATCGCGGCGAGCACGAGAGCGGCCGCTAGGGCGGCGATCCAAAACACTCTGCGGCCGCGCATCGACGACTGAACCGCAGCAAGACGATTTATCATGGCGACACACCTTTCAGGTGATTGTTGGATTGGTGAGTTGGTCGCGGCAAGGAAATACCGCCGCTCGATCATAGCGGCGCGACTTTCCCGCCGCTTTCACCGGCGAATCGACGTTGTTGGACCCCGCGATTGGAGAACTATCTCGCGTCCGCCCGGCCAAAGTCAAGGCCGTTCGGATAACGCCGTGTTAAACGTTCGCACGAGTACCCGGCAGCCGGCTGACCGTGTGAAAGCGGTTTGAAAGCGGCTTCACTACGATCGGGCTGCGGTGATCGCTCGCCGCATCATCACCCACCGATGAAAGTGAAGACCGCCATGACACCAATCTCGAAGCTCCTCGCGTTCGTGATGTTCGCTGCGAGCGCGGCAACCATCTCGGCGCTGTCCCCGTCGCAAGCGCAATCGGGGCGCGCGACCGTCATCAAGCCGGACACCGCGGTGCGTCAGGACTGCTGCGTGCCGGCGACCAAACCGGTCATCACCGGCTCACCCGGCTGGACCGTGAAGCCTCCCAGCGCAGTCCCCACTGCCGCGGCCATCGTCGTGCCGACGCATAAGCTGTGGCAGACCATCCTAGGATCGAAATGGATCGGTCCGAGTGTGAACGCGGCGGGTGGCACGCCGGTGGGCGGCGTGTACATCTATACGTACCATCTCGGCTGCCTGTGCGACTTGCCCAAAGGCGTCGCGAACGTCCCGGCGTTCTTGTCGCTGCACGTGTTCGCTGATGACGCCGTCACGGTGAAGCTGAACAACTTCCCAATCGCGTCGAAGACCACCGGCTGGTCGTTCAGAAACGGTCCGCCCGCGCCCGCCGCCGACGCAGCGCCCGCCGGCGGCATACCCGTCACCGCGTCGAGCCACTTCAATACCGGGTGCGAAGACAACGTGCTGACGTTCGAGGTCACGAACGGTTCCCAGGGAGCGACTGGACTCGACGTCTTCGGTACCATCTCGGGCTACTTCCACCAGCCGGGTTACGGCGCTCCCTGTCCCTGCGGCGGGCTGCGCAACCCTACGGAAAACCCCAACTAACGTCCGAGGGCGATTCCATTCGCAAAAGCCCGTGGTCCGCCAGGCCACGGGCTTCGCAGTTGCTGCGGCTACGGGCAAAACGCGTACGGTGGTGGGCCGGCCGGCTGCAGCGACCGTAGTTTGAGCTGCTGGCGGAAATAGTTCAGCCAGTAGTTGGTGTCGACGTAGCCGGGATCGGCCGGCATGAAATTGCGCCAGTACAGCGATGCGGCCGAAGGAGTCAGCGTCGCGTTCGGATCGCCTTGGACGCCCTTCCACTGCGCCTGCGTGACGGGCGTCGCGAACAGCGACGGGTCGATCACCATGTCTTCGCAGTGCCAGAAACTCAGGCGCACGCACAGCGTGGGCGCGACGTGCCAGCCCCAGTTGACGAAGCACGCCGGGTTGTTCTTCGTGGGCGTATGGAGAATGCCGTCGATCCAGACTTTTTTCGGCGACGCGCCGGCTGCGATCATGAGACGGCACATCTCGTGCGCTCGCGCCCAGCAGCCGTCATCCGGATACAGAAACGGGATGCACGGCGGCGGCACGGTGAGCGGATTGCACGTCGGCGCGGCGGCGATGTTGAAGTATTGCTGCGCCTTCGCCGGAGAGATGCAGCCGCAGCACCAAAAAGGCCACCAGATCCAGCGCAAGATCCGCGCGAAAAACCCTGGGCGGCGTGCGTCTTTCGCGCCCTTGCCGGTTGTCGTAGGACCGGACGGACCGCCGGACCACGGGCGCGCATCGATGATCTCGTGCGCGTCGGTCTCCGTAATCGCCAGCGTCTCGCGTTTGTCCGCGGCGGCGCGCAGCGTGCTCAGCAGCTCCTGATAGCTGAGGCTGTCGCGTCTGAGCAGATGGCGGGCATGGGACGCCTCGAGCTCGATGCTGAGACCGTCCGTCCCGGCTTCCTCGATCTTCGTGACGCGCGACACCAGCGGGATGAACAGGCGAGTGATCTCACGCGTGTCGGGCCGGACCTCGACGTACGCGGGCGTGCGCATCTGGCGCAACTGTTCGAGGATGTCGAGCATGCCGGCCGCGACGTGCCCCTGCAAGAGCCGAGCGGTTTTGGCGCCCTCGAACTGGACGGAGACGCCGTCCGGATTGTGCCGCAACAGCTCCGCGGCACCGACCTTGTCGACCGGCGGGTCGATTCGCGTGACGAGTCCGACGATCGCGTTGGGACCTGGCATGGCGAGCCTCCTCAGAGAAAGCGTCCGGTCGTCGTCTCATAGTAGCACCGGTGCTGAGAGCAGTGCGATACGGGCGCCCCCCCACGGCCGACAGCGCCGGTCTGGGCGCGCACGGATTAGAGCAATTTGCTATAATCCATTCCATGGGACGGATCGAGGATGCCCTGCGGGACGTGGCGGCCGAGCACGGCGGATTCTTCACGACGCAAGCGGCGGTGGCGGCGGGTATCCGGCGCGATCTCATCGTTCAGCTCGCCAATCGCGGTCGGATCGAACGCGTGGCCCGGGGCCTGTACCGCTTTCGCTCATGGCCGGCCGGCGGGTTGGCACGATATCACGAGGCGGTGCTCTGGGCGCACGCGCAACGGGATCTCGCATACGCGGTCGTGTCGCACGACTCGGCGCTCGAGCTCTACAAGTTGGCCCAGCGAACACCGGACGTCGTGCACGTGACGATTCCGCAAAAGACGCGCATCGTGCGGGACACCCCTTCGTGGATTCGCTTCCACCGGGCCGGAGTCGAGCAACACGATCGTGTGCGGGAAAGCGGAGTTCCGACGGTGAGCATCGCGCGCGCGCTCGAAGACATTGCGCCGGCCCGCGGGACGAAGGTTGTATGTGCCGTCGCACGCGAGGCGCAAGAGCGGCGTTTGCTCCATGACGACGATGTTTCGAGGCTCGTCTCGACGTTCGGGAGTGGCGTCGTCGCGAACCAGGCATCGGACCGCAGCAGCGTTCCGACGCTCGCGCGCGTGCTGACCGTCTTGCGCGGGCAGGAACCGGTCCTGCGCCGTCGCGGTATCCGGCACGCCGGTGTCTTCGGTTCGGTAGCGCGCGGTGACGCGACGTCGACGAGCGACATCGATATCGTCGTCGACATCGACTACGCGACGGGCTTCGACACGATGGATCTCATCGAGATCGAGGAACGCCTCCGGCACGTGTTCGGGCGGCGAGTCGACGTCGTGTCGGCCGGTGGGTTGAAGCTCGGGAAACATGACGGAATCCGCCGCGAAACGGTTCGGGCGTTCTAACGTGGCGAAGCACAGCCCGAATCAGTCGTTGGCCGACGTCTACACGAACATCGAAGCTGCTCGGCGCTATGTCGACGGCGTGTCCCTCATCGATTTCAAAGCCAACGAAGAAAAGCAGCAAGCCGTGCTCCACCGGCTACAAACCGCTTCGGAGGCGGCCACGCGGCTTCGCAACGAGTGGGCCGACCACTACGAACGGTTCGCGAAAAAATATTCGGACGTGCCGTGGCAGCGCTTCCGCGGTCTGGGCGACCGCTATCGGCACGGATACGACGTCATCGACCTCGATCTCGTGTGGGCGGATCTCCATGGCTACCTTCACGATGTCCAGCGAGCCCTCTCGACCGAGCTAGCATTCCTCAACGTGTCGGAAGACGAAAAACGCGATCATTGATCGGGTACGGTGAGGCGCGCTTTGACCGCCGGCCATTCGGTGTCGAGGATCGAGAAGTACACGGTGTCGCGGACGCGTTCCGTTGCCGTTCGCATGTGTTTCCGGAACGTGCCTTCTTCGACGGCGCCGAGCCGCAGGATCGCGGCGCGCGACTTGGCGTTGAGCGCATCGGTTTTGAATTCCACGCGCATCGCGCCCAGCGTTTCGAAGGCGTGCGTGAGCAGCAGCAGCTTGCACTCAGTGTTCGCCGCCGTGCGCTGGTGCGTCGCGGCATACCACGTCCAGCCGATCTCGACGCGGTGATGTTCGGGTGAGATGCTGCCGTAGCGCGTGCTGCCGATGGTCTGTTCGGTCGCGCGGTCGACGATTGCGAACGGCACCGAGACGCCGCGGCGCTGCTCGTCGAGCGCGGTCGCGACGTAGTCGCGCAGCTCGGCGACCGTCGTCACCGGCGTGGGGATCCAGCGCCAGAGCTCGGGGTCGAGCCCGACGCGCGCGAGCCCGTCGACGTGGTCCAGCGTCAACGGCTCCAGTCGAACGTGCTTCCCGGTGAGCGTCACCGGCTCGACGTGCATCAGGTCCATCGCTAGCGACGTTCTGCGCGAGCGTGGGCGATCACCCGCGAGAACTTACTGTGGGCTGACCGCTCCTTCGCCGGGCCACTTCGTGTCGCCCACGCGCTTGAGATTCATCTCGAAGAAGCGGACGGGGTCTTTGCCGGGCGCGATGCGGTCGCCGACCTCGCGCCAGGTGCCGTTGCGGATGGTCGCCGTGTAGCGGATGGTCATCGGACCGGCCGGTATCTGCCACACGTAGCCGTCGGGCGTCGGCGCGAGCACGAAGTCGCCGGAGTATCCGAGCGCGTACGAGCGCAGCGTGTACGTTTGCTGCGCCGGTTGAAACGAGATGACGCCGAACGCGTTGAATCCGACGGTTCCGTCCGGGTTGTAGCCGCGGCCTTCGAGCACTTTCACGGATCCGTCGAGGAATGGGCCGATGCGCTCGGTCTGCGTGACGTCGTGGCGTTCTCCCGACGGGAGAATCGTCCACGCCGGGCCCCGCCACACGCCGTCCATGTACGCGAAGCGGACCATGGCTTGACGCTGCGCCGCGATCAACGCGGCGCTGTCCGGCTGCCCCTGCGCCGACGCGGCCGGCGGGTTCGACGCCACCGCGCACAGCATGATGAGCACGGCGAGCGTTCGGAACGGTCGGAACATCGGTCGTTGCCTCCTAAGAGTTGCTTTCGGCTACGGTATTGTCGCGGCCGGCGAAAGTTACCGCTGCGCGGCGCTTACTTGATTTCAGCGGACGCTGCGAAGACGTACGTTTTTCCGGCCGGCAGCGTCGGCGCCGTGGCGCTCGTCGTGCCTGCGGGAGGCGTCACCGCCCCAAACGTTACCGACGCGGTTGCGCCGTTCACGGCGGGCAGGACGAAGGTCGATGCGGCCGGCGTCACGGCGAGCGACGTCGCGCTCGACGGTGTCGGTGATGCAAGCGGTGGACAGAATCTAACAGCATACGGCGTGTCCGAACGTACGCACGAAATTCACGGATGAGCCCCTTCCTTAGCGGTAGCGTCTCCATCAACGGCGGGGCGATCGAGCTGTGCTCGAAGAGCTTCGGCGGTCGCCGCGTCGCTGACGGTCCAACAACGGGACGTCTGGACGTCGGACACGCGGACGCGGTGCTCGCCGTTGACCGCGTAAAAGCGGACGAGATACGACCGTTCGTGGAGAACCATGCGCCTACGGTAGGCGTCGTCCATCAACCGCGTCTCAAACTCGGGCAGGGAGGCGACGCCGCGCCCGGAATCGCGCCTGGTGCCTCCGTCGCACCCCGTCGTTCTGACCACGCTGGGCGGCTTCGCGCTTGCGATCGGGGACCGAACCTGCGTTCCGCCAAAAACCCGTCACGCGCGCGCGCTGCTGGCATGTCTGGCGTATGACGCCGGGCGAGTATTCGCGCGTGACGAGCTGGTCGAGCGCTTCTGGCCCGAGGTCGACCCCGAGCGCGGACGCGCGAATCTTGCGACAGCACTGTGGGCGGTGCGCCGCACGCTCGAGCCCCGCGCGGATGAGATCCTGCGAGCAACCCGCGCCGCGGTGTCGATGACGGGCGACGTGCAGGTCGACGCGACCGCGTTCGAAGCCGGCATACGCGACCCCGACGCCGGCATACGCAAAGCGGCGTTGCGCTTGTATCGGGGCGACTTCTTGCCCGAGCACATCGATCCGTGGAGTGTCTCGCAACGCGAGCGTCTCGCGATGGCGTACGAAGCGGCGCTTCTTTCAACGGCTCGAGAGAAGCGCGATCCGGAGCTCGCCTGGAAGAGTCTGGAGCGGAACCCGTACGCCGAAGAGGCGTACGCGATCCTCGTCGATCATGCGCTGAAGCTCGGTAATCGCGCCACGGCGCGTGGACTGCTCGCGCGCTGGAAAGCGGCGATGGAGGAGATCGACGCTGCGCCCGACGATGCGTTCGCCGGCCTGTTGCGTGTCATGGATGCCGTCCCGGCAACGATCGACGCATCGGTATTGCCGACGATGCTTTCGAGCTTCATCGGGCGCACCGACGAGGCCACTAGGCTGACGGACGCCTTGGCGCGGAGCCGGCTCGTCACCGTCACGGGCCCCGGCGGTGCCGGCAAGACACGGCTCGCTCTTCACGTTGCGCGCGCGCATGCCGGAAGATTTACCGGTGGCCTGCACTTCGTCGATCTCGGAGCGGTGGCACGGGAGCGGGTCATCGATGCGCTCGCTTCCGCCTTCGGCTCGGATTCGGCCGACGGCGACCCGCTGTCCGACATGGTTCGGCACCTCGCCGCGCGCACGAGCACGTGTCTCATGGTCGTCGACAATTGCGAGCTGCTCTTGGACGACCTCAGCGCCGCCCTTGAGCACCTGCTGCCGGCCGCACCGCAGGTGCAGTTCTTGCTGACGAGCCGCGAACCGCTTCGCATGACCGGTGAAACGATCGTGCCGCTCCCACCGCTATCGCCGCACGATGCGATCGTGCTGTTTCTCGATCGCGCTCGCGAAGCCGGAGCCACGCTCGGCGACGACGATGAAACGCGCGACGCAGCGGGAGCGATCTGCACGCGGCTCGACGGTATCCCGCTCGCGCTCGAGCTCGCCGCCGCACGCGCGGCGGCCGTCCCGTTGCGGGAGTACAATCGTTTGCTCGCCGACCGGTTCGCCTTCTTAGGCGGCGGCCGCCGCGGTGTTCGCCCGGCACATCGCACGCTGCGCGCCCTGTACGACGAGAGCTTCGAGCGGCTCGATTTCGACGAGCGCAAAGTTTTTCGCCGAATGGCCTGCGTCGCAGCGCCATGGAGCGGAGAAGCGCTGACCTGGGTGTGCACCGACGGCGAGACCGCGACGTCGCGTGCGTACGCCGCACTCTGGCGTCTGATCGAAAAGTCGCTCGTCGCCGGCGAATCGGACGGCGAGCGGGCCCGGTACCGGCTGCTCGAATCCAGTCGCGAGTACGCAGCAGAGCGTCTCGACGAGGCCGGAGACCGTACGCTCGCGCTGACACGCCATTTCGCATTTCTCCTAGCACGAGCGCACGCCGCCGAGCAAACATTCGTGCGCGACGGAGAGTCGGCTTGGGAGGCACCTGCGCGCGCGTGGGCCGCGGAGCGCGATCACGTGATGCACGCGCTCACGTGCGCGATCGCGGATCCCGGCCGTATCGGCGACGCGATCGCTCTCATTCAAGCGGGGCGCCGGATCTGGGCGCGATTCGGTCCATTCGGCGAGGTCGCTCGCCTCATTCGGCTTTGTCTCGCCGCAATGCCGCATGATGTGGACCCGCTTCTCCACGGCCTCACCTGGTCCGCGTTGTGCGACATCGAGACGACCAAGTCGCGATACGAGGAAGCCGCGAACGCGGCCGAACATGCAATCGAGCTCCTGCGCGGCCGTGCGCCGGTGCAGCTGTCACGAGTCTACGTTCATTACCTCAGCATGCTGCTGCATCGTGGCGACCCGCGCAGCGCGCAGGTCCGGCCGCACGCCGTTGCGGCGGCACGAGCCGCGGAGGACGACGCGTCGATCTGGTTTCTGCTCGTCACGGATGCACAGCTGGAGATCGACGCGCTCGAGGCTGACCTGGACGCGGCCGAGCGGCAGCTCACCGAGGCGCTCGCAATCGCCGAGCGCATGCAGCGGCGGCTGTATATCGCGGTCACGCGCGGTTCGCTCGCGCGCATCGATGGCCGGCGCGGCCGTTTCGCCGTCGCTATGGAAGCGAGTCGAGCCGCCGTCCAAACGCTGCGCGAGATGAGCGCGCATATCCAGCTTACCTATCTTCTGGTGCAAACGGCGTGGCTCTCGCGCGAATGCGGCGCGTTGAGCGAGGCGTGCGCGCTGGCGTCCGAAGCCATCGCGCTTCGCTCCCACGACGATAACGATTCGGTCGTTCTCGCCGCCATCGACGAATACGCCGCCGCACTCCACGCGCTCGGCGATGCCGAGCGAGCTGCCGTGCTGCGGGGCTACGCCGATCATCGAAGCACGTTGATTGCGCAGCACGTTCGGGACGATTCGCACGCCGCACGCCACGCGGCACTTGGCGTCGCGCTCCAAGCCTCACACCCGGCCGCGTACGCCCGTGGCAGGCGGTCGGAGCTGCATGAGATCGTCGCTTTCCCCGACGGCAACGCGGGTGCGGCGGATACAGGCTAGGGCTTGTATCGCGTATAGCGGAACGGAAGCGACGCGTGCGTGATTCAGGTCGCCTGGCGCGTGCGGAAGGACGCTACCTTTGCACGATTGCCGCAACGCTCCATCGAGCACCAGCGGCGTTCTCTGCGGCCGGCCGGTGTCAGGAAGATCGCGGCGCACGAGTCGAGACTGCAGGCGCGCAGCCGCGATCGTTCAGCCGGGTCGCCGAGTAACTCGATGGCGTCGGCGGCGACGCGCCCGAGCGCCGTCTCGACGGGTGTGCGCGTCGCGTGCACGAGGGTTAGCGTGCGAGGATCCAGCGAAAGGCGCGGTCCCCACCGTCGCGCCACGCTGTTGATGAGCTCTACGTCGAGCTCGCGGGGGTCACCGCCGTCGACCAGCGCACGAACGGCCCGCGCGATCGCTTCGCGCAGCGCCAACGCGCGGCGGACCTGAGCCGGCGACGGCGTCACCCGTTCGGCGACGAGGCCGGCCGCGACCAGCCATGCCGCAAGAGCGCGCGGCGTGCCGACCCGCTCGGTCGCCAAGGAGCCGCGATCGCCGACGGTGCCGACGAAGCTGAGCGCGATGCGCCCGTGGTGGAACGGGAATTGGGGCTCGATGGCCGGCGCGGTGCTCACGTCGGCGCCATTGTAACCGAAGAAAAGGTTACACACAAGCCCGAACCCCTTGACGAAGAGGCCGGGGCGAGGTATTCTGTAACCGTTATGACGGTTACACTGGTTGAGCGGACGCAACAGCAGCTCACGTCCGAGCAGATCGCTTCGATTCGCCTGGCCGTGGCTCAGTGGATGCGCAGTGCGCGCGCCGTGGCGGAGGCACGGGACGCGTTGCGAGCGTTGCACGTGGCGCCGGATGAGATCTTCCGCCGTCGGCGTGCCGAGTCGGCGGACGCGCGCCTCGCCACGCTCTTGCGGCTTGCGGTAACGCTCGTCATCACGCGCGGAGCTCTCGAGGAATGCGATCGCCGCCGTTACGCGCCCCTGCTCGACGACGATGTGGTGCAAAGCGTCGTACAGCACGTCGCAAACACCCGGCAGTATGTTTCGCGCGTCGAGCGGACTTGCACCGAGCCCACTCCAAACGTCGATCTCGACGTGGGGGATTACTGATCGTGGCGATCGACATCGTGGCGTCCGCCGGCGTTTTCGAGGCGGCCGCTGAGGCCGACGTGATGACCGGAGTCTATCAGGCGCTGCTCGCCGCCATCGATGCGACCGACGACGAACGCGTCGCGTCGATCATGGGCGTGAGCCTGCACGTCCTTCCCGCGGCGCGCGTGATGATGGGCGGACGCGTCGCGCCCAGTGTGAGGATCGATGTCGTTCTGCCCGCTGTCGCACTCGCATCGTTCCGCCGCCGCCGGCGTTTCATCACGGACGCGACGGCCGCTGTCGTCGCGGCATCATCCGATCCCGCGATCGGCGAGCGCGTCGTGGTTCGCATCGTTCATTCGGTCGACGGCGGGTGGGGCATCGGCGGCCACGCATTCACCAACGAGGAGATTGACGAAGGCCCGGAACCGACCGAGTGACGCCGGGGCGGGAATGAGGGGGGCCTCGTGTGTCTCCGGAAGTGACCGGACATGCCAGTGCAGCGCCGGACCGTGGACCTCAGCGGCTATCCCGATCTCGTCGTGGTTTACCTCGGGATGCGCGTGAACGCGCTCGCCGGCCTCAAGACGCTCCGTTCCCTATTGAGTCAAAGGATGATGAGCCGTGCCAATCACCATTAACGGATCGCCGGCGGAGTTGCCGGCCGACGCGCGTGTGTCGCTGCTCGACCTCCTGCGTGAGCGTCTGCTGCTTTCCGGCACGAAGCTCGGCTGCAACCAGGGGGCCTGCGGCGCCTGCACGGTGTTGGTCGAGGGCCGACGCATCCTGTCGTGCTTGGCGCTCGCCGTCCAGTACGACGGCTGCTCGGTCGTCACGATCGAGGGCTTGGCCGCGGACGGTGCATTGCATCCGTTGCAGCAGGCGTTCGTCGAGCACGACGGCTTGCAGTGCGGATATTGCACGCCGGGACAGATCTGCTCGGCCATCGGGATGGTCGAGGAGGTGAGGCGTGGCGTACCGAGTGTCGTCACCGCCGATCTCTCCGCGGAGACGATCGCGCTCACCCGCGACGAGCTGCGCGAGCGGATGAGCGGCAATTTGTGCCGCTGCGGCGCCCACAACGGCATCGTGGATGCGATCACCGAGTATGCCGAGGCCGCGCGATGACGCCGTTTACGTATGCGCGCGCCGGCAGCGTCAGCGACGCGGTCCGTCTGGGCGCGGCGACGAACGCGAAGTATCTCGGTGGCGGGACGAATCTCGTCGACCTTCTGCGTGAGACGATCGAGAAGCCGGCCACGGTCGTCGACGTGACCCGGCTTTCGAGCGCCATCGAAGAGCGCGAGGATGGCGGCCTGTTCATTGGCGCGGCGGCGCGGAACACCGCGGTGGCCGAGCATCTGGCGGTTCGGAGCCGGTATCCGGTGCTCGCGCGCGCCATCCTCGCCGGCGCGTCGGGGCAGATCCGCAACATGGCCACCGTGGGCGGCAATCTGTTGCAGCGCACGCGGTGCACGTACTTCTACGATGCCGATGGGTCGCGCTGCAACAAGCGCGAACCCCGCCAGGGCTGCGACGCGATGGACGGCTTCAATCGCAGCCATGCGATCCTCGGCACGTCGTCCGCCTGCATCGCGACGCACCCTTCGGACATGTGCGTCGCGCTCGCGGCGCTCGGCGCCGTCGTGCATCTCAGGAGCGCGGGCGGTGAACGCTCGCTGTTGCTTACCGACCTGCATCGCCTGCCCGGCGACACGCCCGACATCGAGACCGTGCTCGAGCCAGGCGAGCTGATCACCGCGGTCGAGCTGCCCGCGCTGCCGTTCGCCGCGCGCTCGACCTATCGCAAGGTCCGTGACCGGGCGAGCTACGCGTTCGCGCTCGTGTCCGTCGCGGCCGCGCTGGAGCTGCACGGCGATATCGTTCAGGACGTGCGGCTCGCGCTCGGCGGCGTCGCGACGAAACCTTGGCGCGCATGGAAGGCCGAAGCGTTTCTCAAGAACAGGCCGGCCACCGCGGACAGCTTCCGCGCGGCGGCCGATGCGGAGCTCGCCGACGCCAAGCCGCTGCGCGACAATGGATTCAAAGTCGAGCTCGCCAGGCGAACGATAACCGCCGTGCTCGAGGAACTGACGGGAGCAAAAGCATGAGCACCACCGAGGTAGCACCCGAGAAATCCGCTCCGAGCGCCAAGCCCGATCCGCTGATGGACCGTCATGGATTGATCGGCGCGCCGGTGTCGCGTCTCGACGGCCCGCTCAAAGTTCAAGGCGCGGCCCGCTTCGCGGCCGAGGTGCCGATGCACGGCATGGTCTACGCCGCGCTTGCGTTCAGCACGATTCCGAAGGGTCGCATCGCGACGCTCGACACGAGCGCCGCCGAAGGCGCGCCCGGCGTCGTGCTCGTGATGACGTATCGGAACGCGCCGCGCATGAAGCCGGCCCCAGTCTTTCTGACGGCGGAAAAAGCGATGGGGGGCGACGACCTGCCGGTTATGCAGGACGACCGGATCCATTGGAACGGCCAGCCGACCGCGCTCGTGCTCGCGGAGACGCAGGAGCAAGCGAATCATGCCGCGTCGCTGATCCGTGTCACATACGAAGCCGAGCAGGCGATCACCGATTTCGACCAAGCCAAGGCGCATGCGCACGGCCCCGCGATGTTCTTCGGACAGCCACTGAGCACCGAGATCGGCGACGCCGACGCGGCGCTTGCCGCCGCAGCGTGCAAGGTCGACGTCACGTACCGCACGCCGTTCGAGAATCACAACGCAATGGAGTTGCACGCCGCGACGCTCGCCTGGGACGGAGACGAGCTGATCGTCCACGACTGCGCGCAAGGCGTGTCGTACTTGGCCTGGTCGCTCGCGCAGATTTTCGGGCTCGACGAGCAGCAGGTCCACATTTCCGCGCCGTTTATCGGCGGCGGATTCGGCAGCAAGGGATTGTGGCAGCATCAGATTCTGGCGGCCGCGGCGTCGAAGGTCGCGAATCGTCCGGTGCGCATCGTGCTTTCGCGCGAGGGCGTCTATCGCGTCGTCGGCGGACGCACCATCACCGAGCAGCGGGTGAGAATCGGCGCCCGTGCTGATGGGCACTTCCAAGCGCTCATCCAGACCGGTACGGCTGCGAAGACGACGCACAACGCACTGCCCGAGCCGTTCATCAGTCCGGCACGGTGCCTGTACGCGGCCGACAGCTTCCGCCTCGAAGTCAACGTGGCAGACATGGACACGGTCGCCAACACGTTCATGCGCGCGCCGGGCGAGGCGGTTGGCACGTTCGCTCTCGAGTGTGCGATCGACGAGCTCTCCGAGCGGATCGGAATCGACCCGATCGAGCTGCGGATTCGCAACGAACCCGACAAGGATCCCACGACCGGCCAGCCGTTTTCCTCGCGCCATTTGGTCGAAGCATTCCGGACGGGCGCCGAGCGGTTCGGCTGGGACAAGCGCTCTTTGCGACCTGGCGCGAACCGCGAGGGCGAGTGGCTGACCGGCATGGGCTGTGCCACGGCGACCTATCCCTACGTGCGCATACCCGGCGGCGCCGCGCGAATCACGCTCACCAAGGACGGCCACGCGAAGGTCGAGGTCGCGGCGCACGAGATGGGCATGGGGACGGCAACGGTTCAGTCGCAGGTCACCGCCGAGCGGCTCGGCCTGCCGCTCGGGCACGTCGAGTTCGCTTACGGCCAGTCGTCGTTCCCCGGCGTGATCCTCGCCGGCGGATCGCAGCAGACCGCCTCGATCGGCGCCGCGGTAATCGCCGCGCACCGAAAGTTGGTGTCCGAACTTCTCACGCTCGCCGGAAGTGATTCGCCGCTCGCCGGCCTGTCGCCCGACGACGTCGGCGCAGTGAACGGCGGCCTTCAGAAGCTCGACGAACCGGAACGATCCGAGAGCTATGCGTCGATCCTCGCCCGCGCGCAGCGCGACGACGTGACCGTCGAGGCCGAGGCGGCGCCGCCGGCCGAGATGGCGCAGTGGTCGATGCACTCGTACGGCGCGCAATTCTGCGAGGTTCGCGTCAACGCGGTCACCGGCGAAACACGAGTCAGCCGGTTCCTCGGCTCGTTCGACTGCGGACGCATCCTCAACGCGAAGACGGCCGCCAGCCAGTTCCGCGGCGGCATCATCATGGGGCTGGGAATGGCGCTGATGGAAGAGACGCAGCTCGACGCGCGCAACGGGCGCATCATGAATCCGAGCCTCGCCGAGTACCACGTCCCCGTGCACATGGACGTGCCGGAGATCGACGTGATCTGGACGGACATCCCCGATCCGCATGCGCCGATGGGCGCGCACGGTATCGGAGAGATCGGCATCACCGGTGTGGCCGCGGCGGTCGCGAACGCGATTTACAACGCTACCGGCAAGCGCGTCCGCGAGCTGCCGATAACGCTTGATAAACTGATTGCAGACTGATTGCCGCGACGCCGTCGCTCGGCGGTGCGGTGGTGACAAGCTGTCTTCGATGCAGTATGCTTGGGAGACAGTATGCTTGACGTGCAGTCTCCGTTCATTGGTCGGCGTGCCGAGTTGGCCGTGCTGGGCGGCACCTACGGCGCCGCAGGTGGCCAGCTTGTGTTGCTCTATGGCCGTCGCCGGATCGGGAAGACGTATCTCCTTCAGCGGTTTGCCACGGACCGGCGAGTCGTGTTTTACCAGGCGACCCGACAGGCCGAGGCCGTCGAGCTCCAGAGTTTCACGCACGAGGTTGCGCGCGTCGTCGGAGCTCTGCCGCCTGGGTACGCATTCCCCACCTGGGAAGCGGCGCTGGAGTATCTGGACGAGCACACACGCGGCAAGCGGCTTACGGTTATCCTGGACGAGTTTCCGTATCTCTGCGAGTCGACGCCCGGATTACCGTCGGCCATCCAGCGCTGGTGGGACCGGCGGGGCCGCACCTCGCACATCATGCTCGTCTTGTGCGGCTCCGCTCAGACGTTCATGACGGAACTTGAAGCCGGCTCGGCAGCGCTTCATCAGCGCTTCACCAAGAGAATCTCGCTCGGGCCGCTTTCGTATCGTGAAGCCGCGGAGTTCGTACCCTCGCTCGAGGCCGCCGATCGGGCACGCGTCTATGCCGTGCTCGGTGGGACGCCGCTCTATCTCCGGGAGTGGCGCGCAGAGCTCAGCATGCGAGACAATCTGCGATTCCTTTTCGGCGACCCAGCGGGAATGTTGGTCGACTCCGCCCGCCTCGTTCTGCATACGGACCTCGGCGATGCTACAGCGGCGTATCGCGCGCTCAGTGCGATTGCGAACGGCGCAACTCGGCGCAATGAGATCTTACAGAATGCGCACATTACGAACGAGCGCGTTCTTACCCGCCTCGAAGAGCTGAAGCTCGTCACGAGGCGCGTCCCGATCACCGAAGGGACGGGTTCGCGACGGGGAGTCTTCACCGTGACCGACCCGTACTTTCGATTTTGGTTCCGCTACGTCGAGCCGAACCGGGCGTCCATCGACCGTGGCTTCGGCGCACACGTCATCGACGACGTGATCCTGCCCGATCTCGACAATCACATGGGCGGCATCTTCGAAGACATCGCACGGGCGTTCGCCGCAAACTTGGTCGCGCGAGGGGAGCTGCAAGCGCTCGACATCGGCTCATGGTGGTCGAGCGACGGAAACCACGAAATCGATATCGTCGGAATGGGCCGCAAGGTGCCCACGTTTGTTGGAACGGTGAAGTGGCGGAGTGCGCCCTTAGGTCGCGAAGTCTACAAGAACCTCGCCGATCATGCGCAAGCGCTCGGCGTTGACGAATCCATCCCCTGGCTCATGATCGGACGCGGCGGCGTCACACCCGCGGTGTCAGCGGCCGAGTCGCACGTGCGGGGTTACACCATCGACGATCTGTACCATTGAGCCTATCGACGATCCGACCCAAACCGGACAACTCGACGACGCAAAGTATGCCGCGGTGATGCGTCAGTACAAACCGCGACCGATTCATACTCAGGAAGACAACCAGCGTGTGATCGACGTGCTCGAAAGCCTACGCGCGGATGACGCGCTAACGCCGGAAATGGAATTAGTTGAATGCGGCATCGTCACGTTGAAGCGGTCATCGCGACGATCGCTTCTATGAGTTTCTCGAGCCGGGTATGATGCAGAGCTCGTCCCGGGCGGAGGCGTTTCGTGATCGAAAGCATGACCAAGCCGTGGAGGGCCGCCCAAACGGCTTCGGTCACCGATTCGACCTCAGCTACTCCAACGCCACATTCTGCAACCGCCATCGCAATAATTTTGAATCCCTTTTGCGCCGGTATCGGTGTAGCGGCGGGATCGGCGAACGTTATAACCGGCGGCGCCACAAACATGACGTCGTACAGTCTTGGCCGTTCCAGCCCAAATCGAACGTAGGCGTTTGCAAGAGCAGAGAGAGAAGGTTTTCCGCCTCGGGTAGCGCGATTTAGGCGTTCGAATAGTGCGGCGAAACCTTCGACGACCACCGCGGCGAGTATCTCGTCTTTACTCGAGAAGTGCTGGTACACCGCGGGTTGAGTACGATTCACTCTTTCGGCGATTTTTCGGATGGTGAGCTGCTCGACGCCTTCTTCCTCGATAATGGTTCGACTCACGTCGATGATGTGTTCGCGCGACGTACCACGCGGTTTCTGCCTTGAGGTTGCGGCTGTTGCCACTAGCTCGGCCGTAGCACCATGAAAATGCGGCGACGCAACTCCGGATTGTCTGGAACGGCCTTGGCAGCCGGCTCGAGTACAAGCGTAATCATCGCGACCATGAGCAAGAACAGCGCAAAGGATACAAAAGCCAGATCGGGTGAGCCGGTTTAAGCGACGCCCACATGAAGATCCCCTGCACCAACATAAGGCCGGCGCCGAGTCAGTGCCCCAAGGCGGCGAGAGTTCCCGCTACGATCATGAATGCAGCCGTTCCAAGATGAACAGCGGTAGCGGAGATCTTCCCGTGCCGCTTGACCGTCAATGCGTCGGCCGCGGGAGCGATCGTCGCAATGAACAAGGCAAACGCAAGAACCGAATGGCCTGCATTGGCAACGACAACGAGCAGGCCGGCGAGAACGAAATCGCGGTTCGCCTTCACTTCGAGATATGGGGTAGGGTCGGCGTCCTCCGGAAGCGGTACCCCGTAATCGTTGGCCGCAGCGCGCGGCGCGAAAGCCGACCGGAGCGATAGGGCCAGCATCGCAGCTGCCAGCGCGTAGGACATCCCCTGGCTGATCGTCATAAGGACCTCCATAACGTTGTTACGGTATCATAACGGCGTTACGGTAATTTGTCAAATTATAAGAGTCGGACTCCCGGCTCGTCTCGCCGTCGATCTCGTTCACGGAGCGCCGCTCGATCTTTCGCTCTCGTCCGCACCGGCCGCGCAATCAAAGGCGTAATCTTACTTCGCAGGACCAGCAAACAAGATGAGGTTGCCGTCGGGGTCAATGACAGTGAAGGTCCGGGCTCCCCACGGCTCCTTTTTCAGGGTTTGATGAAACCGTACTCCGGCCGATTGAAATTCGGTGAAGAGTTGTTTGATCTGGTCCGCGGTGCTGACGGTGATCGAAGCGGAGAGAAGATGCTGGCGCTCCCGGATGTCGCCGACGAATACCGGCTCACCAACCATTCGCAGGTTCAGTCGCGCATTGTCCCGATGGACCTGTCCGTAGAACGGCGGATCACCATACACGAAGGCAACTGTGAAGCCGAGCTCGGATGTAAAGAACGCGCATGATGCTTTGACGTCGGCCACGTAGAGCTGAGCTTCGGTAGAACTCAGGACTGGGTAGTTCACGATTGCTGTTGTTTGGGGCGTCATTGCATGGGCTCCTACTTCATCACACACCTGGGTTTAGGGGCCGGCTGCGATTTGGGCTGGAACACCTTCAGCGTTCCGGCGCTGCCGTCCGTACGGCGGTTGATTCTGATAAATTTCCGACGTACCCTTAGTGAACGAGGGCCCGTCCGTTCTCGGCGGACATTCCGACGCGCTGAGGAATGAAGCGTTTGCGCGTTCACCCGGCCTCCATGGCCGACGCCGACGGAGGGACGTCTCGGGATCGCTGATGCTAGATACGGAGTACCATACGCCGACCGCGGAAGAACTCTCGTTTCTTCGAATCGTAACGCGCGGCTATCCAGAGCTAGAAGCGCAGGTCGAATCGTGCAAGATTAGCGCATATGATCCAACGGGGTATTGCGACGTTCAAGTCGCATCAGGGCCGCCTTTCAGGCGGGAACTAGTCGACGGCCCGTCCCTCGGAGTTCAGGACTCCGAGGGACGATTTATCGAAATTCTCCTGTGGGTGAATGAGGATGGATTTCTCAAAACTATCGAGGTGATGGAGTATCCCGATTTTATGGAAGATGTTTACGAGCGTTATATCGAGTCTGCGCGCAATGGAAATCTGACATACAGGATCAGCCCCTAGCACTGCGGGGCGCGTTCCCGAAACACCTTACCGTCCTGGGCGAGGTGCCAACACTCTTCTGAATGGCTCGCCCTTCCCAGCAATCCTGAAACCGCGCGAGCGTCGCCGAGACGGCAAAGCCCTTAACTGGCGCGAGAACGATTAGCAACGCCGCTACGGCCGACCTGCGACCGTGGCGGCACGCACGCCCGTTCGATGCAGTTGTGCTCTCCGCACACGAGTCGGCATACGGGTACGTCGAGCGCTCTTGCCAGCGCCGGCAAGACCCGCTTGTCGGCGGGTTTGCCGGATTCCAGGCACTTGATCGTGCCCGCGAAGACGCCGGCTGCTGTTGCCAGCTCGTAGACGCTGTAACCGCGTGCAATGCGGAGGCGGAAGATACGCGCCGAGAGTGGTTCGACCGGCGCGTATCTGCGATGGCCGTTGCGCTGCTTTGGGAGAGGGGACTGCCAACGTTCCGGCATCATCGCTTCGCCTTCGTGCACCAGTACGCGGCCTCGATCGCGTAGCTGATCGACGCGCGTAGGCAGACGCAGGCGAATTGCACGTCCGACGCACGTGTGGGATCGGCGGCCGTGTAACGAAAGCCGCCGGTCGACTCGTCGACGCTCGCGTCGATGCCGTTGGCGCGCAGGAAGCGGACGACCACGTCGGGGCTGAAGTCGTCGTCCTGCACCAGGCCGGCCATGTTCTGGTGCTCGTCGTTCGTTACGTCCGCCATCGTGGCGTGAAACTCGGTGAGCGGCGCCATCACGCGGTCACCGGGCCGGGTTGATGAAACGGACGGATTTCGGCAGCGGAAAAATCGCGCCGAGGGCTCGACGTTGGTACGTCGAACGCGCGTGTTGTCATTCGATGGTCCTTCCATCGGGTGACGGGCTCGGTCGGTGTTTGCGCACCGGCCGAGCCGCGTTAGTTATAAATTGCGAAAGAGTTCGCTACCGGATTATAGCACGAACATGCGTTCGCATCAACGGCTCGTGTTGCACATTTTCACGGTGACGGATTCGCGATGAGCGCACGCTAAAGCGTTCGAGGCCGCGGCGGATGATGCTTACCGACCTTAATGAACGCTGCGACGGGACAGATCACCGGCGGTTCAGAAGTTCGTTTCGTCGGATTAGGGTGATCAGCATGTTGCAGTTCCGCTCATCGTGCGCAGGTTTCGTCGCCTGATTCGTAGGCGTCGACGTCGTTGCGTAGTGCGATGATGATGTCGGCCACGGTCCACACCGAGATCGCTTGCAGTTGAATCTCCTTGCATGAAGTCGATCGCGCTCGTTGTCTCGCCGACGAGGACGGCGAAGTCGGCATTCGACTGCGCGCGAAACTTCGCGACTTCTGCGGGCCGCGGCTGGCTGACGAACTTCAGGTGCGGCGTACTCTCGCACTCGAGGACCGCGCGGGTTCGCGAGCGGGCCGGGCGGGGCGTCGAGGATGCCGTCGCGACGACCTTATCCGTTCACCGAGCGCCAGGCCGCTCGTCCGGTTGAGCCACAGTCCTTGCGACGACGTAGCTTGACATGCTATTCTGAGGAACCGCTTCGATGCGAGTCGGCGTGAAAAGGTGAGCCATATGTCGTTGAATCGAATTCTCGCGGCCTCGATGATCGCCGCAACGCTCACTGTCGGTGCAGCGGTCCGGCCATCGGCGGCGCAGGGGGTGCGAGCCGCTTCATGCCCGGCCGGCTACGTCCCGTCCGGCCCGTATCAAATGGGCCCGCCCGGCTCACCGGCTACCCTTCTGTGCAAACCGTTGTCGATGCCGCCGAGGACTACGCCGAAGCCTACGCCCACCACCACACCGCATACGATAATCCCGACCTGTCCACGCGGCATCATCATGCCGATCTACGACGCGAAGCATCGGAAGGTCGTACGCTTCGTTTGTCCGCCGCAGGGGCTCTTGCGGAAGCTGAGATAGTCGCGGCGGGCCGCGCCGCGCGCGGGACCGTGCCGACGTGGTCCCGCCGTCGGGCTCGGCTACCCGCCCTGGTGCGGCTGCGGTGAGCAGCGGCTCGTAAGGCGTTAGAGGCCGCGGCGGATGATGATGCCGTCGCGGTCTGGGATGCGGACGGCTTCGCGTGCGCGCACGAGGTCTTCCATCGGCGTGCACTTCTTCGCGCGTTGCGTCGGACGTTGCGCCGGCGTGGCGGAGGGCCGATTCGACGAGCAGCATCGCGGGGTCGAGCGAGAGGACCGACGCGTCGGCCGGCGTGACCTCGCCGATCAGCGTGCACTGCGCGGCGTAGCCTTCGCGGCGGAGGATCTCGCGCACGACGAGCTCGCGCTTTACTTCGCCATGGCTGCGGCTCCAGACGAGATCGGCGAGGTCGGTCGCGTTCAAGCATTCCTTAGATACAGCGCTGCCGCCGCGGCGTGTATGTGGGCAATCCCCCTTGCTCAGATGCGTTAGGGTCGCGAGCGAATGCGTTGCCTTGCCCTAAGAACGCCTATTCGGACAAGTCCAACGAAAATCGCACCCGCTGTAGCGGAAAATCCATCGGGGTGTGCGAGAGCCGACGCATGAAGATCAAGGCCGAGTTCGATGAGGCAAAGTACGCTGCGGTCCTCGGCCAGTATCAGCCACGGCCAATCCATACCGAGAAAGAAAATCAGCGCGCGATCGACATCCTCGAAGGTCTGGGCGCGGATGGCGAACTGACGCCCGAACTGGAAGCCCTCGCCGAAATCCTCACGACACTCATCGAAAATTTCGAAGATGGGCGGTACGCGCTATCCCCGCAGGGTCGTACTCCGGCGGGACAAGGGAGTCGACCACATGCATAAGTGGCAGGCACCACGAGGCACGGATCTTTCGTGGCGGGAATCGGTAGCGGCGTGGACCGGGTGGCAGATCATCAAATGGATCGTCGTCACTGCGGTTGGCTTGTCGGTGATCGCTTTGGCGCTCGTCGGCCTCAACGTGATGGGCTTCCTGAAACCCGACGATCTGCTCCCGCGAGAGCACGACCGCATCACCGGCGCCTCGGTCGTCATGACGGCGATCGGTACGATTCTGCTGGCGGCCGCCACCGCGATGCTGTTCATCGTCACGCAAAAGTTGGCGAAGGCCACGCAGCTGTCTATCGCCACCGACGCGCCGCTGATCTCGTTCGAGCTGTCTCTAGACGACCCGCCGCCGCCGCAAACCCGACCGGGTCCGGCACCGGATCACAAGCCTCAAGCGTACTTTCCGCAAGACCATGATTCGAATTATCGCGACGACTTCCGTGAGGACGATGTAGTACACGGACTCTGGCAAGCGGGCAGCCCGATCCAATACGCGCGCTTGACCCTCTCCAACGTGCAGACGAAACCGTACTCCGCCGCGCGGCAGATCGCGGTGCGGCTGTACTTGCAGCACGGCGGTGCTTCGGAAGACGCCGAGTTTTCGGCCACAGCAGTAACGCGAACGATCCCGCTAACGGTGCTGGCGCCGGGTACGACATACAAAACGCCGGCCTTCAACGTCGGCGGCTTGGGCCGATTTCGGCTTGACGTCACCTTCCTCGAGTACCGCGACCTACATAGCCGTATTTTGCGGCGCGCGGGGTGGGGGACGGGCTATCTCGCGCGCTCAATTGGTGGTAGAGTAGACCGCGTCGACGTTGTCTCGCGGCCGACCAAACAAGAGGTACCTGCGTGAACCCCAACCTATTTCAGCTCTCCGGCAACATGCTCTCCTCCGCGACCCGGAGCGAGTTGGTCAACGAATTCGCGCAAACAAGCAGCTCGAAGCACCCACCGACCGACCGGATGCTTGAAATTGGAGGCGACGACGCCGAAGCCGCCGCCCGCCGCATCACAAAGGATAAGAAGCCCTTGCGCTGAGAGCCCAGCGCTCCCGCAGTATCGCGCTGCCCGCTCGGGGCGGCTTTTTTTCTTTTGTGCATGTCATCAAAATCAGTCGCGGCCAGAGGCGGCATCGAACGCAGCGGGTGTTAGAGGCCGCGGCGGATGATGATGCCGTCGCGGTCCGGGATGCGAACGGCTTCGCGTGCGCGCACGAGGTCATCCATCGCGGCGTGCACTTCTTCGCGCGTTGCGCCGGACGTGGCGCCGGCGTGGCGGAGGGCCGATTCGACGAGCAGCATCGCGGCGTCGAGCGAGAGGACCGGCGCGTCGGCCGGCGTGACCTCGCCGATCAGCGTGCACTGCGCGGCGTAGCCTTCGCGGCGGAGGATCTCACGCACGACGAGCGCGCGCTTTTCTTCGCCGTGGCTGCGGCTCCAGACGAGATCGGCGAGGCGCTCGGTGACGAAGCCGGGCGCGAAGAGGGCGCGGCATTCGTAGGCGTCGACGTCGTTGGCCAGCGCGGTGATGATGTCGGCCACGGTCCATACCGAGATCGCGTGCAGCTGGATCTCTTGCATGAAGTCGGTGCGGCTGGTGAACTCGCCGACGAGGACGGCAAAGTCGGCGTTGGACGACGCGCGGAACTTCGCGACTTCTTCGGGCCGCGGCTGGCTGACGAACTTCACGTGCGGCGTGCTCTTGCACTCGAGGACCGCGCGATACGCGAGCGGGCCGAGCGGCGCGTCGAGGATGCCGTCGGGCGCGTACGTGCCGCCGACGTGCTGCGCGACGAAGCCGAAGAGCGCGAACGCGTCGCACACGGCCTTCTCGAACGCCGCCGAGTCCGCGCCGGTGACGGTGCTATACAGCCGTGTGCTGATCGCTTCGAGCGCGGCCGGTTTGATGTAGCGCGGATGCCGCGGGACCGTGACGGCGGGCCAGTCGTCGACGGGATGGTTGGCGCGGAACTTGCGGGAGATTGGGTCTTCCACCACCGCCGGCTTGCGGCCCTTGGCGGCTTCTTGCTGAATGTAGAGCAGGAGATTCTCGTAGACGGACGCCTTCGTCGTGGCCGCGGTGAACAGGCCTTGCTTGCGGCCTTCGTCGAGGATGGCTTGCGCGTTGCGCGGTTTGCCGTCGGCGAGCAGTGCGATAATCTGGCCGCGGAACGTGTCCGCCGCGTCGGTGCGCTGAGCTACGTGGGAGCGTGGTCTGGGCATGTTAACAATCAGTCTAGCAGCGGCAGGGCGTGGCCGCTGCTTCGGCGAGGTGGCGACGCGCCTCCTAGTCGTGCGCCAGCGGCACCGCATCCACAGCCGGCGAGGTTCCACAGCGCCATGCACCTGGCACATTCGGCGTGTACATTGTCGTCATGTCCGAACTAGCGAAGCTCTACGATGCGCACCTCGGCGCCGGGGCGCCCACGACGTCGCGGCGGCGCCGGTGCGGCGCGCTCTTGCACTCGAGGACCGCGCGATACGCGAGCGGGCCGAGCGGCGCGTCGAGGATGCCGTCGGGTGCGTACCTGCCGCCGACGTGCTGCGCGACGAAGCCGAAGAGCGCGAACGCGTCGCAGACGGTCTTCTCGAACGCCGTCGAGCCGCGCCGGTGACGGTGCTTCGAAGCCGCGTGCTGATCGCTTCGAGGCGCGGCCGGCTCGATATAGCGCGGATGCGTCGGAAGCGTGCCGGCGGGCCAGTCGTCGACGGGATGGTTGGCGCGGAACTTGCGGGAGATGGGATCTTCTACGACCGCGGGCTTGCGGCCATTGGCACTTCACGCTGAATGTAGAGCAATAGATTCTCGTAGGTGGACCGCTTCGTGGCGGCCGCTGGTGAGCAGGCCTTGTTTGCGGCCCTCGTCGAGGATGGTTTGTGCATCGCGGCGGTTTGCCATCACTACGCATACGATGATCTGGCCCACGAGAGGTGTCCGCCGCGGCAGTGCGGTGTGCTTCGTCCGGTCGAGATCGCGCCTCGTTCTGGCATCAAGGCTGGCCGGTGACGCCGCTTTTTTCCTCCTTGCGCTAGTACGCCTGCACAGCTTGCATGACGAGAATTCCTGATTACTCCAAACTCTTATCGAAATTGGCAATGTTCGACAGCAGATAGCCGAAGACACCGCCCAGCAATGTTCCAACGACAGCGCCGTCCACCACCTTTTCTAGCGCTAAAATGACGATCACCGGTATTCCGATGGTCACCGCAAGAAACTGAATGGCCCTTACGCCAAGGCCTTTTCCAGTTCGGATTCGACTAACGAGCGTTAGGACTACGGTAACGAAGATCGTCAGGGCAAGTATTATCTCAACCCAACCGCGCTGGTCCATTACTCAGCCCCCCAACTCTAGACTCACGATTATTTCGGAAGCGCCAGTAAGAAAGATTAGAATGGCGTTGGCTCAGGCTTACGGTCGGATTTCACATCAAAACGGAAATCTGGTCGAATTTCACATTTTCCCGTAGGCCGGTAGTCGGGTTATTCGGCTGGTTGAGATTGATGGTCACAATCCCGGTCTAGATCGACATTTCCGAGGTCATCAAGATGCCGACTTCCACCATACTCGTCGAGGTCATACGGAGCACCACACTTCAAACAGAACTTTAGCATTGGGCTTTTTTAGGCTTCCAACCGCTACGGCGGCGTGGACTCACGCTGCCGGAGCGAGCAAATCAAATACCTAGGTGATGTGCCAGAGACTGTATCTTCTGGCGAGCCAATTCTTGGACGTCCCCACTGCAATTCACTTTGACATCGCCCCATCCTGAAATGGCTCCTGCCCATTGCAATTTCGTAAGGAGCGCACTATTTGTATCGTGTCGGCTAGAGTACATCGTAGCCGCTTTTTCGTAAGACTCTGCCTCGTCGAGAGAAGTTTGGCAGACATTTTGGGCCATCGGGTACGTTTCGATACAGGCCTTCGCGAACGCCGCAGACGCATTCCATTTTTTGACGTCGCCTGGGTCCCTTAAGGCTGCCGAGTGTTCGGCGGCGTAGGACGCACAGGCATCAATATAGGTGCCCTTGGCGCTTTGAGCCTCTGCTGGCCTTGCAAGCATCGCCGGCACTAGAGCAATCAGAAGTGTGGTAACTAGAATACGCATAGGACCAGGATCGTACCGGTGGCCCAGTGTCGTGTCAAATTGTATCGTTTCTGAGCGGTGGTTTCTGTGACGGTTGATCTTTGGTTGGTGGCCTTAGAAAACTTCCTGCCGCATTGGAATTTATTGTTCCCAAGATCGGTCATATCCGTCTTTGGCCAAATTTCATCCCGTCTATCTTCTTAGTCGTGGCCGGCCGCGTCTTGTATGGCTCCCTGAGCCCTTTTTCTTGTTGTATGCCTCACGTTGCCTCGCGCGCATGCTACATTCGCTGGTGTGGTAGCGTTGATCTTTCCTTGCTTTGACAAAGAACTGTTTGCAGTCCAAATCGGCGCATCTCGCGACTGCATTAAGCCATCCACCGCTCGCCATGGATCTATCTAGTCGGGAGAACACAAAATCGTACTCGACAGCCCAAAAGGTATCAGACGGTTCTTGGATGTTGAGGTATTGACCATCGTCGTACACATTGATTTTGTTTGCTTTTCGTGTCCGGCTGACGACTTCTTTTGCAATACTTTTTCCGTCAAATTTTCGCTCGAGAACATCCATAACTGTAGTAACGAAATCCATTACAGTTTCGGGCGTAATTCCGCCTATTGGTTCGTTCATGCCGTCTTCTTCGAGTTGCCGACGGGTAGCGGCCGTCCATTCTTCGAGCACTTGATTTCGTTCGCCATCTTCGCTGTTTAAGACAGCAGCAAACCTTTTCCCGAGTTGCCACCACGACGGCGCCAGCGCGAGATTCAGTTCGGGATCGAACTCGTCGGTCTCATCTACGGGGCTGGGCTCCGATTTTCTCATAGTTCGTTACCTATGGTGTTTACCGCTATGGATGTGTATAGTAACCTCAAGGCCCGGCCGAGTCAATAAGTTTCAGAAAGGGGGTGAACCGAATATGACTAGCAAGCGTATAGCAAAGATTGCAGCGCTTCGCATCAAGAAAGCCCCGGTTTTCGCAGATCGTGAAGTCGCTGCGTCCGCGTTGAGCGACCGCAAGAAGCCAGCGCGTAAGCCGTGTCGTAAAACGGCGGTCCGCAAAACGGCGCGTAAGTCCGCGACGCGCAAGACAGGTCGTCGCTAGTCGGCGGCTGAGCGGGGAAGGGTCTGTCCGAGTGACAGTCCCTTCCCCGCTCTACATCAGCCCTCGCTTGTCGAGAATTACTTTGGTCTTGTGGTGTAACTGCTGGATCTCAGTTCGCACCCGCCGCCGGTACGAGGGCCAGGCCTCAACTGCGGCGCGGAGCAATGCGATTAGTTCATCCCGAGCGACGAACCCGTCTGCGATACGAACGATGCGAACGTTCATCCCGGGCTTGCGAGGCCTGTCGCCCTCGAGAACGCCCTCTTCTTCGAGCCGGCGCATGGACTTTTTGACGTTCCAGCGGTCGTGCTCGATACATGCGCAGCACAGAGCCTCAAACGTCCAGCCCAGAGCGCCTATGGTCATCAGGATGCCGGTCGGGATGGGACCGCCGAACAGGGCGTCTGTATCGCCAACCCAGCGCCGCCGGCGCGGTGGTTTGGGAGATGGGAGCCTGGCCTTGTAGGGGTTCAGGCGGTATGTCCGCTCCAACGCGATGAGGAGCCGCAGAAGGGGAAGGGCGAGGGGATGCGCCTCGTCGAGCATCACGGCTGGTCCGTTCTTGGTGTCCCAAACCCGCACGACATCACCTCGACCGAAGGGCGCATCGCTCCGGTCCTCGAGCGCCATGTGGCCGGCGCCAGTAATGCGGCGTAGCTCGGCATACATCAGCGGGCCATGGACGGCCAAGGCCATCAGATTGCGCAGTCGGGCATCGGTCCCGAATAGGCGCGGCGCGCCGTCGGCTTCGGAGTTGAATGCTGCTGGCCGGCGGCCTTCGAAGTCGGAGGGCGGACCATAGCGCGTGTCCGTCTCGGCCAGTTTCGCGCCCAAGGCTCGTACGAGCCGAACGAACGACCTAGGAACGTTCGCGGCGAACGTTATTGTGCCGTCCCGGCGCGTCGTGAGGACACCGTTTGTCTCGAGTGCTGCGACAGTTCTTTTGGTGGTCTCTCGCCAGAGGTCGGGGAGCCGTCGAACGAGCGTTTCGATGTCGAGCGGTTCGGCCGCAGTAGCAATGCGTTCAAGAACGCGAAACCGAGCAGCCACCGGATGCGCAAGTGGCCTGTCGCTCGTGTTCAGATGTTGTGGTGGAACTTTCGAGATTCTTGGTCGCTTATCGTGATGTTTGTCCGCAAGGTCATTGAGAACGTTTCGAAGCGCGCTGTATGCGTGGTGCCGTTGCTCTAGTGCCAGCCAATGCTCCGACCCATTTCGATACGCGACGACGAGACCAGAACCGCGCAGGCTCTGCCATCCGTTCGCCTCGTAGAACCGCGTCGTGCCCTCGCGATGAAGTCGGAGGAGCATCTCCTGATTTTTGGCGGTCCCGAAGAGGATGGGCAGACCCGGCACCCGCCGATTTACGCCATGAAGAGAGCCCGATCATTCGACCGGGCTCTCTTGCTGCTAGCGGACTAGACTGGCGATGTGTTGGGCCAGGAGCACCACTTTGTCGAGTGCCGTGGCGACCGTTGTCGTCGCGACTGCGATAGCGGTGACCAGACCGATCTTCTTGGCCATGCTGGCCTCCAAAGGTCGTCGTGGTCTCCACTCGCTCACTCCCGTCGCGGGAGGCACTGCCATCCGGCCAGTGCGACATCGGCATCATCGCCGATGGAGATTGTGTCGCGTAGGACCGGTACGAGCCCCCATCCGGCGGGTCATCATAGCGGCAGGTCGGCGGATAGACGACCCTCGGGACTGTCCCGTTTGCTGCCTCACCGTTTCCGTCGTCCAGATCCTCTGCGACGCGGTTCGTGTGAACAAGCAGTTCTTGCTCATTCTATAATTGATCGGGCGCTTTGTATACGGGGACGCCGTGTTCGGCGCCGCCTGCAGCACATCTAGCCCGACCCGACAAGTCTGGTCCTTTTGATCTCAATTTGGTATAATTGACGGCCGACCCAGATGCTGCCCCGAAAAATCCTTCTGGCAGGTGCAACCTTTAGATCGGGTCTTTGATCTTGGGCGCTAGCTCAGACGCCCCGCAAGGGGCTTGGCGGTCACCGAAGATGGGTGCCTGCGACGGTGAAGTCCGCGAAGCGGTGTCCCTCGACCCACGTCGGCCGGCGTGATGGAGGCGAGACCCGGGAAGCCCGATGTGGCATGCCGGGGAGACGACCCTAGACGGCCGCCCCTGACCCGGATTAAGGCCCCGGCGCTCAGGACGGTCCGAAAGATGATCCGCTCGTGCCCAAGCAGACCCCGTCCCCGAAGCCGCCCAAGGCCTCGAAAATCTCGAAGCCCTCCCCTCAGTCGTTCAAGGCGTCTGACCTCTCTGACCGCGAGGTAGACGGTCAGCGTCTGTTCGATGCAAGCCGCCGAGGAAAAGCGCGCATCGTCCCGCTCGACGACCAGCAGACCATTTACTGGTCAAGCCGCACGTCGGATACGGCCTATACCGTGACCCGGAAAATCACCAATCGCCGCGGTACGCTGATAGTCGCGTACACGTGCTCGTGCCCGGACGCGAAGAAGTATCTGCGTCGCGACTGCGAGCATCAGTTCGCCGAGAAACTGCGCCGCGGTGAAGCGGTCATCACCGGCCGTGTTCCGGCGAGTCGACCGGTCAAGGACAAAGCCGGCCGACGACCGGCGCGCAAACGCCTCGCTGAGGATGGCCGTTCGATCAAGTCCGCACAGCGTGATGCACGCAAAGAGATGCCAAACGAGATTCCGCGTTTGGTGCTCTCGCTCAAACATGCGTACGACCTGCGCCATCCCAATGCGATGGCGCTGCGCCACGGCAAACTGACCGCCGACTCGCTGCGCGTGGCGGCTCTTCTGCTCAAAGTAGCGGAAGGCAAGTCAGCAGATGCCATGGTTTCTCGCTACCAGCAACTCATCGAAGACGGTCGTCTACCGCTGCGTCGTGCTCCGCACCAAAACACGCTTGGGGAGTGGATGAACGACGACTCGCTCACGCCGGTGCTCGAGGAGATGCTGTCCATCAGCGCGGAGCCGTTTCGCCTGCGCGAAATCGGTGCCATCATTGACTCGAGCAAAGTCTCGCAGTTGCGCGTTGCTCACGCCCGACTCGTTGACTACGGAACCGACAAGCGCCCCAACGCCGAGTGGATGAAGGCGCATGCACTTATCGGCGTCGAGACGATGGTCGTCATGGCGGTCATGTTCTCCTCAAAGAAAGTTCATGACAGCAAGTTCCTCAAGAAGTTGGTGGAGAAAATCCCGAAGGCGTTTGCGCTACGCTTCCTACTGGGTGACCGAGCG
>DASZBS010000054.1:0-55466 GCA_035943995.1 Candidatus Elarobacter sp. | reverse complement strand
ATGCCATGTCAGAGCGCCAAGTGGCATCTGGTGGCGAGACCGCTAGTTCAGGAGCGTGACTTCCACGACGTGCGCAATCGAGAGTGTGTACGGTGAGGCATCACCAAGCGACAGCCCACTGATGCGGGGTTGCCCGACGACCCGGATTGTCGAAGCGTCGACAATCTCCACGCGCCCTTCAAAGATTGCACCCCCGCCGTAGGTGGGGTTCTTCGTACGCACACGGGCAAGGTGCCCTTCGTACGGCTGCATCTCCTCAAGAGTCATGGAGACCGTGTTCCCCGTCAACGTAGGGTCGTGAACCGCAGGCTCTCGGGTCGGCGGGTCGAGAGTGTCGCCAGCGCTTCGTACTCCTCGGTCACGGCCACCAGTCGCCGGAGGAACCGCCGCAGTTCGAGTGCTGCGGGGTAGGCTGGGTCGAGTTCAAGGACGCGCCGGCGGCCAGAGCGGACGCTGCGAATGATGCCCTCGCGCTGCCAGCGGTTTGCGACGTTCCAGGCCGAGCGCCGGTCCATGCCGACCGTCTCGTGGAGGTCGACGACGTCCGTCTGCCCCATTGCCGCAATTGCTAGCAACGCCCGGGAGCCGGGTTTTGAGTAGAAGAGGCGGTCTGTTTGAGCCGCCGCAAGCCGCCCGGAAGAGGGGAGGGTGGCGCGGCGCCCCGGGGTGCGGCGAAGCTGGCTCAAGGCCGTGCGCTCTCCCCTCCTGCGCGGTTTTCCGGCGCGCTGCTGGGGCCAGGACTCCTCGAGCCGGCGGAAGAGCCGCAGGCCCTCGCGATAGGCCGGAAACGCCGTGTTCAGTGCCACCCAGCGCAGGCTGGGGGTGTGGAACCGGGACGTGACGATACCGACGGCTTCCAGCGGCACAAGGGTCTGGTCGACCTTGGAATGCCAGGTCCCGAGCATCTGAACTAGTTCGGTGATGTAGAGGGGCCGGTCGTTGACGGCCAGCGTCATGAGCAGTCGGTCACGAAGACCGTAGCCGAAAAGATGCGGCTCTTGGCCGGCGGGCTTCACGGGGATTGGGAGGTCGGTCTGCGGGCGCACGGATCGGGATCGACCCCGGAAGCGGCGGAAAGGATGCGGCCGACGACCGGCGGTCCGGTGGCATGCTAGAATTGGCCCATGGGCCGAGGCAAACACGGTAAAGCCCGGAAGCCTGAGAAGCGCGCCGATCCCGGCACCGCGCCTGGCGATGTTGATGCAATCAGTCCGCCCCAATCCGACGCACGATTCTTCATTTCTCGGTGTGTGAGCACGGCCTTTTGCTGGATGCTCGCCTTCTTCACCATTGTCGGTGGATACGGCGGCGCCGGGTGGGAGAAAGCAGTATCGGCGTCTCACGACGTCATTGCGCTAATCTCGCACACCACGATTACCGCTGAAGATCTGTTGGTTCAAAGGCATCGTGCTGCTGAAGGGAATTCCAGCCGTACCGTGGGTAGCACGCAGATCGGTACACACCGCCGGGACGGAGGTGGTAGCGTCATGCAACCTGATGCTGGCAGCATAATGCAACCCAACGAGCCTGCAACGAGCGGCTATCCCGCTATGAACGGCACTGCCGGGAACGGGGCCCTGAATGGCACCGCCGGCTTACCAAACGGTACGAGTGGATACCTGACCGGCACCGTCGGCGTCTAAGAGAAACATCGCTACGCTCCACCGCAGCCGTGCGTTCCGTACGACTGCTGCACAAGTGCATGCATAGCGTGGTCGTAGATATGGGCGCAACTCGCCCCTTCCTCGAAGGCGGCGGTTATGGCGGACACGTCCTACTACAAGACGCATGTTGAGCCGTTCGTTCGCGCCGAGCTGCAGCGGCTGCACGGGCAACCCTTTTTGTCGCGCACGTTGCGACTGCCAACCGGCGGCACGCACGAGTTCGACGCGGTATCGGACGATGGTTCCATCGTTGCAAGCATCAAATCGTTGTCAGGAAAGACATCAGGCGGAAAGCGCCCAGCCGGAAAGTACGCGGCATGTTTGGCCGAGTTATACTTTTTGACCCTTGTCGATGCGCCGGTGCGGATGCTCGTCCTTACGACACCGAGCCTTCATACGATGTTCGTGCGATACATGGAGGGCCGGCTGCATCCCGGTGTCAAGATTGAACTGATTGTAGTGTCGCCAGAGATTCAGGGCCAGATTGACCGTATCAGAGACGTCGCCAGCGATGAGGTTTCCCCGCTGTAGAACCTCGGCTCACGAATTACTGTACGTCTTCTTGGGTAGAATGCACCCGAAGCCGACGGTGGCTTCAGGAGCAAGCAAATGGGCGACAATAAAGTAACACAAGGCGGCCCCGGTCCCGCCGGCGCGGGCGAACAGGGAGTTCCCGGCGGCGGCAGTTCAACGCAGGAGTCAGATGGCTCGGTGCATTCTACCGACTGGGGTGAGGGCAGCCACACCTCGTATGACGAGAAAGGCGGCGAGGTTTCCGGCGAGCACACGACCGAGCACGGCAATGGTTAGTCGGAACCATATATCGACGAAGGCGGGATCGCTGCCGCACTAGTTGAGGGAGGCCGAAAAGTGTCGACTGGTTCGGTAACCAACCGTCGGCTCTTGTGCATCTTTTAAGATCCTTTAACTGCGCTCTTTTTCCCGTTGCTCGCAATCGAGTCCATAGAACGGGCAACTGCGTCGGAATTGGATACGGACCGCCTCGGCTGAAATAATAGCGGGTCCGCTGGGTTTCTGGAGTCGGGAGATGATAATCGCTTGACCGAGGCCGATGTGAGCTAGGGCCATCAGGGGATTGACAACGTTCTCACCGATCCGTGAACTCAATTGGGGTTCGTAATCCGTGGCTGCACGTACCAACACGTCAACGGTTCCGGTCTCGAACTTTACGTCATAGACTTGGCTCACGGTTTCGACTGCAAGTTCTGCGAGCCGGGTAAGATCATCCGAACGAATCGTACTCACGACAGTTGATCTTCCTTCCTTAAGTACCGAGGCGCCGCCCACGATAGCGGTTGCACTCTCCTAGGTCGGGTCGAGCGCACGATACCAGGCGCAAGTAACGCCCCGGTTCGAACGAGCGTCCACTTCGATTCGGCGGAATGCTCCGTGATGGCAATGAGCAACTCGTGGGCGGAACCACGGATTTATCTTTGCATCCCCTTGTGTTTGTGGTCGTCGAGCTGATAAGGTGCGCTCTCTTCATCGTCGGTTGAGTTCTGGCGATGACGCTACCGGTGAGGCGTTACGGTGGCTAGTGTGGGCTTCGGCTATGGTGAGGCCCTGTGTTCATAGTGTGCTGTACGGATAGAATCGGTTTAGGCGGAGCGATGACTGTCGTTGCGCCAGTTGCGGCATTAACAAACACGTCGACTTTGACGTCAGGTTCGTCCTTCGTCGATTTCGGCGTCGTGAAGCGCACGTGCCATTCTTCTTCGGTTACGTCGACCATATCAGCCCCTTTGAGCAATTCAATTGTGTCGACGCTGCCGACGTGACGGTCCTTTACGGCGCCTTTGGCTCGAACGACCGCTGCGTTCGCGTTCTTCACCGAAAGGGTTCCGGGATCTGGCAGCATCCACGTAAGTGAGAAAAGTGCGAGAAACACGGAAAATGATCCAACGACAAGCGCCCCGAGACCAGTGAGGTACGTGCCAACCATCCAGACATCGCGTATCGAGTAATTCTTCTTTTCATATCGGGTCGGGAAACTTGATTGTAGGAGCACGCCAGCGAGTACCGCGATTGCGTAGAGGCCCCAGGCTACGACGACGCTCCAGCGCGTGAAAGCGTGGTATGAGGCGATGTTCTGCTGTAGGCCGATGCTAAATGCGAGTCCGGCTGTCGCGAGGCCTGTCAACCATTTTGTGTAATCCGCGAGTGTCGATAGTGCTTTATCTGCTGGGACGTCGACTTGCGCCATCTTACGGCGTTTCCGGATTGCTCTGTGGCTTACACTCGAGCCCGTAGAACGGACAACATTGTTTGATAGCGTCGTAGACCAGTATATTGGGAATGCGTACCGGCTTGTTCGCTCGGGAGCTGCCCATCGAAAGATTAAGTAACGTCTCTTCATTTCGTGATAACTGAAGTTGGGAGATGATGTCTCGGTACAGCAGGTCTTTGGCGCCGGGCTCTGGACCGGTTACACTGGGATTTTGTGATTCGGCTTCAACTATGCTCCGCAACCGAATCGCTGCATGGCCGAGGATAATGGCGCCAAGCGTATACAGTGTATTCCGCATGAGAGGGGTGCTTATGTCGATCTCTCCCTCAACGTGTGCCACACCGGTGTGCGTTTGAAATTCCTCAGCATATCTGCTTGCTGTGTCTACCAAGATGTCTTCAACGCCGTTTTGGAAGCGTACGCGGTAGAGGTTTTCAACGCGAGATCTCGCCGCTGCAGCGATTTCGGCGAGGTCGAATACGTCCGTCATCATAGCGTCTTACCTTACTTTATCAGCATTGTGTACGTAGTTGCGACTAACGCCTGCCTATGTTTGCTATATATTCTGCATGGTCGCTTGCATAGTACGCCACCTTAAGCGTTGAACCCCCGCCACATGGTCAACGGCGTGCGAGTAGATGCGCGCCGTAAAATCGGCGATTCGGGCGACCGATCATAAACGAAGAGGCCCATCCTCGCAGACGAGCCTCCCCGGTGAGCGATGCAGGGTTCCAGCCCTCGCCGCCCGCGGACCCCAAATCCAACCTAGGGTCGATCCTGCAGCTATCACAAGGCGCTCCCTCACGTCAAGAGAGGATGCCGGAGATCGTCCCCGTGCTTTATCACACGGAGATGTCATGCAGTTTTTCGTCTTCCTCGCCGCGGCGTGCGCCGCGGTCGGTCTTGCCGTGCTCGTCGACGGGTCGCCCGCGCCCAATCCGGTCGTCGCCCTTGTGAACACAGAGGTCCGCCAATACTGGTCGGAACGCGACGTTTGGCTGGTCCAAGACGCCCGCGCCCTTCTCGAAGAGCAGTGGAACGCCGCGGTGCTCGCCGGCACAGCGCCGACCTCATTCCCCGCAGCTCTGCCCCGCGTTGAGCCTTGCGTCCCGAGCGGCGCGGCCGGATGCGCGACCACGACCACGGAGTACGTCCCTGTCGGAACGTGGCGGGGTCCAACGGGCTCCGCGTCTGCCGAGCGGGATCTCGTCGTCCGGGTGATCGTGACGTCCGTGCGTACCGCGGACGGCATGTTGCTCGCCCGCGAAAGTGCGAATTTCACGGTCCGCTGGTCGCCGTCGGGCATGTTCGTCCAGCCGGCTTCCGACGAGGCGATGGCGAGCGCGAAAGCCGTGGGTTCTTGAAGCCACCAGTGCGCTGACGCGCTTAAAAAGGGAATCGGACGCGATAAAGAGCGGGGAAACTTGGACATTGGCGGCCTAGTTACCCCGCGGCTTCCACTCTGCCGCAAAGGGGACCGCAGATCGCGCTATTGCCGCGCGTTAATTTGCCTTAGGCGCGGTCACCACGTACGCGTACAAGTCACGGAGCGTTGCCTCGCGTCGCGCGCTCCGGCCAATCTTCTTGTTCACGGCGCTCACGCCAAACTTCACCAGCGCTGTACCGGCCACTCCCAGCAAACCCCACGGACTGTGACTTACTAACGCGACGAGACCGCCGACACCGATTTGTAATCCGCTTGGTTTGAAAAGGTCACGGAAGACATGCGACCCGTTCAGCGACTTATCCATCCCTAAAATTTTTGGTTTCAACAAGTCGTCTGCGGCTTCCGTCAAATCGGCGCGGTATTGCGCCTCATTCGTGAACGGCAGGATCTGCGCTCGTGCCATCACTTCGGAGAACGATGTCCGCCACGCATGGAACGCCTCGTCATCCTGGCGCAGCGCGACAATCATCTCAATGGGGATTCGCGCGACACCCGGCAGTTGATTCTGGACTAAGACACCTGCGGCGGCCGCTTCGACTCGGCCGCTGAGGGCCAGGCCCTCAAGTGCAGTAATGACGTCTAGCGCGCGGCGGCCCGTTTCCGTGCGGGCGAGCGGCGTCAAATTCATATCCGTAAGGAGGTCGTAGAGGGCTATGGCATCAGCAATGGCTTCACGTTCGTACTCCGAGCCAATTGACCCAATTGCGTCGGCGATGTTCACGTGTTTGAATGCGCCGCGCGGAACGATCACTGCATCGGAAGTAGAAAGGGCACCCTGTAGCATAGCGCGATTCACTGAAGTGAAGTCCGATAGCCAGCGGTATGGCACCAGGCTGACGATACGCGCGCGGATCAGCGGAGCGACCGCCGCCAGAAAGGTTACGGCCGCGCTCCAAGCCTCCTCGAGCATGCCATCGGATTCACCATAGAACGCATTTACTTCATCCGTTCCCCTGATTAGGTCCGCCAATGGTCGCGCGAAAAGGAAATCGAACGGATCGGGAAGCGCGACCCGCTCAAGGTACAGCAGAGAGTTCCGGAATTGCCCGGAGACGTGTGCGAACCGCTGAATCTCCGCTGCGTTTACGTACTCCGATTGAAGCAGTTCAGGGTCAATGGAGAAATAGAACGGAGTTCGGACTCGCTCCGGGTCGAAGTAGTCATCAATCAGTTCGCTGACCGGTATCCCATAGTATGGCGTCAACTTCTCCAACAAATCACGTACTTGCTCGACCGGTGCTTGCGAGAACTGCTTCGCATTTGCTGGCGTCAGTTGCTCGCCGATAATGCTCTCGAAGGCTTCGAGAATCGACACACGTTTCATTTTAAGTCTCGCGGCCGTGCGTTACCGGGCAAAGAGTCGCACGCGCTATTGCGATGTACTCAAAGCGTAGCCGGTCATTTCCTGGAACGGCTAGCGGGTAATCATGGTCTGGCGGATCCATCTCGTACGCGATGATACCGTCGACGCGGCGCAGCACGCCATGGAATGTCCACGGCGGGATGCTGTGCGGCGCGTCCTCCCGAACTTGAAGCATGACGCACTCGCCGATATGTTCGTCGAGAAGCCGTGTCTCAATCGCTAGCGTTAATCGTTTGTCGACGAGGCCGATGGAATCGATCCGCAATAGGGGCGCAAGTATTGGCATGCCCCCGACACCATTCGCGTCCATTGGGGCGTAGCTAAGCCAGGCATCGCCCGCTGGCGTTTCGAGCGTCGAAGGCATCACTCGAAAGAGCCGTGTAATTGCGACAGTTTCACCCTTCGCCGAATCTTTGACGACAAACGGCTGAAGTTCTCGATCCCATGTGGCGTCCCAGGCCTCGCCGATGGTCGTGAACCACCGCTCGACGGTCGCCTTTTGGTTCGCGAGATCGACCGTTTCATCGGTGGGGACGGTCAGCGGATGTCTGTACCAATTGGTCACGGTCAGCCACTTCACGAGCGCGCTCACGATACCGCTCGCCCGGTAGGTCAGCAGTCAGGCACCGTGTGTCTACGAGCGTCCGCGACCTAGTCCATACCGGACTCGTGGGATGAGTGGCGTCTCATTCTTCCACACCCGACGCGGTTGATTCGCCGATAGAACGACCCACGAGGCCGGCAAGCGCGGACGTCAAGGCGCTGGCGGTTGACAGAGGTCGCGCCTCCGCGTTTCTTGAGGGCTTCCGAGGGCCGATCACGAAGCCCCATTGCATGGGCGACGCTGCTAAGAAATCGAATAACGGTGTTGAGGTCGTTTGATGTTTTGTATTAGGGCTATGCTCTTCCTTATCGTAGCACTATCATTCACGATGTCAGCTACGGAGGCAGCGCCATATTCAAACTCGGACCTGATAATTCTGGTCAATTATGCGGCACGGTACGAATTACCTAGCGGCACTTCTTCATCTGTATCAATTGTACCATTCGACCGGAGGGAATATACTGCAACGGTCGATTCCATTTTAACAATCACTTCAACGATAAGTGCGGGAAATTATGACACGGCCACGCTGTTGCGTTGTACGACACGGCCGGATCTTATTGAAGCGTTTACCTTCAACATCCACGATGTTGACAATAGCGTAACGCTAGCGGAATCTACAGTTGGCTCCCCGCCCCAAGAAAGAAAGATGTGGATCGTTCAGATCAACTCGAAAAATGGCAAGCGTTTGATTCATTATCGTGCGAGTTCGACTAAGGCAACGTGTCCCGATGTACCCAGGCGCACGAGATCTGATTTGGACTCCAGCACAACCGAGTTCGCGATTCAATTCGAGTCAAGAGATTTCGCAGAGCGGTTCATCGAAATGGCGAAGTCGGCATGGGCTCCATAAAAAGCATGCGTTGTGTGAGGCGCGCGAAATTTGGGACGACAATTACGGCGCGTTGTTTGAATTTGGGATAACGCTCAGACCCGGCGGAATCTGGGAGTGAGCGCTTCGAGGCTGATGCTCGAGGAGTCGGTTGCGTGCGAATGTAGCGAGGCGTGCGGCGCGTCGACGAACTCGTGAAACGACATGATGCTCATCAGCGCATCCATCTATTTGCCAGAGGCTTAGACCGTTCTCGACGGAGGGCGGGACGAGGACGCCGGGTGTGGGCTCAGCCTCCGAAGAGGCGAGCGCGCCGCCGTCCCACATCCGTCTAAGTGCCCAAGCCGCCTACGTCTATTCCGGAAGTAGTTCTGAGGCGGCGACTGTGTGCAGGCTAGGAGTTGTTCGCCGTGATTCCCGCTGGGCAACCCGCGTTCGTAGCCGAGAACGTCGATGTATCGCCAGCAGCGATGACCTCGAGGTCAGCCGCGGCTTCGTAGTCGTAGTTCGTACCGGCCATGGTCGCCTTCGAAGCGACCGCTACGCCGGCCCATGTTGCGTTTGGACGAGAGAGCGCAACCCAGTGCGAACCGTTCGTTGCCTTTTCGCTCACCCAGCCGGCTTCGGCACTCTGCCACACTGATGTGTTCGAGGGTTCCGTCTGCGGCGCACCGTTGTAGTTCGCAATCGTGTGACCGTATCCACCGATGTTCTCGATGTCGGAACCGAGTGCGCCAAGCAGCGCATAGCGCGAATTAGGGCCGACGTTCGAGGCGTTGTAGTGGCAGCCGTTGTAGCCCGAGGTCGCGAGCATTTCGGCAACGTGCTGACGTGCTGCCTCAACCGCGAGTTCATCAAAGATGAGCGGTGTGGTCAGACCCGCCTGTGAGGCACGGTTCGAGTTCACCTGAGCCAGGAAGGCCGCTTCATCGTTCGATGCCGTCGTCACACGGAATGTCAGACCGGAACCAGCCGCCACGAAGCCGTGGTACGGCAGCGGTGCGCCTGCCGATTTGCCGTCCGTCCCCGCGGCGAAGATTGAGACGTAGTAGCCCTTGGCCGGGACCGTTGCGCCAGCGACGTTGTTCGCCGGAAGCACGATGGTCGGCGACGTGGGAGCAGCCGGCCCCACCGGCGGCGTCGCCGTGAAGTTACCGGATCCATCCGTCGTCACGATCACATCTCCAGCGGGCGCAGATGAGGGCGCTGTTGCACCGAGAATCGCCGTCGACCCGATGACCATGGTTGCATTCACGATGACGCCCGTGGGCGACGCATTCGCGCCGTACGAGCCCTGCGGGATTGCGTTTACGGAACCAGAAACCGTCTGCGGTGCGACGGTCGGGACGGGTGTCGAGGATGGGCTCGGAACCACAGGTACATTGCCGCCACCACCTCCTGCAGATCCGCCGCCGCAACTCGCCAATGTCGCACTAAACAACATCGTAAAACAGATGAGCAAATGCCGTCTGATTCTCGCCTGTGTCGGACCCTTCCAGAGACGCATCATTTGCGCACCATGTGAAGCACGCCCGTTTGTCCGCACTGAATGTCCATGGTGTTCGCGTCTTGCGTCTGGAAGGCGCAGATGACCATGCTCATGTCAGCCTTGGGGTTTCGCAGCACGACTTGACCGGTTTTCAGGAAATACCAGGTCAGTTGCTGCGTCACCGGCTTGGGCATGTTTGAATCTTGAACCACGGCTGTGACGTGGCCCAGAGTCCCGCTCGCATACGGGTGGAAGTTGAATGAGTAGTACCGGGTGCCCGCGGCGTCGCCAACGAGTTTCCAGGAACCGATGATGTCCTTTTTCGTGCCGCTGGGAACCGCCGCAGCTGCCGTCGCATCTACCGCAGCCGGTGTGCTCTGGGTCGTCGTGGCCGTCGTCTCGGATGAGTTGGGATGACTCGAGCATGCGGTCAAGGCGGCAAGGGCGGCGAGGATCGCCGCCGTGGAAACGGCGCGCAAGGGGAGGGTCAAGGCGGACCTCCTGAGGGACCCGGAGCCTGGTGAGGGCCGGGATCATACCTGGCATATATGCCGCGTTCCTGCGGCCGTGGCGTCAAGACCGTGATCTGACGGACCATGTGGGGTGTGAGCAAGAAGCGGCGCGACCCGGAGGTCGCCCTGCGGCGTTTAGGCGAGGCCGTCCGGTCGCGACGCGAAGCGGCCGGTGAGAGCCAGGAGGCAGTCGCGTTTGCCGCTGGCGTGTCGGTCCGGCACTTTCAGAAAATCGAAGGCGGCCAGACGAACCCCGCAACGCTCACGCTGCTGGCGATTGCCGACGCGCTCAAGGTCCGCCTAGCCGACCTGCTCGCCGACCTGCGCTAACACGCCAATATCCGCTGTAGCACGCGTTTTTCGCGCGCTCGCGAGCGTGTCCGGACCATCGTTCCGGCCGTGGTCGTGCCCTAGGGCATCGACCGAGCGGCGCCATCGATCCTACGGAGAATTGTGCCCTTGCCCTAGGGCATCTCCCCTGGGGCACGTCCAGGCATTTGTTGCCGGAAGGGTGTTTTCTCCATGGTCTCTTTGGTTCATATTCTCGCGTTGCTTGCAGCGCTCGCTCTCGCTAACGGCGGCGCTCCAAAGCCTGTGTCGGCCGGCGGACCGGTGGCGTACGACGTGTTCATGCCGTCCGGCGGTTAGCGGATCGGTGCGCGCGGTGGCGAAGAATCCGCCGCGTGTCGTGATCGGACGGCGCCTTGCGGTGTCGTCCGATCACGGTTCCTCTTGGTGTGAGAGGTGAGTCGACGTTCCAAATCAGGGTGGTCCGCAGTCAGGCGAGCGTGTGACGCTCGCCGACGCACGACAAGCATTTCTCGACGGAGACTTCGAGCGTTGTCTCGCGTTGTGCGATGCCGTGCGCGCACACCGGGACGCAGCCCGCTTGGAAATTGCCATCCTCCGGGCGCGCGTGCACGTGCGCTTGGACCGCGGCGATCGTGCGCTCGAAGCGCTGCGCGAAATCGAGTTTACGGCCCTTTCGGTCGACCACTATGTCACGGTTCAGATGCTTACGGGCGCAGCCTATATACGTATCGGGCAAAAGACGCGCGGCGACGAAATCCTGACTGACGCGCAGGCGAAAGCCGTCGATGCGCATCCGACCGTGCGGGCGGAATTGTCGTTGCAGCTCGCCATCGCGAAGTTTCGCTTGGGCGCATACGCTGATGCAGACCGGCTGCTTGTCCAAGTTCAGCCGGACCAAGACATCGTCTATGCGCACGCGCTCGAGTACCGCGGTTGGATTGCGCAGGCGCGTGGTGAATTCGAATCTGCCGCTGGATGGTTTCGCGCTGCTCTGGCCGCCCTCGCGTTCTGTCGCCAGCGTGACCGCTACGTTGAGGCCAAAAGTCTCTACGGCCTCGCTGCACTCGCTCCCGAACTGCTGCTCACGGCGGACTGGCCGGCGGTCGAATCGCGCCTACGCGCATTCGATTGGTCAGCCAGCGGCGTCACCCGGTGGCGCTTCTGGGTCAACATCGCTGCGTCGCTGATGGCCGAGATGACCGGCGATGCGGCGAGCGCGCGCCTGTGGGCCCGTCGTGCCGAGCAGGATGCAGACGGCGACGGCTATCGTGTCGTGGCGCTCTGCCGCCTGGCCGCGATCTTTCGTGGATTGCGGCAGGCCGATGCGCACGCCGAGTTCGTGGAGCGGGCGCAGGAGATCTATAATACGCTCGACGTCCGCAGTCTTGGGGCCGACCTCCAGCAGTTGCCGCTGTATCTCGCGGAGGAGGCCGTGCCCAAGAACGCGCGGTCCCAAGCCGACGCGCTGTTCGCCCAGTACCGTGAGGTCATCCGGCCGGCGCTCAAGAGTTCGTTAGGTGATTCGGAACGCTACGATGCAATGGAGCAATATCTCCAGGCGGTCGTGTTCGAGGCACGCGGCGAGAGCGTCAAGGCGGTGCGTGCCTTCTCCGCTGCGTATCGAGTGCTTGCGCGGTTTGGATACCGCCGGCGGGCAACGATGGTCGCGTTGCGCCTTGCACGTCTCACCGGCAAGAAGCGCTATGTCGAATATGCCGCCTCTGCGCTCCGGGACGTGAGTGAGCAGTTCTGGATGGCCCGCGAACTGCGTGAGATGCAACCGTCGTCAACGCCCGCCGTGACGGAGACCGAGCACGCCATCCTGCTCTTGCTCGTCCGTGGCAAGACCTACAAAGAAATCGGTGCTTTGCGCGGGACGTCCTGGAAGACGGTCGGCAACCACGTCCAGTCCCTGTTCCGCAAGTTCGCGGTGAACAGCCGTGGCGAGCTGGCGGCCGAGGCCATGCGCCGCGGGCTGGTGAGCGTTCATGGGGAAGGTCCACGCGCCGTTTCGGGATAGGGCATTTCACACGCTGTACGAGCCCACACCGCGTAGTGCATGATCCGGACCGAACCTTGTGTCGGACACGGAGGTGCAGTGGTGTATGTCGGGTGGTCATGCGGTAAGCGACGCCGGTCGGAGCGTGTTCTCTGCGCCGGCTGCGGACCGCCGTTGGTCTTCACGATGAACGCGGCTGCAACTTTCGGGATCCGGCATGAGGAACGGACGTCCGCGTCGGTGCGATAGCGATGCAGTTCCGAGGGCCACACCCATCGGGAGTGTGTGGGCTAGCGTGACGCCGCGGCGGGCATGTCGTCGACCGTTCCTGCGAGCCCGCGCGAGCGGTGCTCGCCTACACCCCGGGGGCGGTCGGCGACACGGTCCTTTTCCTACCTGGCATTAACGCAGCCCCGATTCGCGCCGGTCGGGGCCGCGCTCATTTCATAAGTTGATCCGATTGACTCTAACGCTAAGATCAGGATCGGCTGGGTACTGACCACAGCGTATCACGTTTTCTGTTCTCGCCGCTCTTGAGCGACGGGTGTGAGAAGAGGAAAAATTCATGTTTGACGCATCGCTATGCGAGTGCGGCTGGTTGACTGTTGCCGCAGGGTTTGGGGAAGCCCGATGACGGCCCACCGCTTTACTGAAGGAACCCCGCAAGAGCGCCGGGCGTGGGTGACTGAAATTGCGCGCGAGATGCGCGAAGAGATGGCGAGCCACTACCGCGTTGCCGCCGTTCTCGACCGTGGCGCCCGCGACCTGGAGACGTGCAACGCGGAAGCGGGAGACATCCCGGTGCCGGCGCTCGCGATGGCGCTTGAAGAGTACATTTCCGTTCAGCATCTCGCACTGCTGTTTGGGATGCATCTCGATACGGATGTTCTCACGGATGCCCTCAATGCCAGACTGAAGGAATTGCTGAGCGAGGCGCTGTGACGGAGGCCGGGGAGTCTTTCGTTCGGATTGTTCGCCGTGTCAATCTTCATCGTTACCCGCGGCGCGCGCGATGACCGAGCGGGATCTCCAGTATTGCAGACACGCGCTCGAGCGCATGACCAAAGCCCGCATCAGTGCTGACGAGGTTTGTGGGATTGTACGCCATCCCGCTTGGCGGCGGCGTTCGTACGCCCAGCGCATCGAGCACCACGGATATTGCGAGGACGGGCGCCACGTCCGCGTCGTTCTCGAAGCCGACGAATCGACCGTCGTCACAGTCGTCGTCGAGCCACACCGCTGAAACCTTCGCCGAACGGCTGCGGCGACTTCGCGAGGAGAAGGGCTTTACTCTCGCTGCACTGGCCGCTGCGGTCGGCGTCTCGCCTGGAGCAATTCAGCAACTTGAATCGGGCCAGGTTAAGAACCTCGGCTTTGGGTTAGGTCTGCGGATCGCAGACCGCCTCAACGTGGATCCGCGCTACCTTGCCGGCGGCGCCGGCCTTAGCATGACGGACCACTTAGACACCATTGAACGGCGGCTCGACGAAATCGAGCGGCTGCTAAACGAAAGGCAGAAAAGACGATGACCAGACCAAAACATGGGGCGCCGTCCAAGTACGTGTACTCGATCTCCCTCAGTGCACCGGATGAGGACGGGACGGTATGCGTATCAGCGTCGCAGCTCCGCGAGGTGCGCACCTTCGGCCACGACCGCGAGCACGCGATAGAGATGGCGGTCGATGCGGTGCACGTGGCCGTCTCGGCGCGCATCCACCTTGGTGTGCCGATTCCACCCAGCGATGCGTCTCCGCAAGACGACCTCAAAGTGGTCGTCGATGTTCCGCCGGCGCCGCGCAGCCAGCGCGTTCACGAGGCGGCCATCAACAGCGAGACACTGGTGGTCTTTCCCGCAGGGGAGGAGGCGTTGCCTCCGACCGTACTGATGCACGTTGTGCGCGTTCTCAAGTTGGACGTCAAAGGCGTGATGGACATGCTCAAGTGCGATGAGGAGGTAGCGCGCGAGCTGCTCGAGGGTGAAGAGCCCGACAACGCGGAGCCGCCTTCGGCGGGCCAACCTGCGGCCGACGCGGGGGCCTCGCCGCAGTAGGCACCTTACCCAGAGCGCCCCCATCCCGCGCCCTCCCCTTCTGCCTGGCATGATTTGCCTAGCCCTACCTCGTAGAGTGCGGGCATGGGTGAGGCAACGTCCTTTGAATCTTTTGAATCGTTTGCGATTGAGGTCCGGTCGCATCAGTGGGTGTTGAAGATTGAGCCGGCGTTTCAGTTAGAGGACGACGTCGCGCGCTTCATGTGGCCGCCGTACAAGGCTGAATTGGAATTGATTGCAGTCGGCCGTGTACGGGTAGCGCTATCGGTGGAGGGCCAGTTAGTGCGAACGGTTGAGTACGACATGAGCGACGCGTCAGCGAAGTTGATTGCCGACGGTATTATGGCAGTGTTTGAGCCAGACGAAGGGTAGGACTGTCTTACTGGCCTTTTTTGCTCGATTGCCTGTAGCGACTGCTTCGCGGGTCGGTGTCTTTTCCGTGCTGCTGCCATCACTTCATATCATCGTGCTGTTGGACGGGGAGGCGTATCGCGCGGTAGCGCTCCACCAACTCAGTAATGCATGAGCGCACCATTCTCGAGTTCTTCCGCTTTTCACGGTCGGCATACATCAACGAAATTTCGGCCCATTTCTCTGGGTCTCGCGCGCTGTATTTTTGATGTAGACTCCACAGCAGATCGAGGAAGGCCTGAGTCGCAGCGCTGTCAGGCAGTATGATTCGGCGCCGATACTTTAATGGCCGAAACGTCGGCGGCGCATGGCGAACAAGGTTTCGGTGTTCCATACCCCATCATAGCAATAGGCTGCCGATTGGGCGAAGGGGACTCGCATGTCGAACCGACCGACCCATGTCCTGGCCCGCGCCGCGCTATACCATTTCATATAGAGCGAGCCAGTCGAGACAGTCGCACGCCGCTACAAACTATCCAGTAACGGCCTTGCGAAGATCTGCAATCGCACCGGATTCCGCTGCCGCCTCGCGGCGACTCGACGAAGTCGAGCATTGGGAGGGACGGTTTGCATCGGGCCAATCGCCCCTGCTCCAACGTCGTCCTCCAGCATCGGTCACGCTTACGTAGGCCGAGACAGTGCCACCCATCTGGCATTTCGCGGCGTCACCCTTTGACGTACATTGCGTCACTCTGAGAGAGGTTTGGACCATGGACTGGATTGCTTTTTCCGCTATCGTCGGTATCGCCGGCTTCATATTGACGGTGGGCAGCTTCTTCGGCTTGAACTGGCGTACGGTGCGGTATCGCGCTTTGCGTTTCTCGGAGTATCCGCAAATAACGCCGGAGACCCCGCCGAATGCGGCCGTGATCTTCGCAGTGCACACAGCAATGGCGACCGCCTGCACCTTCGTCATCGGCGTCGCATTCCTGGGGATGGCGACCAACCTGCTATTCCATCCGGAAACGCCATATCGGGTCATCACAATCGTCGAGATGCTTATCGCGTCTGCGATGGTGCTTTGGTCAGCCTATAGGGCGGGATCCGCGCTGGATCGGGCGTACCGCAAGTTCTTTCCCGAGAAAATGTTGGACGAGCAACTTCAACGACGTGGACATTTGCTTCCGGACGAATTAAAAGAACGGCGCAAGGCCCGCTAATAAGCGGTCCACGGTTAGATGGTGCATGAAAACCTCACGGTCTGATTGGTAATTGTTACAGATGACGTCCGACGACGAACTTTGAAGGAGACGCTCGGACACGAGGCCAGCCACGTGATCTGATTCGAATTGGGGACTTGCCGCTGGCGGAGGACGCCGTGTGGTTGTGCTGGAATGGCATCGTGGCGATATTCGAGTCTGAGTTGTAGATTCCATGGACTACGGTGATGGCTTGACATCGTCGAAGCGCATTTCCGGTTCCCCGCGAAGCCGACGCATACGACGGATGTCACCGTATAGCAAGGCCCAGCGCTTCGTTGTCAGGCAGCGCGGGGGTAAGGGGAGTTTCCCAAGGCTCCGGCAGCGTAAGTCAAGCCAGCCCAACTCTTCGCAGACGAAATTGTGATACGCAGCGAGGTGTCGGTACTTTTGCCCTATCTTGCCATCAGGAAAGCGGTGCGCCGCAGCCTCGACCGCGTCGCGGTGCCGTTTCACGTTCCGCCGCGGATTGCTTTGATGGTCGACGAGTGCAATGCGAATGTAGTCGATGAACCAAAACCCTTTTCGCTGGTCCTCACCTTCGCCTCCCCGCCTACCCGCATCGAGCGCCTCGCCTACTTTGCTGGGCGTTCGATCATTCAGCCTTGGATATTCGCGCGCTCGAAGTCTTCAAGCAGTGCGCGCGGAACGTCAACTTACGATTTCGTACACTTTTGATTGTTCAACGAAGAGGGCGGCCGGAGGACGAAGCGGTAGTGAGGCCCGTCCGAGGTGTGGGCCATTTCATGCGGCGCTAGTTTCTTTTCCGAAGCGCGCGGTGTCCTCACGAGCGGAAAACTTACCCGTCGAAAGGCAAGATTTTAGAACCATGTCAGGCCGTGCACTTCAGATGCTGCGAGCGGATCGGCGATCGTTTATCGTGGCAGCAGGATCCCTGTTCGTTGCGGGCTGCGCGGGAGGTAGCAGCATTCTGACGCGAAGCGCTCAACGATCGACCCAATACATTCCGATCTGTTCCGCAGACGGCGACTGTCAACCGCCTCCGCCGCCTCCGCCTAACCACGTTTACTCGAATAACTATACAGCGTATACCACGGATGGCGGCAGCGGATCGGCGTCATACGATGATATCTCATATTTCAAAACGCGTGGAGCGAATACGAGCCACGGGGTCAGTTTCGCAGGCAACTCATCCGCCGCCTGGAACAACGACGGCTCGTACTCCTTTCAGCATACTGCAACCATTACCGGCATATCGTCTTCACCCGTTACGGCGTCGGGTGGATATACGCTGCCTCCTAACATCAATGTCGCCGGAAATTACTCGATCGTTGATTCGAATGGATTTACACACAACGCGGGCGTCTCGTACTCGCCGGACGGCGTAACGGCCACGGTCGTGGACGTGATCAACATTCAAGGCGTAAATTATACGTTTACGAGCTCTACAAGCGATGGTCAAGTTTACGAGATTACGTTGACGACCGACCGAGGCGATTCATACTCGACAACGTACACGCTGCCGGCCGCCGTCGTTCCGCAGTCGGCCAAACGCGCAACGTTAGCATACGCGCAAACAGGCGCTTCCGACAGTGCGGCTGGGCGGGCGTTGTTGGACGGGATTTTGATAGCCCGTGGTGGTTGCAAAGCGGCAGCAGGTTTAGCGGAAGGCACGCTTGCGTTGGCTTCGATATTTGGAGGGATCTCGATCCTTATCATTATCGGAAGCGGCGGGACGCTAACGCCGCTCGCCGCGATCACGGGCGGACTCGGTGCGGCGTTCGGCATCGTGGGGGGCACGGCTGCGCTTGCGCATGCGATAGCATGCTGATGCATGCGTCATCTGCAGCTGCCGCCACGGTTTGTGCGCTCGCTGCTGCTGCGACCGTGCTTTGCGCAGCCGCGGCTATCGTCACTCGGTCGTTGTTGCCGACCGGCGTGGCGGTAATTTGTGGACTGCTCGCGATTCTGGCACTGCGAGCGTACCTACACCACTAGGCGCGAATCGCAATCGGTTCCAGCGTCGTCAATTAGCTCTTCTCACATCAGCCAACCGCGTCGCGAGCGACCGAAGCGGGTTAACCGCTTCGGCGCTCGCGGCTCCGTGCACTCACGGCAACCCGGCCGTGAACGAACGCTTGCGCGGGTAGAACACCCGCACGAACGTCACGGCACTCGATCTCAGCACCACGCCGCCGCGCAGCGGGCCGCACCATGCTCGGCCGCTATGCGTGGTTAGCGCCACTCGCCGACAAGGCGCGCGCGGACCACGCGGGCACCGAGGGCGAGTAAATCGCCTACTGCGGCTTGTCGACGGGCTTCCTCGACCGCGCCGACGTGTCGGTGGACGATTCGACAATCTGATCACGGAAGGCGCGAGCGACGAAGATCTCACGAAGTATTTCGACGAGCACGTCTCCGACGCGCAGCACGAAGCGGCGAACCGCTACGTGCTCGAAGACATGAAGTCCCACCTCGACAGCCAGGACGCCGAAGAAGGCCACTAGCCGCCGTTTGTTCGCGGTCCCGCAAGTAGTTGGATTCCATGCATATCCGGATCCACGCCGTTATTGTACGCCATGTAGTCGCATAGGGTGACGACTGCTTCAGTCGTCAGTACCACTCTGGGCCAGTCGGCATCATGCGCTTCAGCCTCTTGCGCCTCGATCAGCGCGGCGCCGTATGCAATGCGCGACGAGAGGTGTATCGGTCCACGCGCTAATCCGCCGCGGACGAAGTAACCGGAGAATACCATCGAAGCCTGAAACTTCGCTACGGCAGTGGTGACGTTGAGCCAGTTTATCTCCCCGTCCATGACTATTGGCGAGGCAAGGAGAACATTGTCCGAATACGTCTTGAGGAACCATGGGTAAAGATTGAAGCGTAACCTCGGGAACGCTTTGCGCACGGCTGTTTGAAAACGTTGCAGTTCCGCAGCGCCGAGATCTTCTTTGTATGCGCTCATCACCATGCTTGAAAATCCGAGCGCGTCGAGCGATGCAGCCAACGTCGGTCTCTCGATTGGGCGGCGACCGTCGAAGTACCAAAGCCGATATGAGATGCGGCTGTCGGCATAAAGCAGGTCATGTGGATGGATAGTCATGAACGGACTGCGAGAGCGGCGAGAGTTGCGAGTTGTGCATCGGTGTTGAAGCCGTAGCCAGAGAAGTGCGTCGTGAGGACGACGTGTGCGCCCTCCCCTTTCCCGACTCGGTACGGTCCGAAATCGGTCCACGTTATGTTGCCGAAAAGGTCTTGATAGTACGCCCAGTGCGTCTTGCCATAGCAGACGTCGACGTCGCGTTTGGCTTCGCTGAGAACATCTCGCAACAGTTGCTTGCGCTCCGGCAGCATTGCTTTTTCGTAGTCGGCTCTCGTCTCAAACTTTCCGAACCGCTGGTAGAGCCAGTCTGAGGACTTGGGATGCGGATAGGGCAGCAGCTCCGCCAGCAACGATCGCCGTCGTATCGCCCAAGGTGCAGCGCACGGTAGCGCCGGCGATCCGCACCGGTTGGTGATGCGTTCCCTTCGCGCCGGAGCATGAGGTCGGCCATGACGCGCCAGGTGGGCTGGCGTGGAGCGCGGTCGGGGTCGAAGTAACGGTCGGTGCCGGCGATGCCGCGATGCGCTTCCTTGAGGTCCATCACCGGGCTCTCATAGGTGGAGCGGATAGCGAGGTCTTCGTCGAGCTCGTCTGCCTTCTTGAGGCCTTCTTCCATGCCGATGAAGACGACCGGTGCGTCCCGGCGGCCGAAGCCGACGAAGTTCTCGATGCGTTGCCAGTCGATGGAGGGGAGGGTGTCGGGATTCAGCGTTGCCATTGGTGGAACGTTCGGGGCTGACCTCGTCGACGCCGTGACGTGGCAGCCGGCGCGAATCTTTCGCATTCCTCGTCGTACAGTGCCATACAGTGGGCACCCGAGCGTGCTGTGTGCCTAATAAAGCACAACATCTTGGAAGCGCGAAAGCCGCTGACCCCAAGGGGTGGGATCAACGGCTCTCGAAGGGCACTGTCCGCGCTGTTCGTTCTTGCGGTTCGTGCAGCGGGGAACACCCGGGGGTTGGGCACCCTTTTAGGGCTCCAACCGAAATATCCTCCGAGTATCCACAAGTCTTCCACATGGAGATCTGTGGACAAACTTTGAGGCCTCCGGGTGACCGGGGGCCTATTTCATCCCCTGGAACGGCCGAGAGCGCCGCTTGCGACGACGCTCTCGAGTCGGGACCTGGCGCCACGGCAGTGACTTTCCAGAATGCCTCCGACCCCGCTGGATGTTTCCGCCGTGAGCGCCCGGTCCTCCACGACCGAGGTCGCACGTGCGACCCTTCACTAACGAAGGACATCCATATGACGCCGAAAGGCATGAAGCCGGGGCAAATCGCCCCCGAGTCGGGACTCTACCAGATCCGCGGGCCGCGAGGCGGCCACGGCGACGAACGGACCGTCGTCGCGGGAGAGCCACTCCCGCCGACGCCGACCCGAGGTTCGACCTACGACATGAAACGGCCGGCCGACAACGGCTCGGGAGAACGCAAGTGAGGCCGGTGCACGCAGCGTACGCGCTAATTGCGTTCGCGGCGCTCATCGTTCTCTTCGTGCGGACCGCGCGCGAGGGCGAAAGCCTGGCCGCATACGGCGCACGGCAACTTCGTCTCGCACTGGGCTGACGCGCTCGGGGGCGTCCGGTGGACGTCCCCGTACGCGGCCCACGTCTTGCTTCAGGAACTGTGATGTCGGAACCAAGCATCAGTGCCCAATCGCTCGTGCGTTATATCGGCGCACGCCTGCCGTCGGAACGCAAGAGCATTCTGCGTAGGCAGAAGGACGAACTGGCGAAGAAGACCGTCGTCCCATTCTACCAGCAAGCCGTCAAGGGAATCCGCGACCACCACCGTGATACTCCGGAGACTTTGGATGAGATGCTGCAACGGCTTACGCGCAGTCTCGACGAGGCGCAGCGCGAGCTGGAGCGCGCCCCAGAGCAGGATCGGAATAAGATCCGTAACCGTATCACGCGGCTGACGAACAACATCCGCGTGTGCGCTGATTACAAAGAACACTTTGGAGGCCGAGTCCTCAAATATAAATTACGACGCTGTTCCGGTCTGGTAATCGCCGGCGTTCGCGTGAGCGGGGAGTTTACGCTGGCTGGCGAGTTGGCCGACCGGGGCCGCACTGGACCTTGCGCGATCGTTGTGGATACGCATGCTGACGTTCCAGCGGCCGACGACGTCAAGAACCAGCTCGAACTGGCGTATGCACTCGCCGGCGGAGAACGCGGCGAAATCCCGCTGCGCGGCTTTCAAGTATGGCACGCGTCTTCGGGGCGAATCTGGCGGATGCGGCAGCACAGCGCTTCGCGATGGAAGATCTTGCGGAATTGGTGCGCATATATTGCGGCGCGCTGGGAGCAGCGTGGGGAGGGCTCATAGGATGGTGCATGTGGTAGCGTACGATCTAACGTCTCCAAACGACACCGGCGCGGACTACGAACGTGTCATCGGTGCCATCAAGAAACAATATCCGACGTGGGTGCACCTTGAGCAATCAGTGTGGCTTGTCGAAACGACCCAAGATGCCGGAGAAGTACGCGAAACGCTAAAGCCGTTCTTGAATGCCAAAGACGTGCTCTTTGTCTCGCGGCTTAGTGGCAACTGGGCAACCTGGAACGCCGGAGTTGAGCGCAACAATTGGCTGCGCGCGCGCACCTTCTGAGGAACGAGGAGAACATGGAAATTAGAGTGGATGGAATCGAGGCCATTAGCGACTTTGCACAGGAGTTGGAGCAGATGGGGCGGGTCGTCAGTTCGTTGGAGGGCGAGATCGCTACTGTGACGTTCGATCCCAGCGATCCGGCCAGCATCGACGCGGCGATACACACGGTCGATACCGTCATCGACCGTGCTGTTGCACCGTTTCGCCAGAACGCGATGTTAGTTGAGATAACCGATGATTTGAAAGCCAGCTTCGCCGAGGGCATCCGCCGAGATGCCGCGGATGCGCTGGCCCACGATGGCGCAAGTGCGGGCAAAATCGAGACGCCGGTTACCGATACGGTATCGCTCACGACGGATTCAGCGTATCTGCATGACGGCGAGAATTCATAGTGGGGGACGACAACACGGTTCTCGACCTATTACGGAAGACGGACCGCGGCCGTCTCCTGTTCGAGACCGCAAAGCAGATACGGGATCTGGGGCCCGAGTTGACATCGGAGGTTTCGAACATCCTGTATGTTGTCGGTGCAGTGACGAAGTATGAGGAAGTGGTCAAACGGTGTGTTAAGGACATCGCGACACGACAACCTCCGCCCGACATCTCCTGCGCGAGATTCTTGCCGCTCATCGGTTCGGATACGTCCTAGGGATGTTTGATGATGGCGCATTGTCAGTTCCGCACATGCTTGAGGAAGATCTGCACCTAGCCGCTGAGGCGGTGGCATCGAACGTTGAGCGTTTTCATGCATTCGACGATACGCCGCCGCCATTCTTTCAGGCTCTCGATGGGTATCGAGCATGCTGTCATCGTATCGAGGCGTATGTCGAGAGTCTGGGAAAAAGCCGTTTCTCACCGGATGCTCAATCAGCGATAAACGCCTATAACAGCGCGTCGTCCGCTCAGCGCCAGATTCGCCAGCCGTAATGTTGAATGCTCTGCAGAGTGCGGCGATTTGGTCTGCTTGCGCGCCTGTTGCATCGAACTTGCGACAACTTCTCTTCTTCATATAGCGAGGTACATGATGTCTGTTCGGGTCACGACGACTAAACCGAAGGCGCTCCTATCTTCTATCAAGCAAGCAATAGATGACAAGAAAATAGAGACGTGGGAATATGATTCGGACGGTGACTTCACGCATTCGCCGAAGCAGTGGAAAAACGAAGCGTGGATGCGTCCGATGATTGACGATGGACGTTTGATCTTGAAGATCATCATCCTAAGAATAAGAACATATCCAAAGTCGTTTATGCGGTATATCACGGCCGATTTATCGAAATGCTCTTGACCCATTTCGATTCAGATTTCAGCGCTGCGATTGCTTCTGCCCAGGTCGCTGATGGAGATTCTGTCGTCGCGTCGACGTAAAGGTTGACTTTTCGGAACGGGACAACTCATGGCGACGCGAATGGGGTTTGTCGCGCGGAGTCGCGCGAGAGGATTGAAGTCTTATAGGCTTACTCGCCACGTTTCGCCCGTAAGACGATTGCTTGCATCATTCTCGCATATGAAGTGAGCGATGAACCGACGCACTCTGCGTGATCGGCGAAGGACTGGACATTTATCTTGAAGAGCGATTTCCCGAGCGACGGCTGGCCATCGCGGTTGGTTGCGTAACGAAGCGCCGTGGAAGACTTATCCAGGCGCTCAAACTCATCGACGAGGCATTCAATCCGAACGCGCTCCCATTCAAGGTCCGCAAACGGCGCACATTCAATCACTTCGCGCGCTATCGTCCACAGCGTGCGCAGGTCATGATTCTTCTTCGGCTCGGTGCAATACCCCACTTCGAAACCAAGTGCGATGATACGCTTGCAACATAGTTCCATAAAGTGTCGAAAGCAGTAGAGCATCGGATAGACTAGCGCCTCTGCTCCACCCAACTTTGCAAGGATGTCGTCCGCGAGGTGTTGGGCGCAATACAGAAAGCCTGTCCGATAATATTCATCGCTGTCGGGCAGCCAATTTACGAGGATATTGCCGTGGCCGTAGTCGTCAAGCGGTGCAATTATGCTCGTGTATTTCTCTTCGTCGCCAGCGTCCATTTGTCCAACATATTCGAGACGCGAGAGATTCATCCGGCTCAACGCATTCACCGGTGGCGCCAACATCCTAATAGTCGGCCACCGTTGTCATCCCAATCCACGTCGGCGATATTTGCGCGCGACCGCATCGTCGCTTTACGCAATCTTGATCAGCAGAGTCACTACATCTTGTGCCGCGTGCCGTACAAGAGCCCAAAATCTGGAGACGACTGTCAAATCGAACGTATGCTCGTCTCGTATACATGTACGGCCTTAGACGATACTTTCGCTAATGGATGCGGGTGCGAAGCGAGTCAAGTATGACGATGCGGAAGGCACATCTTGTTGCCCGAAGCCGACCCATGTCATGGCGTTCTATCGGTCGAAGATAAATCAAATTGCGGCCTGGTGCGAGCACGGCATAAAACTGAAGTCTCTCAACATCGCGCAATACGGTCATGAATTCGGAATAGAGCCCGCGAAGGCGGGAGCGTCTAAACACCCGACGTGGTATCGTACCAACGAGCGTCAACGATTTGCAATACTCGAGCGTGATGGGTTCGTATGCGTGTGGTGCCGTGAGCCGATAACATTGGAGGTTGTGCCTCAAGCACTCGTTGCGGAACTGCGCGTGGACGATCTCGCCGTGCGCGGTGCTGCGGGCGATTGGCCGGCCGATGATCTACCGCAAGAGCGGACTTTCTTTGATAGCGACGCCGACCATCTCTTTACTCTGGACGACATCACGATACTCAAAGGTCGGGTAGATTCGAAAGTTGTGAAACTTGCGTCGCAGGAGTGGATCGTTACTGCTTGCGAGCGGTGCAATCGCGGGCGTCGTGACCAGCCGACTCCGGCGCGCTCGCTGCTCTCAATCTACGCCCGTCATCTCTTAGAACGCTCCGGGGCGCCAGACTGGGACGACCTGAACGCCTTCATTGGTGTCCTGCGGGTTCTTCGAATACATCGTACCCAGCCCGCTGCTACCGGAACAGGGGAATGACGTTCTTCGAGGCCGCGGCAGAGACTGGCACCGGATCCTCATGTGCGATGAGCGCGCGCACTTGCGCAACATCTTCTTCGACACGCATCGTGCCTTCTGAGCAGTCGCCGCAACACTTCAGTGCATTGAAAGCAACCGTGGCGCGCGACTGGCGCTGCGCCTGACGTATAGATTCCGCGTCCTCGGCGGTGATGAGATACGAGCGCATCCGTAACACGACCGTGTAGATTTTTGCCTCGTCCGTCGCCACCATGTGCTGGGAGTGCTTCGCCCGGCCGCTGTGGAGCCTTGGGGACGACGTGTACGACGTCAAGTTGTGGACGACTGCGGTATCGGTGGATGATGTGGACTCGCTGACGTCAGCGTTCCCCCGTCTAATCGGTAACATGGTACTCCTTCGAGCCCGTCGTGTCGCGAGCAGGGCCGGTGGGCTTACCCTGCTCGCGACGGTCCTCACCGCCTGCAGCACGAAAATCGCCGTCGCGCAAGACTTTTCTTCCGTACCGGGATCGGGTATGATCCGCGATCCGCCCCGGCCGGATGCCGGGATATGACACCACCCCCGCAGCCTTCAGATTGGACCCTGGGCGGCTACGGGGGCAGCGCCGGACCACCCTAGCACACCTTCGTGGTCTGCGAAAGGGGCCGTCGCGGAAAGGCCAATTTGAAGTCTTATCCGCTCCATCCCAGCCCCATCGCACGGCTGAGGACCAAGTACCGTGTCTGCCAGGCTGATGCCGCTGCGCGCCTTGGGCTATCGCTCGGGCAGCTCCGCGTGCTCGAGATGCGCACTTCCGAATTGCCATCGGATGTGCTAGACGTCATCGACGTGCTGCTCGCACCGCCAGCTCGGTTCGTCCAGATTACCATTTGGGACGCCCTGGCCGACTTGGAACGCCGGGCCCGAAGCGTTCAAGGGGAGGGTGCGCAGCATGCGTGACTCTGCCACCTCCGTGCGTATCGTGCCGCAGCCCAAACTCCTCGAGTCGCCGGTCGCGGTGCTGCGCCGTCGTCAGGGGCTCTCGCCCGATGATGCGGCCAAGATGCTCGGCATCAGCGTGCTCCGGCTCGCGCGGCTCGAGGCGGCTACGCGCCGGCTGCCCGGTCGCACGTTGCGTGGCGTCGTCGGTGCGCTCACCCAGCCGCCGCGATTCACCCAGCCGTCGTTCTTCGACCACGTCGACGGGGTCGCTCATCATGGCTGAGTTCGATACGCCGGTCGGGTTCTGGCCGGATCCCTACACCAAGGCGGTCGCCGAAGCCGACCCTCATTCGGCGCTCTTCCGAGAGTTTGTCGGGCTCGCGATGCGCGCCGAGCTGGACACGCCCGACCACTTCTTCGCCGGCGCCGACGTCGCGAGCGTCTTGGGGGAGCAGGACGTCAACTGGCACGACCTCGGTCTCGGACTCGAGGTGCCACCGGTCTACATGTACGCGGTCTACCGCGGCTGGAAGCGCCTGGGGCTGCGCGGTCTGTCGCTCATCGCCGAGGCGGTCGGCGTGCCGCTCGCAGCGTTCATGGTCGACGCGAACGGCGTGCCGCGCATCGAAGTCCGGCGGTACAACGCGTACCGACTCGTCGCTCCCTACGTAACCATCCTCGGTGGCGACTGACCGGGCTCCCTTTCGCGATCGTGGTCCATTAGCTAGAATGCTTGAAGCTCGCCGGAATGCCGGCCGGATCGGGGTCCCCCTCAAGTTGGTTCATTGAGGTTCCCCGACCCGAGAAAACTGTGCGCGACTGTTTTTGAATCGCGCGGGAGTACACCCCGCAATCGCTCTCTCCGTCCAAAGGAACGGAAACAGTAGAGAGGACTCCCCCGGCCAACGACCCCATCACGAACCGCAGACGGCCGAGGAAACCCTCCCTACAATGACCCTGCAGCAATCATAGCCTAAATCGCTGGGCTTTGGAGCTGCGGCTCTACCACACCCAAATGGGCCACGAACCCAAACGGAAGACTCTATCGCCCCGCACGAAGGGGCTCAACCCGAAAATCGAACCCAACTTCGCCCTCGTCGGGAGCGCATACCGGACCCCGACCGACTTGCTCGACCTCTTGCTGTACAGCGAGGTCCAGCGCCACGGAAAGAACCGCTGGTACGTCCGAGCCCGTTTCGAAGAGTGGGTTCGCTCACCTGGACACGAGGTCCACATCAACCACACCGGCCGCCTGGTGTGCGACTGCCGCCAGGGCATGTCGCTCCGTCGGGAATGCGCGCACGTTGTCGCCGTCCGACATCTGGCGACGACGACGGCAAAGCCGGTAATCGCGGAGCAGATCCGTCTGTTCCCCGAACCACCGACGCCGGTCCGGATCGTCACGCCCTCCGTCAACGGAGGGTCGAGCCGTGGCTGATGACATCAAGCCCGACACCGACTCCGGCTACCGCCGCGCCGAGCGCGGGGTCATCACCAAAGCCCAGACCAAGGGTCTCGAGTTCGCGCGAACCGCAAACATCGATCCGCAAGGCGGCGGTGTTTGGATGGTCAACGATGCCATCGTCCAGTTCGAGCGCAACTCGTGCAACTGCGACTGGTATCAGCGCAGCCGTCCGCGCACACGCTGCGCCGATTGGTGGGCTGTTGCATACACGGTCGATCCGCCAACGGAAGAGGAAATCAATCCACCCGAGCTGCGTCAGCCGTCGGTGGTTCCTGCACCCCTCCCCTCTATCGCCGTGACCAGTGAAATGCCGTCCGAGGATGAACTCGGCCGGATTGCTCGCGCGCGGATTCACGGAGGCTACTCGCGCTTCAAGACTGAGTACAACGACGCGCTCACGAAAGAATTCCGGGACACGATGTTCTTCATCCGGGCGTTCTTCCCGGACATCGCGCCAGCGCTCGACTCGCGTGTGCAAAAATTGCGGGGTCCGAAGAACACCTCGCTGGCTGACCTCCTGTTCTCATCCTTCATCCATGCGCACTTCAACTGGTCGTATCGCCGCACTGAGGGCTTCCTGGATTTCCTAGCGGACCCGGAGATCCACTTCATTAAGGACTATCCGGGCTTCAATCTGGCGAGCGATTTCGTTCGGGATCCGCAGACCACGCCGATTCTCCGGGACGTCCTGGCGCTGAGCGCTGAGCCGTTCCGGCACTTCGGGAAGATGACCATCGCCGCGGACGGTACCGGCGTTTCATCGAATCGGTTCGACGACTGGCGGGTGGAGGGCAAAAGCGGTAACGAGCCGCGCGTCACTCGGCGCTGGTTCAAGGCGCACGCGGCCTGCGACGTCGATTCGCTTGCTGTCGTGTCGGTTCACGTCACGCACAAGGACAAAAGCGAGAAAATCGTCCTTGTAGACCACATCATCCCCGAACTGTTCGCGCGCGGTTACGACATCGAAAAGTTCTTGGCTGACGGAGGCTACAACTCAACCTCCATCCGTGAACTCATCACCGAGGTGTTCGATGCAGTTCCATACATTCCGTGGGCGGCGAACTCCATCAATGCGATTGCCTCGAAGTGGCAAAACAAGGTCAAACACGGGAAACTGGTGGAGAAGATCTACCACATGTTCAAGACCGATGAGGGCAAGGCGTTCAAGGCGGCGGGCTATGCGTGGCGCGTCAAGGTCGAGAACTTGTTCTCAAGCATCAAGACGCGCTACGGCGGGTCGGTCCGTTCTCTCGATGGTAACGGACCGGAGAACGAAGTCTTGCTTAAGTGCATCTGCCACAACGTGCACATGCTGTTGATGGCCAGTCGCGTCTACGGGATCGACATCCGGTCCATGATGGGAGAAGAGGCCGCTTAACGCGCCTCACGTGACGACGGCCCGTTGCTACGGGCCGTCGGCACCGCCTAGCCAGATGGTTGGTCCTCGGTCGTTGTTCCGGTGTTCGACTCGTCCGCGAGCGGAGGCGAGCCGAACCCGAACAACATGTGTAGGCACAACCACCACACGTAAATTGCATCGCCGCCGGCGCTTTGCCCATCGGTGATCATACCGTGCGCAACCATGTTGCGCATGTTGGCGCCGAGTCGCTGGGCGAGTGCAGCACCTATCGTGAATACGACGTCTTCGCCGAATATCGCGATAGTTTTCTGATGCAGCAGTACCTTCTCAAGGCCGATTAGACTTTGGACGCCGCTGGACGACGTACCGTAGATAATCTCCCGCTCACGCCGCAGCACCTCGCGAAGCGCGTGCTCCAGTTGGGGCACGAGGAGATGTAGCGCGACATCAAACTCGCCGACGAGACCAGCGTGAATTCCCTTGGCCCAAAGAATTTCATGCCCATAGGGGATGAACGTCCGGGAACGCAGTGCGAGGTAGATTGCCTCAAGCGTATACTCATGCTCCAGCAGCAATTGTGTGCGGCCGGGCTCAATCACGCCGTACGTGCTGATGACTCGGCCATGAGCGGCATACATTCGCATGGCGCCTTCGAGTGCGGATTCGTAGTTGTCATCGGAACCGAAGGAACCAGGAACCTCGCCGTCCCGGAGGCCATCCGCGGTCAATTTTGTGTGACGTAGTCCAAAGGTAAGCGGCGCGTGCTTCATACCCTCTTCCGCTAGGGTTCTTGTCTTTGCACGTACGGCGAGCAAGGGTTGTGACGCGAGGATCCAGAGTCCGACAATCGGATCGCGATTGCGTACGAGGTCGCGAATATGCTTCTCGGTCTCGTCGGTCGAAAACGGAGTTCCAATACGTGCCATCTCGTTTACCGACAACTCCTGCGCTTCGTCGAGGAGTTGGGCGACGACATTCAAGCGCTCCCGGGGCGCGCCCGCTTGTCTCAGAGCCCTCAGGCCGAGGCGCAGGCTAGAGCTGCGCTGCATTTCACTGCGCCCTACGTCCGCTTCAGCAATATGGGTTTCGGCCCGAGCGAGTTGCAAGAGTTTTGCGTCAGCGAAGCGCTGTAGTGGGTTGCTGAGTTTGATTGCCGCATCGTAATAGGCGCGACCGCGGTGAAACTCTACGTCGGAATTCGCACTAGCGTGCACCATCTCGGCGATACTCTTCACTCGTTCGAACAGTAGTTCCATCTCCGCAGCCGTCAATGCTTCATAGATCAGGACAGCAATTCGCTCCGTGTAGAATCGTGGCTCGTTCGCCTTCAATCGTTCAACGAGGTCGAGCGCCGCCGTTACGACCTGCCGGCGTTCCTGGCTGTTCTTGCCGAGGGCAGTCGCGAGTTCGAATGCTCGTGTTAAGTGCTGCGCAGACTCACTCCACTCTTCCGGGTCGAAAGTGGCTTCAGCAACTCTGAGGTACGCGTCAATCGCGAGTGCCGCATAAGACCTGTTGCGTGGCCGTTGACGAAGCCATAGTACATGAGCCACTCGCGCTCGGACGACGGGTGTCTCGATAGCATCCGCCATAACAGACAATGCTCGAACGTGAGCATCGGTCAGGTCTTCGGGCAAGGGTCCCCGACAAGGCTTGCCGTCGTCGTACGTGCCCGACCATCTTTCGTTGAAAGGTTGTCGTGGAGCGAGGCTCGTCCCAAACTGCAGGACGGTGAACAACAGATACAACGCCTGCGCCGCGGTTTGATCAGTAGTGGACTCGAGGTGCAACCTGATCCGCTGCTCGGCGTCATGTAGTGCGAGATTAGGCGGTCCTTGTGAAAGGACGGCGTCAACGTCTAATTGTTGTGCTTCTTGCAGCGAAAGTTCAAAGTCCTCGGGTAAGCCGAAGACCTTGGGGCCAGCAGACTCGTCCATGACGACGGTATTCGCCAGTCGATGACCGGAAACCAGGCAGCGTAATCCGGAATACGGGCCGCTCGGCAGTGGTTCCGGACAGGACCGCAACGCAATAACGGTGGAGGAACGTCGGATGGAGTCGGGCTCGTAACGCAGCCCTCTCTGTGAGGTATGTTATGACGTCATCGGAACATCGCTGGTTCAAGGGTGGTATCCTTTTGGCTGGAGCGCTCGTCGCTCTACTAGGCCCCTTGGGTATCGAAAGAGACATGCAACGACTGGATGACGAGATCCGAAAGGCTGAGGCGTCAGCGGACGAGTCACAGCGCATCCTCGACCGGACGAAAGTCCCCTTCGAGAAATTCAGTGCTGAGTCAGCGATTGCCAAACAAGAGATTCAGCGATTGCGCTCGGCACGTCCGGCAGAGGCTGTGGTTCTAAAACGCGAGATCCGCACGTCATTGCGTCAAATGAGCGAGTTGGGATGTGAGGGTGCCGACAATACGGATCGGTTCGTGTACGAAATCTGGAGGTCGTGCGCGTCACCCCAGACGTCTACATAATGAGCCCGCGCGACCCAAAGACTGTCCACGAGTTTCAGATGGCGTACTGGGACGTCCAAGGACGAGGGAGGCGGGGACACACGCGAGTGAATCAGTATTATGAGATTCGAGTCAGCATCTCGCGAAAGACCGCTGATGCGCATCGCGACGTGAAGTCCCGCGAACAGCATCTTCAGTCGAGCCTAGCTGCCGTCGGAATCATCATAGCGCTTGCGAAGGACTTGGTCCCGTCTCCGTCCCGCCGCCCTGGTACGCCTCGTCGATATTTCGCAGTAGCGGCGCGGGAACGCCGGCCGAGGCCCGATACTTCGGGGCCGAAGACGTAGACAATTACGAGGTTACTGTTTACGTTTGCCAGTGCGTCCGGTAGGTCGTTGGCGATCAGCGCCTTGCCGGTCTCTTCCGGTTCTACACCGCGGACGGCGCTCCGACTGTTCGTGTCTGTCACCGCCTCGCGGTCTCCCGGCCCGATTCCCGTCCGCGGGAGTGGGCGGGATAACGGACAAAGAAGCAGCGCTCGCATAGTGGAGTCCGTTGGGATGAAGCGGCTGTAATGGCGAAGACCGCGGTCGACGAGCCGATTGCCTATGAGCAGCGGTTGATCTTGTTCTTGGATTTTCTCGGATTTAAGGAGATCGTGGAAGAGACGACGACCGATCCGAAGCATCTCGCGAGATTGTTGCAAGCCATTGATTTTCTGTCGCAACTTAAGCCGGATGAGGCCGACGGCGGCAAGCAGGTGACGCAGTTCTCAGATTCTGTCGTTGTCTCGTATCCTGTGAGTGCACCTTCGAGCGTTTTCATCCTGGCGTATGAGGTGGCGCTTCTCATCATCGACTTGGCGTACGCCGGGTTTCTCGTGCGTGGTGCAATCACGTTAGGGTTGCTCATTCACAACGATGAATATCTCGTTGGGCCAGCGATGATTCGAGCGTACCAGATGGAGTCACGAGAGGCAAAGAATCCGCGCGTGGTGATCGACCCTCGTATCGTAAAGATAGCAAGGGCGTACAGTGTATCACAAAACTCCTCAAGCGAAGAGGTGGATTATGTGCGCGGCGTCATGGGCGCTGTGCGCGACCTCATGACGAAGGACGACGATGGAAGGTTTTTCTTCGATTACATCTCCTGGAATTCGGTCGTCGATGAAGCCCGTTTAGATACCGACCGATACGGCTCGTATCTCGCGAACATCGGACGGCTCGTCGAGCGCGGTTTGCGGAACAAGGACCCGCATGTGAAAGAGAAATATCTTTGGCTCCACAAGCGGTATGTTGCTTCTATAGACGAGATATTGAGACAGCCGGACAGATCTAAGTGGTATCAAAAATATCGCGACGTTGCTGCGGCTGTGAAGGACCTTCCGAAGTACAAGGTACTCGCGAGGAATGCTGAGCGCGTGGTCGCAGCAGCAGCCGGTAAGGCATGATTGGGTTCCGACGCCAAACGGGCGAGTCGTGTCGACGCGGGGGCGTTGACTGCTTTCCGGCAGTGGTGGCTTTACTTGCTAACGCCTTCGGGACGGCGCACTATTTCTTGTCGAACACCATCCGCACGGCGTCGTCTGGAGCGAACGGAAGCCGGAATGCATCGCCGCGTTCGTGGCGCCACTCGAGCCGCAGTTCCCTCTCCCCTTTTCCGCCCGACAGCCGGATGTCTTCGACGAGCGGGACGTCGCGCAGCTCGGCCTGGAGATAACCATTCTTCCAAATGCTCTTGCCGAGCAGGTCGTGCGCGGTCTTCCAGCGCTCAAAAGGGGTGAACTCGCGCTGGCGCGCCGCTTGAAACTCGATGTACGCCTCGGGCGGACCGCCGCGCCGGACCCACGCTTCGGCGAGCACGGCGTCGAACGCAGCCCGTGCCTCACGGAACTCTTGCGCTAGCCGGCTGTTGTAGGACACCGCCGCTAGTGCGGCGTGCAGACCCTGGCCGCAAGACGTCCAGCCTCCATCGTCGCTGACGGTGCATCCGCACTCGAACGTCGCAGACTGAAAGAACTCGATGACGCCGTCTTTGTTCTCGACATGGCGCATATCATCGCGCTTGACGGGCACGCCATACAGCAGAGTGTAGACCTCGTTGACGCGCCAGTTCGGGCGTTTCGGTTCGCCGTTGTCGTCGTACATTCAGCCCTTCCGTCAGCGCGTATCGTCAGCGGTGCAGTCGCGCTGCTCCAGCAGGTTGTCCGGCTTGTCGTCGTCGTTCTTGCTTTTGACGTATTTGCGTCCGTTTCGGGTGACGACTTCGAGTTCGGCGTACTCGATACGCGGCGTCTTGCCGAGCGACTTGACGACGTGCTCCTTGGCCTCGAGCACACGGATCATCTTCTCCTCGGACCAGCGCTCTGTTCCGTATTTGTCGCCGGGGTTCGTGGAGACGCCGTACTCCTGGATGCGCGTGTACGGGTCGTCGTGGGACGGTTTCTTGATGATGCAGTGGACGTAGTAGTTCGCCATGATCGGGTCGCTACGGGAACCACTGACACGCGCCTTTCGGGGGTGCGCATGCTTGCCTGATGCGTGTCCTCCGTGTGCTTGCTGAAGGGCGATGCCGAGACCGGTTGAAGGCCGAAGCCGGAGGCGGTGCGTGATGAAGCAGCGACAGTCCATGAGTTACAACCGTAAGACGATTCGGCGTGAAAAGAACACGCCGCTCGGACGCCGGCGGTACACGGCGGTGCACACCGTGCGCATGTTGGACCCAACGGTGTATCGGACGAAGGAAGACGCGATGGCGGCAATTGACGCCGAATATGCGAAGCGTGCCGCCCGCCGCCGCAAGCGCGACGCCGACCGCGGTCTGGCGGACATCGGCACTTTCATCGACTACCGCGGCAAGCGGATCGAACGGGTTCCCGACGCCGGCGACGGGACGAAACGCTACCTGGTCTCGGCTATGGGGCTGTTCAAATCAATTGATGCCGCCATCGCGAAAATCGACTACTCGGTCTCCTCGCTGGAGCGCCTGGAGAACCGGCCCACGGTGACGGCTTCTGGAATGAACTGCAACCTGGAGAAGTGAGAGGCCGAGCGGCCTTGCCGATGACAGTCACTAATATCCGAGTCCGCTTCATCAGTTTTGGAAAAAACCAAAATGAATAGTGTCATAGTGATCAGGAGTCGAACCGCTTGCGCCGATGCCGGGAAATACTTGTGACACTCCCGAGTCGTCAAGCATTCTCACAAGCACAGCGTCACCGGTCGCTGGCTCACCCGGATAGTATCGAACGGGTTCGGCCGCGCCTGGCGAAGAGCGTTCCGCCATACAGTCGTCAAAGAAGAAGGCGTTAAAAAGCGGGAGTTGAGCGATGGCGTTGTTAACTAAAGGACGCTCCATGACCCACTCTATTGCGTTGCCAACCAATTGGGTTCCGCTCGGCGGGCTGATGCTGAACGATGCGCGCTCGTTACGCGTGGCATTATAGAGAATCAGGGTTTGACTGGTTGCCGTAGGACTATATAATACTGTGCTAGTCACAGTGTCGCCGATATGGAATATCAAGTTCGTGCGCATTTCAGGGCCTGGATACCACTCAATCCAAGAATAAGAATCTATAGGATCGTGCGTAACGAGTCCGTGCCCGATGATGTTATCTCCGCACAATATGTTCACTGCCGACCCGGCTTGCAATACGTCGTTCGACCTCCATCCGTCGATCCCCACCCATTGAGAAGAATCAAAAAACGTGTTCGTGTCGCGGTCACACCTTGGAATCGGTACCCGCCACTGCGCAGTAATCATTGTCCCAGCGCCGCCTGCGAAGACGTTTGCGCCGTCAATGTCCACGGCCCCGCTCCAGTTGTTGGATGTTACGGAATTCACCGCTGGGCGTTGTAGCGGTCGAAGATCTGCGGCGGGGCTATTATAGTGGTTCGTTATAGTAAGCGAAGCTTCCACCGTGCGTGCGCTAACCAATGCCATCCACGTACGAAACTTCAATGGGTCATGAGTGGGGTCCGGCCTGGGTGGCAGGCCATAGAGCGCGAGTTGATGGTTCGTCGCATGCAAGAAATCAACGTCCGCCGGAGCGCTTAAAAAAACTCGTACAAATGGTATTCTCGTCGGTTTAGTTGTAGGGTTTTCCGCAGCGCTAACAGCGGAAGACGAAGCCAGCAAACCAGTCGCTGTCGCGAAGATTGCTACAACAATTCGCACTGAGAACATTCGCTTCTCCTGAAGATTGAGGCGTCGATATACTGATTTAGAAACGCACCAATTCGCGTTGAACCAGACGACGCTGTGGCGTGGACCGTTTGACGCTGCGCGGCCGTATCCGTCGCGAATTCCTGTATCAGCTCCGCGTCGACGGCGCAGGGAGGGGAGCCGCGTCCCGAGCCGCCGTGGCCGATGCGCTCAAGCACCGAGCCGATGGGGTCGGTGACCGGCCGGTGGACGACCGGGGCGAGCGTCGCGCGCGCGGCTTGGCGCCAGCGCGGCGTAGTGACGATGCGCGGAGCCGACGCGGGACTGGAGGCCGCTGTCCTGCGCGGGCGCGCGAGAGGCGCCGAACGCCGCAGCCAGAACGGCGACGATGAGCACGAGGCGACGGAGCAAACCCACGCTCTCCTTCCGGAGGCTCGTTACGCCCAACCGGAACCCTTCCCCTCGCTCGGGTTGCCTCTGTAGAGGCCACCCGTACGGGATGCTGCATTCGGCGGATCCCAATGCCGTCATGTTCGCGTACTTTGACTGTGGCGAGATGCGGCGTGAACTAATCGAGGACGACCTCGCCGGCATCCACGAATTCTATCCGCGCTGACGCGAGTCTGATTTTTTTGACCTATAATCAGAAGCATCAAGGTCCAAAACGGAGGTACTTCCCTTGACCCACATTTTGAACGTGCCCTGACGACTAAGGTCGTCTGACTGAAGCCTTCTCGGCGCTCCGGCGCCGTTGCGTTCGTCGTCAGGGTCTGAGCCCGCCGTAAGGCGGGCTTTATCTTTTCTCCGCTGGCTCGGTTGCAGGAGTTAACGGCTGGGAGATCGTCCTTCGGATTCGTGAGTAATTCAATCACGGCTAACATAGCCAATCTGAAGATTCGGCTTCGTCGCTTGCGGTCTGATGCGGCGGACAACCTTGGCTGGACTCGCGAGCGCATCGTCCATCTCGGTACGATGGTCGGCGAGGCCAAAGTTCTTTTGGCCCCGGCGCCAGCGCTCGTTTCACTCGAAGACGAATTGCTCAAGGCGCAATATGCTGAGGAGGGACTGATGCGGTTCGTCCAGGCTCTCGTTGCTGACAGCGCTGTACTAGACGCCCTGGCCGCGGCGCTCGACCGCTGGCCAGAAAAAGACCACGACCGGTTGAGCGACGCGGTGGGATTGCTCAAAGAGCGGATTAACTCGCAGGAGAAGCAGATTTAGCCGCGTTCCGGATGGTGCGTGCAATGAGGGCGAAGATGTCCGAAGCCGCAATTGCCACCCCTTCACCCCAGTAGAAGTAGCGCCTCACCACGCCGGCGTGTTCGGCAGACCGAACGCGTTCAAAACGCACGTTGCGGCGTCGCTTCCAGTAGAAGTCGCTAACGTTTTGGGATAGGTCTTCCGGCAACCAGAACGGCGTCACGTCACCATCCCTCACCCCGTGCAGGACCATGCCGTTCTTGACCATCCCGGCGTCAAGCAGCGGGAAGGACCGCATTGTCAGCACCTCGTCCAGCGGTAGGTATTCCGCCAGGCGTAAGATGAGCACGACCTTCTCCGGCAGCCGGGACTGGACGTCGAGCGCCAGCGACCACATGCCGGCCGTCGTGTCAGTGAGCGGCATCAGCGCTCCTTGGGCATGCGCTGTATTTAGTTTCGCCTCGACTGTATTGAGTTTCGGGTCTCCGGATCTGTACAGAATACTGCCTCGCATGTCGGCCGGCGCGAGGTTCGCCAGCAATCTTCCGGGCGGAAAACCGAACCCCGAGTTCACGAGCGCGGCGCGAATGCGCTCGCGGGACTCGTTCAGCGCCCGGTCCGGAAGACCGACGATCGCGAAATGCGGGATGCCTGCGGCGGAGTCGGTTTCGACCCGCACGACGTGCGCGTCGATCCCGGCGATGGCGGCGGAAAATGCGAGGGCGAGCATGCCCTCTTCCATCACGCGGAGGGTCCGCCACGGCAAGGGCTTGCCCAGGGTACCTGCTTGTGTTAGCAATATGGTCATAGAGGCGGCGGCTCTCCCTATCGCCTTTCTTGCTTTTGCGCCGCCGCGTGGGGTGAACACGATGAAGTCTGGTGGACTGTTCGGTCGATCCATGCTGTTCTCGACGGTGGCGGCCACGGCGCTCGCCGTGAGCGTGTTCGCGACAGGCGGGTTCGTCCGCGCTGCGGCTCCCGGCGAAGGATCACCGTCCTCGTGCGACGCGAAGCTGACCGGCGTGATCGCGCCCGTGATCATGCCGGTGCAGTTCGGCGGCGCGGAGGACCCGCAGTACGAAGTGGGCTGCAACGCGCTCCAGGAGTTCGTCTACATGAACTGGCGCGCGAAGGGGCACGGCGTTCCGAACTACGGGATCGGCCCCAGCGCGTTCGGCTATCCGGTCGGACCGAACGGCACGTACACGACGGTGTGGGAGAGCTATACCAATCCCGACGACCTGTTCCGTACGCCGACCGCGCTCAAGAACGCGCGCATGAGCTCGAACAGCGTGCGGACGCTGTCCGCGACGTCGAAGGGCGACGGTGACGACGTGCACCTGACCGGCTTCCATCAAGCCGATTTCGGCTGGCTCACGTCGCGTCACGGCGATCTGACGTTCTACGAGGAGCGGATCGACAACGACGAGCTCGACTACATCGTCAAGAACGGGCTAACGTCCGCGGCCAAACAGCGCAGCTGCGCGGCGACAGGCGGCTTGAGCCTTCCGGACGGAACGAAGAACGACCACGACTGCGCCGGCAAACCCGCGAGCTACGGGCTCAAGATCGGCGCGATCGAGCTGAAGGCCGCGTGGGTGCAGCTGCACGATCCCGCGCAGTACTCGCGCTACCTGATCTCGCGCGCGAACCTCGTCTATCCGGACGGCAGCGTCCGCAACAACGTGGTGATCGGCCTGGTCGGGCTCCACATCGTCCACAAGATGGGCAACCTGCAGCAGCTGTCGTGGGCGACGTTCGAGCACGTCGACAACGACCCCGACGCGACGCCGTATCCGAGCGTGCCCGCGACGACCGCACCGTCGAGCCCCGGGCCGTCGCCCGCGTGGACGTATCGCAACCCGAATTGCGTCGGACCGTACTGCCAGGTCAACAAGTACCCAACGCCGTGCGCGACCGGCAACCCGCCGGGCTGCCAGCGCTATACGTACCCCACGCAGACCGAGCGCGTCACACCGCAATCGTCGTTCGCGAGCAGCAACATGAACACGTTCTACCGTGCGCTCGCGAAGGCGGGCGCGACGCATTCGGTGTTCCGCTTCTACCGCCTGATCGACGTACAGTGGCCTTCCGGCTCCGTGACGATCCCGCCCGGGGGGCGCATCCCGCTGACCCAAGGGTCTCCGCTGCCGCGCTGGCGCGTCGACAACACGACGATGGAGACGTACGAACAATCGAGCGCGGCGTGCATGGACTGCCACAGCAGCGCGCAAGTTTCCGGAGGGCGGTCGCTCAGCGGTCGCGTCCGGATCGAAGCGATCAATCCGAAAGTGCTCGCGACCCTGATGTCCGGCCCGTCGCCGACACCGGCGCCGTACGCCGCCGACTACTCGTTCGTCTTCGGAAAGGCGAAGTAAGCCGGCCCGCTTGCTCCAGCGAGCGGAAGCGAGTCGCGAATCGGTCTCCACACGGTGCACAGGAGTGATGCCTGATACTGTGGATAAGGGCCGGAGCCGATTTCGCGATGCGTCGGTACGGTCGGCGCGGTGCGCCGTCATCCGGGCGCGCCGGTCCCCGCTCGATGCCCCGCCCGCGCCGCCCGATCCGTCGAATTCCTGCTGCTTGGCGCACCAAACGGCGAATACGACCGAAATTTCACGATCCCACCGGGCCCTGTGGACGACGCGACTTCAGTCGCAGCGTGCCACGAGGCGGCTTACCGCAGGGGCCGCGCCCAATTGATAACGCCTCTCAACTATCTCGCAAAATCGCCCTGCGCCTTGCCGCGCAGGGGTTCGCGCGCCGCCTCACGCATCCGGTTCGTCGGTATGAAGAAGCCTCTCGTTCTCGCGTGCGCCCTGGCGCTCGTCCTCGGCGGTTGCACGAAATCGGCGGACACGTCCAGCTCGTCCACGTCCACCACGACGACCGCGGCGAGCCCGGCGGCCTCGGGCGCGGCGGCTTCGGCCGGCGGCAAGACGATCGGGGTCTCCATCCAGAACCGCGAGGCCCAGTTCTACCAGGACATGGAGTCCGGGATGAAAGGCGAGGCGGCCAAGTACGGCTACACCATCGTCGTCGTCGATGCGGCCCGCGATAACGCCAAGCAGCAGAGTCAGGTAGAGGACTTCATCTCCCAGAAGGTCGCCGCGATCGTCCTGACCCCGTACGACTCGCAAGCCATCGGCAGCGCGATCGTCGAGGCGAACAAGTCGCAGATCCCCGTCTTCACCGCCGACATCGCGAGCGCGTCCAAGGACGGCAAGGTCGTCTCGCACATCGCCAGCGACAACGTGCAGGGCGGCGTGCAGGCGGCCAAGCTGATGTGCGCGGCCCTGCCGGGTCACGTCGGCACGATCGCCATCATCGACGAGCCCGAGGTGACATCGGTCCAGGACCGGGTCAAGGGCTTCAAAGACGGACTCAAGGCCTGCCCCGGCGTCACGGTGGTGTCCGACATCGACGGCGGCGGCGAGCGCGCCAAAGCGTCCTCGTCGATGGAAGACATCCTGCAGTCGCACAAGGACCTCAAGGGCGTCTTCGGGATCAACGACGACTCCGCGCTGGGCGCCGCGAAAGCCATCGAGGCCGCCGGCCTCAAGGGCAAAGTGATGGTGATCGGTTACGACGCGTCACCCGACGCGCGCACGGCGATCGCGGCGGGCTCGATGTACGGCGACGCGATCCAGCATCCCGATCAGATCGGCGCCAAGACGATCGACGCGATCCACGACTACTTCAACGGCAAGACGCCGGCGCCGAAGATCGCGGTCCCGGTCGGCACCTACACCAAGGCCGACGCCGCCAAGTAACCGCGGCTCGCGGATGATCGACGCGGCGCCGTTGCTCACGATGCGCGACATCGTGAAGACGTTCCCCGGCGTGCGCGCGCTCGACGGCGTCACGTTCGACGTCGTCGCCGGCGAAGTGCACGCGCTCGTCGGCGAGAACGGCGCCGGCAAGTCCACGCTGATGAAGATCCTCGCGGGCGCGCAGCCCGCCGACTCCGGCGAGATCACCGTCGACCGCAAGAAGGTCGCGATCGACGGGCCGCGGACCGCCGAACGGCTGGGCATCGGGATGATCTACCAGGAGTTCAACCTGGTCCCCGATCTGGGCGTGATCGAGAACATCGTGCTGGGCGTGGAACCGCGGCGCGGCCTGTTCCTCGACCGCGCCGCCGCCGCGTCCGAAGCCGCAAAAGTGCTCGCCGAGTTGGGGATCACGCTGCCGCTCGACCGCCCGGCGCGGCGGCTCTCGGTCGCCGAGCAGCAGCTGACCGAGATCGCGAAGTGCCTGGTGCGCAAGGCGCGGCTGATCGTGATGGACGAGCCGACCGCGTCGCTGACCGACCGCGAGATCGACGCGCTCTTCGCGCTCATCGCCAAGCTGAAAGCGCAGAACGTCGCGTTCGTCTACATCTCGCACCGGCTCGAGGAGCTGCCGCGCATCGCCGACCGCGTGACGGTGCTGCGCGACGGCCGCGGTGTCGAGACGCGCCCGATGGCGCAGATGCCGCCCGACGACTTGATTCGCTTGATGGTCGGGCGCGCGCTGGAGAACCACTTCCCGGAGCTGCCGCCCGTCGCGCCCGACGCGCCGGTGGTGCTCGACGTGCGCGGCGTCAGCTCGGCGAGCGCCGTGCGCGTGAACGACGTCGCGTTCCAAGTGCACGCGGGCGAGATCGTCGGGCTGGCCGGGCTCGTCGGCGCCGGGCGCACCGAGATCGTGCGCGCGATTGCGGGCGCCGACGTGCCGACCAAGGGCGAGATCAGCGTCGGCGGCAAGCGCGTCGTGGTGCGCTCGCCGCGCAGCGCGATCGCCGCCGGAATCGCGCTGATCACCGAGGACCGCAAGGCGCAAGGGCTCGTGCTCGGCATGAGCGTGCGCGAGAACACGACGCTCGCGCACCTCGCGCAGTTCGAGCGCGGGCTGTTCATCGACAAGCCCGCGGAGATGTCGGCCGCGAACGCGGAGATCGCCGAGCTGCGCATCCGCACACCGTCGCCGGAGCAGCTCGTGCGCAACTTGTCCGGCGGCAACCAGCAGAAGGTCGTGCTCGCGAAGTGGCTGATCGGCCACGCGCGCGTGTTCTTGTTCGACGAGCCGACGCGCGGCATCGACGTCGGCGCCAAAGCGGAGATCTACGCGCTCATGGTGGAGCTCTTGCGGCACGGCGCCGCGATCGTCATGGTATCGAGCGAGCTGCCCGAGGTGCTCGGCATGTCGCACCGCGTGCTCGTGGTGCGCGGCGGAGAAATTCGGGCCGACTTCGCGCGCGCCGACGCGACGCCGGCCAAGGTGATCGCGGTCGCCGCGGGCGTGGCAGCGTAGATGGCCGACACCGACGTGCCCGACGCGCCAGTTCCCGACCCGAAGCCCCCCGACGCGGCCGAGAAGGCGCACGTCAAGGCGGAGATGACCGCCCGCGCAGGCGACGTCGCGGCGAAGCAGCGCCGCGACGCCGCGCTTCGCACGGGCGGGATCGCGGTCGCGTTCGTCGCGCTGCTGGCGGTCGTGAACGTCCTCGCGCACGGTAACTTCCTCGAACCCGAAAACATCACCAACGTCCTGCGCCAGATCACGCCCAACGCGATCATGGCCGTCGGGCAGACGTTCGTGATCATCACCGCGGGGATCGATCTGTCCGTCGGATCGCTGGTCGCGCTGACGAGCGTCGTCATGGCGCAGGTCACGAACGCGCTGCCGTTCGGCGGGCCGGGGAATTTCGTCGTCACCATGGTGGCGGGCGTGCTGATCGGGTGCGCGGCCGGCTGGATCAACGCGCTTCCGGTGGTACGGCTCGGCTTGCCGCCCTTCATCACGACGCTGGCGATGATGCAGATCGCGCGCGGGCTCGCTTTCCTGCTCGCGCACGGCCAACCGATCCCCGTCCATAACACCGCCCCGTTCGACTGGCTCGGCAGCGGCTATCTGCTGCCGGGTTTCCTCCGGCTCCCGGGGTTGCCGTTCGCGGTGCTCCTCATGGCGGTCGTCGTGATCGTCGGCGCGCTCGCGCTCGGCCGCACCGCGTTCGGGCGCTACGTGCTCGCGCTCGGCGGCAACGAGGAAGCGGCGCGCCTCGCCGGCATCGACACGGGCCGCGTGAAGATGATGGTCTACATGATCTCGGGCGGCTGCGCGGCGATCGCGGGGCTACTGCTCGTGGCGCGCCTATCGGACGGCGCACCGCAGAACGGCAGCGGCTACGAGCTGCAGGCGATCGCGGCGGTCGTCGTCGGTGGCACGTCGCTGATGGGCGGGCGCGGCACGATCACCGGCACGTTTTTCGGCGCGCTGCTGCTGGGCGTGCTCTACAACGTGATGAACCTGATCCACGTCGAGTCGTACACGCAGCTCATCGTGCTGGGTCTCGTCGTCCTCTTCGCCCTGGTGCTCGACGCGCTTCGCAAGCGTTACCTCGCCGCCCGCTGAGCGGAACGCCACCCGGCAGCGGGGAAGCGGGTCGCATGGAACCGCTCGACCTCACCACGCGCCCGCCGCGGGGCCCGCGCGAGACCCTCGCCGGGCTGGCGTTCCTGCCGCGCACGATCGACAAGCTGCGCGCGGAGATGCCGGGCGGCAACATGGGGCCGTACCTCAACCGGTCCGACGGGATGAGCGCGGTTCTGTGCAAGCGCACCGGCATCGACATGGAGGAGCTGCGCGCCGTCGTCGTCGCTGCAGCCGACGAGGACGAAGTCGCCGCGTGGGTGCGCGAGCGTGTCAGCCCCGAAGCCGCCGCGGAGACGACCGCGAAGCTCGCGACGCTGACGATGGACCGCCTGCCGCCGGAGTTCCAGGAGCGCGTGCGCCGGAATCACCCGGTCCTGGCGCACCGCCCGGAGCTGAACACGTTCTTCGACATCTTCGAGGCGGACGACGCAGCGACGTACGCGAGCCGCTGACTGCGGCGGCCGTCCGACCGAGGCGAAGCGTCTTTACATGATGGTGAACTTGCGATGAATATGGCCGTCGACGTCGGCAAACACGGTCTTGCCGCCGACGTTGACTTGGTAGAGCGGATGATACGGCGACGGCGTTTCGAGCGACGGTCGCCAAACGAGAATCCGTTGGACCTCGAACGTCCCGCGGCGCATCTTCGATGAGAGCCCGTCGGCTCGGATGCTCACGCCCTCGAGCTCGAACCGCATTTGCTCTCGATCGGCATACCGGAAATCCGGACGGCCGAACTGAGCCCCGAGGTATGTTCCGAGCAGCGCGTCGACTCGTACGACGGTAAATGTCGCGTCCTTACGGCGCAATGGGACAAGGTAGAAGAATTCGTCAACCCGGTCGATTCGTTGAACGAGGCGCGGAGGCTGTGCCTCGTAGCAGTCGTCCTCTGCCAAGCCGTAACGCAGAAGCCCGAATGCTTCGAGGCCCCGCGCCGCCGATTCGACCGCATCGGCTGGGTCGATCAGGTCCGCGCTCGAATCGGACTGAGCGAACCGTATCGGTTCGCTGACGCCGGCCGCAGCGGTTACTGGCCCTGCGACGATGATGAAGGGCTCGCAAAACTCCCCGCATCCGGTGAGGTATGTACTGAGCCATTCTTGAATCGGGGCGTGCTGCTCGGGCCCGGTAGGCGGAATCAATGGTGGATCGGCGGGGTCGTGGAACCAGAAGGCCTCGATCTGGTAGGGTTGTCCATCCGCAGGCATGACGTCGGTGTCCACGCCGTGCACCACGACCCAGTGCGTGCACCCTACGACCAACACTGGAACGGCGACGTCCAACTCGTAGAGAGCGTCAACGATGTTTGCCGACGCGGCATCGGGCATCGGAGCGCTCGTCACGACGAACGTGCCCGTCGGAGCATATCTATCCAGCGAACATGCCAGGCCGAGCGGATTCCCCATCTCCAGAGGTCCCGGCACGCCGGTGGCGGCGCCATTCAGTTCGAATTGGCCTGTCGGGTTCATCACGCCGAGTGAGGACAGTACCATTTGTGCGGAGGCGGCCGCGCAGAACGTGTCTTTCATCTGTTGAAAATGCCTGATCGGAACTCTCTTGGGAGTGCTCATGGTTCACCACCTGTCTTCGCGAACGTTCCGGTGCGGTCGTCGAAACGGCATCGGCGAGCCCGGTGCACGGGATCGAAGGTCACAACCGCCGCGTCCGCCGGTACGTGAGAGATAATACTGCCGGCCTCGAGTCCGGCTTGCGTCCATACATACAGAGTCGTCACTGCCGCGAAGTCCGCCGTTAACCCGGGCGGCAAGACCACGGCATTGAGAGGGGCGCCGACGGCAAGATCGTTGATGGTCGCGTGCTGGAGAAGCCCGAACGTCGCCGGACGCCGATCGTCGTTGCGGACGTCATAGTGACGCCGCGGTATGCGGCCGTCCGTGACCGGATCGCCGAATGCCGTACCTGCAAAGGGGTAAATCACGCAATCCTCTGCCGGGTGGACTGCGGCGACGATCGCGATTTGCGCGCAGTCGCGCACGGGCACGTGTGCCGCGTAGAGTCCGTACGCTTCGTCCCAGCGTATCGTCGTGGTCTCGGAGGGTTCATTCGCGAGCCAGGCGACATTCGGCTTGCTAGTGCCCGACGGCTTCGCAACGATGATCCGAGCCCTGGTCTTCGACAAGCGCCGCAGACCGGTATCGTCGACGTCGAGCACGAGCGAATACTGCGACACGGGCACCTCTCCGCCATAGACTCCTTTGCGCGCCGGGGCCATTCACCCGGCGCCCGGTACGACCATCGTCCATGGAAGCCGTTACAGCCCGGTTAACGGGCGGGGCGGACGGTGATACAGCGCACTTCGTCGTACTACGCGCCAGCGCAGACCGAAATGATGGGGTGTAGTGACGCAGGATAGGACGGCAGGTTCGGTCCTGGCGGCATCCGTGGCCGCCGGAGTTCCTCGCGTCGTCGTCCTCTCGGCGCCTGCTGGGTTCGGAAAAAGCGCGTTCCTTCGGCGCTATGCCGAGCATGCCGGACGGATCGTCAGCTGCGACCTGACCGACGGAGATACCGCCGAGCCGGCTCGCCCGGTCCTCGACGCCCTCGAAGCCGGCGACGATGCGCGCGTCGCCCGGTCCGCCGCTGACCGCCTCGCGCGGCGCCGCGAGCAGGCACTCGTGACGTCTCGCGAAGCGCTGCGTCGCGAATGGCCCCTGTCCGGGAATCGGGAACTGTTCGTGTTGCGTGACGTCACGGGGATGCTGGCCACTCCGGGGGGCCTCGATCTCATCGCCGAGCTGGTCGGCGCGCTGCCCGTGGAACGGACGCTCGCGATCAGCACGCGCGCAAATCTCCCACCTGCGCTCGCGCAGATCATCGCCCGCGAACGTGCCGTGACGATCGGCATCGCCGAGCTCGCGCTGCAGCGCGGGGACGTCATCGATCTCGCTCGCGCGGTCGGGGTTCCGGATGCGCCGGCCAATGCGCTGTACGATGTCGCACGCGGCTGGCCGCTCGTCTCGCGGTTGTTCATCGAGCGGCTTCGTCGTGACGCATCGGATGGACTCATGGCGGCTGCCGCGGCCTTGCCGGCGTCGTCGCTGCTAGCCTTCGCGGCCCACCGGGTCGTAGCCGGACTCGACGGAGTCGATCGCGATGCCCTCGTCGTCGCGGCGCTCTTACGGGGAGCGACGCACGCCGAGCTCATCCGCGTCCTCGGCACGGACTGCGACGACCTCGTCTTCGCGCGGCTGTCCGGACTTGCATGCGTCGTAGTAGACGGGGAACGCGCGATCGTTCACCCCGAGGTCGTGAGTTTACTTCGTTCGCGGTTCGGCTCGCTCGTCAAAGCGCTCTACGACCGAACGGTGCACGTTTTGACGGGCGACGGAGCATACGCGAAGGCGGCGCACGTGGCGCTCGACGGGGGCGACGTTCATCGTGCCGCGGCGATCATCGACGCCGCGCCTCCCTACACGGCGGCGCCGGTGCGGCTCGGTGATTACGAACGCATCATCGACCGCCTCGAGCGCGGTCTCATCACGCGGTATCCCAACGTTTGGCTCGCGACGATCCCGTATCGGTCGTTCGCTGTTGATCGCGCCACCTTCGTACGAGAGGCGGAAACGGTCTATTACTGCTTGCCGCATGCCGCGACCGCGGATCAGCGAGCACTGGCGCTCATGCTCTTGGCGTCGTCATATACGAATGTAGGACGGTTCGCCGAGAGCGACCACTTGGTCGACGAGGCACTGCGGGGTTTCGCGCGCGAGCATTCGGCTGCTCGCGCATCACTGCTCAACTTCTCGGCCTGGATGCGTGGCATGGAAGGGCGCTTCAGCCTCGCGCGCTCGCTCGCGGCAGAAGCCGCAGGGATCTCTCGCGATCGCTTCGGTGAAGACCAGACGCTGCAATACATCGATGCGCACGATGCGGCCTTTCATGGGAAGAACGATCGTGTCGTCATCATCATCGACGAGCTGCTCCGCCGCCTAGAGACCGACGAAGTTCCGCTGCACCGCGCGCATACGGCGACGAACGGCGCATTGTTCACCTGGGTGAACGGCGACGATGAAGCGTTCGAGCGGTACATCACCGTTCTTGAGGAGTCGCTGACGCCGGGCATCGAGCGCGGATTCGCGCCGATGATCTACGCTGCGCGGGGCCGGGCGATTCAACTGGATGACGGCGTTCAATGGCCGGTAACGGCCGCGGTGGCCCACCTCTACAGGCTCGGGACGGCTTCCGACCCTGATGAGGCGCTCGAAGCCGCGCGCGCCGCGGTGCGGGCCGCGGACGAACGGCGCGATCCGTACGTGCAGACCTTGGCACACGCTGCCTTGTACGTTCTCGATGAGCCGGCGCGCGCCGCTGAGGCGGTGACCCTCGAAGCGATCCTGGCGCCGGTCGAGAGCGCAGAGATGAAAGCCGCCGTCCACGCCCTGATCCAGGGGAAGCCCGCCGGGATTCTCGACACGTTCGTACGGCGCCGCGTTTTGCGCGATCGCGAGCGGCCTTCGGCACGGCTGACGATCGAGTTGCTCGCAGGTCGGATCGTGCGAGGCGGCGGCGTCCCCATCCGCCTCACGGACAAGGAGTTCGAGCTGCTCGCGCTACTCGCCTCAACGCACGGCTCGCTCTCGCGCGACCGCATCGGTGAGGTTCTTTGGGATCATCTCGATCCGGACGAGTGGCCCAATAATCTCAAGGTTACGCTCTCGCGGCTGCGCAGCAAGCTGAGTATGCCGGACGCCGTGGTCTCGTGCGAGGGCCGATACCGCCTCTCGCCTGCGATCGACGTCGACCTGCCGCGCGCGGAAGCCGTTGTACGGAGCGAATCCGGGAAAGGACTGATGAGCGACAAAACGCGCGCGGAGCTGCATTCGATCATCGCCGCGTACCGTTCCGGAGCGATCGGGCGGTACGACCGCTGCGCCCGGATTCAGCCGCTGCTCGTGCGGGTCAATGACGTCGTGTGTACAGCCGCGTGCGCGCTCGCGACCGACGCGCTCGCCGCCAAACGCTATGACGACGCGCTCGCGCACGCCTCAGACGTGGTCGAGATCGATCCGTTCAACGAGGCCGCGTGCGAAACGATCATTCGCGTCCATCTCGCTTGCGGCCGCACCGATGCGGCGCGGCGCGAGTTCCGCCGCCACGCGGCGGCGTTGAGGGACGAGCTCGGAGCGACGCCGGCAAAGCGCGTCGCCGAGCTCATCCGCAGCGCCACATAGTTCAGGGCGAGTCGGTACCGAACGGCCCGGAAACTCCGGCGACCTTCGCCGGCGGATTTCTCACGCGAGCCTGCGACGGTATGTTGGCCTTATCGATTTGAACCGGCTCGTCGATCCATCGAAGTTGCGTCACCTGGTTGTCATCGAGGACGATGACGAAACTGTACGGTACTTCCGTTTTGGGACTTCCGGTTGCGGGCGTCGTCTCTGTTACTGTGAGCGCGACGTTCTGCTCGTCGGCGCTTAAGGCAGCGGTCAGGTGCAGCGATCCACCCGTGTAACCGAAGCCCGCGAGGGCCTGGGTTTCGGATGACTTGCCGTCGAGCGCGATGGCCACCCTAGCGTTCGTGATCGTCGCGTTTGTCGGGACCGCTGACGTCGCGGGCCCCACCTCATCGATAATGACGACCAGTGTGTCTTCGTTCAGGATGGCTTTGCAATAGAGGCGGTCACCGTGGTAAGGCTTGAGCTTCGTCGTAAACGTTACGGGTATGCCGAGGAACGTCAGCGTGTCGATCGTGGCGGAAAATGCGTCCAGAGACGCCGGCGGCGCGGTTGACGCCGGGGGCGAATCTGATGTCGGTTCCTGAGACATGGTCAACCCTTCTTTGAGTTCGGAGGAGGGGTTAGAAAGCGCGCAGGTGCTCCATGCCGCCGTGGAGCTCGATGAATGCGCTCGCAACGGATTGCAAGATGTCGTCGGCGTGGTCCACAATGACTCGCATCGCGCGCCGGTCGCGCTGAAGCGCAACGCACGATTGGCAAATCGACGGCGAGGCCGGCAGGGTGTATCCAGGGATGTGTTTAGCTACGAATTCCGCGATGCCGGACGGCCCCGCAACGTGCAGCCACATTTTCATGAGCTCGTTCGGGGCAAAGCGAAGCACGTCGTCGAGGGACTGATTCGCAACCGTCCCGATGCGGAGGCGTGGGAGCTGTTCCATCGGAAAACCGCAGCACGACAGGAGCTCCTGGTCGGGCGTGACGGTGATCACCGTGAGGACCTGCGCACAGCTGCCCTCGGCGTCGATGGCGCTGCCCGACAACAGCCGCTCGTGGCTGAGGTCCGTCGCTCCGCGCCCACCCGCATCCGTAATCCACGCATCGCGCGAAAGAAAGACCTTCCGTGCCGCAACCAAGTCGGCGATCTCTGCGCGCAAAATCGTGTCGTCGAACGCCGACTGGTCACACTCTTCGATCGAGATGCGGGTCAAGATTCCCACCTCGGCAGCCGCACGAGCCGCGTCGATCACCCGCGTCACGGGGACGAAGCGCTGATGGAACGTCCCGGTCGAAAGCATCATCTCGTCGAGGCCGTTCTCACGCAGGGTGCAGGTGCGCCGCTGCGCTGCGCGTTCGTTGACGGCCCAATAGCCGTTGGTCATGACGCGGGTGCGAAACCCGTTGCCGGCAGCATGCCGCACGAGCGCGTCCAGATCGTCGCCAAGGAGGAAACACTCGCCGCCGGTAAAGACCACGCGCTCGAATGACGGTATGCGCGTCGCTTCATCAATCAGCGCATGAACCCGCGGAACGGGAATTTTCGTCGTCGCCTTCGGGCTCGCGCCGACACAGCAGTGATCGCACGCGGCGGTGCACTGCCGCGTTGTGATGATCGAGAGTACGCGCGGACGAACGAGCATCGTCTACCGCGCGACTCGTTCGAGTGCGAGCGCGGCGTCGTCGGTGATGAGGCAGTCGAGTGGTCCGCAAAGCTCGTCGCCGGCGGCCTGACCGCGATCCTGCGCAGGAACGAGATAGAGTACGATCGGCTTCCCCTTCGGATACGGCGCCTGGACCGAAAACGTCCCGTAGTGAATTCCGCCGAAGACGAGCGTGATCGAATGGAGCAAGTTGTCGCATCGGCGCCGAGTCGCCAGATCGGTCACCTGCGCGGGGTTACGTGACGCACGAGCCGGGGGTCCTGAGCCGGCCGAGATGGTTTCGAACATGATGCCCCTCCGCGAGACATTCTCAGTGTGAAACCACCCGGTTACAACGTGGTTACTGTTCTTTCGCAGTGCATCTCAGCGACGGGACCGCGGAGGGGACCGGGCGCGCGTGGCTGGCTCCGGCCGTGTTCGGTGAGCCGGTCATACGCCCGTTGCGCGCGGGCGATCGCGTCGAGCCCTGCCGTCTGACGACGCATCTCGGTGCGGCGGTATGCCTCGGCATCCGGCGTGACGGTGAGCGTAAGCGCATTCAGCCGCGCAACCTCCGCTGCGGCGACGCGCACGTGCCCGACTTCGTGATGCCGCAAGGCGGCGACTGCCGCGGCGGCTTCCGCGCGGTCGCGTCGCGTCATGCCCGGCCATACCACGGCGGCGGGAACGTGCAGGGTGACGTGCCGGATCGTGAACTGCGTGCGGCCCGTATAGTTGCCGCGCCTGTCGACGCGTGGAAACGGGACGTGCGCCTTCACCTCGACGTTCGCGAATGCAAGCTCGCCCTCGAACGCGTCGACGTCGCTGCAGTGCGGGATGTGGACGGTGCGCGCGTCGATCGTCATCGGATACGCCCGCAGGAACGCATCGTCGCTCCGCCTGAGCGATGATGTCGGCGGGAGTGTGATCGCGACGAGCGCGACGCCGAACACGAGCGAAACGAACGTCATGCGGCGAGCCTCCGCCGCTCCCAGTCGCCGCCGTTGAGCCGCAGCGTCGTGATCGCACCGCGCACCAGCCAGCTCGCGATCCAGCCGAACGGCACCGCCCACAGCCCGAAGTGCAGCAGCGTGATCCCGGCCCAGATCCCCGCCACGGCGACGATCGTCGTGACGATCCCCATCACCATCACGAAGCGCGTGTCGCCCGCGCCGCGGATCGGCGCGAGCACCGTCATGCCGTAGCCTTTGAGGGGCAGCGTCACGCCGACGTGGACCGCCAGCGGCCATGCCGCCAGCGTCGCGAGCGCGGGGCTGAGCGTGCAGATCGCCGCGAGCGGCCACGCCAGCACCGCCACGATGCCGCCGACGATCAGGCACACGAGCACGCCGTACCGGGTCGCGGCGCGCTGAAAGGCCTTCGCGCCGGCGTAGTCGCGCGCGCCGATGCGCTGCCCCAGCACGACTTCCGACGCGTCGCCGAGCGCGCCCGGCAGCGCCCAGGTCACGTCGCTGACGAGCGACAGCGCGCGAAACGCCGCCACCGACTCGGTGCCGTAGGGCGCGAGCAGCCCGATGGTGACCGGCTCCGGCGCGATCTGCAGCGTCAGGAACACGAACTCGGGCCAGCTGATCGACGCGGTGCGCGCGACCAGCCGGCGGTCGATCGCGCGCGAGGAGAAGATGCCCAGGTCCGGCCGCTTCATCGTCACCCGCACGATGTACGCCAGCCCGACGAGCTCCGCGATCAGCGACGACAGCCCCGCGCCCGTCAGCCCGAACGCGTGGTGGGTCACGGCGCCGAGCGCGAGCACGAACACCAGCGGCACGTGCACGGCGTTGATGACGAGCAGCAGGTGCAGCGTCGGCTTCGACTCGCCCGCGGTCGCGAACGCGACGGCCAGCATGCCGCTGCACACCATCGGGATCAGGCACGCGCAGCGCAGCATCAAATAGTGCGCGGACGCGTCTAGCGGTGCGCCCGCGGGCAGGATGGCGTGCATCAGCGGCCGCGCCGCGAGCGTGGACGCGAGCGCGGCGACCAGCGCGATCGCCAGCGGCGTGACGATCGCGGCGCGGACGATCGCGCCGTAGCGCGCGCTCTGCCCGGCGCCGATCGCCTGCGCGCCGACGATGCGCACGCCGCTACCGAACGCGAACAGACCGATCCCGAGCACCATGAACACGCCGACGGCGCCGGTGATCCCGGCCAGTGCGGCGGTGCCGAGCGCGCCGATCGCGATCGTGTCGACGATGCCGAGCAGCTGGTCGCCCACCATCGCGAGCGCGTTGGGCGTCGCGAGGCGCCGCAGCGCGGCACCTGCGTCGCGGTGGTCGACCGCGTCGATCGCCATCGGCGCTAGCGGATCCGGATCAGCGTTCGCTGCAGCGCGTAAAGGAGGCGTTCCGCCTCTTCGACTTCCTTGAGCATCGTGCGCCCGCGGAATGTCGGGATCGCGTCGGTGATCTCGCTGACCGCGTCGGCCAGCTCGCGCCGGTCGATGCGCGCGCCGGTGCGGTCGAACTCGGTGATCTTCTGCAGCTCCATCGTCGCGTACTTGAGCGCCGTCTTCGCGCGCTCCAGCTCGTTCTTCGATTCGGTGAACGCCGACAGCGCCGCCCGGTACGCGCGCACGGCTTCGGGATAATCGCGCTTGCGCGTCGCGAGCATGCCGGCCAGCGTCTCGGAGTAGCCGACGTCGACGGTGGACTTCGACTTGCCGAACGTGCGCGCGAGCATCTCGCGCGCGTCCGCCTCGACCGTGCTGCGACGATCGTGCTCCCTGGCGTTCGCTTTGCCCGACTTCGATTCGGCTGCGGCCGCCGCCGACGGCGGTTGGTGCAGCGCCGGATCGGTCGGCACGCTGGGCCCTTCGCCCAGCAGCGCGCGCAGCTCGTCCGCCACCTCGTGCGCGGTCTGATAGCGCCGGTCCGGTTCCTTCTCGATGAGCTTCAAGATGACGTGCTCGATCTCGGCCGGGACCGCGCGGTTGACGGTGCGCGGCGGCGGCGGCGGCTCGTTGACGTGACCGTAGATGACCGCCACGAGATCGTCGGAGTCGCTCTTGAACGGCAGTGTCCCGGTGAACGTCTCGTACAGCATCACCCCGACCGAGTAGAGGTCGCTGCGCGCGTCCGCGGTCTTGCCGAGGAAGCGCTCCGGCGGCAGGTATGCGATCGTGCCGACGATCTCGCCGGCGCTCGTCGCGCTGGACATGTCGCTCGTGCGCCGCGCGAGCCCGAAGTCCATCACCTTGACCGCACCGCTGGGAAGCACCATCACGTTGGCCGGCTTGACGTCGCGGTGCACCACGTCGTTCTCGTGCGCGTACGACAGCGCTTCGAGCACCTCGATATAGTGGCGGATCGCGGTGTGCACCGTCAGCTCGTGCGCCGGCACCGAGGCCAGCGTGCGGCCTTCGACGAGCTCCATGACGATGTACGACCAGCCGTCGTCGCGGCCCGCGTCGTACACGGCCACGATGTTGCGGTGGTTGAGGCGCGCCATCGAGCGCGCCTCGCGCAGGAAGCGGTCGCGCTCGCCGTCGTCGCGCTCGGTGAGCACCTTGATCGCGACGTCGCGGTCGAGCACCACGTCGGAGCCGCGGTACACGTCGGCCATGCCGCCGCGCCCGATCAGCGCGTCGACGCGGTAGCGTTCGGCGAGCGTCGTGCCTTCCAGCGAGGTCATGCGAACGCCGCGCGGTGCAGCGTCGCGCGCCCGCGGTCGAACGTGACGACGTCGAAGCGCGCGTGCGCGCGCGGTGCGGCGACCTGCAGCCAGTCGCTCGCGACGGCGCGCAGCGTCGCGCGCTTGCGCGCGTCGACGGCACCGGCCGCGCTGCCGTAGGCCGCGCTCGCGCGCGCCTTCACCTCGACGAACACCACGGTGTCGCCGTCGCGCGCGATGATGTCGATCTCACCACCCGGCAGGCGAACGTTGCGCGCGACGATGCGGTAGCCGTGTGCTTCGAGCAGCGCCGCGGCGGCCTCCTCGCCGGCGCGCCCGCGCGCGGCGCGGTTCACGACGGCACGGCCTGTTCGGCGGCGTCGTCCTCGATCTCGGCGAGCGCCTCGGCGTCGGCGAGCAACTCGGCGTCGGCGACGAACTCCGCCATCCCGGGGAGCGCGTCCCACGCGGCGCGCACGCGCCAGAACGCGCGCCGGTGCTCGACGCACGGGCCGTGCGCGTTGAGCGCCGCGATGTGCTGCGGCGACGCGTAGCCTTTGTGCTGCGCGAACCCGTACTGCGGGTAGCGGTCGTGCAGCGCGACGAGCAGCCCGTCGCGATGGACCTTCGCCACGATGGACGCGGCCGCGACGGTGGCGCACTTCGCGTCACCCTTGATCACCGGCAACTGCACGCCGCTCCACGTCTTGATGCGCACGGCGTCGGTGAGCAGATACTCCGGCGCGACGTGCAGCGCGGCGAGCGCGCGCTCCATCGCGAGGATGCTCGCCCAGTAGATGTTGATCCGGTCGATCTCCTCGACGGTCGCTTCGCCGATCGCCCACGCGACACACGCCGATTTGATCTCGACCGCGAGCGATTCGCGCAGCTCGCGCGGGACTTGCTTGGAGTCGTTGAGCCCGCGCAGCCGCAGCGGGCCGTCGGTGACGACGCACGCGGCCACGACCGGCCCGGCGAGCGGGCCGCGGCCGACCTCGTCGATCCCGCCGACGAGCCGGTAGCCCGAGGCGCGCGCGCGCTCTTCGAACGCGTGCAGCCGGTCGAGCCGGCGGCGCTCGCGCTGCGTGGCGTTGCGCTGCTTGCGGCTCTTGTCGGCGGCGGTCGTCACGACGCGCGCTCCGGCCGCTCGAACGTGATCCGCCCGAACTTGCCGTCGTTGAAGTCTTTCAAGTACGCCCCTGCCGCGTTGTGCAAGTCGATGTCACCGCCGCGCCGCGCGAAGCCCCGCGCTCGCGCGAACGTCTCGAGATCGGGCACGTCCGACTGCGGCCGGTTGGCGTGCGACCACGCGGCGAACCGGTCGACCACCTCTTCGGCGTCGAAGCGCTCGCGCGGCAGCGCGCCGGTCAAAGCGAGCTGCCACTGCGCTTCCGGCGTCGCGATCTTCGGAACGAGGATTCCGGGCGTGTCCATCACTTCGAGTTTCGGCGCAACGCGGAACCATTGCAACGACCGCGTGACCCCGGCCTTGTCCTCGGCCTTTGCCGCCGTGCGGCGCAAGAGACCGTTGATGATCGAGGATTTGCCGGTGTTCGGGATGCCCACCACCATCGCCCGCGTCGTCCCGTGCTCGGCGACGAACGCGGCGAGCTCCGCCGCGATCCGCTTCACCGAACCCTGGTCCTTGCCGTTGACGGCGATCGCGGTCCGTCCGTGCGCACCGTGCCACGCCAGCCATTCACGCGTCGCATGCGGGTCGGCAAGGTCCTCGCGCCCCAGGATGACCAGCCGAGGCTTGCGCGCGGCGAGCCGGTCGAGCGCGGGATTCGACGACGCGCGCGGCACCCGCGCATCGAGCACCTCGACGAGCACGTCCACGATGGCCAGCCGCTCGCCCAGCTTGCGCATCGCGGTCGCCATATGGCCGGGATACCATTGTATGGTCGCTTGCAGCGACGGGCGCTCCGCCCTGGGCTGCGCGCCCCCCGCGCTTTGCGTGGACCCCCCGCTCCGAGCTCGCAACGACAATCCGGGCTGGTCGCGATGCTGCTGCGCTCGCTCCATGACCGTTGCGTCGTTTGCATCGTCGTCGTCGTCGGGCATCAGATCGTCCGGGGGGGCCAGATGCCGACGAGCGCTTTGCCTACCACGTCGGCGTCGTGGAGAACGCCCCACGTGCGCGAGTCGTCGCTCTCCGCGCGGTTGTCGCCGAGCACG